>JARRRI010000008.1:0-30037 GCA_037380845.1 Candidatus Sulfobium sp. | reverse complement strand
ACGGGCGCCGTAGTGATAATTATAGCCGCTTTCTGTCTCCTGCTTTATGGGCAATACAAAGGACAGCTTCTGGAGAGGGTTGACGCACAGCTTCTCGATACTGCCCGCCACCTGATTATTGACAAGATGAAGCCCAAGACCCTTACCAGGGACCAGGAGATAATAATAAAGTCCAGGCAGGAGTACTTCCAGATAGTCAATTATAGCGGCGAGATTATCATCACTTCCCTGAGCCAGAATCAGCAATGGCCACTGGACAAGGGTTTGATGAAGAGCGCATTTCAGGGGAACGCCGGTTATGAGACGGTGAAGTTTATGGGAGGGGATTACAGGACCATATATTTTCCCGTGAACAAGGAGACTATCATTCGGGTGGGACAGTCGCTGGATGAGACCGCGAAGACGCTGGCGGGGCTGAGAAGACTTTTTACCCTCTTCTCTCCTCTCATGCTGCTGGTGTGTTCAGTGATGAGCTGGTTTTTTGCCGGCTGGGCCGTGAACCCCGTACTTGAAATAAAGAGTGTGGCTGAACAGATAAGGCGCGGGAGGATGAGGGGCAGGATCAACGTCGGGTCGAAGGGACGGGAGCTCGATGAACTGGCGGTGATTTTCAACGATATGCTGCAGAGCATCCAGCGTTCCATCGAGATGCAGAAGCGCTTTGTCGCCGACGTTTCCCACGAGATAAGGTCGCCCCTGACGGCGCTGCGCGGCAGCATCGAAGTGGCCCTCCGGAGGAGGAGGGCCGTCGAAGACTATGAGAACGTCCTGGAGAGCAGTCTGACCGACGTTATCAGGCTGTCCCGGATCACGGACGACCTTCTCTTTCTTACCAGGGCGGACAACAATATACTTGAACTGAGACTGCAATGGTTCGAACTCGGCCCCGCCCTGTCGGCCATCGTTGAAAGGCTGGGGCGTAAAGCGGTTTCTTCGGGAGTTTCTCTTTTGGAAGATTATCGTGCGGGTCTGGAGATATGCGGAGATACGTTCCTTCTGGACCAGGCATTCTCAAATCTGGTAGAGAATTCGATTAAGTACACTCCCAGAGGTGGAAAGGTGACCATTACCACCCAAGAGAAAGAAGGAAAGGCCCTTATCACTGTGAGCGATACAGGCATTGGCATCCCGGAGGAGGACATTCCTCACCTGTTTGAAAGGTTCTATCGGGTCGACAAGGAGAGGTCGAGAAGGGCCGGCGGGACCGGCCTTGGCCTGTCTATAACCCAATGGATAATCAAGGCCCACAAAGGTACGATAACGGTGAGGAGCACCCCTGGTTCAGGCAGCGATTTCATTGTTTCCCTTCCGAAAGACGGCGACCGGCCTGATATTTAGGGTATTCTTTGAGCTTCCCGGTTCCGCGGACCGCAGCCGGGCAATTTTCTCTGAATTCCGGAATCAACCCTGACTGACATGGACATCCCGCTGCGGAAAGGGTATTCTGATGCCAAGTTCGTTAAATTTCCTGTAAATAGTGCAGTTCAGTTCATGTACGGTGCGCCCTCTCAGCGCCGGCTCCTTCGTCCAGCAGAGGAGTTCGAAATTCAGAGAAGAATCCCCGAACTGCCTGAACCTGACCCTGGAGGCGGGTTCAGGAATGACATTGCCGTTGCCGGCGGCGATTTCAAGAAGTATTTTCTGCACGAGATCGATGTCGCTTCCGTATGCGACCGAGACGGGAATCCGCACCCTGAAGTTGGGTACAGGGGCACTCTCGTTGATGATCTTCGTATTTGCCATTATTGAATTTGGGATTGTTATCATGATGTCGTCACGGGTCTTGATGCGTGTGCTCCTTACGCCGATGTCTACGACCTCGCCTCTTTCCCCCCTGTCAAGAACGATGTAATCGCCGATCTTGAAGGGCTTGTCCATGAAAACGCTGATACCCCCAAAAAGGTTTGCTATTGTGTCTTTTGCCGCCAACGCCATGGCAGCGCCCGCAATCCCTGCCGATGCCATGACGGGTGTAATGTCGACCTTCCAGAGGGAGAGGACCACCATGAGGGCGGCCACAATTATCACGATCTTTAATACGTTTTTTACCAGGGGCACAACGTCCTTGCTCATGCCGGTTACGTCGGAGACCCTGTAGACGGCGTGTTCGATCGTAGTGTTGCTGATATTAATGCCGGTTATGCACCAGGTTATGGCAAGGAGTGAATACATTATGCCGCTGGTGTAAAAAAAGACCTTCGGAGGAGGGTCCAGATATGATATGGCGACGACACTGCCGGCTATTACTATCGTATAAAATATAGGCCTGTGGGTCAGGTCTATGATCCTGTCATCCAGGTCCGTCTTTGTGACCCGCGAAAATCTCCGGAGGACCTTGTCGACCAGCAGGTCAGCCGCCTTCGCCATGATGATAGAGACGATAAAGAAGACAAGCGCATTTACATAAGGATGAGACGATATGTTCAGAGACTCCACCAGGCCTGTCATTTTACATGGTTATTCACAGAATTACGAACGCCTTATTATAGCAGTTGCCGCCGGGAAGTGAGACTGTTTTTTTGCCGCCGGTCAAATGTGGTGCCGATCTCAGCTTTTATGATATTGAAGAATGAGCCGAATATGTAGAATATACCGGGAGGTTTGCGGTCTGCGGCAGGGACCTTGAATGGTTTATATAAACAAAATTGGCGAGGAGCGGTAAATGACGGAGTTCAGGGACAGGGATGAGTACGAGAAGTGGAAGGCCGGGAGGTTAAAAGATCTCAAAGAGAAGAACGGTCAGTCTGAGGGCGAAGATGCGGAGGCAGGGCGGGGAGAAAGATCTAAGGATTTCCGGTCAGCATCGGAGGGCCCCGGAAACAAAGGAGGTCTCGCGGACCCGGGCGCACTCTTCAAGCGGGCATGGGAGATATACAAGCGGCGTGCGGGTGTTCTTATTGTGCTCTGCATCCTCACTTTTCTCTTTTTTGCGGGAGCCTTCGGCGTGTGTCTGGGTCTTGGTTATCTCTTTTCAGATCTCTTTCACACGGGACATAAGCTATTGCCCGCGACGGGAGCTGTTGCGGGAATAACAGCCGGGATCGTCTTTTTTACCTGGGGATCGGCCGCTGTCGTTTATGCCGTCGTTGATGAAGGGCTGGGAGTCGGCGGGGCGCTTGGGAAGAGCCGGTCGGTGATATGGTCTTTCATGTGGCTTATCTCACTGATAGGTTATATCATCCCCGGCGGGTTTCTGCTCTTTATCGTTCCGGGCGTCATATTTTCGGTGTGGTTTGCCTTCTCCCAGTTCATATTCATTGCCGAAGGCGGGAGGGGGATGGACTGTCTTTTGAAAAGCAAAGAGTACGTAAGGGGACTGTGGCTGGAAGTCTTTCTCAGGCTTTTTCTGGTATGGATAGTCTCTGTCCTGATAGGAACGGTGCCGCTCCTGGGACCTATACTGTCCTTTCTCTTCTTTCCTTATCTCCTGATATTCATTCGGCTTGTCTATGATGACGTGAGGGCACTAAAAGGGGAGGTCACTTATTCGGCCGCCGCGACGGAGAAATTGAAATGGGCAGGGGCGGCAACCGCCGGCTATCTGGCCGTGCCACTGTTTGTCCTGTGTCTCATGGGGGCCTCGATTATGGCTCTGCCTTTCATGATCCTTAAAGGATGCCTTGTCTTCAGGGTACACTGAAAGATGGGCCATACATGGGTCTTCCTGTCTCTGTTGTCCGCCTTTTCACTGGCCACCAGTGATGCACTGGCGAAGAAATCACTTGAGGACGGCAACGAATATCTGGTGGCCTGGCTCAGGCTGGTGTTTACCCTGCCGCTGCTCTTCGTAACCTGGCTTTTCGTACCGGCGCCGCCGCTTGACAATCAGTTCTATGAGGCTTTTCTTGTCGCTCTGCCGGTGGAACTGGTTACCGTCGTTCTGTACGTCAAGGCACTTAAGGCGTCGCCGCTTAGTCTGACCCTGCCCTTTCTGGCAATTACTCCGGTTGCACTCATTGTCGCATCTTATGTTGTGCTGGGAGAGGAGGTTTCGGCACGGGGTGCGGCGGGTATATTCCTTATAGCCGCTGGAAGCTATGTTCTGAACATCGGGCGGTCGAAAGGAGGGCTCTGGGCCCCGTTCAGGAAGCTGGCCGGGGAAAAGGGCTCCCTTATGATGATCTGTGTTGCGGTGCTGTATAGCATCACTTCTTCATTCGGCAAGATGGCTATAGAACATTCATCTCCGCTGTTCTTTGGTATCACCTACTTTACGGTCCTGACGATATTTTTTACGCCCATCGGTCTCTTGAAGGCTCGGAAGGAGTGGAGGTCCTTCAGATGGAGAAAACATATCCCCGTTCTCGGACCGTGCGGATTCTTTTATGGGATCATGATCGTAGCCCAGATGATCGCCATGCATCTTACGAACGTTGCATACATGATTTCGGTAAAGCGGATCAGTCTGCTCATCGGTGTCGTTTATGGCTATCTCTTCTTCAGGGAGGGAAATATAAAGGAAAGGCTTGCGGGTGCGCTGCTCATGTTCGCCGGCTTCGTCCTGGTAGTCGCTGCCTGATGAGTATTTAACCACTGGCACTGAGACACGGAGACAGAGTTAACCCGGATTATTCATGAAATGTGGTGGACGCGAAAGGACATAGTATTTTCGCTCATTCCCGGTCGTTACGACCTCCGAGGAACTTGCCCTCTTTATTTCGGGATACATAGTGTCTGAATATCGGGCAAGTAAAACGGCTCAAACACTATGTCCTGTCGCCATGCAGGAAAATTTGTGAATAAAGCGGGTTAAATTTTGAAAAGGCATGCTCTTCTTCTCCGTGGCATTGTGCTCAAACTGTCTTCCTTATTCCGGCTATGCCGGGTGACGTTTGCCCATCGCTCATTAAGGTATCAGACCCTGATCCGCAAAGGGATATCTGTCGCCGGGAGCAGTCTCTCCTTCCGGCGCCCCCGCCATGTCGCATGCAGTACGACGGCAACTCCTGTGACCAGCGCCATTACCATAATAATGAAACTCATGTTCCTGAGCACTTTGAGGGTGGTGTCGCTCAGGGTCTCGATTACTCCCAGCCCTGAAAGGTAAACCGGTATCATTAACCCCCTGCTGAAAAGTACGATTGCCATGGTGACGCCCATCACAAGCTTGACCATAAACGGTTTCACACAGGTCATGCCGATTGCACCGAGCCGGACTCCGAAGACGGAACCACAGAGTATCAGTACCACGAGACGGATATCGACGAGACCGCTCATGGCGTACCTGAAGGTGCCGCTGAGTCCCGCCGTGAAGGCGACTACCAGCTCGGTCGCAGAGGCCATGATGCCGGGAGCGCCCAGCACGTAGATCATCGAGGGAACGCCTATGAACCCCCCGACACCGATTGTTGCGGCGAGCACGCCGGTCGCGAACCCGGCAGGTATTATTAAGAGGACGGAGATCCGGGCATTGAGGCTTTTGAAGTAGACCATGGTGCCCGGGATCTTCAAAGACTGAACCCGGCGGGCAAACCTGGCCGGCATTTCCTCATTACGTACGTTTCCCGTCCTGTGAGTCATTACGGCGTCGCGCAGTAAAGAAACGCCCACAACAGAGAGGACCAGGACGAACGCGGAGCTGACATAGAGGTCCGAGCCGGGGTCTCCGAAAACCTTCCTGATACCGTCCTGAACGTTCGCACCGTAAAGGACTCCGGCCCCGGCGGAGGCGCCGAAGATGAGGCCGAGCTTGACATCCACCTGTCCGTACCTGGCACGCTTTATTGCGCCGGCAAGCGCTTTGGGGAACCTGTGACACATGGTGCTTGCAACTGCCACAAGACCCGGTACGCCGAGGCTCATCATGGCCGGGGCGAGTACAAACCCGCCTCCGGATCCGACAAATCCGCTGATCACGCCACCTGCGAACCCCACGAGAAAGAGATAGATTATCCTGGCTGCGTCGAGGGTGATAAAATTGGCTGCTTCTTTGACTATGTCGTGCATGTTATTTCACCTCCGGTATATTTCTGGTCCCACTGATGCCTGACATCTCCGCGAAGCGAAGTAGCCGATGAAAGACCTGTGGGGATACAAAAAGGGCTTTTTCAAGATGTGTGCCATTCGCTGCCGGAGTTGTAACTACCCGAAAAACCATGAAAAAAGACGGGGGAGCTTATGGCGGAGGGCAAGGAGTGGGTTGCTTAATGCAACAGAATCGGCGAGAAGTTCTTTTCAGGGCCGAATTGAGAGGAAGGTAAGTCGTGATGCAATAATCCCGATGGCGCTGAAAAGAAAGTACATCACCAGTGGAAACCATCCATGATGAGTTGCTGCAAACGGGTCATGGCAGGATCTGTTCCTGAGATGTTGCAGAAGTTTTAAACGATGTTGCTTATTGCAATATGAAGCTGATAAAATGTACTAATGCTGGATACCGGCGAAGCAGCCGACAGAAGGTCATTCTCGGCTATTACGCAACAGTTGCCGTGATGGTAGGTATCTCAATCCTCATCTTTTTCGAATTGAGGTTTCTTGAAAAAAATAACGTTCGGGGACGTAATATCGGACGGCTGCATCGCAGTGGAGAGTACCAGCGGGCAGGGGACCACTTTCCTGATCAGGCTGCCGCTTCACGGGGATGGCAAAAGCAGAGGCCGGAAAGACAAGGAACGAAAGGAATTCTGATCTATGGAGCATGTAGCGAAAATACTGATTGTGGACGATGAAAAGACCGCGCTTAAGAACCTCGAGCACGTCATGAAGAAAGAGGGTTATGAGGTGACCGGCACCCAGAGCGGCCAGAATGCTCTTAAGCTGCTGGACGATCAGATCTTCGATGTCCTTCTTACGGATCTCAAGATGGAGAAGGTGGACGGTATGCAGCTGCTTAAGAAGTGCAAGGAGCTTTATCCTGATACCGAGGTCATTATGATTACCGGATTTGCGACTCTCGAATCGGCGGTAGAGAGCATGAAGTGTGGTGCTTTCTATTATATGGCTAAGCCGTTCAAGCTGGATGAGGTGAGAAAGGTCGTGAAGGAAGCGGCGGAGAAAGTCGCGCTGAGGAAGGAAAACAGGCAGTTGAGGAAGCAGATCGACCGCTGCGAGGGGAAGATCAAGATTATCACACAGGACGCTTCGATGCAGAGGCTTCTGGAGACGGCGCGGCAGATAGCCCCCACGGACTGCAATGTCCTTCTGGGCGGGGAGAGCGGGACCGGCAAGGAACTCTTCGCGAGATATATACATTTGCAGAGCGGACGCTGCGAAGGCCCTTTTTTTGCCATAAACTGCGGGGCCTTCTCCGAAGACCTTCTCGGCAATGAGTTGTTCGGGCATGAGAAGGGCGCGTTCACCGGCGCTGCAACCATGAAGAAAGGGTTGATCGAGATGGCGTCCGGCGGGACCCTTTTTCTCGACGAGGTTACGGAGATGTCGCCCTCGATGCAGGTAAAACTCCTCAGGGTGATCCAGGAAAAAGAGATGCTTCGCCTCGGAGCTACCGAACCCGTGCGCGTGAACGTCAGGTTTGTGGCGGCAACCAACAGGTACATTCAGGATGCCATAAGAAACGGCGGCTTCAGACAGGACCTTTATTTCAGGCTTAATGTCGTATCCCTGCACGTTCCGCCGCTGTCGGAGAGGAGCGGCGACATTCCTCTTCTCAGTTACTACTTTCTGAAAAAGTATACGACCATCATGAAAAAGAATGTGGAGGAGATCTCTCCCGATGTTATGGCCGTTTTGACAAACTACGATTTCCCCGGAAATGTCAGAGAACTTGAAAACATCATCGAGAGAGGCGTCGCCCTTTCAAACGGGGGGATGATAGAAATGGGCCAGCTGCCCGAAGACCTGAAGGAGCTCCATATAAGGACTTTCAGAAAGAAAGAGGGAAGGATGCCGTCCCTTGAAGAGCAGGAGATGGCATATATCAACTGGGTACTGAATGAAGTCGGCGGGAACAAGACCACCGCCTCACAGATACTGGGGATAGACCGGGTATCTTTATGGCGAAAGCTCAAGAAATACGGACTCGATGAAGAGTGAAAGACGCGGGAAGCAGAAGACCGTGTATAATAGTCTGTGTTATTTTGCGGCCATGCGTTGGGCGACCCGCTCCAGGGTTGCTGCAGTTTGTCATTGTCAGACTTGATCGGACAATCCGGAGACGTTGAAATCGCCGGATTCCGCGATCGAATGGTGGAATGACGGCCGACTTGAAATAAACAGGTATTGTTTAATGTCTGCAGGAAGGAGTTGACAGTTCAACATGCCGGAAGAAGTATTAGTCGTAAAGAGGGAACTGCTGGAGCCGTTCCTGGCGTCCGGTGAACGTCTGATAACAGGGAGGGGAGACGCCATATTCAACGAAATATTGGCGGCCCACATGTTCGTTCCCCGGAGCGATGCGGAACACGATTTCGGTCTCAAGCAGGTAATACCGTACGTAATCGTCCGTTGCCGGGACAATTTTCTGCTCCTCAGAAGGACCTCCAAACAGACTGAAGAAAGACTTCATAACAAATATTCTCTGGGCATAGGAGGTCATATAAACCCTTCTTTGCCGGATGGCGGATATCCGAATATAATCATTAAGGGGCTTTATAGAGAACTCAACGAGGAAATTCTGCTCGGCGGCCCCGGAAGGTTGTCATTTAAAGGCGTCATAAACGACGAAAGTTCGAGTGTCAGCAAGGTCCATTTGGGCCTTGTTTTCGTGCTTGAAGTGGAATCCCGTGAATATTCGGTAAAAGAGACGGAAAAAATGGCCGGGCAGTGGGCGGATCAAAAGGGGATGATGCAGGTTTACGACAAGATGGAGACCTGGTCGCAGATAGTTTTTGACAGTTATGTCTGCGGGGCTCAGGAGGTGGCCGGAGAGAAGTTCTGTGACTGAACCGAAAGACAGGATAATTCTCGCTCTTGACGTTCCGGAATACGATTATGCGCTGGACATTGTAGATAAATTCAAGGATTACATTGACATTTTTAAAGTCGGACTTGAGCTTTTTACCGCAGCAGGCCCGCCGATAATTCGGGAGATCCACCGCAGGGGGCGGAGGGTATTTCTCGACCTGAAATTCCACGACATCCCGAATACCGTCTCCCGGGCGGCCGTTCTCGCTGCAAGGCTCGGCGTCTTCATGTTCAATGTGCACGCTTCCGGAGGGCTGGACATGATGAAGAAGTGCGGTGATGATGTAGTGAACTTATGTCTGAAAGAAAACCTGAACAGGCCGAGGATACTTGCGGTTACGGTACTCACCAGTATTTCAAAAGACGTACTGAGGGACGAAATCGGAGTTCAGCACAGTCTCAACACACATGTGAGACACCTTTCAGGACTGGCCCTGAAGGCGGGTCTGGACGGGGTGGTGGCCTCGGGAAGGGAGGCGGCCATGATCCGGGGGCACTGCGGGACCGGGTTCCTGATTGTTACGCCCGGCGTCAGGCCTTCGTGGACGCCGCCTGGCGATCAGATGCGCATCGTGACCCCGAAAGAGGCGATACGTGAAGGGTCGGACTATCTTGTGATGGGAAGGGCCATACTCGGGCAGGACAATCCGCTGAAGGCCATAGAGCGGATACAGAAAGAGATCGCGGCTGCCTGAAACCGGCCGGCTTTAATATGACGTCCCGCTATGATGCACCCGGCATGATTTTTAGCGACGAAGGGCTTTCGCCCGTATTCAGGGAAATACCCTTTGTGAGGCCGGACATCCTTTACGGCTGCCTCAGGGCCCCGAAAAGCCTCCTTTTTGAGAGTGTCAAGGGGCCCGGCAACATTGCCCGTTATTCGTTCATCGGCCTTGATCCTTACCTGGTCCTCACTGTGAAAGACGGCCTGGTTGAAACGGACTGGCGCGGCAGGAAGGGGTTGTCTTACAGGAATCCCCTCGAGAGACTCAGAGAACTCCTGGCCGGCTACAGGCAGAAACCCGTGGAGGGCCTGCCGCCTTTTCAGGGAGGCGCCGCGGGTATGCTGAGCTATGACTTCTCACGCTACCTGGAGAGACTTCCTCACAACGCGGTTGACGACCTCCATCTGCCGGATGCTCATATTTTTATGCTGGACCGGATTGTGGCATTCGATCATATGCTGGAGAAGAGCTGGATCGTTGTCTGCCCCGGGGCGCAGGAGCGGGGCCTCGGATATTCCGGAGGGGACAGCAGCCCGAAGATTTACGCAGAGGAAGCGGAAGAAGTCGTACGCCACATATATGAAAAGATTGCCAGGGGCTTATCCTCCTCCTGTGTGGAGTTGCCGGTGCCGCGCAGGACAACTTATAATGCGCCTGCTGTCATCAAAGATGATACCGGCAAGGACCGTTACATCCGGATGGTGGAAAAGGCGAAAGAGTATATTGCGGCAGGCGACATATTCCAGGCGAACCTGTCTCTACGGGTTTCGGCAGACGTCGGTGACAGCAATCCCTGGGACATGTACCGTGTCCTCAGGGAGATAAATCCTTCTCCCTTCTCGTGTTTCATTGATTTCGGCCGTTACCAGATCGTCAGTTCCTCCCCGGAAAGGCTGGTAAGAGTCAACGAGAGGGTTGTCGATACAAGGCCGATTGCCGGCACGAGGCCGCGGGGCAGCGACCTGGCCGAAGACGAAAGGATGCGGGCGGAACTTCTCCTGAATGAAAAGGAAAGGGCGGAACATATCATGCTTATCGACCTGGAAAGAAACGATCTCGGGAGGGTTGCGGATTATGGCACCGTGGCTGTGGATGAGCTCATGATCACGGAGGAATACTCTCACGTTATACATATCGTTTCGAATGTTAAGGGCGTTCTCGCGGAGGGAAAGGACTGTATCGATGTGATAAAGGCCACTTTCCCCGGCGGGACGATAACCGGCGTGCCGAAGGTGAGGTGCATGGAGATCATCGACGAACTTGAGCCGTTCCGGCGCGGCCCATACACGGGTTCGGCAGGATACATAGGGTTCAGCGGCAATATGGACTTCAACATCATTATAAGAACGCTTTTGAAGAAGGAGGGCAGGGCGTATATCCAGGCGGGGGCAGGGATTGTGGCCGATTCCGACCCGGAGCGGGAATATCAGGAAAGCATAAAAAAAGCCGAAGCCCTCATCAGGACGGTAGAGCGTATCTGAGGGGGGACGCGGCCCGCGTCATGCCTTTTGTCGCGTCCCCCTGACGGTTGCCTGAACTGGGGTCCGGGTTACTCCAGATCGATAGCGCCCTTTGTCCTTTCCCTTCTGGCCGATTCTTTCGCGGCATAATCTTCCATGCAGGAGTCGTTTCTTCCCCTTACCAGCGAACATTCCAGGTATTCCGAAATCTCGATGATACATGCCCTGATGGCCTTTCCGGCCGGCGTTTTCCTATACCGGGACAAGCTTCCCGAGAATATCCCGACACCTCCCCCGAGTCTCAACCCGCCTGAGGACGAAGATGCCTCTATCGTCCTGGCGTCGACGATCTCGGCTGTTCCGGTGTCGATTACTTTAAGGTCTACCGCGATGTAAGCCTTGTCCTTTTTGCCGCCTATTGAAAAACCGGCAATGCTGATTCCGCCGCCTCCGCCACTGGTGTCCTCTTCGTAGGAAGAAACGGTGGCCGCCACGAGGTACTTCGCGCCCCTGATCCTGCCGATTTTTGCCCTCGTGGATCTGCTGATCCTGCCGGAGGCGCCGAGGTCCTGCTCGCCGAGCACAGCGTCGATCTCTTTCCTTTCAAGCACGTGAAACGCTCTCGTACTGGCCAGCTCCGAAGCCAGCATGTCCTGGAGTTCCCTTCCGACGCTGGCCCTCCACCACCCCGCACTGGTGTCGTTGGTGAACCTCAATACCCCTATTCTCGGCTTACCTTTGGCGAGACCATCCGATGCACAAAATAGAGTAAGACACAAAACTACAAACAACAATTTCTTCATATCCCCCCCTTTGGGTCGTATTGCCAGTAATTATAAAGAAGGGGTGGTGAATTTTCAAGGATCCGGGGCGGCCGGGCAGCTTCCCTGCTTACGCCAAAGTTCGGAAAACGCCCGCTATAGAGTCTCTTCGGGATATGAACACACCGTATTTCTGCCTGAAGATTTGGCCATGTACAGGGCCTTGTCTGCACACTCAAGGAGGGTTTCCCACTTGCTGCCGTTTCCTTCCACGTCGAATGCGGCCACTCCGCAACTCACCGTAAGAACGCCTTTATTGCGGCTTTTATGTTCGATCCGAAGAGACTCGACTTCGTACCTGATCCTCTCCGCAACCGTCACGGACGATCCCATGTCCTGGTCGGGCAGGACGATTACAATCTCTTCCCCGCCATACCTGAAGACGTAATCCGAGATCCGGAGACATTTCTTTATGGAATTGGCAACGTTCCTGAGAACGGCATCCCCGGCCAAATGGCCGTAAGAATCGTTATACGATTTGAAGTTGTCGATATCGCACATGATAAGCCCGTAAACGTGGGCTGACCTGCAGGCACGGTGATGGACCTTCTGTATCGTTTCGTACAGGCTCCTCCGGTTTCCTATATCCATCAGCGGGTCAAGTCTCGCAAGTTCTTCCAGTCTGGCATTCAGTCTGACCAACTCGCCGTTCTTGTCGCTGATCTGTTTCTCGAAGTTCAATATGCGTTCTCCCACCAGCAGCCGCACCCGCAGTTCGTCCGGCTCAAAAGGTTTCGTCACGTAGTCGTCAGCGCCTGCGTCAAGCCCCGCAATAATGTCTTCTTTCCTGCCCTTGCCGGTGAGGAGAATGAAGTACACGTATTCTGAAGAGTCCGAGGCGCGTATTTTACTGCATAAATCAGGGCCATTCATGCCGGGCATCAACCAGTCGGCGATAATGAAATTGACCTTGTGGGACAAAAACGTTTTCCACGCCTCCCCGCCGCTGTTGACAGCGAGCGTCTCATGTCCCCAGCCCCCCAGCGTCTTCTCAAGAAGCTTTCTCGATAGGGGGTCATCGTCGGCGATCAATATTTTCACGGCTGTCCCGGAATCTGCAGGTTTCTGTGAAATTCCTCCAGTCGTGAAATCTCCGCTTTAAGGTCTTCAAGGAGAGGCATGGCGCCTTCAATATCGCCTTCATATCCTTTCTCTTCGATCCTTAACAATATGGAAGTCAGCGTCCCGGCGCTCAGCATTCCTGCGGTGCCCTTGAGGCTGTGGGCATGGTTCCGAAGTCCGACCGGATCGCGCGACTCCGCCGCCCCCTCGATGGCGGAGAGTTTCCCGGGCATGTAATTGAGGAATTCGGCCAGCATGCTGTTGAAAAATTCTCCGTCATCGTCGAACCGCGCCATCGCACTCTTCATGTCGACGGGAGAACGATGATGCAGTGCCGTCGGATCGGGGCCATTTTGCCCGCCGCTGCCGGCTCCGCTTTCTACCCTGTTATAACGGGACGCCCACCGTTCGAAGACACCCAGCAGTTTACCCCTGTCTACCGGTTTTGACAGGTAATCGTCCATTCCGGCCTCCAGACAGCGTCCGCGATACCCCTTCAGGGCATGTGCGGTCATTGCTATTATGATTGCATGCCGTCCATCTGCTTCCTTCGCGCGGAACTTCCTTGTGGCCTCGAACCCGTCCATTTCGGGCATTTGTACGTCCATCAGGATGAAGTCATAAGCCGTCTTCCGGGCCGCTTCGACGGCCTGAATGCCGTTTTCCGCGATGTCGACCTTAATCCCGGCCTTGGCGAGCAGTCTCAATACAACCTGTCTGTTGATGTCGTTGTCCTCGACCAGCAGGATACGCAAGTGGTGAAACCGTTTGAGGGCGACCGGCACCTCCGCCTCCTGTTTTTCTGCGACGTCCTGTTGTGCACGGCCGCCCGCGCCCTTCGTTTCCTTCTGCTTTCGGAAAATGATATCTATCCAGAATGTACTGCCGCTGTCGCTGTCGCTCGACACCCCCAGTTTTCCGCCCATCAGGTCGACCAGTTTCTTCGTTATCGACAATCCCAGCCCGGTGCCCCCGTAAAGGCGGGTCGTCGAACTGTCGGCCTGGACGAATTTTTCGAATATCATCTGCTGCTTGTCTTCCGGGATGCCGATGCCGGTGTCTGCCACGGACAGCATTATATCGGCATTATCTTCTGACTCCTCCTCCAGGACAGCGCTGAAAACGACTCTGCCGGCGTGAGTGAACTTTATGGCGTTGCTGCCTAGGTTCAGCAATATCTGCTTAAGCCTCACGGGGTCGCCCACCAGCAATGCCGGAACTTCCGGGCCTATCTCGGAGATTATCTCCAGGCCTTTTTCAGAAGCCTGGGGCGCGAGCGTGTCGATCACTTCTGCGATTGTCTGTCCAAGATCGAAATCAACGGCGTCCAGAGTGAGCCTGCCGGCTTCTATTTTTGAAAAATCAAGAATGTCATTGATGATATAAAGCAGGGAATAGGCGCTCTTGCGGACGGCCTGCAGATACTCGCGCTGCTCCTCCGAAAGTTGAGTGTCCATGGCCAGCCCCGTCATGCCTATGATCCCGTTTATCGGCGTCCGTATCTCGTGACTCATATTTGCAAGAAACTCGGATTTCAGCAGGCTGGCTTCCTCAGCGGCTCCGCGAGCTTCTGTCAGCTCGTTATGCTTCAATTCGAGGATATGCATCATGTTGTTGAACGTCTCCGTTATTTCATATACCGGGATCCGGGTCGACTCCTTATATACGGAGCACTCCTTGCAATCGACGTATTTCCTGGCGAACTGCCCCTGGACCGCGCCTCCGCAATGGGTACCGGCCACCTGCCAGCATCTCACGTGTTTCTGTCCGTAAACGGGACATCCCGTGTATGTGCACTCGTTCATTTGCCAGCATACCGGAAGGAGAGGATTTTCAATCGGCCGATAAAGATATTCTTCGAACCCCCTCTTCGTCTCCACTTCGGTGATAACCCGGGAGAAACTGTCGAGAGCCGAACGGAGGTTGTTGCGGTCCGTTTCCATCTTCCTGTAGGCGTTTTCGAGTTCAGAGGTCACCCTCTTCAGCTCCTCCAGTGTCCTGCGGAGGGACTCATCGGCCTTCTTGCGCTCAGTAACGTCCTGAAAAATACCGCGCACGGCAGCGAGCGTCCCGTCCCTGAAATTACAGCTGACGCTGCCTTCCACTATTATCGTCTTGCCGTCTCTGGTTATCAGCTTTGTCTCGGCCCTATCAATGTTCTCGCCCGACATCAGACGTGCGAACAGATCCCTGAAACGTGTGCGCTCGTCCGGATGAATGATGTCAAAGAAAGACGATTTCGCTATCTCCTTTTCGGTGTATGACAGTGTCTGCCGCCAGGCGCTGTTCACGTAAACGATGTCGCCGTTCGGGGCGACGCTCTGAATAAGGTCGCTGGCGTTCTCGAACAGATCGCGGTATCTCTCCTCGCTGTCCTTGAGAGCGTCTTCGGCCTGGCGAATCGTGCGAAGGGGCAGGACAAGGAGGATGAAGAAGATGATTCCTCCGGAAAAAATGCTCCCCGCAGCGAGAAGACCGGCACGGATGAGGAGAGGACGCAAGGAACGATAGATCTCTACGCGTCCCGTAAATCTGCCCGACTGGGTGAGAGGGGAAGACCTCATTATGTAGGGAGGGCTGATGGTATCGGCGCTCTCGGCGATAATCGCGCCGTGCTGGTCCACGACGCGCCTTATCTCGCCGCGACCCTCCTTCAGGCGCTCCGATATTGATTCGTTAAGTCTTTCCTGTCCGACCTCGTATAGCTTGGGGTCAAGGTTCATGGCATGCGAGATGATGGCCGCGTTGACCTCTGCCTCGGTAGAAAGACTGCCTGCATTATACTGGTAGGAAACAAGGAAATAGCCGATCGGGACCACGAAGACGAATATGCCGATAAACGCACCGATGATGATGGTGAGGAGGCGCCCTATATCTGTCCTAAGAGCCATGCCCCTTCACACTTTCGAAGCTGTTGGACAAAAGTTCCAAGCTTGTCCGATAGTAAGCCTGCTGCACACTTTTATTCTAGCCTATTTCAACGGAATTATCCCATTTTTTGGCAGTTAAACTTACCCACAGTCGCTGCCTCTGCCGGGTTCGGGCCTTGAAAAAAATGTCCATAGTGATAGTATGAAAAAGTAGAGAGATAAGAGGAGGCTCGGTGAAAAGAGAATGAGTGCGGCAAAAGATATCGTTCAGCAGATTCTTGCTGATGCGGACATTTCCATCAACGGAAGCGGTCCCCGGGACATCGTGGTCCACGATGAAAGGTTGTATCAAAGAGTGTTGACCGACGGGAGTCTGGGGCTGGGTGAGGCGTACATGGACGGATGGTGGGACTGCCGATGTCTCGATGAGCTGTTCTGCCGGATCATGCAGACAAATGCCGAAGAAAAGACCAGGAACTGGAAATACGCTTTACACGTTCTTAAGGCGAGGGTGTTCAATCTGAGCAGCAAGTCAAGATCGTTTGAAGTTGGAGAGAAACACTATGACATCGGCAATGAACTGTACAGGAATATGCTGGACAAGCGGATGGTTTACAGCTGTGCGTACTGGAAAGATAAAGGCAGTCTGGACGAGGCGCAGGAGGCAAAGCTTGACCTGATATGCCGGAAGCTTGGACTTAAGGCCGGGGACAGAATACTCGATATTGGTTGCGGATGGGGGAGTTTCGCCGGGTACGCTGCCGAGAAGTACGGCGTGAAAGTGGTGGGCATTTCGGTATCAAATGAACAGGTTAGTCTGGGGAAAGAACTCTGCTGCGGGCAATCCGTTGACTTGAGGCTTCAGGATTACAGGGACCTGAATGAAAAGTTTGATCATATTGTGTCTGTGGGGATGTTCGAACACGTAGGATACAAGAACTACAGGACCTTTATGACTACGGTAAACAGATGCCTGAAGGACGACGGTCTTTTTCTGCTGCATACCATCGGCAACAACATTTCGTCGGTCACCACTGATCCGTGGATCTACAAATATATATTCCCCAACTCCATGATCCCGTCGATGGCCCAGATCAGCGCTGCAGTCGAAGGGCTGTTTGTGATGGAAGACTGGCATAATCTTGGAATTTACTATGACAGGACTTTGACCGCATGGTTCAGGAATTTCGGTGAGAACTGGAACAAAATAGAGGCATTATACGATGACAGGTTTTTCAGGATGTGGAAATATTATCTCCTGAGCAGCGCCGGTCTGTTCAGGGCGCGGCAATTGAACGTGTGGCAAATCGTGCTGTCCAAAAAAGGTGTTCCCGGGACGTATCAGCCGGTCCGTTAGTCAGTTGGCGGTCACAGCGGTATTTTTTGCATTAAGGGATATGAGATCGCCGAGAACGGCCATCCCCTCGCTGACATACGCATCCCCGGCCACCTCTTTTACCCACAATTCCTTTCTCTCTTTTTCCGTCAGCCGGGACGAGTCCTGGTTATTGTCCTTCAACGTCGTGTGAGGATTCGGCATTTCGCTGTCTGCCCGGTTCTTCATGTCCTCGATCTCTTTCCTGGCTGCATCGATATTCAGAGACTGTATGGTCTTATTCTGCAGGTCTTTAATCCTGGCACTTTCCCTGGATATTTCTGCAAATTTCTTGTTCGCCTCAACCCGCTTTTCACTCCGTGCCCTGAGTTCAGCCAGATGGGCGTGGAGCTTCGGCCATTTATTGTAGGCCGTCCTGGTCACTGTGTCCCAGGGGAGGGCGTAGTCAAGATATTGCTCTCCTGTCTTCAGGCTCTTCAGGGTGTCGGGAAGCACTATGTCCGGCAGGACGCCGCGATATTGAGTGGACTCTCCCGTTATACGGTAAAACTTCTGGATAGTGAGCTTGAGTGCCCCGAGAGTTCTGTACTTATCCATATTACTGAAGGGAATCGTCTGATCGAGATCGATTATGGACTGGACGGTGCCCTTTCCATGTGTGTGCTGGCCGCCTACGATTACCGCCCGCCCATAGTCCTGAAGCGCCCCGGCAAGTATTTCCGAGGCCGAGGCACTGAACTCGTTGACAAGGACCACCATGGGACCGTCATAACTCGTGCCCCGTACGTTATCGGAGAGGACAGAGATCTTGCCGGAGCTGTCCTTGATCTGTACGATCGGACCGGTGTCAATAAACAATCCGGCAATCCGCACTGCGTCGGTAAGGGCCCCGCCGCCGTCATTCCTGAGGTCCAGGACCAGGCCGTCGATATTTTCCGTTTTCAGCTTCTCCAGCTCGGCCCTGACATCGTCCGTGGCGTTGCGGCCCGGATCGCCGTCCTTCATCTTTTCAAAGTCCCTGTAAAAGCTGGGTATCCTGATGTAGCCGTAAGTCCGGCCTGAGACGCCCTTCAGTACGGCGCCTTTGACGAAGGTATCCTCAAGCTGCACGACGTCGCGCAGGATGGGTATTATGACAAGCTTGCCGTTGGGTTTCTTCACCGTGAGCCGGACTTCGGTGCCTTTCGGGCCCCGTATAAGGTTTACCGCGTCCTTGATGTCCATATCGGTTATATCCACGGGTTCACCTTTCCCCTGGGCCACCTTCAGGATTATGTCGGCGGCCTGAAGCTGTTTCTGTCTGAAGGCCGGACCGCCGGGTATGATTTTTACTACCTTGATGTACCCGTCTTTTTCCTGAAGCGTGGCACCGATGCCTTCGAGGGAACCCCGCATGCTGATATCGAAATCCTCCTTGGTGCTCGGGGGCATATAATCCGTATGAGGGTCGAAGGCCCGGGTCACCGCGTCAAAGTAGCGGTTGAAGTGGTCCCTCTCTTTCTCCTGGAGGAGCCGCGAGAAGAAAGTTTCATACGTCTTTCCGATCTTTTCACGTGCGGTTTTCTGAAGGTCTTCCTGAGAGGTTTTCTTCTCCTTGTCACCGCTCCCGGCACCCTTGTCATCAACCAGGTTCAGATACCGGAGAAGGACCTGATATTTAAGCACCTTTCTCCATCTCTCTCTTAGCTCCGCGTCGGTCTTGCAGTAGTCGAGCTTATCGGCATCCGTCTCTATGGTCTCGTTCTTCGAAAAATCGAAGTCCTTAGACAGCAGGCCTTTCACCATATCCTGGACGACGGCAGCCCTCCTGGCAAGTACGGCAGCGCCGACGTCCGGAAGTTTCAAGCTGCCGGAGTTGAGTTCATCGTCTATCCGGTCGGAATAGGCCCTCAGTTTGTCCACGTCATCCTTCAGAAGAAAGCGCTTTTTGCCGTCCAGGTCCTTGAGATAGATGCCGAACGCGGCCTCGGAGAATTTGTCGTCTATCTTCTTATGAGTGAAATGGTATGCTTCGAGGTCCCTGCGGACCAGGTAGGCGAGGAGACGGGCCCGGTTGTATTCGTAGTTTCCGAGGTCCTGAAAGCCGTAAGCTGCCGCCCCGGAAAGGAGCGTCAGCAGCAGTGCCGGGAGGAAGATACGCCTTGTTAAGAGAGATCTCATGCAGATCACTTGCAGACCCTGTCGGCATGCTGCCATGACAGGGCCGAGTTTGAATTACATCTCATTTCGATAGTTTACTTCTTTTCGGGGGGCTTTCGCAATCACTCGTTTTCGTTCTAAAAGAGAGTAAGCCTGAGCAGCCGGGACCGTCCGGCAGACGTCCAACCCGTCTGAAAAACCGGATTCCCGACGGCTGCCCCGGGAAATGACGAGGTACGAGCGTTTTCGGGTGAGAGAGGGACTTGAAGTCGAACTCTTTTTGATGGCGTGGATAAAGGCATATCCGGGGTGGTGCGCCGACACGCTCTCCAAGCATGCTTGAAGCACTCCATTGACAATTCTCAGCGGTTGAAACTATAGTAAAAATGTAAGTGAGCGCTAACATAACCATGGTTAAAGATACACGTGAGAAGATACTGGAAGCGGGGCTGAAGCTCTTTTCCGAAAAGGGATACCTGGGTGCGACAACGAAAGAAATCGCGCAGAAGGCCGGGGTGGCCGAGCTGACCCTTTTCAGGCACTTCACATCGAAAGAGAATCTTTTCGAAGAAATGATGAGTGCCTATTCTTTTTTGCCGGCCCTGAAAGGACTTCTCCCGGGACTGAAGGAAATGTCTTACGGCGAGGCCCTTGAGGAGATTGCCGGAACTTTTCTGCAGCGGCTGAACGAGAGACGCCACCTGGTGAGGATCATGCAGAGAGAGATACACCTTTACCCGTCGAAGGCAAGGGAGGTTTATCAGAATTTTATCGGAGAGATTATCAGGACACTCGCATCTTATTTCAGAGAACTGCAGGAAAAAGGGGTCCTCAGGGAATTCAGTCCGGAACTCGGGGCAAGGGCGTTTCTCGGTATGTTCTTCTCCTATTTCAACACCCAGGAACTTGCGGTTTCCAGGGAACACAGATTTACGGACAAGGAGAACGTTGTCGAAGAGTTCGTCGGGATTTTTGTGAGAGGGACAATCGAAAAAAGGCGGGAGCAGGAAGCATGAAGAAGACACTAATCTGGCTGGCGGTTCTTGTTGCTGTCGGGGGCGGCGCTTTCATAACGTTCAGAGACGGTGGTGAGGGCCCGAAGTTCCGGACCGAAAAGATCACCAAAGGGGAGATTATATCGACCGTCACGGCAACCGGTACTGTGAACGCGGTTACCACTGTTCTGGTGGGTACACAGGTATCAGGCACTGTAAAGGAGATCTACGTCGATTTTAACTCCCACGTGAAGAAGGGACAGCTCATCGCCCTGATTGATCCCGCCACGTTCGAAGCACAGGTGGAACAGCAGAAGGCCAACCTCAGATCGGCGAAGGCGAACGTGGAAAAGGCGAAGGCCACACTGGAGGACGCCGAAAGGACGATGGAGAGAAACAGGCAGTTGAGGGCGAGAGATCTCATTGCCCAGAGCGATCTCGATACCTCGGTAACCAGTTTCCAGACGGCAAAGGCGCAGGTTGCGGTGGCTGAAGCTGCCGTGGCTCAGGCGGAAGCCGCTCTGAAGACTGCGGTTACCAACCTCGGGTATACGAAGATCGTTTCCCCCGTTGACGGCGTGGTTGTGTCGCGGAATGTGGACGTGGGACAGACCGTTGCCGCGAGTTTCCAGACGCCGACGCTTTTTACCATCGCGCAGGACCTTACCAAGATGCAGATCGACACTAATGTGGACGAAGCCGATATCGGCAAGGTCAAGGTGGGGCAGGATGTGGAGTTTACGGTCGACGCCTACCCCGAGACGATGTTCAAAGGAAAAGTGTCGCAGATACGGATCGCCCCTATAAGTGTTGAGAACGTGGTTACCTATGACGTAGTCGTTCTTGTTGACAACAAGGCCCTGAAGCTTATGCCGGGAATGACTGCCAACGTGTCGGTCATAGTAGCTCAAGTCAGGGATGTGCTCAGGATTCCGAATGCAGCGCTGAGGTTCAGACCTGCCGAACACGGGAAAGTCGGGCTGGAAAAAGGGGCCGGCGTCTGGATTGCCGGGGAGCGCCGGCCTGTGCGCATTCCGGTTGAACTCGGTATAAGCGACGGCAGTCACACTGAAGTCATTTCAGGCGACCTGAAGCAAGGCGAGGACATCATAGTGGACCAGTCCTCGTCCGCGAAGGGTCAGGCCCGGTCAGGACATCATCCGAGGTTTTTCTGATGAACCAGGAAATACTAACCGCTGAGCCGCAGAGGCACTGAGGAAGACAGGATAAATGTAGAAAGCATTTCAGGAGTTTTCTGCGTCTCGGTGTCTTTGTGGCGAAAGTCCTTTTTTTGCAGGTCCGGTGGATTGGGAAGAGAAGAAATAATGGCGATCATGGAAGTAGATAAAATAAACAAGGTCTACCGGCTTGGAGAATTTACGCTGAACGCCCTCACTGACGTAACGCTTTCGATAGATAAAGGTGAATTCGTCGCGGTCATGGGCCCTTCCGGCTCAGGCAAGTCTACGTTCATGAACATCCTGGGATGCCTCGACAAACCGACCGGGGGGCAGTATTTTCTGGAGGGAACCGAGGTCGGGAGGCTCGGCAGGGACGAACTGGCGGGTATAAGGAACAAAAAGCTGGGTTTCGTCTTCCAGGGGTTCAATCTACTCTCGCGGACGTCGGCAATGGAAAACGTGGAACTGCCGATGTTATATGACGGACTGCCCGCACATGAGCGGAAGGAGAGGGCGCTCATGGCACTGAAGAGCGTAGGCCTCGAAGGAAGAGAGGGACATCATCCGAACCAGCTTTCCGGCGGACAGCAGCAGAGGGTGGCGATCGCAAGGGCGCTGGTGAACGACGCGCCCATCATATTGGCCGACGAACCCACCGGCAATCTGGATACGAGGACGAGCGCCGGGATTATGGACCTGATGGTAAGACTCAACAGTGAGTCCAATATAACCGTTATACTCGTTACCCACGAACCGGATATTGCCGCCTACAGCAAGAGAGTAATCAAATTCATCGACGGTCGCATAATCAGCGACACGGCGCAGGACGGGTCAGCATGATCAATTTGCAGTCGACTGTCAGGATTTCGTTGAGGGCGCTCAGGGTAAACAAAATGCGTTCCGCGCTCACGACGCTCGGGATAGTTATCGGCGTGGGGGCTGTGATCGCGATGCTGGCCGTGGGCACGGGGGCCAGCGAGCAGATAGCAGCGCAGATGTCCAGCATGGGCAGCAACCTTCTCATCATACTGCCGGGCGCCACCACCGCCGGGGGAGTACGGATGGGCTCCGGTACACAACCGACCCTGAACATGTCCGACGCGGAGGCGATAAGGAAAGAATGTCCCGCAGTGTCGGATGTTGCCCCTGTTTTGAGCGGAGTGGCGCAAGTGGTGTACGGTCATCTGAACTGGTCGACCGGCGTTGAGGGCACTACTCCCGGCATGTTCAATGTGAGGGACTGGCCCGTGGCATCGGGAAGGCTCTTTACAGCCCAGGATGTCAAGAGTGCGACGAAAGTGTGCCTGCTGGGTCAGACCGTGGTCGATAACCTCTTCGGCGGACAGAATCCGGTGGGACGAATCGTGAGGATAAAGAAGATCCCCTTTACCGTTATCGGCGTGCTCGCCCCAAAGGGTCAGTCGCCCGGCGGTCGGGACCAGGACGACAGAATCTATGTTCCGGTCACCACGGCCCAGAAGAAGCTCTTTGGGACGCCCTTTCCCGGCATGGTGAGAATAATCCTGGTTAAGGCGAGGAGTACGGATGATCTCGGCCGGGCCGAACAGCAGATAAACGAACTTTTGAGACAGCGGCACCATATCGGTCGCAAAGAGGAGAACGATTTCACGGTCAGGAACCTGACCGAGATGATGCAGGCTGCGGAACAATCGACAAAGGTAATGACGCTCCTTCTGGGGGCTATTGCATCAGTTTCACTCCTGGTGGGAGGCATCGGCATTATGAATATCATGCTGGTCTCCGTCACGGAAAGGACCAGGGAGATAGGCATCAGGATGGCGGTGGGAGCCAGGACCTGGGACATACGCCTGCAGTTTGTAGTAGAGGCGCTGACACTTTCACTTATTGGCGGAGTTGTTGGTATAATCTTGGGCATAACCGGTTCGGAAATAGTCTCGGCGCTTTTTGGATGGCCTACGGTGGTGGCTCCTTTTTCGGTCATTCTTGCCTTCGGTTTTTCCGGTCTGGTGGGAATATTTTTTGGGTTTTACCCGGCCTACAAGGCATCACTTCTGGATCCTATAGAGGCGCTGAGATATGAATAAGAATGAAATATTAAGCACGGAGACACTGAGACACGGAGAAAGTCTTAATTGGTTGTTAATTTTTTTGTCTCAGTGCCTTCGTGACTCCGTGGTGAAATCTTTTTGGTTTTGCTTGCGGGTTTTTCGGATCAGGAGGTTTGAGGAGTTGAGATATTTGAATGAAGACTGCAGTTTCACGGATATTATGTCGCCGGACACTGTGATATGAAACTGAGATTTTTTGCGGTTCTGTTCCTGGCCTCGGCGTTTCTTGCGACAGTTTCATCCGCCGCATACTCGGAAGTACTGACTCTGTCCGAGGGACTTAAGCTCGCAGTGAAGAACAGCAGGCTGATGAGCATTGCCCACAGGGAAGAAGATATATCGAAGACCGACACCCTGATCGAGAAGGCGGCGCTGTACCCGAGGGTTGACGGAGCGCTGAGTCAGACATTTCTGGCCAACCAGCCGGGGGCGATATTCGGCGATCTTTCCGTCCCCACGTCGGAAAAATCCTTTCTTGCCTATTCCCTTTCGGTCCAGCAGACGCTCTACGACTTCAGGCGGAACGCCGCGAAGTATGAGGCCAGCAAAGTTGCGCTTCAGACAACGAAACTCGACACCAGAAGGATTGCCAACCTGGTAGAGGTGAATTTCGCTTTTCAGTATTTCAATCTCCTTGAATCGGAGAAGATGGTCCTCGTGGCCGGGGAAGAGGTCGACAGGCTGGAATCTCACCTCAAGGACGCTCAGAATCTCTATGAGGAGGGGGTCATTACAAAAAATGATCTGCTCCAGGCACAGGTCAGGCTTTCTGACGCCCGGCAGAGGCTGCTTGCAGCGAAGAACCTCAGGGAGGTCAATGTTTCCAATCTCAACAACGCCCTCACGCTGCCGCTAACGACACAAACGGAGGTGACGGATGTCACCGAAGTCCCGGTGGAGCTGACCGGCGTCAATATGGAAAAGGCATGGGGAGTTGCAGAGAGGAACAGACCCGAGGTACTTATAATCGACGGCACTCTCAAGTCGCTGGACCTTCAGGAAGTCTCAAAAAAGGCGGAATATTATCCGAGGATATTTGTCAAGGGAGGGTACGACTACGAAGAAAACCGTTATCTTACCCACGAAGACAACTGGTCTCTCGTGCTGGGCCTCGGCATAAACCTGTTCCACGGCGGCAGGACAAAGGCGGAAGTCCTGAAAATCAGGCAGCAGAAGGAGAAACTCCTGGAGCAGAAGAAAAAACTGATAGACGACATCAAGCTCGAGGTAGAGAAATATATCCTTGATTCCAGGACCGCGAGGCAGCGCCTGGATGTCACGAAGGACGCCATCCAGCAGGCGAAAGAAAATCTGAGGATAAACAGGACCAAGTACGAAGAAGGAGTGGGAACGGCAACTGACGTACTTGACGCCGTCACACTTCTGACAGTGGCGGAAACGAATTATTACAGGGCCGTATATGATCTCGGCAAGGCCCAGGCCGCAATTCTATATTCTATGGGAAAAGAACTATCGGAGGTGTATCGTTAATGGAAGAGACTCCCGGGAAAGGCAATGGTCGCAGAAGAAAGGTTGTGGCAGGGATCATTTTCTCTGTTATCGGGATTATCGCGATAATCTCGGTTTACCTTTATCTGCAATATAAAAGCACCCACATTTCGACTGACGACGCTTACGTGGAAGGCGACATCTACACAATAGCTTCCAGGGTAAACGGGACGGTAAAAAAGATCTATGTAGACGATAACCAGTATGTGAAGAAGGGTGAAATCCTGCTTCAACTCGACCCTGTGGATTACGATGTGAAGGTGAAGGAGTCCGAGGCCGCTCTTTACGTGGCGAAGGCGAAGATGGGAGAAGCCCGGAAGAAGATAGAAGCGGCTGAGAAACGGCTTGAGCAGTTGCAGTTCCGGTTAAGGGCCGCAAGGGCCAACCTTGAGCTTCAGGAGGCAAATCTAAGGCAGGCGGAAATAGACATTAAACGGGCCGAAAACCTTTACAGGAAGGAGGCCATGTCGAAGGAAAAATATCAGCAGACCCAGACCGACTATAAGGTCCGTTTCGCCCAGGTCAGGGCAGCGAAAGACCAGATGAACCAGGCGGCAGCGGCGCTCGAAACGCAGAAAGCGGTCATAAGACAGACTGAATCGGCATTGCGGTCCGAGGCCGCTGTTGTAAAACAGAAAGAGGCTGCCCTGGAGGCGGCGCAGCTGGATGCGGGCTATACAAAGATCTACGCCCCTGCCGATGGTCACGTGACAAAGAAGAGTGCGGAGGTCGGCAACCGGGTACAGTCAGGCCAGCCGCTGATGGCGGTAGTTCCGCTGGAAGGGGTGTATGTGACTGCAAACTATAAGGAAACACAACTGGCCAAGGTGAAGGCGGGCCAGAAGGTTGATATAAGCGTGGACGCCTATCCCGGTAAGGAATTCCGCGGCACGGTCAACAGCATCATGGCCGGAACCGGCTCGGCCTTTTCTCTTTTCCCCCCGGAAAACGCGACAGGGAATTATGTGAAAGTCGTTCAGAGAGTGCCGGTGAAGATTGTTCTCGACAAGAATACCGACCCCGGGCATGTCCTGAGAGTGGGGATGTCCGTAGTGCCGACGATTCTGGTGAAGTAGGAAGCCACGTTTCATGATAGCATTGCCCTCTGCAATGCGCTATAACTTGATTCAAAGCGAGGGATATACCCACAGAAGTCTGCAGCGCGGCCGATTCGAAAGAGATGCGGAGGGTGAGCGGAATTTAAAGCTGTAGCAGGACATACAGAGGTTCAAAAGTCAATAGTCAACATGCCCCTAAGAGCCCATTTCGTTTTAACGCTGAAATATCACGAGGACGTCACGAAAAAATAACAAATTTGGCAGATGAAGACCTTGAAACTCAAAAGCTGGAGAATTCACCTGCTTTGCCATACACCGGACAGAAGAAGCCAAAATGAAGAACCCCGGAGGGAATGAAGAAATGCCTGGGAGTCCCCAGGCATTTCTTAACTGGAACTGCTTCAAGCCTGCTTTCTTTTTCTCAAGTAATAGATTGCTCCGCAAGCTGCGATCAGCATGAATATAACCAAACCCCATTCGGTCATGGTGGGGACTGGGGTGGGGGGAGCCAATGCTTCAATTCTAATATTGTCATGGTATGCCGCGATAGCATCCCAGTCACCTATTTTCCCCGTCTTAAGTGCTAATGTTACCTGATTGCTCTGCGGAATAAATGTAGCACTGAAAGTTTCCCAGCCAAAACTGTAAGGATTTGTACCACTCCATTCCTTCTTGGCAATGGTCACATCCGAAGGTCCCGGCGCAGAATCGATCTGTGCGACAGTTGCTACTCCATCGTAAACGGTTATCTCAAACCATGCAGCGGTTGTAGTGGAACCCTTTACAAGACCTCCAATTCCTCCTGACCATAAACCGGAGACTACATAAGTAGTGCCTGGAATGACATTAACAACCTGATAAAGTCCTCCATGTACGTTATTTGCGCCGACGTGTTGGCAGTGACTGTGAGTTCCCGAAGCCGGGTAAGGAACAGGGGGCCAGACATCGCATCCGCTACCATAATCGTGGCCAAATGTCCCATTTACCCAAGCCTGCGGGCTGTTCCACTCAGCCCAGTTTGCAGAACCGGCCTCAAAGTCCCCGTTCATAACCACGTTTTGACTCCAGGCAACCCCTCCGTATGTTAACACCGCAACAAAAAAGACTATATACAAAGACTTCCTGAGCATATGCGTCTCCTTTCGTGTCCATTGAAAAGAATAAAAAAGTACATAATTATATCTTTGAATTACCGAACTTCGTATTGTTGAATACCCCCGGCTTTTTCCCCCGCATTAGGAAAAATAGTAACATATTTCAAGGCTCTTGAAAAGAATAATTTGTTCAAAAAAGGCGAAACTAAAACAGGGGGATTTTGGCAAGTGATGCTATTTCCATAAGTAGACCGTACTGTTTTCAAAAATGTTCTGGTGGCGTTAGCTGCAAGCGGACGCATCGCCGTAGCATTTCTTTGAAACGCATCTGTCAGTCGGTGCAGCCAGGAAGGAGTGCGTTGCTTCATCGTGAAGCAGCCGAACGTCCCTGATCTGCTAAATTGCCCGCTGTTCCATTGACTTGCGACGGGACGGGAGTGCACAATACTATGTTAGTGAGCGCTAACATTTACTTGGAATATTCTATTAGTGACGTGACCGCATATGGCTGATGAGATAGCAGTAAGCGCGCCTGCAGTTCCCGAAATAAACAAGTGGATCATCGCTATCACGGTGATGCTTCCAACTTTGATCGAGATCATCGATACCTCGGTGGTGAATGTCTCTCTCGACCACATACGTGGGAGCTTGTCGGCGACCATTGATGAATCTACGTGGACAATAACCTCCTACCTCGTCTCCAATGCGATCATCATTCCAATGACGGGATGGCTGAGCAGGCTCTTCGGCAGAAAGAAGTACCTCATCTCATCCATAGGGCTCTTTACCGTCAGCTCTCTCCTATGCGGTCTGGCCTGGAACCTTCAGAGTCTGGTGTTCTTCAGGGTGCTTCAGGGCATCGGGGGAGGGGCCCTGCAGCCCATTTCGCAGGCCATTCTGCTTGAATCCTTCCCCAGGAAACAGCACGGCATGGCCCCTGGCACTGGATATTTTTTATCAACGTGCCGATAGGCCTTTTGTCCATACTCATGGTCATATTCTTTATCTATAACCCTCCTTACATGACCAGGATGAAGATGAAGATTGACTATTGGGGCCTGGCTTTTCTTGCACTGGGTCTGGGATGCCTGCAGGTAATCCTCGACAGGGGTCAGCAGGACGACTGGTTTGCGTCGAACTTCATCACATGGCTGGCTGCAGTATCGTTTATCTCTCTGGTGCTGTTTCTGCTAACGGAGTTCTTTGGCGAACATCCTATTATGAACCTCCGCACCTTCAGGAACGTCTCCTTTACCACGGGCTGCATAGTGATGTTTTTTGCCTTTTTCAACCTCTTCGGGAGCATCGTTCTCCTGCCGATCTATCTTCAGACCCTGATGGGATATACGGCCTACCTTGCAGGCCTGGTGCTCGGCCCGGGCGGTATGGCGACGCTTATTGCCATGCCGGTTGCAGGCAGGCTGGTTACAAAGGTGAATCCGAAGGGCTTGCTGGCCTCGGGCATCATTGTCGGGGCATACTCTACGTACCTGATGTCGGAATTTAACCTCTACGCCGGCTTCTGGACGATAATCTGGCCCAGGATAGTGCTGGGCATAGGCATGGGACTCCTTTTCATTCCGCTCACCACCATGACGATGGCCACGATCAGCAAGGAAAACATGGGGAATGCGACGGCCATATATAATCTTCTCAGAAACCTGGGGGGAAGTTTCGGCGTGGCCTTCGTGACAACTATCGCGGCCCGGAGGTCACAGCTGCACCAGTCACAGCTTACTGCAAATCTCACCCCCTTTGACAGTACTTACCAGCACGCCCTGCATCACGCCGGGCAGTTCCTCGATCGGAAAGGTTTCCCGGCTGCCGATGCGGCCCATGGCGGCGCGGCTGCTATTTACGGTCAGCTGCAGAGACAGGTGCATATGATGTCATTCAACGACGCATTCCATTTGCTCAGCCTTTTCATGATCCTTATAGTTCCTCTTGTATTCCTGATGAAAAAGGGGAAGAGCGAGACCCCGGCAGGCCTGCACTGAAGACCTGCCCGATCGCGGTAGATGACGGCAACGGCCATATCCTTACAGAAAACTTATCAACCGACGGCTTCGTGGGCGGAGTCTGCTATTGCCCGGAATAAACCGTGTCTGTCTTCGTCTGCTCCTGGAAGGCTGCTAAATTTGTCGCCGGGAAACTCGCAGCTTATTTCAGATAAGGCGTACGCCGAAGTAATAGCAGCAATGCTGATGGTCGAGGTCGTTTATGAAGGATCGTTCCTTGCCGTCGTCGAACAGGACCCTGACCATGCAGAAGCCGCCGGAGAGCGCCGAATGTTTTTCCTCGATGACTTCACCCCGGCCCCAGGTGTAATGTTTCCTGTGTTCGACCCTGTCGCCCAGCTTGAGATATAACCTCTTCCGCATGTCTTATATTACAACAAAGGCTCCACCGGGTTCTAACAGGCATCTCCGAACACACGGCATCCCGTTCTATAGCGGAAAAGGGCGCCTGAGCAAGGCCGCGACGGAATCCATGCCGTATCCTCTATGCTTTTTGCGCTTCTTCCCCCGGCTTGAGGATTCCGCGTGCCAGGACCCTGAAAAAGAAGGGGAAGATGAGACTGGCGAACAGGGCCGAGAGGATAAGGGTATTATTCATTACTGAGTCGATCAGCCCGAGTTTCGTACCGATGGTGCCCGCAACCACAATCATGGAGAGGGGAGCGGACAGGAGGAGGGTCATGAGAAGGCCCTCCCTCAGGGAGAGCCCCAGGTAGCGTTTTATGAGAAGAGCGGGAAGGTTGCTGGCGAATATGAGCGCCGCCATCAGGACTGCGAGGAATATGTCCCGAAGCGAAAAGAGGAGGGTTGTGTCGAA
>JARRRI010000007.1:0-69872 GCA_037380845.1 Candidatus Sulfobium sp. | reverse complement strand
CTCGGATCGTTTTCTTTGTTCTTGTTGAGCAGACTAAATCCCTGGCAAGGCGGACCCCCTATGACGACATCCGCTTTAGGAATGACTGTACGCGGGTTCTGCAGGATATCCACAATATCACCGGGCTGACAGTGACTTCCAAAGTTCTCACTGTAAGTGTCTATGCAGTACTTATTGAAGTCGTTTGCCCAGACAGGCTTGAAGTGATGCCCGAAGGCTTCCGTAAACCCGAGAGTCATGCCTCCAGCACCGCAAAAAAGGTCGATCAGTTTGAAAGGTGAACGGGGCTTCGATAGTTCCTCTTTAGCCCTCGCAGTATAAACAGCCTGATCTTCTTTTAATAGGAATTTTTCAGCCGAAACTCCCTTTTTGTATGCCCGTCCCATAGCTTATTAGAAAATCACCTCTTTAAGGTACCTGCAAAGACTCATGTGGATAATCTACAACATTTGAATAGGCGAGATAAAGACAAAGCATCAGAAGACGACTCCAGCTAAAAATGGGTAACTCTCCATCGGTCTTTGCGACATTCCCCACAGTACTCTATCCCCTCTAAATTTAAGCATTTCGCGACCCGGCGGTATTTTAGCACAGGACGACAGTGAACAGTGAATAGTGAGTAGTAAGTAGTAACTAGAACCTGGCGAGAATAATGGCATTTTGCTATCGTCCATGTCCCTTTATCGCCTTTGCGCCATGCCCTATGCACTAAGCTCTCTGCTTTTTAAAGGCCGTGAAACGTGAATCGTGAAAGGTGAAACGAAAGAACGATGGCCAGCTTACAAGCCAGCAGGCTGAGAAGCGATAAAAGGCGGCAGGCAAGAATACTGCGGCGAATAGTGAGAAGTGAACAGTAAGCAGGCAGGAAAGAGAGACCTAAAGCGTATTACCCGCTTTCCCTTTTGAACCCAATCTTCCGCCTTGGCCTCTCAGGAGCACGCATGAGCTCACGTATGGCGTCAAAGACAACTCTGAACTGTGCGTCGTATTTCTTTTCGAGGGCATCGAGTCTCTTGGTCAGGTCTTTATTCGACGCGATCATTTCGCGAAGCTTCACAAACACCCTCATTATGGCAATGTTAACCTGAATGGCCCTTTCGCTGGTCAATACGCTTGACAGCATTGCAACTCCATTTTCCGTGAATACATAAGGCGCATATTTTCTATGCTGGCCCCGACCTTTCTTTAAGGTCACAGTTTGTGATCTTAAAGCCGCAAGATCTTGAAAATTAAGCTGAAACATGAAATCCGTGGGGAATCGGCCTATATTTCTTTTGACAGCCTGAACCAGCGCTCTTGTCTCCACCCCGTAAAGCTCTGCAAGATCACTGTCGAGCATAACCTTGTGACCACTTATCAGATAGATTTTGCTCTCAATGAATTCTACGAGAATGAGTTCCTTCATTTCCCCTCCAAATCGCCTGACAGATCAGTTTCCCCTTCATCGATCCCAACGTCATTCCCCACTATCATATCCCCCGGCAAATATAAGCATTTTTACTGAGCTGCAGGTATTTTAGCATAAACAAGCTGACAAGCCTGCAAGCTATCAAGCCAACAAGCCAGCAGGCTGACAAGCTATCAAGCCTGCAAGCCGGGGGCACCGGAGTTCCCCTTCGAAAATTTAGGCGAGCATGGTCGCCCTCAGGGTTAAAGCATTTTTGCATGTCAGCAAGAAAGGTAGCTGGGGTAAGGGGTAAATCCCTTAAGAATCTTTGACGCCTCTTGCCTATCGAGAGGTTTTACGAAAGCCCCACATTATTGCGATTTTGACCTGCTTCCGGCCCATAACCCTTGTAGCCTGTGCATATGCCTATGCTCTCTGCTTTTTTTAGGGCCGCCATAAATCATTTCCACATCTTCTCATCTATCTTCTCAAAGTCCTGCACATTCTTCCGGAACTCGGCCAGGTCCTTTTTGTCCCATGTACCTGCCAGATGGTCAAGGTCATGATAAACAGCAGTGTATTTCTTCTTCTCAATCCCGAGTTCTTTCCGGAGTATCTTTACCGCAGCAGCATTGATGCTGGTGCCTTCCTGCTTCGCCTTTTCTTTGAGCGCCCTGATAGTGATATCGTCAAGTCCTCTTATGGTCATTGCTCCCATTGAATCCTCCCTGTCTCAGCTTCCAGTCCGCAGCAGGAGACCGTCTACACTCTTGAAATGATCGTCATACGTGAAAAGCGCCAGTCCATGCCTCATTGCCGAGGCTGCAACCCATATGTCATTGCCTGGTATCGGCTTCCCCTTCTTCTTCAAATCCCAGAAAACCTTCGCGTAGAACTCGGCTGTTTCCTCATCAATCAGAATAGCCTCTACCCTCGGGGAATCAAGAAACTGCCCAAGTTCCCTCCGGTTGCTGATCTCCTTGTTGCCGCCCTTGAACCCGCTGTAAAGTTCACCCAGGACAACCACGTTGATTCCGATATGCTCCGATGACCTGATAACTTCAATGGCAAGGGGGTCATTCCTTTTAAAGGCTGCATAGGCATTGGTGTCTATAAGAATTCTTTTCATAGTCCAACCTTTTGTGTTTCATATAATGGTATCACAATAATATCATCATATGCCATCACTATTATTTTATCACAATGCAGGAAGGTGCTGAAGAACCGAAGGCCATTAACTATGAGTCGTGAAACGAAAATGTAACAACGCTGGCAAGCGACAGGCTGGCAAGCTGAGAAGCGATAAAAGACCGTGAAAAAAAGGCTGACAAGCTGGCAAGCGGCAAGCCGACAAGCTCATTAAAACGGCTGACATGCAATCTCGAAGAAAAAGGAGGAAAGGCTAAGGAAAAATTACGCCGCTGTTTTGTGCGCTTCCACTCGCAACTTGACGTGCTCGTACGCCTGAAGGATCTTGATTATCTCGATGATGTTGCCGGCTCTCGGGTTGCCACGCGGGCCCAGCATGCGGTGTACGCTCTTATCCGACTTCTTGAGCTTTTTAGCCAACTCTTGAAATGTGATCGTAGCATTTATGTAGTCACGAAGCATGGCCTTTCCCGCGTCGAGGTCGCCGGCAAGTAATTCGTTGACTGCCTCGGTAAGCAGCTGTGCACGGAATTCGGCATCGGATTCTGCGCGGGATAAAATCGTCTCCCGGAATTTGCGAGTAATAGCCATATCCTCTCCTCAGTCCACTTTCACTTGGTTGATTTATATTCAGCCCACAGGGCCTGGGCGGTTATGATGTCTTTCTTCTGTGTCTTCTTACTCCCTCCGCCGATCAGAATAATCACTTTCCCGCCCTCCTCTCCGAAATAGATCCGATAGCCAGGCCCGAAGTCAATTCTGTATTCCGAAACACCTTTGCCTACAGCCTTAACATTCGAGAAATTACCCTGTTCCAGCCGATAAAGAGCAGTCGCCACCTTCGCTGCAGCGAGAGCATCCAGTCCGTTGAACCACCTTCCGAAGGGAGACACCCCTCGGCTTACATATTCAATGACCCTATAGTCGGCCATTTACTGGTTTTAAAGTAACATATAAGTTACTTATAGTCAAATCAATATTCACCAGAATAAAGCTTGTCTTAGAGGCAGACCCACGATGACATCCCCAAGCAAATGAAGCATTCTTACCGAACCGCCGGTATTTTAGCACAGGGCTGCAGTGAACAGTGAACAGAATGGAATCCTGAAGCTCGTAAGTGTCAGTCATCGGACATAACCGACTTCAATTTGTTAAGTGCGTCATGGGATAACGCTGAAAAGAACGCGAAAGTGCGGTATGATTTTTGTGGGTGCAACGGAACTATGCGAAATAGCAGCTACACAATCAGGGTGATGACCCGGAAGGAAGTAGATATTGCCGTCGATTGGGCTGCGTTGGAGGGATGGAATCCCGGGTTGCACGATGCGGACTGCTTCTACGAAACCGATCCCGGCGGCTTCCTGGTCGGACTGCTTGGCGATGAGCCTGTGGCGACTTTTTCCGCCGTGAAATACGGCGACACATTCGGGTTTCTCGGTTTTTACATCGTTAAGCCGGAGCACCGCGGCAAGGGTTACGGCATTCGGATATGGAATGCCGGTATGGCGTACCTTGAAGGGCGTATCATCGGCCTTGACGGTGTTGTCGCCCAGCAGGACAATTACAGGAAGTCCGGGTTTGTACTGGCCCACAGAAACATCCGTTATCAGGGAGCCGGCGGCGGGCAGGGTCAGGCGGATGAAGGCATTGTTCCTCTGGCCAACCTCGCCTTTGAAGATATATACAGATACGACAGTGCTTTCTTTCCCGACAACCGCATGCAGTTCCTTAAATGCTGGATTTCCCGGCCGCAGGGTACGGCCCTGGGCATCCTGCATAACGGCAGGCTGGCAGGCTATGGGGTGCTGCGCATCTGCCGTAACGGATACAAGCTCGGCCCATTGTTTGCGGACAATGCCGGGTTTGCGGAACGGCTCTTTGTCGCCTTTAATTCACATGCCCCGGAAGGCGCACCTGTTTTTCTGGATATCCCCGAAGTGAACGCAGCCGCCTTTGATCTGGTCAACCGGCACGGGATGACCGTGGTATTCGAGACGGCCCGCATGTACCAGGGGAAATTCCCCGATTTGCCTCTTGACCGGCTTTTCGGCGTGACGACTTTCGAGCTCGGCTGACCATCGCTCCCGCCCTCAAGCTGAAGGGTGACTTGCGGGACGTTGGTTCTCAGAGTGCTTGCTCTAATTACTCTCTGCTTTTTAAAGACCCTCAGGCATTAAACAGGCAATGGGGTATAGGTCATGGGTAATAGATGAAACTGCCGGCAGACCTGAACCACAGCCAGATAAAGTTCGAAGTTGGCAAGTCCCAGAAGGCTGACGGGCCTGCCGCACCTTTTAACGACCCGGCCTACAGATACTCTTCGACTATTTTGACCGCCCTGTCTACTGCGCCGGCGTTGGCCGAGAAGAGTCTCTTTGCCTTCTCCCCCGCCTCCTTCGCCTTTTCAGGTGTGATGAGCAGTTCCCTGATCTTTTTTGCGAGGTCCGAAGGCCCCACCTCGAAGGCGGCGCCTTCGCGATAGAAGTCCGCTATAAAGGGGAAGTTTTCCATGTGGGGACCGCAGATTATCGCCTTCCCCCAATATGCGGGCTCCAGGGGGTTTTGCCCCCCGATTCCGTTGAAGCTCTTCCCTATGACCGCTATGTCGGCGGCGCCGTAAACGGAAGCCAGCTCCCCTACGCTGTCGAGAAGGAATACGCCGCAGGAAGAAGCACCCTGCAGGGGACCGGCCGGCATGTCGGAGCGCCTCGTGAAGTCTACACCCTTTGCCCTCAGCATATCCTCCACCTCCCCGAACCGCTCCGGATGCCTGGGCGCCAGGATCAGCCTGAGGGACGGGAACCTGTCGATATTCTGAAGGCAGGCGGAGAGTATGATCTCCTCCTCTCCCCTGAAGGTGCTCCCCGCCACGATGACCGGTCCCCCCAGGGAGGCCGCCCAGAGGGGTATTTCTTCCGGCATGGAGAGGTCGAACTTGAAGTTCCCGGTGACGACGACCTTCCCGGGTTCTGCCCCGATCCGCTTCAGCCTCTCGGCATCCGCCGGGGCCTGCATGCCGAACACCCTTACGTATCCGAATACCTTCTTCATGAAAAAGGCGATCTTCCTGTACCCGCGCGATGATTTTTCGGATATCCTGCCGTTGAGCATGACCACCGGGATATCTTGCTCCGCCAGGGTCCCGAAAAGGTTCGGCCAGATTTCCGTCTCGATGACTATGAAAATCCTGGGCAGTATTACCTTTAAGAACCTCTTCAGAACAAACCCGAGGTCGAAGGGCAGGTAGACCACCCTGGTCCCTTCGGGGGCCTTGTCCGCGGCAACTTTCTGTCCGGTGTCGGTAATGGTGGAGAGGACTATCGGGATACCCGGGTGCAGTTCCCTCAGCTTCTTCAGAAGGGGGATGGAGGCGCCTACCTCGCCCACCGAGACCGCATGGACCCAGATGCCCCCGGGCCCCGGGGTCCGGACTTCCCGGTCAAGGAAACCGAACTTTTCCCTCAGCCATCTCCTCCTGAGGCCCTTAGGTCTCCTGAGGTACTCCGGCACCAGGAGGAAGATAAGCGCCAGGACATATAAAAAACTATATATCAGGTACATCAGACCCTGCTTTCACCCTGCTCCCGGGCGCAAAGGCCTTCCCATCCCGCCATCTCCATTACGATGCCAGCCACCCTGTCGGACGCATTCTTCCCCGCAAACATCCCGTTGACCTTTTCAAAAGACGCCAGCATGCCCTCCCTGTAAGAGTCCTCCCTGATGATCCTCCGTATTTCACCCATGATGTTTTCCGCAGTCGCATCGCCCTGGAGCAGTTCCCTGACGACCTCGCAGCCGGACAGTATGTTCACCAGGGATATGTGTTTCACCCGGACGATTTTCTTTCCCAGCCAGTAGGTGAGTGGGAAGAGCTTGTATATGACGACTATCGGGACCCCGAGAAAAACGGCCTGGAGGGACGCCGTCCCGGAGGCAACGACAGCCAGTTCAGAAGCGGCCAGGGTCCTCAGCGACTCTCCGCGGTTTACGGCTACCCCCATGCGGCGGAGTTTTTCCACTTCGCCCGCGTAGCGGTCCATCTCGGTGTTGGGGGCGAAGGGAACGCAGAACTGGAAGTCCCCGAACTCTTTACCGAATTCGCTCACTACGGCGGTGACCACCGGCAGGAGCCTGCCGATTTCATTATGCCTGCTCCCCGGCAGAAGTGACAGAAGGGGCCGGCCGCCTTCCAGCCCGAGCGACCTCTTGATTTCTGCCCTGCCGGTCGACTTCAGATCCTCTATCTCATCGCGCACGGGATGCCCCACGAACTCTGTCTCAAGCCCGGTCTCCCTGTAGATGGCCTCTTCAAAAGGAAGCACCGCCGCCATCCTGTCGGCCAGGGCGGCGATCTTTTTCACCCTCCTCTTCCTCCAGGCCCAGACCTGCGGGCTTACGTAATAAAGCACCCCGATATTGTTCTTCTTCGCCTCGGCGGCAAGCCTCAGGTTGAAGTCGGGATAGTCTATCAGGACCAGAATTGCCGGCCTGTCGGTCCTGAGGGCCCGGACCGCCCTGTTGAAAGTCTCCCTCAGCGCTCCCAGAGAAGATACCACCTCGGTGAGACCGAAGGCGCCCGATATTCCCGATATCAGGTCGACTCCGGCGGCCTTCATCCTTTCGCCTCCTATCCCGGTGATCCTGAGGCCGGGCAGTCTCCTGTGGAGGGAGCGGGCCAGGAGAGAGCCGTAAAGCTCACCGGAGCTTTCTCCTGTAACGATCATGACGGAATCGGACATTACAGGTCGCCGCCGGCATCAGGCAGGTTAAACCGGCAACCCTCCTTACCCCGGCTGCCGGAAAGGGGCGATATCCCCGGATCGGGTCTTCGGCCTGCCGGGGGCAGGGCGAAGTCGGCAGGGGATTGCTGATAACCAGACATATACAATTTCGGAACCGTCAATATTGGCAGATATGGTTGATACTGTCCGCGATCTCCCTGATCTCCGCCTCCTCAAGTTCGGGGTACATGGGCAGGGAGAGGACCTTTGCCGCGGCCTCCTCGGCAACCGGAAAATCTCCCTCCCGGTACCCCAGGAACTCCACCGCCTCCTGAAGATGGAGGGGGACCGGATAGTATACGACCGAGGCGATCTCCTTTTCGCGGAGACACCTCTGTATCTCGTCCCGCCTCCCGCTTCTTATCGTATACTGGTGGTAGACATGCCTTGCACCGGGTCTCTCCACCGGGGGCAGGACGCCGTCCGAAAGCAGCTCGTTATAAAGGGCGGCCTTCTCCCTCCTCATTTCGTTGTATGAATCTATCCTCCCGAATTTGACCAGAAGCACGGCTGCCTGAAGCTCGTCCAGCCTGCTGTTGAATCCGACGGACTGGTGCTGATAAGGCCCCTTTGTCCCGTGGTTCCGGAGCTTCCGGATATCGCCGGCGACCGTCGTGTCATTCAGCAGTATCATTCCCCCGTCGCCGAAGGCGCCCAGGTTCTTGGAGGGATAAAAGCTGAAACAGCCTGCATCTCCGAAACTGCCTGCCTTGCTTCCGTGGAGTTCCGCGCCGAAAGACTGGGCGCAGTCTTCTATCACGTTCAGTGCGTGCCGGTCCGCTATATCCACTATGCGCTCCATATCGGCCGGGTGGCCGAAGAGGTGGACCGGCACGATTGCCTTGGTCCGTCTCGTGATCTTCTCCTCGATCCCGGAGGGGTCTATGTTCATGGTGTCCGGCTCTATGTCCACGAATACGGGCGTCGCCCCCGTGTAAAGTATCGCCTCCGCCGTCGCAAAAAAGGTAAAGGGCGTGGTAATCACCTCGTCGCCTTCCCCGATGCCCAGGGCCTCCATCGCAAGGTGGAGGGCGTCCGTTCCGGAGGCCACCCCGACCGCCTCGTTCACGCCGTGGTAAACGGCGACCCTTTTTTCGAGTTCGGCAACTCTGGGGCCCAGTATATATTGCGAGCTTTCGAGTACATCGACGATGACTGCGCAGACCTCTTCCCTGATGTCATTGAACTGCTTTTTCAGGTCGACCATCGGAATCATATGAGCTCTCTCCATTCCACTGTTTTGTACCCGCCTTCCCTTCACCTGAATCCTGTCCCTGCGGACCGCTCTCATGCCGGCCGTCCGCCCCTTATCGCCTCGCTTACCGCCAGGACAGTGCGCAGCGCCGTCATGGCGTCTTCGCCTGATACCCGGGGCCTTTTCCTGGTCTCGACGCAACGGATAAAATCTTCCAGCTCTTCCCTGAGGGGCTCCCTGCCCTCGGGCCTGATGACGTCGGGCGTGCCGCCGCGGTTTTTCCCGTGGCGGACGACCGTCTGGCTCTGGTAATCCAGCGATATGTATGAATCCGCCTGGAAGACCCTGAGGGTCCTTTTCTTGTCCTGCTCAAGCCTGCTTGCCGTAAGCACGGCCGTGCAGCCGCTCTCTGATTCAAGCCATGCGCTCGCCACATCGATATTCGGCGTTTCAAGTCTTCCCCCCGAGGCCCGCACGATTCTGAGGCCGGACCTGACCATGCTCATCACGATGTCTACGTCGTGGATCATGAGGTCCAGCGTTATATCTACATCGGTCCCCCTGCCGAGAAACGGGGAAAGCCTCTGGCATTCGATGAACGCGGGGTCCGTGACCATTTCGGAGACTGCAACCACACCGGGATTGTATCGCTCAAGGTGGCCGACCTGCAGGACCAGCTCCTTCCGCTGTGCCTCCTCTATGATATCACCCGCCTCTTCCAGCCTCCCTGTTATGGGTTTTTCGACCAGAACATCCCTCCCTTCCCGCAGGCAGTGCACCGCGATGTCCCGGTGGGTGGAGGTAGGGGTGGCAATACTTACCGCATCGCACCGCGCGACCAGGTCCCTGTAATCGGCGCACGGGACGCAGCCGTACTGCCGGGCAATCTCCCCGGACGCAGCGGCATCGGTGTCCGCAACCCCGACCAGCTCGACGCCGGGGAGCCCGGAATATATCCTCGCATGATGCTGCCCGAGATAGCCTACACCTATTACGCCAACACGCACCGTCACGCTTCAGCCCCCAGAAAAGTTTAAGTGATATTTTGCACTATCGGGCGCTTTTTCGGCAAGGACAGTGGAACATGAGCCGGGGTTCAGCCGGGCCGGAATTTATCATCGGCCGGAGATGCGCAGCGCCCCCGGCGGCGGCAGATCACATCGGGGGCGGCCGCCGGGAACCGCCGCTTGACGGAAAAACCGCCGCCCGGTGTATATTAGGTAATGGGGAATTTTGCGGAACAAATCAACCATGGAGTTCCGGCGAAAAGGCCGGCACCTGCATGTAAGGAATATTTCGATGTCCTTGAAACGCCGGTGGGGACCCTCCACCTCGTCTTCCGGGCCTCCGTACTGACAGGCGTAACGTTCGACCGTCCCCAGGGAATGATATTCAGAAGAGGGGGGGCTGCGCCCGTTCTGAAGAAGGAGCTCACCGAGTATTTCGAAGAGGGGAGAAGGGAGTTTTCGTGCAAGACCTCTTTTACCGGAGGGAGCGAATTCGAAAGGCGGGTGTGGAGCGCCCTGAAAGAGGTGCCCTACGGGGAAACCAGGACCTATAAATGGCTTGCGGACAGGATAGGCCGGCCGCGGGCGTTCCGGGCCGTAGGAAACGCACTGGGCAAGAACCCTCTTCCCATAATATTCCCCTGCCACAGGATCATAGAATCCGACGGTTCTCTCGGCGGCTATTCTTCCGGCACTGATATCAAGAGAAGGCTTATAAAGCTGGAGTATTATTCGAGGCAGTCGGCCGGAGGGATATACTCCGCGAAATAGAGTCCCTACCCCACCCCTCGTCTGGCGGCTATATGGACGAAATCGCCCACAAAAAGGGATATCTTCCCGGGGACGCGGAATATATGATGGAACCCGTTTCTCCCCGCGAACCCTCGGCGAAGGTGAGGGAGATCCTCGACGGGGCCGACCTCTTTACCGCGTCACGGTCAGGTCTCCGGCGCCTATCCTTTTCAGTTCGCCCGACGGGAGACGCACCAGCAGCATGCCCTCACTATCGATGTTTTCGGCAAATCCCGAGATCGGCCGGGGACGGGCAGTCACGGTCACATGTCTGCCCAGCGTGCAGGAGAGTCGTCTCCACTGTTCGATAAGCGGTTTTCGCCCTTCATGCAGGAGTATCCCGTAGGACCTCTCGAACTGCTCCAGTATCGCTATTATCAGCCCGCTTCGGGCATGATACCTTCCGGTCTCAGCCTTTATTGAAGTCGCCGTCCTCCTTATTTCGCCGGTGAAGGACGCCGGATCCATGTTGACGTTTACACCGATTCCCGTCACGGCCCAGGCTATCCTGTCGGGGTCCGCCCTGGTCTCGGTAAGGATGCCGCCGGCCTTCTTCCCCTTAATCATGAGGTCATTGGGCCATTTTATCGAAACGGCGGCGCCGCATTTCTCCCTGAGGGCGGCTGCGCAGGCCACCGAAGCGAGGACCGTCAGGAGCGTAGCGTCCCTGGGCGCGACCCCCGGGACGAGGACAATGCTCATGTAGATATTGAGGCCCGGGGGGGAAACCCATTTTCTTCCGAGCCTGCCCCTCCCCTTTTCCTGAGTGTCCGCAACGATGACGGTCCCCGACTCAGGCCCGTTTCTCAGGCAGAGGGAGACGGCAGCCTCGTTCGTAGAATCCAGGGACTTGTAACAGAGGACCTCCTTCCATAGAGCACCGCCCACCCGGGCCATAATCTCCTTCCCGGAAAGGTCGGGAGACTGTATCAGACGATATCCTCGTGAAGGTGTGGCCTCGATGACAAAGCCCTCTGCCCTCAGGGCCGCGATCTTCTTCCAGACCGCCGCCCTTGTTATTCCGAGCCCGGAGCTGATTTTTTCTCCGGAGAGGAACTTTTCCCCCTCCGGAAGCAGACGAAGCACCCTGTGCGGCATCATTCTTCCTTGAGGACCAAATTGGATCCTGACTCCGGGACGGCATGCACGTTCGCGCCTGCGTCCCTTCCCGTTGGTGAAAACGTTCCATTATATCATACGCCGGGCGCGGTTTATCACCGGCCGGTCATTCCACATCATCCTCTGCCGGAATGTGCTGATTTACATGAACAAGGCCCTGCAGGAAGAGGTCCTTGCGAATATTTCCGGCATATTGCACACCGGAGGATATCTGGTCCTGCGGGAATCGGAAACCATCCCCGCGGCGGTCAGCGAAAGGTTCACGCGGGCCTTCCCGGAGGTGAAAATATACCGCAGGAACACAATTTCTCTGTGAAACGGATTTGCCGGCGCCTGCGGTTCGCGAGACCTCAGAGTGACTTTGCGATGCGTGCCAGTTTCTGGGTATGTCTGGGCGTGAAGGCCTCGGCGTTGATTTTTCTCAGCATCCGGATGATCCTGAGCCGTTCCACGACGCTCATCTCAGCCATATCTGCACAGTGACGGAACCCTTCACCCATAAAGAACTCTATGCTCTCCTTCTGATGGGTCTTACTCCAGAGGTCTTCGATAGACTGCAGTATGACGGCCTCGGCGAGATTCTTCAGGCCGGTTTCGTCGGGCCTTTTCCGCCCTGAGGATACCGCAGTTCCTTTTCGCGTGAGTTCCGGCTCCTCTTTCGGCGGCCGGACCTGGGTCAATGTTGGAATGTTACGTAAAATACTGGAGAAGTCGAAAGCCGGCACGCCGCTGCCACCCAGCCTCCTTGTTCTGTTTCCTGCACCAGCCGTCATAGTCTTCATGGTCGTTCTCCTTTCTTTTACGTCATCTTGCTCTTTTTCTAGGTTAACGCAATCCCGCCGGACATATATATCGGCGAAACACTGATTTTTATGTAAGAATATATAAGGCAGGTTGTAAGTATTTGTCTTACAATGTGTAGGATGCAGGCGGGAAGGCGGTGCCTGCTGGAACCTTCCCGGAAATGACATAAGGTACAAAAAATTTACCTCAGAGAGGACTGAAGACAAAAAGGCCTGAAAATAGCGGATTCCCGGACGCGGCTGTTGGGATGGCGCTGTCAGGCGTCAGATCTTCCCTGTCCCCAGATATCTTTTCGGATTGTCAATCGTCGCAGCGACGATTGCCTTTTGCGGTATGCCTGTATCCCGGAGTATCTTAAGGGAATCGCAAAGGGTTATCCCGCTTCCCGCCAGGGCCCCTGTCCTGTCATAAACGGGTCTGCCCTTCTTCCGGCCTCCCCTGACCGAATCCGAGACGAGTATTATTCTCCGGTGACTCTTACACTTGAATATCAGACGGAGGGTCTCGGTGTGGAGGTGGTAACCGTCGGCAATGACCTCTGTATAAAGGTCCTCGTCCGTCAGGCCGAGACCCGCGATGCCGGGCTCCCTGTGATGGAAGGGCCGCATGGCATTGAAAATATGGGTAATCCCGGAGGCGCCTGCCTTTTTGCCCTCCAGCGCCTGACGGCAGGTAGCGTCCGAATGCCCCATGTTTACCCTGATGCCGGCCTCCACGCATCTTTCTATAACTTTTAGCGCACCCGGCATCTCCGGCGCGACCGTGATAAGCTTTATGATCTCCACGTAGCCCTCTGTCAGTTCTTTAAATGCCGCCCTGGATGGTCTTGAGAAGGAATCTCTGTCCTGAGCGCCACACCTGGCGGGGTTCAGAAAAGGACCCTCAAGATGAACACCGGATATAATCGCAGCCTCCCCGGGGACCTTCGTCTCCATCGCCTTTCTTACCGCCTCCATATCCCGCCGCATCCGTTCGACCGTCCCCGAGTAGATCGTGGGAAGAATCGCTTTTGTGCCTGCCCTGCCGTGCATTTCAGCTATCCTAAGGATGTGCCGCGGATCGTCAGTCCTGGTGTCGTATCCGCCCGACCCATGGGTATGGAGGTCAATGAACCCTGTTTGCATCAAAGGATCTTCCCCCTTCGTGTGAAAAAGTCACTGAGGGCGACCCTTATTACCGCTCCTTTCGACCACTTCCGGCCCGTCTCTTTCTCCAGTTCTTCGGCCGCTTCCGCGAGGGCCTCGATAACTTCCTCTTCCAGATATACGGAAGTCTTTACCAGTTTCTCCTCGTCCTCTGCCATTACTGACTCCATTTTCTTTTTTTGATTTATATCATACCACTAACTCCAAAAATCAGACGGAAGGCGAACCTCACGGCCTCACGGATCCCGCGGGATCCTGAAAAAGCCGCGGAGACAGTCCCCTTTTGCAAGCCGGGCCGCAGGGGGTATAAAATAATACGTGGTGTGGAAATCGGTATTTATAGCAGTTTTCCTTATTTCGCTTCCGACCGCCTCCGGTGCCCGGGTTATCAACGGAAAGCAGTGCATCCGGGAAGACTTTCAGGGCCCCTCTGACTGGAGACCCCTCCTCTTTGACAAAAGCAAGAAAGACACCGTCTACTCGGTCGGTGTTGAGAACGGCGCCTCCTGCCTGAAAGCCCGGAGCCGCCACTCCGCCTCGGCCGTTGTCTGGAACAGGGAGTTCGATCCATATGAATACCCCGTAGTGAAGTGGAGATGGAAGGTCAGCAATGTTTACCTGAAAGGCAACATCCTCGGGAAGAAGTATAACGACTCTCCCGCGCGTCTGTTTGTAATGTTCAAATACAACCCTGAGAAGGCCAATTTTTTCAGGAGAATAATGTACTCCGTGGCAAAGAAGATGTACGGGCAATACCCGCCCGGGAGCGCCCTCTGCTATATCTGGGCCAGCCGGCCGCATAAGGACGGTATAAGTTCGAGTCCGAGCTTCGGAGCGATCAAATACATAGTTCTGGAGGCCGGCGACAGGGGGGCGGGGCAATGGCGAGAAGAAGAGATAAACATACTGAAGGATTACCAGCGGGCGTTCGGGAAGATGCCGCCCAGGACACAGGCAGCCATCGCATTCATGGACGATTCAGACGATACCGGCGAGAGTTCCACCTCCTGGCTTTCATCCCTCGAACTTCTGGCCGGACCGCCCCCCTCCGCGAAACCGCAGGCCCGGGGTTCCCCTGACAAATAGGGTCTGGCCTGGCCCGGCAGTTAACATCGATCCCGTGTCGGGACTGTCAGCGGTCAGGGAGGGGGGGATGGACCTCGTTTTTCCTTGCAAATTATCCGCGGACATGCTATTCTAATTGCAGAATTTTGGAAGTTTTTGCCAGCTGAGGCCACAAAGACTTTTGACTTTGTGGCCTTTTTTAATTGTCCATGCCTTCTGAGATTTGAGTCTGTAGATAAGGAGGTAACAGGTAATGGAAGGAACCGTAAAATGGTTTAACGACAGCAAGGGTTTCGGATTCATCACGAATGATGACGGGACTGAAGCTTTAGTCCATCATACCTCGATCCAGGGCAACGGCTTTAAGAGCCTTGCAGAAGGTGACAGGGTCAGCTTTGACGCCGAAAAAGGCCCTAAAGGCCCCAGGGCGATAAACGTCGTTAAACTGTAACAAACGAAAGCGGGCCTCTTCCTTATGGGAGGGGCCTGCTCATGAGAGGGGAAAATGAATAACAGCATGTACACCAGAAAGAATGAAATGCGGAAAGAAAGGCGTCAGCAGAAGGTCGACGCAGGTCTGGTGAAAGAGCGGTTCCCCGAGGTCGCAGCCATCGTAGTCAACATGACATATAATCAAAGGGGATTACAGAAATCTTTGCCCAGGGTCGTCAATTTCTTTCCGGACAGTTCCGCACTGTTCATCATAGACTGCCTGAACAAGGACTGCGTCGATGGGGGGTTCGATCTCACTCAGATTATCACTGCGACAATAATAGACCGCAGGAAATCCGTCAAAGGGGATCTCTGCTGCGAAGGTGAAGGTCCTTCCGCCGGCCACTCCACCATTGCCTACGAAGTTTCCATCCGATACGTTTAAACAAAATTTAAGACCCGATAGTTACTGCCGCTTTTGCAGTGCCGGAAACTTTCATGAGCTGCAAGGCGATGAGACTGAAGATTATCAGGCAGACACCGCAGACAGTTGTGAGGCAGAATTCGGGAGTCTTTTTGGATGGGACTTCGCCTGCGGCAGGTGTCTATACTTTATCCCAGCAGGCCCGCGGTCTTCTGTATGAATTCTACCAGGGGGGCCGGATAAACACCGAACCATACCAGAAGGAGGGTTAGGACGGCTATCACGAAGCCGCCCATCATGGATATTCCCCCGGCTGGAGAACGCCTTTTCTCACCTGAGCGGCCGTATATGGCGATGATGATTCTAAGGTAATAGTAAAGACCTATCGCGCTGTTGACCACCAGTATAATAACCAGAAGCCACAGCGCCGAACCGACCCCCGCAAGCAGCACGTAGTACTTCGCGAAGAACCCGGCTGTAAGCGGTATGCCCGCCAGGGAAAAGAGCATGGCGGTGAAAACTGCAGCGATCCAGGGCCGTTCTGTCGAGAGCCCCTGATAATCGCTGATATCGTCGGCCTCTCTTTCACTCCCGGAAAGTACGGTGATTACCCCGAAGGCGCCCAGGGTGGTAATGAAGTAGGCGACAAGATAATAGGTGACGGCGGTAACCCTGAAGGACCCGGCCGCGAGAAAGGCGACCAGCAGGTATCCCAGATGGGCGATGGAGGAATAGGCGAGTATCCTTTTTACGTTGTTTTGAAGCAGGGCCAGCAGGTTTCCGACGAACATGGAGGCGATCGCGATTACCGAAAAGGCGAGAAAAAGGGAACGGTGCGAGACCACGTCCACCCCGATGAAATATCTCAGGAGAAGAGCAAACATCGCGCCTTTGGAAACGGTCGCGATAAAACCCGTTACCGGCGCGGGCGCACCCTCATAGACATCGGGAGTCCACATGTGGAACGGCACTACCGCAAGCTTGAACCCCACCCCTACGATGATCAGTGCCAGGCCTGCCAGAAGTACCGGCCCCTCCGCATTGGCGGCCTGCGAAGCCAGGCGGGTGAACTCCATAGTGCCGGTCTTTGCGTATACCAGCGCCATACCGAAGAGGAGGAAGGCCGACGAAAGGGCCGCCAGGATAAGGTACTTGACTCCGGCCTCGATGTGGCGCTCCCCGCTTCGGGGATAGGCTATCAGGGCATAAAGCGATATGCTGAGGATCTCCAGCCCCAGGAAAAATGAGGCGAAATGACTGCTTGCCACAAGAATGACCGACCCCAGGGCCGCCAGAATGAGCAGGAGATAGTATTCTTCGGGATCTCCGGGAAGTCTTTCCAGGTAGTCATAAGACAGCATGGCGGTGAGGAAAGTGGCGGCCAGTATCAGGCCGGAATAGAAGAAGGCATACTGGTCCTCGATTATGAGAGGGGTGACCTGTCTCGGAATCCAGGATACCACCATAAGGAGGGCCAGAAAGGACACAGCAAGCCCCAGGAGAGTCACCAGATTGGCAGTGACGTGATCCCGGTAGAACCCTATGCCGAGCATGACGATTACCGAAGCGAACGCCAGAATAATAAAGCCAGCCAGAGGAGGGAGATGATCATGAAGAACATAAGCGCCATCTCCCTCAGCGAGAGGTCGGATATGGCCCATTCCTTCCTCTTCTTCCCGTGAAAGGCCCTCTGGACGATCCAGAGCGAATAGACCGTGGCGAAGACAAGGCCCGCCACGGCAAAAGATGTTGCTACTACACTGACCTTGTAGGAGCCCAGCAGCACGAGGAACTCGGCCACGAAATTCCCGAGTCCGGGCAGGCCCAGAGATGCCAGGGCGAAGAACAGGACCACCGCACCCATCCGGGGCACCCTCTCCCACATGCCGCCCATGACATTCATGTCGCGGGTGTGGATACGTTCCTGAAGCGCTCCGACCAGCATGAAGAGGGCGCCTGTGCTGACCCCGTGACAGAGCATCTGCATCACCGCGCCCTGGAGGGCAAGCTCATTCCATGCAAAGACGCCCAGGAGGACGAACCCCATGTGGCTTATGCTCGTATAGGCAACCATCCTTTTGAGGTCCCGCTGTGCGAAGGCGAGCACCGCGCCGTAAAGGATGCCTATCACCCCGAGTACAAACGCCGCCGGGACAAGGCTGCGGGCGGCTTCCGGGAAGAGAGGTACCAGGAAGCGGATGAGACCGTATGCCCCCGTCTTAAGGAGCAGCCCGGCAAGGACCACACTTCCGGCCGTGGGCGCCTCGGTGTGGGCATCGGGAAGCCAGGTGTGAAACGGGACGGCGGGGAGCTTGACCGCAAAGGCGATGAAAAAGCCCATCATCAGCCAGAAGGAGACGGCCGGTGCCATGGAAGTCCCCAGCAGGCTGAAGTAGTCAAAGGTGTAGACGCCTGTGTTGCTGGCATGGACAAAATAGATGCCCAGGATCGAAAGGAGCATGAGGAGGCCGCTCAGCTGGGTGAATATAAAGAACTTGATGGCCGCGTATGTGCGGTTTTCGTGCCCCCATATGCTGATGAGAAAATACATCGGCACCAGCATGAGCTCCCAGAAGAAGTAGAAGAGGAAAAGGTCCACCGCGAGGAAGACGCCGTTGATGCCGGCTATTATGAACAGGAGGTTGAGGTGGAAGAAGCCGACCCTCTCCCTGATCTCCGTCCAGGATATGGCGACGGACATGATCCCCAGGAATGCCGTGAGGCCGACCATGAGCAGGCTCAGGCCGTCCATTGCCAGGTGGAAGCTTATGCCCAGCCGGGGAATCCACGACCACTGCAGGTCGGCGAACCATGCCCCCGGCCCGATTCCCGACGCAGGGTGCCGGAACCAGAGCACTATCACGAGCGCCTGTTCGATCAGGAGGGAGACGAGCGAGATCCAGCGCGGGGCGGCTTCGCTGCGGCGTCCGTAAAGCCAGGCGAAAAACCCTCCCACAAGGGGGATAATTATGAGCAGGAGAAGTATCATCGCAGCACCGCTATCGCGACCGTTATGATCGCCCCCAGGGCGATGCCCATCGCATAAAACCTGACCCTTCCGTTCTGTGTCAGGCTCAGAATACGGTTAAGGGACCGGTTGTACCACGCCAGACCCGCATAGGCCAGGTCCATGAAATCGTCCCTGTTGATGCGGGCCAGCCAGACAAAGGGCCTTACGAACAGAAGATCATAAACCCAGTCAAACGCCCATCCCGAAAACCAGAAGCGGTGCAGGAGCATGCCCGGGGAAGTCTCTGCGAGCCTGGTGGCCAGCCCTCTGGTCCTGAGGAAGAAAAGCCAGGCAACAAGAACACCCCCCAGTGAGATGACGACCGCTATGATTTCCAGAATCCATTCCATGCGTTCTCCGCTGAGCGGCCTGACGGGCGGCAGCGCGGTATGAAGGAACCCTGAAAATACCGTGATGTTTCCCATGATGGCCGGCAGCTGGATATAGCCTCCCGTGACAGACAGGAATGCCAGAACGACCAGGGGAATGATCATACGGAGTCCGGGTCTTTTGCTCACCTGCGCATGGGCCTCGCCGAAAAAGGTTATGAAGACCATCCGGAAGGTGTATATGGAGGTAAGCAGGGCGCCCGCAACGCCCGCAGCCCAGAGCCACGTACCGCCCCGTCCCGAAGACCAGGCCAGCCAGATTATCTGGTCCTTGCTGAAAAAACCGGCCGTGACAAGGGGGATGGCGCTCAGGGATGCGGACCCTATGAGAAAGGTCCAGAACGTAACAGGCAGTTGTTTGCGCAGCCCGCCCATCTTGAACATGTCATGTTCGTGGTGGAGACCGTGGATGATCACCCCGGCTCCCAGGAAGAGAAGGGCCTTGAAGAACGCGTGGGTCATGAAATGGAATATGGCTGCCGACCACGCGCCCACGCCCAGGGCCAGGAACATGTATCCTATCTGGCTGATTGTCGAATAGGCCAATACCCTCTTGATATCCTTCTGCGTGATGGCGCTGAACCCGGACAGAAGGAGGGTCAGTGCGCCGATGACCGCTACGGCAGCGAGCACCGGGGGAGCCAGTTCGAAAAGCACATGGGTCCGGGCGATAATGTAGACCCCTGCTGTAACCATGGTGGCCGCGTGTATCAGCGCACTCACCGGCGTCGGGCCCGCCATGGCATCGGGAAGCCAGGTCTGCAGGGGAAGCTGCGCTGACTTTCCGACGGCCCCGCCCAGGAGAAGCGCAGCGGCTGCAACGGGCAAAAGCGAGCCCGAAGACCAGCTCTGGTGTGCGCGCTGCATGAGTTCCTGTATCTGGAGTGTCCCCAGGCCGTTATAGAGCAGAAAGAGTCCGACCGCCATCGCCGCATCGCCGACCCGGGTCACGACAAAGGCCTTGCGGGCGGCATAGCCGTTGTTCGGGTCTTTATACCAGAACCCGATAAGAAGATAGCTGCAGAGACCGACGCCCTCCCAGCCCAGATAGAAAAGCAGAAGGTTCCGGGCAAGCAGCAGCACAAGCATCGAACCGACGAACAGGTTCATGTAGGCGAAGAACCGGCTGTATCCCTCGTCTTCTTCCATAAACTCCGACGAATAGAGATGGATCAGAAATCCCACTATTGTCACCACCAGCATCATCACCGTGGACAAGGCGTCCAGATAGAAGGTTACGCCGGGTGAGAAGCCTGCTACGTCAAGCCACTGCCAGATGGTCTGCGTGTATGCATATCCCGGGGGCGGGGCCGTCATGAAATCAACGGCCACGATAACGGAGATTACGGCCGAGGCGGCCACCGAGCCCACTCCTACAAAGGCTACTGCCCGGGGCTCAATTCTCTTCCCTGCCACCGCCAGGACGATGAACCCCGCAAAGGGCAGGCACGGAATCAACCACAGGAGTTCGAGCATATTCGTCACCCCCTCATCCTGCTGGCCGCATCGGCATCCAGCGTCCTGAACTTGTGATAGAACTTAAGCACCAGTGCCAGTCCGACCGAGACCTCGGCGGCGGCCATGGTAAGGATGAATATGAACATGACCTGGCCGTCTGCCTGGTTCCACTTCGATCCCGCCACTACGAAGGCCAGTCCGGCGGCGTTCAGCATTACCTCGATAAACATGAGGATGAAGATGACGTTTCTCCGCATGAGGACACCGGCCAGTCCGAAGGCGAACAGGACTCCCGCAAGTATAAGCCCGTGCTCCATCGGTATGGACATCATGACCGCTTCCTCCCTCCCCCGCCCTTTTCTCCGGAATGCCGGCCGATGTGGTAAGCCCCGGCCAGTCCCGCCAGGAGCAGGATGGATGCAAGCTCTGCACCCAGGAGATACGGCCCCAACAGGGATATGCCGACCTGCCTCGGCCCTAACATTTCCGCCTGAAAGGCGGCCCCGGGCTTATGGACCAGAATGAAGATGACCTCCCCCAGGAGTACTGCCGCCAATATTACCGGACCCGCCCAGGTCTCGGCGGTAAGCCATTCACTTTCTCGCTGCGTATCGGCGGAGCCCAGGTTGAGCATCATGACCACGAATACGAAAAGGACCATGATAGCTCCCGCGTAGATGATGATCTCGAGTGCTGCTATGAACGGGGCCCCCAGCACGAAAAAGACAAGCGCCACCGCCAGCAGCGAGACGACCAGGTAGAGAAGGGCATGGACGACGTTAGTCTTTACCATGACCAAGAATGTCGCTATAACCGCTACGAAGGAAGATATGTAAAAAAGTGTTTCCAATTATGATCTCCTACGGCATCAGGGTCCTGACGTCGACGGGCGGCTGCTCGTTTTCGGCCTCACCCTTGTCTTTTCCCTTTATCTTCAAACCCGCCACGCGGTAGAAGTTGTAATCATGATATTTCCCCGGGCCGCTTATCGTGAGGTCTTCCTTTTCATAGACCAGGCTCTGCCTGCTGTGCTCGCACATCTCGAAATCCGGCGTGAGCTGGATGGCGTAGGTAGGGCATGCCTCCTCGCAGAAGCCGCAGAAGATGCACCGGGAAAAATTTATCCTGAAGAATTCCGGATATCTCCGGCCGTATTCGTCCTCGGTCGCCTGCAGGGAGATGCAGTCCACCGGGCATGCCACGGCGCAAAGGTAGCATGCCACGCACCGCTCCTCGCCGTCGGGGTCCCGGGAAAGGATGATCCTGCCCCTCCAGCGCGGCGGGAGATAGGGCTTCTCCTCGGGGTACTGTATGGTCACCCGCTTCCGGAACATATGAAGAAACACGGTCCAGATTGTCCTCAGGATGCTGAACATTTATCCTCCCACAATATGTTTTCGTTCATCCTTTGTAGGGGGACGGCATGCCGTGCCTCTACATATAAAAAAATTCCTCACCCCGCCGCCAGGATTATGGTGGCTGTTACCACCAGGTTCAGAAGTGACAGGGGAAGCAGCACCTTCCACCCGTAAGCCATGAGCTGGTCGTAGCGCGGTCTGGGGAGCGACGCCCTGAGCAGTAAGCAGGCAGAGCCTGGTCTATGAAAAGGAAGACGGTCATCAGGGCGGATTTCAGAGTGATGCCCAGATACTCGCCCACGAAGAACAGCCCGAATTTCATCGCAGAATATTCAGAGTGGAAACCGGCCACGAGTTCGCTCTCGGCCTCGGGCAGGTCGAAGGGCAGTCTGTGCGTCTCCGCGATACCCGCTATGAAAAAGACGACCATCCCCAGAAACTGGGGGATACAGAACCATAGTCCCTTCTGGGCGTTGACAATGGACGTTAGATCGAACGACCCCGTCATCATCACTACCCCCATGAGAGAAAGTCCCATGAAGACCTCGTAACTCAGCATCTGGGCTGCAGCCCTCAGACCCCCCAAAAGGGAGTACTTGCTTGCCGAGGCCCATCCCCCGAGGGCAACGCTATAGACTCCCAGAGAGGACATCCCGAGAAAGAAGAGAAGGCCCACATTGATGTCGGCCACCTTGATAATAGGGGTGAAAGGGATAATGGTAAAGGTCATGAGTACCGTCACCACAACGATCGCCGGGGCTATGACAAAGACAGGCCGGTCTGCAAAAGGGGGTGTGAAATCTTCCTTGGCAAGGACCTTTACCATATCGGCCATCACCTGGAGCAGGCCGAATGGGCCGACACGGTTGGGGCCGTATCTGTCCTGCCAGAGGCCCAGCAGGCGCCTCTCAAGCCAGATCAGGCCTCCGCCGATAGTGAGGACCACGATCAGGACGAACAGTATAATCAGTATGGACCTCAGCGTTTCGCTCATGGGCCGCCTTCTGTCTTCCCGCCTCTTTTCAACCTGCCCCAGGAGGGAAGCGGAATCCCCTCCAGTCCCGGAATGCCCGAAGGCAGACCCGCCGTCCCAGCAGGCAACGACGATATGTTCTCAGCCCTGAGGAAAAGTGTCCGCGAACCTATCTCTATTTCCAGTTCGTCGTCCTCCTGAATTCCGAGATCGCCCAGCGACTCTGCATTCAGCCCTACGTAAGGTGCTGGTACCAGGCCGGAAATTTCCGGGGACCTGGCGCTCAACTCTTCGGAACCGAAAATGTGATGCAGGGGCAGCATAAGAAATTTCCCCTCTTTCCTTTCGAAGGGATGAGGAACCTTCCCGGAGTAAGGGGCCTCTGCCGCGGCGTCGGGTTCGATCAGACGACGTCCGGGATCGCCGCCCGCCAGCTGTCCGCCAACCTCGCTCTGGAATTTGTTGACCGACTGCACCGAATTCCATCCCGGGGCCCAGAACCGCGGAATCAGAGGAGACGGCGGTCTTTCGACGTATCCCTCCATAGAATAGGCGAGAGGGGAGTCCGGGTCCCTGGGGGGCCGCGGCTCATGGACGGTGATGTCTGCGTGGATGGCGGTACGGCCGCTGAACCGGTGAGGCTGCCTCGGAATTCTCTGTCCCGCGATGCGGAAACCTGCACCGGGAACAATTCCCCGGGCAGGCCCGAGGAAGGGCATGGCGTTGATCATGGCCGCCCTTATATCGTCCAGGCCCTTCCAGTTTTTTGCGGATTCCCTCCTCGTACGGACCATTATGTCCCTTATCCAGCGCCAGCTCTCCTGTATTTCTCCTTCCGGGACGAAGACCTGGTAGAAGGCCTGGGCCCGGCCCTCGTTATTGACAAACAGTCCGCCGCTTTCGGCGAAGGTACCTGCGGGAAGGACCACATCGGCCATGAAGGTCGTCCTGTTCAGGTAATGGTCGATGGCAATAACATGGCCTGCCGTCCCGAAAATCCCGTCCGCCTTCTCCGCATCAATCCTTCTGTAGAGATCGTTTTCAAGGGTTAAGACCGAATCCGCGGTCCCGCCGGTTATCCGTCTCACCGCCCTGTCGAGGCCTTCCGCCCCCATAAGGGCGAGACCGAGGCTGTTGCACTCGGGGACGACATAACAGAGCCCGGCGTCCCTGCCCGCATCGCATAGTGCCCGCGCTATATCCGCCGCTGCGCCTATGAGCTCTCTGCTGCCGCATCCGGCTCCTGAAACAATAAGCGGCCGTTTCGCGGCCTTCAGCGCCCTGGCGATCCTTCGAGCCAGGGACGCTGTGTCCTTTGGCAGATCATTGACAGGCCGCAGGTCCTTGTTTATCTCATGGGCAACTGCGAATCCCAGGCGGGCCAGGTCTGCGGGAGCGGCACGATAGACTTCTGCGGCGATGTCGTCGATCCTCGTGCTATATGACGACCCTATGAAGAGCGGACCCTTCTCGTCCTGGATCGCCTCCCGGACCGCCGCATCGTTCCATTCGGGTATGCGAAGCTTTCTGACGATCTCCATCGGTTTCCTGCGCACCGACTGCCTCAGGGCAAGGGCGAGCATCGGAGAGGTATTGGATACGTCCTCGCCGAGGACGAAGACCGAATCTGACATCGACACGTCCCTGAGAGAAGGAGAGCGGGCGGGGCTTTTCTTCATGATCCTCGCTATATCCGAGATCGTCTCGTATTCTTTTTCCGAAAGACCCTGGTAAAAATTCTCGGGACCGACAAGGTCACGAAGCGCAAAGTTCGCTTCCATTGACGCCCTGGGAGAGCCGATACCGATGACCCTGGCCCCGAAGTGAAGTATCTTCGATATGTGCTCAAGGACTTCGTCTTTTGAGGCAGGTCCCCCGGTCGTGCCCTTGTTGATGCTCAACAGCGGCCTCCTGACCCTGGTGTCGCTGTTGACGAACCCATAGCCGAACCGGCCCCGGTCGCAAAGAAAATACCCGTTCACCTCGCCGTTATAACGGTTGAGTATCCTGCGCAGCGAGCCATACCTCTCCCCCGGAATGGTATTGCAGCCCAGCCCGCAGTGCACGCATATCGAAGGCGCCGTCTGGAGGTCCCATTTGCGTGTGTAATGGGCCTTCAGAGTCTTGTCGGTAAATACCCCGGTGGGGCAGATCTCGACGAGGTTGCCGCTGAATTCACTCCGGAGAATACCCTCCTCGTGCCTCCCGAAATAGACGGAGTCATGCGCAGAAAAAACAGAAAAATCCCGTCCGCCGGCGTAATCGTTATAGAAGCGTATACAACGGTAGCACTGGATGCACCTGTTCATCTCGTGGTTGATGAACGGCCCGAGATACTGGTTCTGGTGGGTCCTCTTCCTGAACCTCGTCCTCCGGTAGATGTGCCTGGTCATTACCGTCATGTCCTGAAGATGACACTCTCCGCCTTCATCGCAGACCGGGCAGTCGTGCGGATGGTTTAGCATCAGCCATTCGATCACGCTGGCCCTGAACTGCCGTGCATCGGGGTCATCGATCGAAAGGCGGGTGCCTTCCGTTGCGGCCGTCAGGCAGGACATGGCGATCTTCCCTTTCTTGTCGTTTTCATCCTTGAAGACCTTGACCGAGCACTGCCTGCAGGCCCCGACTGAATGCATGGCCGGATGCCAGCAGAAATAGGGGACATTAAAGCCGAGGGAAAGGCAGGCGCTCAGCAGGTCCTGCCCTTCCTCGACTTCATAGGGCTTGTCATCTATATATATGGTGACCATCTTCTCTTTCACGTCCGAATTTCTTTCTCAAAAAGTTTTTTCTTAAGACCGTCATCCCGAAATTCTTAATCGGGAATCCATTTCCGGCAGTTATGCCTGCCCCGAACACCGCCTCCGCGGAATGACGACTTCCCAGGTCTTGTTTTTTCTCCATGATTTTCTGCCTTTTGTGCCGTTCGTTGTTTCCAGGTTTATAACACCTTATCTCACGCCCGTCTCTTCCATGGGCAGCCTTTCCCGCGTATGTGCCGCTCGAAGTCTTCCCTGAAATATTTGATCGCGCTCTGCAGGGGCTCCACAGCTCCCGGGGCAAGCGCGCAGAACGTATTGCCGGGCCCCAGAAGCTTGCAGTGACGCTCCAGGTTTTCGATGTCCCCCTCTCTTCCCTCGCCGTTTTCCATTGCACTGAGGATCTTTACGATCCACGGCAGCCCCTCCCGGCAGGGCGTGCACCATCCGCAGGATTCCCTGGCAAAGAATATCGACAGGTTGAGGACCATGCCGACGGGACACGTCCGATCGTCCAGGATGATCATCGTGCCGGTGCCCAGCCTGCTGCCGTATTTAGGCACGGTATCGAAATCAAGCTTGATGTCGAGGTGCTCCTCGACGAGAAAGTCTGTCGAGGCCCCGCCGGGGATAAGACCCCTGAATTTGAAGCCGTCGCGCATTCCCCCGGCGTGTTCTTCCAGGACCTCCCTCGCAGTGGTCGCCATAGGCAGTTCCCACAGCCCCGGCTTGTTCACGTTGCCGCTCACCCCGTAAAGCTTCGTCCCGCCGTCTTCGGACCTGCTAAGCCCCTTGAACCACTCGGCGCCGTTATTGATTATGTGGGGGACATTATAGAACGACTCCACATTGTTGACGACGGTGGGTTTGCCCCAGAGCCCGCTCACCTGCGGATATGGCGGCTTGGCGCGGGGGATGGCCCTCCTTCCTTCCAGCGCGTTGAGAAGGCCTGTTTCCTCCCCGCACATGTATCTGCCTGCGCTTACATGGAGGTGGAGGTCAAGGCTGTAGCCCGACCCCAGTATATTTTCCCCGAGATAGTTCTTTTCGTATGCCTCGGCAATGGCCTTGCGCAGCCGTTTCGCTGCGACCTTGTACGCCCACCGCAGGAAGATGTAGCCGATGTCGGCCTGGATCGCATAGGCGGCCACGATAACCGCCTCGATCATTCCGTGAGGGTTTCCTTCCAGAAGCAGGCGGTCTTTGAAGGTCCCCGGTTCCATTTCGTCGGCGTTTACGACGATATACTTGGGCCGGGGTGCATCATCGCCCATGGGCACGAAGTTCCACTTCATACCCGTGGAAAATCCCGCCCCGCCCCTTCCCCGCAGGTTGGACTTCTTCACCTCTTCCTGGATCTCCTTCGGCGCCATGCCCTTCAGAACCTTCCGCACCGACCTGTAGCCGCCGGCCTTCTCGTATTCCGAAATATTCATGGGCTCCCTTCCGGGTACAATGTTCCGGGTAAGAGGACGCTCCACTATGAATCTCCCCCTTTCACCGTCCGGGGACCGCTGTGTTCCGCGAGCAGGTAGTCTATTTTCTCCGGGGTCAGGTTTCCGTAAAGCACGTCATCTATCATCATTACCGGTGCAAGGTCGCAGGCCCCGAGGCAGGCGGTGGGAAGAAGGGTGAACCTGCCGTCAGCCGTCGTCTCGCCCAGACCGATGCCAAGCCGTTCCCCGAGGTAATCCCGGAGCGGCTCGTAGCCGGTGACATAGCAGCTCACACTGTCACAGATCAGGATGACGTGTCTTCCCACGGGTCTTCTGAAAATCAGACTGTAGAAGGTTGCGACGTCATCCAGTTCATCGACCGACATGTCCAGCATCCCGGCGATATCGTGGATCTCGTCGGATATCCAGCCCCGATGACGCTGCACGATCTTCAGGGCCTCTATGCAGGCCGCCCTCTTATGCGTATATCGCCTGAGTTCCTCTTCTATTTCTCTTCTTTCCTCTTCCGTCAACATGATTGATTTCCTGTCCGTGGCATCAAGAGTCTCATACAGAGTCGGCCTTCGTCCTTTTTCCGTTTCTGCTCACTGTTTACTGTTCACTCTTCACTTTTTTCACCTGTCCACATCCGCCAGGACGAAGTCGATACTCCCCAGGATAGCCAGGAGATCGGCCACCATAAGTCCCCTGCTGATAAACGGCACCATCTGCAGATGTGCGTAAGAGGGCGTTCTGATCCGCGTACGGTAAGAGACGGTGTTGCCGTCGCTGATGAGATAGTAGCCGTTGTTGCCCTTAGTGGCCTCGATGCCGAAGAACGACTCACCGGGGGGGACCACCGGCCCCCAGCTGACTCCCAGGAAGTGTTCGATGAGAGTTTCAATGTCGTGCATGGTGTTTTTCTTTATCGGCGGGGTGGCAACAGGATGGTCTGCCCTGTAAGATCCGGAGGGCATGTTCTTCAGGCACTGCTCTATTATGCGCAGGCTCTGGCGCATCTCCTCCACTCGCACTACGCCCCTGTCATAGCAGTCGCCGCGATATGCCGTGGGGATGTCGAATTCGAACTGCTCATAACCGGAATAGGGCCTTTTCTTTCTGAAATCCCATTCCAGACCGGCGGCCCTGAGACCGGGGCCGGTGACCCCCCATTCGACGGCCTCGTCGACAGTGTATGCCCCTATGCCCTGTGTCCTCGCCTTCAGGATACGGTTTGCCATGACCATCTTGTCGTATTCCCTCAGGCGGCCCGGCATATAATCGAGGAATTCCCGGACCATCCTGTCCCAGCCCGCTGGAAGGTCCTGGGCCACACCCCCGATGCGGAACCAGCTGGGATGCATACGGCCCCCGCAAACGGCCTCGATTATGCTGAAGATGCGTTCACGGTCATAGAAGGTGAAAAAGACCGGCGACAGCTGGCCCACGTCCTGGGCGAAGGTACCGTACCAGACCAGATGACTTGCCAGCCTGAATAATTCAGCCGTCATGATCCTGGCCACCTTGGCTTTGTCAGGGACCTCTATGCCGGCAAGCTGCTCTACGGCGAGTACGTAGGGCAGGTTGTTCATGACACCTCCCAGGTAATCGATCCTGTCGGTATATGGGATGTAAGTGTGCCATGACTGGCGTTCACCCATTTTTTCGGCCCCGCGATGGTGATAGCCTATGTCCATCACCGCATCTTTGATCTCCTCCCCGTCGAGCTCCAGGATGACACGGAGCAGGCCGTGAGTCCCCGGATGCTGCGGTCCAAGGTTGAGGAACATGAAGTCCGTGCCTTCGTGACTGCGCCTCATCCCCCATTCTTCCGGAGCGAATTCGAGTGCCTGCTGCTCTTCTATCCCCGTCTCCTCGGGAAGCCGGTAGGGCTCCATTTCGGTGCCGCGTGCCGGATGTTCCTTCCTGAGGGGATGTCCCTGCCAGGTGGGCGGCATCAATATGCGTTTCAAATGGCGATGGCCCTCGAAGGTCACTCCGAACATGTCCCATACCTCACGTTCGTACCAGCTCGCAGCGGGCCAGATGCCTGTTACGGTCTTGAGCGCCGGGTAGTCACCCGTGAGGCCGACCTTGACGCGTAAATCTTCATTCCGGTCGAAAGAGAGGAGGTGATACACAACAGTGAAGTCGCTTTCGGGCTGTCCTTTACGGTTCAGACGTGCCCGCTCGTCTATGGCGGTGAGATCGTACAGCATTCTGTACGGGCGTTCCGCTTCCGCCTTGAGATATGACAGGACCCCGCAGACAGCCTCCTTGTCCACCCACAACGTGGGTATTCCGTCGGCCGTTTTCTGTTCAGTTGCCCAGCCGGCTCCAAAGCGGTCCTGAAGCTCTGATATTATCCCGCTGTCACTTCCCAACTTTTTCTCCTGATTCGGCGTAGTCGAATCCAAAAAATATTTCATCGCGATGGCCGGCAGCCGCATAGGGCACAAAATACGTTGAGTAAGAACTCTTTTGTGACTCTGGTGTTTTTTGTGGCGATGTCTGTGTCCTGACCGCCATCACCGGGCCGGATCAGACCTCATCGGGAGGGCGGAGTTTGCCGGCCTTCCGTCTCCCGGTTCTCTTGAGGTCTCTTTGTGGAACCAGGGGCGCACGTTCGACTCCCTGCGGGCCGACCATCCAGCTCAGGGGGCGCTTCTCCTTTCCCACCGCATCCCGTAACAGGAGGAGCCCCTCCTCGAATGCATCAGGCCGGGGAGGACAGCCCGGCACATAGACGTCCACAGGTAAAAAAGAGTCGACGCCCTGCACCACACTGTATATGTCGTACATTCCGCCCGAATTTGCACAGGAGCCCATCGAAATCACCCAGCGTGGCTCCATCATCTGTTCATATAGCCGCTTTATCACGGGGGCTATCTTCTTGAAAACCGTGCCTGCGATAACGATAAGGTCGGCCTCTCTGGGCGTCCCCCTGATTACTTCGGCCCCATACCTGGCGATGTCATATTTGCTCGTCAGGCTCGTCGCCATCTCCACATAGCAGCAGGAAAGGCCGAAATTGAAGGGCCAGATCGAGTTCTTCCTGTTCCATGCCAGAAACTCCTGCAGCTTTGTAAAGAGCACGGACCTGGCTATGGCATCTTCTATGGATTTCCCCCTGCCTCTGGGAGAATAGGTTTTTTCGAGAGACCAGTCCATTCTGTGCTTATCTCCTCAATCTTTCTCTTCTCAATTTCCTATCTTCGCATGTTCTGCTTCTGCGTTCCCCAGTCGAGGGCCCCGAGGCGCCAGAGGTATCCGAGGGCGGCGACAAGAACGCCGATGAAAACGAGCATCTCCCCGTATCCTGCCCAGCCGGTGTCACGTATCGAGACCGCCCAGGAAAAGATGAAGACCGATTCGAGGTCGAAGATAACAAAGAACATCGCCACCAGGTAAAACTTGACGTCGAAGCGCATCCTGGCGGTCCCGGTCGATGCGATGCCGGATTCGTAAGGCTCTGCAGTCTGTGTTTCCCTGTGACGTTGGCCGAGGAGGTAGGACATCAACAGCATCCCGCCCGCAACCAGCAGAGTAAGAGCGAAATATACAGCCATGGGCCAAAGAAGAATTGTATCTGACGTTACAGTGTTCATCGGGGATGACCTTACTAACAACGTTATCATAGCCTGAAAAATTGTCAAGGCAATTTTCCCTTTCCGGAGTTCTTCATGAGAGCGGTCAAAGAAAGCTTCATGACCTGCCGGAGCAGGGGTCCCGCCTTCCCGGAAAAGCTGATTCCCGGTTGGTGCCCCGGCAATGGAAAATTTGAAATCGGACTTTTTGCATCATCGGTGTAAAATAGAAGCGACCGCTCTTGAAGGCATGAAAAAAGAAGAACTGTGGACAGACGGGGCGGCCGGAGAGGAAGTCGCCGGAAAACCTTCCTTCCGGGATAATTTTCCGTGCCCCTATTTTGACGACGGCAGACAGGCTTCAATCGAATGTGCAGTCGCCGGCCGTGCCGTTGTGAACCGCTTCGACGCATTTCTCTCCGCGGGATACCGGCGACTGGGGGACATCCTTTACAGAAATGTTTGTGAAGGCTGCCGGTCATGCAGGTCGATACGCCTCAGGCCCTCCGTGTTCAGGCCGGGGAGGAGCCAGAAGAGGACGGCGAAGAAGAACGCCGACGTGCATGTCGAAATCCCGTCGTTTCCTTCACTTACCCGTGAAAAAATCCGGCTTTACAAAGAGTACCTGTTGAAGAAACATAAAGAGGAGGAGAAGTCATGCTCCTGCGAGGCCCTCCTGGCCGGACTCCATTACGGTTATCCGGGCGTGATCGAGATGGACTATTATCTCGATGGCAGGCTGGTGGGCGTCGGCATTGTCGATGAAGGCCGGAGTTCTCTTTCTTCCAACTACTTCTATTACGATCCGGCCTGCCTTGACAGGCGTCTCGGGGTGTTCAGCATACTCCAGGAGATAGCGCTCGCCCTCTTTATGAAAAAGAGGTTCTATTACCTCGGCTTCCATATCGAAGAAATCTCAAGGATGTCTTACAAGAAGTTCTTCCGGCCGAATCAGGTCCTTGAAAACAGCAGATGGAGGGAGTTTGTGGTCTGAGTCCCCATTTTTGACGGGTCCCCGATGTTATTTGGCTGCTGCCGAATAAAAGTTTCCGGCGGCCACGCGGGGCATGACGGAGTTGTTCCGGGGTTTCGGGTCAGTTACATTTGTAAGAAGATCAAAGATCCAGTCGTGAAGACCGGTATGCTCTTCAATGACCCTGTTGCCGCTGATAGAGAGTTTCTTGACGAGGAACCCATTCTTCCTTATGAAAGCCTCTTCGGAGCGGTTTCCGCCGGCTCTGATATCAATCGAGACATCCCTGTCGCCGTACTTTCTGGCATAGTATGCCAGGGCCAGAGTCTTCGCCTCTTGCGCCCTCTGGAAATGATTCTCAGTATGTCCGGCCCGGACCAGGGCACTGCTTTGCCCCCTCCCTGAAAAAACGGCGTTCCCTCCCCGTATCCCCGGGGAGGAAAATACCCCTGCCAGCCCGGCAAGAAGCAGAAGCGTTATGAACACGGACATTCCGGCACTCTTGTCGTGCGGCACGTGGATCCGATGATTTTTCAAGTTTCTTCCCCTTTTCTTCATTCTATTCCCGAGTTATGAAGAAAGTGTGAATGAAATGCGTAATGCCGGGAGAACCCGAAGGCTTTTCGCTGTTCCGCATCCATCGCCGGGCTGCTTTTGGCTTGTTTCCGCTGACGTTGAGGTATACAATATATGACTTATGGAGATGACTGAGTCGCCATGTTAGAGAAGCCCTCTCTGGTAAAGGGAATAACCCGGTCTCTGGGACTGGTCTTCGGGGACATCGGCACAAGCCCTATCTATACGCTTACGGTCGTATTTCTCATTCTCAAGCCGACATATGAAAACATACGCGGTGTCCTCTCCCTGATCATATGGACGCTCGTGGCGCTGGTGACGGTCCAGTATGCCTGGATAGCTATGGACCTCAGTAAGAGAGGAGAAGGCGGCACCATCGTGCTGAAGGAAATACTGGTGTCGAGTCTGAAATCCAAAAAGAGCATCGCGCTGGTCTCTATTATTTCCTTTGTCGGAATCTCCCTCCTCATGGGAGACGGAGTCATTACACCGGCTATCAGTATACTCAGCGCCGTTGAAGGGGCCGTGCTCATACCGGGCATGGCCAATCTGTCGAGGGCCGCCATAGTGCTCATAGCGATGGCCATCGCCGTTGCATTGTTTGCAATACAGAGCAAGGGCACCGAAAAGGTTGCCGGAGCATTCGGGCCCATAATGGTAATATGGTTTTCGTCCCTTATGCTCGCCGGCCTGGTTGCCATCTCGCAGGCGCCCGGCGTTCTCTGGGCGATTAATCCTTATTACGGAGTAAAATTCCTGTTCCATCACGGCATAAAGGGGGTGCTGGCGCTGGGAGAGATTATTCTCTGTGCCACCGGCGGCGAGGCCCTTTACGCCGACATGGGTCATCTGGGAAGCAGACCGATAAGGCAGTCCTGGGGGGTGGTGTTCGTTGCGCTTGTGCTCAACTATCTCGGCCAGGGGGCGTTCCTGTATATGCATCCCGAGGCGAAAAACGTGCTTTTTGAAATGATATTCCATTATGCACAGATCCTTTATGTCCCGTTCCTTGTCCTGAGCATCGCGGCCACGATCATAGCATCACAGGCCATGATCAGCGGCATGTTCTCGATCGTATATCAGGGTATAACCACAAGAGTCATGCCGATGTTCAAGGTCGACTACACATCCGTCGAGAGAAAGTCGCAGATTTACATAGGATCCGTAAACTGGTCTCTCCTTTTTGCCGTCCTCTTCATCATGCTGGAGTTTGAGGCGTCTCACCGTCTCGCTGCGGCTTACGGTCTTGCCGTTACCGGAACGATGACCCTGACCGGGATCATGATGATCTGGATCTTCTATCTCAAGAAAAACCCTCTTCTTGTGGCGATATCCGCAATTGTGACGGTTATCGATATCGTGTACCTGGCCGCGAACCTCACGAAGATACCGCACGGGGGCTACTGGTCGCTCATATTGGCCTCTATCCCCCTGACGACTATAGTCCTTTATACGCAGGGGCAGAGGAAACTTTATCGCATGATGGACTTCATGCCCCTGGACGACTTTCTGCTGAAGTTCAACAGAGTTTATGCCACGACGGAAAAGATCAACGGTACCGTTCTTTTCCTGCTGAAAGACGTCAAGGAAATCCCCTTTTATATCACGCAGACCATGTTCTATCACGGCATCCTGTATGAAGACAATATCTTTGTATCCATCATAATGAGGGACGACCCGTTCGGTGTCACGGGGTTCTTTAAGGAGGACCTGGCAAAGGGGCTGCGGGTCTTCGAGATTCAGGCCGGATACATGGAGGTGATCGAGGTGGAAGAGATCCTGAAAGACGCCGGGATAGACGAAAGGGTCGTTTTTTACGGCCTCGAGGACATCTCTACCAAAAACCCTGTATGGGAGACATTCGCGGCCATGAAGAGGCTTACGCCTTCCTTTATCCAGTTTTACAAGTTTCCTACCCGAAAGCTCCACGGTGTTTTGACGAAGATAGGGCTCTAGCTTGAACTTCTCCGGGTAGCGCGCAATAATGGGACAGGGTCTGTTGCTGCGACCTTGAATGTGAGACAGATACATTTCCGGTTCAAAAAGGAGGCGGGTGATATGGCTGTGAACTGGGTAAAAGATGTCGATGCGGCACTGGCGGATGCCCGGGAAAAGGACAGGCCGGTGCTGCTCGACTTCAGCGCGACACCGGGTTGAGGAGGGTGTGTTCGGCTGGAGGCCGAATCTTTCTCAAACGATGAAATCGCCGCGTTCATACACCGTGAATTTATACCTGTCGAGGCACACATCAGGGATAATGCCGCCGCATTTCACAGGTTCGGCGTCCTCTGGACCCCCACTGTCCTGATCATGGACTCACAGGGCGTCGAAAGGGGGCGCAGCGAGGGCTACCTGCCCGGGGACGAATTTCGCGCATGGCTGGAGATGGCGCTGGCGCGTCTCGTTTTCCTGCAGAAGAGGTGGATTGACGCGACGGGGAAATACGGCCTGGTCGCAGAGCGTTTCCCGGGGACGGCGGCCGCTCCCGAAGCAATATACTGGGAGGGCGTGAGCCGTTACAAAGACACAGACGACCATACAGCATTGGGCAGAGCCGGTGCAGTCCTGAAGGAGCGATATCCCGATAGTTTGTGGGCGGTCAAGGCGTCGGTCTGGCTTCACTAACGAGTCGGCTGCAATGAAAAAGGCTTTCCCGTCAAAGGGTTATGCTTATTTCATGTACGGCTTGATCATTTCATCGTACCACCGTTGTTAAACGGGCCGTATTCGTAGCTGAGATGGAGGCAGCATCTGAACTTTCCTAAAAAGAGGACTATTTCGACCTTTTTTCCCTTTCTTTGCCCAAAAGCGTCAAAAAGGAATTTTGATATTCCCGCCGGCCTGCAATATCCTTAAGACAGGTAAAGGGAAAAAAAGTGAAAGAGCTGAATCGAAATAGAAGAGTTAAACAAAAAGGAGGACGATTATGGCGATAAAAGATTATTGCGACAATATGAGCACCGAGCTAAACGGATGGCAGGCGAAGGTTTTCGAAGTTGCCAGGAAGTTCGATAACCTTTCGACCGGCGAAAAGGAAAAGATTGTCCCCGAGGTTTTCGCGTTGCACATGATAATAGAAGAGCTGAACGAGCGGCTTGATGGGCTTTCAAGGGCATGTGACCTCAACTGGAAGCCGGAAAGCGAAGAGGAGAAGCACCGGATATTATGGCCGGACTATGTCAATGAAACGGCCCGGTCCATTTCGCAAAGCGACATCGGTGGATAATACCCGGAAAGAGACGAAAAGTATCTTTCAGAGGCGAAGCCCGGGGTTTCGCCTCTGAATCCGGAGAAAGGAGATGAGTCGAGATGACCGGAAATTTGAAGAAGGTTGAGTGTGATCCCAAATGCGGGTTCATGATCAGGAGTCATGACGAAAAGGAAGTTTTTTTGCCTGACGCCGTCGAAAGTCGGCGTACAAAGGCCCGGACTTTTTTCCGCCGCGGCTTACATCCTGTCAAAAAGGCGCGATAATAAAGCAAGATCTCTTGTCAGGCCGGAATCGTGGAAGGATGAACGGACCGGCTGCCCGGGGTGAAGGTGTCTTTCAGAAGTCTTTTATGGGGCCGGCCAGGAGAGGGTGAGCGCCGGCGGAAGCAAATCCTGCTTTCCGCCGGGGCGACACTGGTATTACTCGCGTTTCTTCCGGATTCCGGACCATGTGAGGAAAGAACAGACGTTGTGAATGCATCTGCCGGAGAGCCGGCCCCGATCACGATATTTCTGAGCGGAGACGTGATGACCGGGAGGGGCATCGACCAGGTGCTTCCACACCCCTCCGATCCGGCGATCCATGAACCTTTTATGAAAAGTGCGGAGGGATATGTAAAGATCGCCGAAGAGGTGAACGGACCGGTCAGAAGGCCGGTGAGTTTTTCCTATATCTGGGGAGATGCCCTGGAGGAGCTGAAGCGGGTCCATCCCGATGCGCGGATCATCAACCTCGAGACGGCCGTAACGAAGAGCGACGATTACCTGGAAGGCAAGGGGATCAATTACAGGATGAACCCGGCGAATATCCCCTGTATAACAGCCCTGGGGACTGATCTCTGTTCGCTGGCCAACAACCACGTCCTCGACTGGGGGTACGCCGGCCTGGCCGAGACCGTCGGAACGCTCCATGCGGCGGGGGTGGGCACTTGCGGAGCCGGCAAGGACATCCGGGAGGCGGAGACCCCGGCGGTAATACCGTTGAAGGGTGGCAGAAGAGTGGTGGTAATTTCCCTCGGGGCCGTGACAAGCGGTATCCCCTTCGACTGGGCGGCAACGGATGACGGGCCGGGAGTGAACCTGCTCGGCGGCCTTTCGGAAGAGGCCATTTCGCGTATCAGCAAACGTGTCAGTAGTGTGAAAAAGGAAGGGGACGTGGTTGTCGCATCCCTCCACTGGGGCGGGAACTGGGGGTATGAAATCACCGGGGAGCAGAAGGCCTTCGCCCACGGGCTTATCGACCATGCGGGCATAGACCTGATACACGGTCATTCATCCCATCACGTCAAGGGAATCGAGGTCTACCACGACAAGCTCATCCTTTACGGCTGCGGTGATTTCATCGACGACTACGAGGGCATCGGAGGGCACGAGGAATACCGGGCGGACCTCGGGCTGATGTACTTCGCCGCCCTGGACCCTTTGACAGGCAGGCTTATTTCTCTCCGGATGGTCCCCACCCAGGTCAGGCGTTTCAGCGTCCGCAGGGCATCGGAGGCCGATGCCGCATGGCTCAGGGACGTGCTGGACAGGGAGGGCGGAAGCCTGGGCACCAGCGTTCAAATGACTGAAGACAACGCTTTGCTTCTGAGGTGGGAGGACCGGCAGGCCCGTTAGAAGCGGTCAGGCAGGGTCTTCCGGCTTGCGGGAATCACGGGGAAAAAGCCTCACAGTTCTTCAAAAGCCTGTTCTTTTGTGATATGTTTTAACCGTGGGTGAGGCCATTTTTTTCGCGGCCATGAGGCCTGCAAGCCTGTACTGGCTTCCAAACAGAAGGAGGGGATATGTTCAAGGAATTCAAAGAGTTTGCCATGAAAGGGAATGTGGTCGACATGGCGGTGGGCATAATAATAGGGGTGGCGTTCGGTGCTATCGTCAAATCTTTCGTTTCCGACGTCGTCATGCCGCCGATCGGACTGCTTGTCGGGAACGTCGATTTTTCAAACCTCTTCGTTGTTCTCAAGCAGGGACAGGCCGCCGGGCCCTACAAATTGCTGTCCGAGGCGCACAAGGCCGGAGCAGTCACGTTAAATTACGGCGTTTTCGTCAATACGATCATAAACTTCATCATCGTCGCGTTTGCCATGTTTTTGGTGGTCAGGAACATGAACAGGCTCTCACGGAAACAGGAGGCGCCGCCCCCCAAGCCGACCACGAAGGAATGTCCGTACTGTCTGTCCGTAATTCCGCTCCAGGCTACGCGCTGCGCTTACTGCACTGCGGAATTGAAGAAGGAGTAAAAGACGGGCAGACTGAAGTCTGCCTTAACGTTTTTTTCTGTTCCCGGTGATCAGCACCGTTTCGCCAAGGAGCTTCACCCTGATTCCGCTGAAGCCTGCCTTTTTCATCCAGGCGGAAATCTCCTTCGGGGTATAAGTCCTGCCGTGAGGGGTGTTGACCAGCATATTGATGGCAAAGATTGCGCCCTGGGGCGGCCCGGCCTTCGTCTCGTCGAGGTAGAATTCCTGAACAACCACCTTCCCGCCCGGGTTCAGAGATGAGCGGCATCTCCTGAGCAGAGCCGTGCATGCTTCAGGGCCGAAGGCATGGAATATCTGCGATATAAAGACCATGTCGTAATCACCTCCCAGGTCGTCCTTCATGAAATCGCCTGCCTTAAGGGTGACCTTTTTCCGCAACCCCGCCTCCCTGATGAGGCGTCTTGAGATCCTCATTGTCTCCGGGGCGTCAAAGAGGGTGACGTCGATAGTCTTTTTCGCAAATGCCATAGCATAAGTGCCGGGTCCGCCTCCCAGATCCAGCACACTCCCTACACCACGCAAGTCGATGGCAGCCAGGACATCCCCTGTCCTCTGAAGGGCGATGTTGTGCATGCCGAGAATAAACGAACTGTGGTCATGCGATCTTCTCGAAGGTCTGCCGGTCCTGACCACCCTGTCGAGATCGGACCAGTTTTCCCATAAAATGTGATAATGATCGAGGATATCCCCCTGGTAGTCGGGCTTGCCTTTGACGAGATATCTCGAGGCGACGCCTTCGTTGCGGTACCTGCCCGCTTTCTTCTTCAAAAGCCCTATAGCGGCCAGACTGTTGAGCAATAGCTCGGTAGCTCTCCCGTCGGTCCTGAGCGCCCGGGCAACCTGGGAGGAAGACTTTTCCCCGTTTTCAAGAAGGTCGAATATTCGGTAACGGTTGGCGGTCAGAATTATCCGCGAAGAGGTAAAGGATGAGACCTGTCTCAGCCATTTAAGGTCCTTTCTCCCTCCTTCTCCTGTCATGAGATGAGGTCCCTGTTGATCTTTATCCTTATCTTTCTCTGGAACGCCCCGACATAAGCCCTGACCGCCTCCTCCTTTGCCTGGTTCGTCATTGCCTGTCTCACAGCCTCAGCTGTCTTCTCACTGCCCGAGACCTGCGGCGCTTCGGGGGGGACGGCGGCAGCCAGTTCTATCAGCCGGCGCATCTTCCGGGCAAGCAGCTCCTGTCGCTTGGCTGTTTCGAATTCCTCGGGACTTATCCTTGACAGCCTCAACCTGTTACGGTAAACATTGAGATTGAAACGGCCGTCCCTCTGGAAGGCCGGGTCGTTTCTTATCGCATCGTTCAGTTCCTCGTCGCTCACGCTTACGCTGTTTTCCTGGGCGGCGATAAGGAGGACTCTGTTGACTACCATCGAATCAAGGACGCGCTCCTTGAGCTGATTCCGCATCTCGTCGGTGAATTTGTCCTTGTAGAGGTCCTGATAGAAACGGACCATGTTTTCATAGCTCCTCCAGTATTCCTGTCCCGAGATCTTGTAGCTCCCGACCTCGGCCACAACATTGGCGCTTTTTCCCTTGTCCATCGTGCCGACTCCCCAGAAAACAAAAGAGAGTATCACGATAAAGAAAAGCACATAGAAATACTTGGCTTTTTCCCTCATCACCTTCAGCATCGAATCAATACCTCCCTGTGAAATAATCTTCGAGAATCTGTCTATGGTCGAATGCCATATTTTCGGGCAGAGCGCCGGCGGTGAAGACGCCGGCCTTCGCCGCATCGTCGCCGGCCCTGGCCTCCCCTTCCGCCTCGGCTTCGAACACCGTCGAGATCGTGTGCTGTCTCGGATCGCGTGCCGGGTCGGAGTAAGTATGGAACTGGCGGAGCAGCCTTACGTCGAGCCCTGTCTCCTCGCGGGCCTCCCTTACTGCGGCCTGCTCAAGAGTCTCTCCGTAATCGACAAAGCCTCCGGGTAGCGCCCACCCTGAAGGGGGGTTTTTCCTTTCGATCAATACGATCCCTTTCATATGCCGGATGATGATGTCCACTGTGGGGAGCGGATTTCTGTGGCTACTGCTGCTGGCTTTCAAATCTTAAGTCGAGATCCCTTTCAGGAACGATGGTGGAGACCGCATGTTTGTAGATCAGCTGCTGGTTCATGTCCGAAAGCAGGATCACAAAGTTGTCGAAGGCCTTTATTACTCCCTTCAGTCTGACTCCGTTTGTAAGATACACCACTACCGGCATCTTGTCTTTCCTGAGCTGATTGAGATAGCTGTCCTGGAAACTCTGAGTCTTCGCAGTAGTCATTCCCCTGCCCCCCCTGTTGTCATTGGAGTTTTTCCCGTCATTCATTATTTTTCATCACTCCGGATTTCTTCACGATATTATACGGCATTATTATAACTCAGGTGAAGGCTAGAATTGAACAGTGCGGTGAACCGACCCGCGACCGGCACCGGAAACGACGCAAAGAGATTCCGGACCGGATACCGGCAAGCAGGTCCGGAATGCAGTCGACGGATACAAACCGCGGGTTCTTGCAAGCCCTATTTAAGGACGCCCGGATGAAGTGCCTCAAGGACGGATTTGATCTTCGCGAATACGGAACGGCTGTCGTATATCCCGGTAATGTCCACCCATTCAATCCCCTCTTCCCTTCTGAACCACGTGAACTGGCGCTTGGCGTATCTCCTGGTGTTTCTCTTTATGAGGTCCGCAGCCTCTTTCTTCGCAATTGTCCCGTTAAGATAAAGGAACAGTTCCTTGTAGCCGATGGCCTGCATGGGAGCCCTGTCCGGATGAAGGGCGAGAAGTCTTTCCACCTCTGCCACAAGCCCCTCGCGGAACATGGCATCCACCCTCTCATTTATAATGCGATAGAGTTCCTTTCTCTCTCTGGTCAGGCCTATCTTGATGAAGTCGTAGGGCAGGGGCCTTGTCAGTGTCTCCTGAAGGAACGACATCTTCCTGCGGCTTTTGAGGCATACTTCCAGCGCCCTCAGTACCCGCCTGGTATCATTCTGCTCAATCTTTTCGGCGGTGCGGGGGTCCACTTCCCTGAGCCAGGAGTACAAGGCCCCCCTGTTGTTTTCCTCCAGGGACAGCAGTTCTTCCCTCAGGTCCCAGTCAGCAGGAGGACCGCTGAAAATGCCCCGGGTGACGGCCTTGATGTAAAGGCCGGTTCCGCCTACGATAAGCGGGATTCGTCCCTCCTTATGAAGCCCGTCGATGACAGGAACTATTTCTTCGATATACCGGCCGGCGCTGAAGGAACCGGAGGGGTCTGCGACGTCGATCATATGATGCCTGATTGCCTTCCTCTCTTCCCTTGTCGGCTTTGCGGTGCCTGCGTCCATCCCCCTGTATATCTGCATGGAGTCGGCACTGATGATCTCGGTGTCGAGGGCCTCTGCAAGGAGTATGGACGCGCCCGTCTTGCCCGCTCCGGTCGGTCCGAGAAGTATAAGGACCTTTTTCATTTTCTCTTGAAGAGCTTTCCAAGGTCATCCAGGGAGAAAAAGATCCTCGTCGGCCTCCCGTGGGGACACTGGTCAGGATGTTCCGTCTTTTCGAGATCGTCCAGCAGGCGGGACAGCTCTTCCTGGTTCAGAATTTCCCTGCCTCTCACGGAGCCATGGCAGGCGATTCTCGCTGCAAGAGATTCTTTCAGAGACTTACCCGGCCGCACTCCTTCGCGGGCCCCCTCCGCCGCATCGGAGAGAATCCCCCTGAGGTCCGCTCCATTGAGCGCAGAGGGCAAAGCCCTGACCGTGAGCACGTCGTGCCCGAAGTCGTCTACCTCGATGCCGAAGTCCGAGAGGATGTCCTTATTTTCGAGAATGAGTCTGTACTCCTTATGGGAGAGTTTGATCTGCACCGGGAAGAGGAGTTGACAAGAGTCGAGGTCTACCTGTTGCAGGAATTTTTCATAGAGTATCCTCTCATGGGCGGCGTGGTGGTCTATGACGGTAAGCCCCCCCGTGCCCGAAACAGCGACAAAGGTGTCACCCAGATAGATGAACGGCACGACCGGCCTGTAAGAAAGAGAGGCATTTTCAGATACGAGGACATTTCCGGGTGAAGGTGCGGAAGACGGGCAGGACCGGGGCGCCGGAACGGACGCCGAGGTTATCTCCGTGAACTTTCCGGTGTACTCGTTCCGCTCGCCTTTTACCGCGTCTCTGGCATGGCTGTAGATGAACCTGTAAATGAGCTCCTTTTCCTCAAATCTGACCTCCCTCTTTGCGGGGTGGACATTGAAGTCGACCTTGCCTGGGTCAAGTTCGAGGAAGAGGAAAAAGACCGGATGGCTCCCGCCCGGCAGGATGCCCTCATATGCCTTGTAAAGGGCTGCGCTGACGGTCTGGTCTTTTACCGGGCGCGAGTTGACGAAGACGAACTGATGGGACCTGTTCTTCCTGAAATTCGTACCTTTGGAGATGAGGGCGTTAAGGACCATATGTCCCTGCCCGGCCCTGACCCCGATCAGGCCGTCGAGGAATTCCGGACCGAAGACCTGCATTATCCTTTCCCTGGGACCGGAAGCCTTCGGAAAAAGCATGGCCTCCCTGCCGTCCGTGAAGAGGGAGAATGATATACCACAGTTAGAGATAGCTTCCTTTGTGAAGGAATCCATGATATGGAACAACTCTGTGCTGTCGGTTTTCAGGAACTTCTTTCTCGCCGGCGTGTTGAAAAATATGTCGCTTACCGTGATTGAAGTCCCGGCGAAGGAGGATTCCCTTATGTCCTTAACTTCTCCTCCCTCGACCTCCAGTGAGACACCGGCCGAAGAGCCCTTTATCCCTGTAACGAGTCTGACCCTGGATACGGAGGCTATCGAGGGAAGCGCCTCCCCTCTGAAGCCGAGGGTCCTGATGTCAAAGAGGCCCTCTTCATCCAGAAGCTTGCTCGTTGCATGACGCTCGAAGCAGAGCAGCGCATCGTCCCTGTCCATGCCGCATCCGTCGTCGGAGACCCTTATCACCCGCTTCCCTCCGTGGGAGACCTCGACCCTGATGTCCGCGGCCCCCGAATCAATGGAATTTTCGATCAGTTCCTTGACGACGGAGGCGGGCCTCTCGACTACTTCTCCTGCGGAGATCCTGCTCCTGAGGCCCTCGGGAAGGACCTTAATGGTTGCCATGAAACATTTTAAAAGCTGCGCTCCCGATTTCGCAAGCAGGGCAACTCCGGGGCCAGTAAGAATTACAGCACCTATATTGAAACGAGGGTGATCTGTGGTAAGCTAAAAAACGGACTCTTTCGATTAACCGGAAGAAGCGAGGAGCCAGACAACATGGGAAGTATCTTCTCAGACAGGATATCGGATGTGCCGAGGTCTTTCATCAGGGAGATCCTGAAGGTTGCGGTCGATGAATCCGTCATCTCCTTTGCCGGCGGGCTGCCGAACCGCAATCTCTTTCCCCTCAGGGAGATAAAGGCCTCAGCAGACAAGGTGCTCGACGAAGCCGGCATGGACGTCCTTCAGTACAGCTCCTCCGAAGGCCACCGTGAGCTGAGGGAATGGATCGCCGCGAGGTACGCGGACAACAAGGGCATTTCGGTAAGTCCGGACAACATCCTGATCACTACGGGCTCACAGCAGGGGCTGGACCTGCTCGGGAAGACTCTCCTGAACAAAGGCGACGGAGTTATAATCGAGGAGCCCGGTTATCTGGGGGCTATACAGGCCTTCTCTGTCTACCGCTCGACTTTTTATCCTGTCCCGGTGGACATGGGCGGAATCGACCTGGCGGGACTGGAGAGGGTGTTCAGCGGCGGGGCAAGCAAATTGTTCTATTGCGTCCCGAACTTCCAGAATCCCTCCGGAATCAGCTACTCCGAGGAAAACCGTAGAGAGGTGTCCGGGATGTTGGAGGGGAAAAGCACGCTCCTTGTGGAAGACGATCCTTACGGGGAACTGCGGTTCATGGGGGAAGACAAGCCTTCTTTTCACAATCTCATTCCTCATAACACGGTCCTCCTGGGCTCTTTCTCGAAGATCATAGTGCCTTCCTTCAGGATAGGGTGGATTGTTGCCAGGGATGAGATCATGGAGAAGCTGATTATTGCGAAACAGGCATCAGACCTTCACACCAACTACTTTGGCCAGCGGATCATACTCCAGTATCTGACCGACTACGACATCGACGAACATATAGAGAAGATAAGAGAAGCATACGGCAGGCAGCGCGACTCCATGGTGGCGGCGATAGAGGAACACTTCCCGGAGGAGACGAAATACACGAAACCTGAGGGCGGAATGTTCCTCTGGATTACGCTGCCGGAAAGCCTGCCGGCGGTGGAGGTTTTCGGGAAGGCGATAGAGAAAAAGGTGGCCTTTGTTCCGGGAGACCCCTTTTATGTCAACAGGTGCAACGTCAATACCCTGAGACTGAATTATTCCAGCGTGGATGAAGAGACCATACAGACGGGGATCAAGAGACTGGGTGAAGTACTTAAGGCCATGGTCTGACAAGCCGGGTCCTGCTCCTGCTCTAACCCCGGATTATCATTATTCCTGCAATATGCAGAAAAATTTCGAAGCCTTTGCCGTTCCGTCCCGGTCGCCTTCCGCGCCGCCAGAGGCGGTAGTCCCGCCCGGAACCTTTAGGCGGCCTTACAGGAGGTCCAAGCGGCTCTCGAGAAGTCGTAGCGCCCCTGCGCGGAGATTCGCTTCGGGACTCGCACGAAGTTCCCGACATAACGTGGGTTACATGATGCTCTGGATGAGATAGAAAATCAGGAATATGCCGATCGCCATTACCGATACGGTGAGCATAGTGTTCAATATCACCGACGGGTGGTAGGTGTCTTCGTCTATCTGTCTTTCCACTTTCTTGTACCTTACAAAGGCCATGAACCCTACCACTGCCCCCAGCCCCACCAGGAATATCCCGAGGGTGGAGGAATAACGGGGCGAAGGCGGAGGCATGAACCCCCTGGGCATCCCGGTCTGCTCGATGTAATAAGATATCTGCCGCACGAAGAGGGCGAATTTCTCGACAACGAACCCGAAGGCCATGATACCCAGGCTGGTCCGTATCCAGGCGAGAAAAGTCCGTTCGTTCGCCATATGGACCCGGCGGTTGCGGACCCTGGAGGAGTTGCGGGGGTCGTCCGGGATTTCGGGTGTCACTCAAAGCCTTCCATTTCAGCCGTCCGGAGGCTGCGCTTCACTTTTTTGTTACAAGCACCGGTGTCTTTGTGCCGCTGTGTATCACGCCGTAAGTGGTGCTGCCCAGCACGGCGGATTCCAGAGCGCTCTTCCCCTGCGAGCCTATTACGATCAGATCGGCCTTTGATTTCCCGGCCTCCTTTACAATTTCCTCTACCGGATGACCGGACCTTATGATACTCCCGGCCTCGACACCTTTCTTTCTGCAGAGCTTCTCTGCCGCCGACAGGTAAGCCTCCGCTGCGCGCCTCATATAGTCTTCCACCGACTCCGTAATATGGGTCGGCGTGGAAAAAGCAGGTATCGACTGGGCAATGACGGAATTCTTGTCAATGACACTCAGCAATACTACGCCTGCACCCGTCTGTCTTGCGAGGTCCGCCGCGTATTTAACTGCGTTTACGGCTGTCTTCGATCCGTCTGTTGCAACAAGGATCTTCGTAATCATTGTTCCTCTCTCTTCCCTGCACCGGTTCATTCGAAATCGGCGGCTTCGGGTTCCTTTTTCACGAGGAAGACGGAACAGGGCATCCTGCGTATTATCCGTTCATTGGTGCGCCCGAAGAGGAAATGTTCCAGCCGCCCCTCTTCATGGGAAACCATGACAATCAGGTCGATCTTCATTTCTTCCACCGCCTTGAAAACTTCCCTGGAAGGTTCCCCGTCACGTATGAGTTCGTTGATAGTCATGCCCTTTTCTCTTTCCAGTCCCGTGATCCTGTCCAACGCCTTCCTGGCCTCCTCCCGGGATTCCCGGTAAGCCTCTTCTATGGCCGGTATCGGCAGGTTCCAGCCGCCGCCGAGCAAAGGGTCATTGATGACGTGAATAATATTGAGTTCGGCGCCGTACTTCTTGCAAAGTGACACGCCGTAGTGCACTGCCTTCTCGTCTTCCGTGGTCAGTCTGCTCACGACAAGAATTTGTTTCACATCGTCCATTTTCAGCCTCCCGGATCGAAAATTTCTCGAGGGCATCTCAAGAAAATAAAATAAGACTGGAGACAATATAGCACAAAAGCCGGATTGAGACAACCGGAGGGACGACGGAAAGCTCCTGTTTCCCATGGAATGGGTCGGAGTTTATTCCCTCTTACCGGTCTTGCCGCACCTTCCTTTAAAGAGACGGTAGCCGATACAGAATATGACCAGTACTGCAAATCCTGTCAACAGGTAGGTTTCGATGCCCTTGAACAGGACGAAGACCGCGCCCAGCCTGTTCCCCAGGAAATAGGCGCCCCCGGCCCACAAGCAAACCCAGAGAGCAGCACCTATGCCGTTGAAGACGAGGAACCTTCTCCATCTCATTCCGCTGATGCCTGCAACGATCCCGTTAAACTGCCTGAACCCCTCAATAAAGCGTGCAGCCATAACAACCTTGCCGCCGTGGCGGGCGAAGAAAGCCTCCAGCCTCTGCAGCCGTTCCGCGGTGAGAAAGACGTACCGGCCATAGGCCAAAACCAGCCTGCGTCCCCCGAAATAGCCTATGGCATATCCCACATTGTCCCCTGCAACCGCCCCCAGGAAGGCCAGGAGAGCGATCCACCATATCCTGAATTCTCCCAGCCCGGCGAAAAGAGCACCGGCGATCAGCAGCGTTTCGCCGGGTACCGGTATGCCGAAGTCTTCAAGAAAAACACCCAAAAAAACAGCCAGGTAGCCATAACGGTCCAGATAGGGCGCGACCGCCTGAAGATAGGGCGTCAGCACATGGAGGTTCTCCGGCAAAGGCTTCATTGTTCCAGGCCCTTAACGTCCTTCAGCCCTTTGGCGGCAACGAAAAACACTCAGGGCGTGACCGGAAAGTTCACCCTTTATTGTCCGGTCCCGTATTTTTCAGCCAGATAATTTATGATCACTGCAGCATCCTTTCACTGACGGGTGCCCCCATCGTGGCAACGGCGCCTGCCGTCCTGAGAAAACTCCTTCGTGAAAAATGTCCCTCGGTGTTCATGGCAGCCCCTCCTGTTACTTCCATGTATAACACAGAAAATAGGGCCTTACAACCGGGTAGTATGGTCAGTCAGAGTCGCCGGCTGCATGTGCGCCGGATCAGATCTGGCCGTGTCGTTTAAGCTGCCTGTATGTCCAGACCTTTACGAAATCGTTGACCACGAACCAGAGGAGTGCATATCCCCAGACGAGGAAGGCGTTTCTCCAGCCGATCGGCGCAACGAACCATCCATATACCGCAAAAAGGGTGGCTACCACCTTGGTGACCACGGCCGCCCAGAAAAGGAGTGGGGCGGGGTAGGGCTTCCGCCAGAAACGGTTTTCAGTCCTTGTAAGAAATATGGTGAGATGTCCGGCCACCGCAAGCTTCAGAAAGATGAAGGTCTGGACGGCGGCAGGCGGAAGACGCATGTATTCTTCGGCGATATAGAAAATTCCGAAGCTGGCTATCACCCCGAGAAATCCGAGGACCGTGGATACTGTCAGGGTCTCGACCATATTCCATTTCACCGGATGGTCGTCGATCTTCGTGCGGTCATAAGCGATAGCCAGTATCGGGATGTCGTTCAGAAAGGCCAGTATGATTATCATGATTGCAGTGACGGGGTAAAAATTGAAGACCACTATCGAAGCCGTCATGAAAAGGATCACCCTGATGGTCTCGGCGATCCTGTAAATGCTGTAGCTCTTCATCCTCTCGAATGTGATCCTCGCCCCCTTGATGGCGTCGACTATCACGGACAGCCCCGGTGCGAGCAGCACCAGGTCGGCCGCCGCCCGGGCCGCGTCCGTCGACCCGGAGACTGCTATCCCGGCGTCGGCCTTCTTCAAGGCCGGTGCGTCGTTCACCCCGTCTCCGGTCATGCCGACGATGTGGCCCGCCTTCTGAAGTTTGTCCACGATCAGGTATTTGTCTTCCGGGTAGACCTGGGCGAACCCGGCAGCATCTTCGATCAGGTCGATTATTTCGGATTCATGCTGTTTCACATACCCTTTCGGCAGGGCAAGGCCTTCAAACGTTTTCTCAAGTTCCCCGACGACGCTATCGGCGAACTTTCCGGCCTCCCTTTCCGTAACATCCGGGGACAATTTCCTGTATACCGCCCGGGCGATAACAGACCCCAGGAGAATAAGCTCCTTGTTGCCTGCGCCTTTGAGTTCACGGGCATCCAGTATGTTGTTTCCCACCCCCAGGATTTCGGCAATGTGTACGGCAATCGCCCTGTTGTCGCCCGTGACCATCTTTACGTTCAGTCCCAGCCTTCCGGCTTCCCCGACGGTCTCCATGGAGTCTTCCCGGGGAGGGTCAAAAAGGGGAATGAGCCCGATGAACCGGTAGGTCCTGTCTTCCTGATGCCTGATCCCCACCCCCAGCGTTCTGAACCCTTTTGCGGCCAGTTCCTCCACCTTTTCCAGGATTCCGACTCTGCCCGCCTCTTCCTCGCAGAGGCCCAGGACAACCTGAGGCGCTCCTTTTGTTACCATGAAGGTCTTACCATCGGACCTGACTGTCGCCTCAGTCCTCTTTCTGACCGGATCGAACGGGACGAACTTCGTCTGCTCATATTGCCGTCCCGCCGGCGAAACACCGGACTTCTGCATATATTCGAATATCGGGACCTCAATCGGGTCCCTGTTTTCTTCTTTTGACGACATGACCGCATAAAGCATCAGGTCTTCGACCGTATATTCCCCGTATGCCACCGGTTCTGATACAGTCATCCTGTTGCAGGTCAGCGTCCCCGTCTTGTCGGAGCAGAGGACATCGACGCCTGCAAGTTCTTCTATGGAGACAAGCCTGCTCACGATGGCCTGTTTTTTTGCCAGGTTCATGGCTCCCACCGCCATTGTTACCGAAAGGACGGCGGGCAGGGCTACGGGGATGGCGGCCACGGTCAGGATCAGGGTAAACCTCACAATTTCGAGCATATTCTCATGTCTGAACATGGCGGTAAGGAGGATGATGGCTGCCAGGAATATGGTCATCACGATCAGGTAGTTGCCGATCATCAGAACGGCCTTCTGGAAATGGCTCCTTTCTTCTTTTTCGGCCCTGGCCACAAGTGCGACGGTCTTTCCGAAGAAAGTGTTGAGCGCCGTGTTGACCACAACGGCGAGCATCTCCCCCTGCTTTACTACGGAGTTGGAATAGGCTATGTCGCCCACCTTCTTGCCGACGGGGAGGGATTCTCCCGTCAGTGCCGACTGGTCGGCCTGAATAAAATCGCCTTCGATGAGTTTTACGTCCGCAGGGACGAGATCGCCTATCTTAAGCTTTATGATGTCCCCCGGAACCAGCAGTCTCGCCTCAACCGACTGAAACCCTCCGCCCCGGAAAACCAGGGCCTGCTTTGCCAGTTTTTCCTTCAATACTCTCAGTGCGTTCAGCGCTTTCGATTCCTGCCAGAAGTCGATGAAAGCATTGGTGAGAAGCAGGGCCATGATGATAATGAAGTCATCCCACCGGTGCACGACGGCGGAAAGAAAGGCCGCCGCTTCGATCATCCCGGGGATGGGGCCCCAGAAGCGCCTCATTACCCTGCCCAGCGTCGATTCTTCCTTTTCCGGGATTTCGTTCAAACCATAAGAGTCGAGCCTCTTACTGGCCTCCTCTTCGGTCAGTCCCCCTTCCCTGGCAGTGTGAAGGTCCTTCAGTGTCTCATCGACGGAAAGCTTCTTGTAGTCATCTGTATTCTTCGGCATGTATGGCCTCCGGGGGCATTCTTACGAACACGTTTTCATTCGGCCCTTGCAAAAGCATCTGTCTGTCACTTTCAGGCAGCGGTCGGGGGATCAGGCATGTTTCAGAACGAGACCGACGGGTGCCCCCGGCCGGGAACTTCGAGGACACGACGACTGACCGGCACTTTTTGCTGTCGCCTGCCTGAAGACAACGGGACCGGAATGTCCCGGCCGGCATCAATCTTCAAACGGTACCGGCTCGGGTTCCTGTTTTACCATGAAGACCGAGCAGGGCATTTTGCGGATGATCTCTTCGTTGGACCGGCCGAAAAGGAAGTGCTCCAGTCGCCATTCTTCGTGAGAAAGCAATATCATCAGGTCTATGTTTTGTTTTTTGACGTAATCCAGTATCTGCCTGGTGGGTCTGCCTCCCCTCACTTCCTCCCTGACCGTCATGCCCTTCTTCACTTCATGGTAAACGATATTGTCGAGTTCTTTTTTTGCGTCCTCCAGGGATTTTCTGTAGGCGTCTTCTATCGCAGGGTAAGGCATGTTCCAGCCGCCCAGGACAAAGGGGTCGTAAAACACATGCAGAACATGCAGTTCTGCCCCTGACTGCCGGGCCAGGGAGACGCCGTACCTGACAGCCTTTGCACAGTACTTCGTCATCCTGCTCACAACAAGAATTCGCTTCACGTCTTCCATCTGTAACACCTCCTGTTGAAAAGACATGGCGTCAAGGCAACGGGTCGTCCGGACACGGGCACGGCCGCCTGACTTTGAATCATTATATCTCATGCGAAGCGCGTCTTCAAAGCATAACGCCGCCACGGACCTCCGGTCGTTACTCCTTCCCGGGGATTGACCTCCGGCCGGTGATTGACCCGGGACCCGGCGGAGGCAAGTGCGCTCAGGGATAATCAGGAAGAATCCTCTTTGACGGCCAACTGCTTCGCCGGAGAGAGACACGAAGAGCCGCGCGACAGATCAAGCTTCATCCTGCAGATGCCGTCTTTGCAGCCGGAATATCCGAAGCCCATCTTCTTCCAGAAGGACAGGGCCGCCAGGTTGTCCTTCAGGACGCTGACGGCAAGCTCCTTTACTCCGGCGCGCACGGAGAGTGTCCCGGCGACCAGCCTGAACGCTCTTCCGCCATAACCGCGGCACCACAAGGCCCTGTCAAAGACTATCAGGCTGGTCTCTGCCGACTTTCCCGGCCTTAGACGGTATACCCCGGCAAACCCCGCGGGCCGCGAATCGACCTCGATACACCAGGCAAGATCATATGTCTTTTTTATCCAGCGGCGTATAGCCGTGCCGGATGCAGAAACCGGCGACGTCAGGCCGTTTGCCCTGAGGCTCTCCTCCCGGTTGAATCCGGATTTCAGAAACGGGGCGTCTGAGAACCGGAGAGGTCTTAAACTCAGGTTCCCCTCCGACATGTGCGCCGGGACCCTGATGTAAAAAATACGCTGAAGCAGACTCACCGTTGCCTGCCGGTCCCGCGGCCGCCGGACCGCTTCCTTGAAGTTTCAAAAATGCGCGCCGTCAGGAGCCCGAAAGAGAAGCCGCCTATGTGGGCCATATGGGCCACCCCTCCAGTCTGACCGGCCATCACCGATCCTGCCTCCATGAACAGTTGCAGGACGAACCATATCCCGACGAGTACCATCGCGGGGATAAACGGAATAATGACAAAAAAGCCGAGAATAACAATGGTGCGGATTCTGTCCCGCGGAAAAGTGATGAGGAAGGCCCCCATTACAGCCGCTATGGCGCCGCTGGCCCCGAGGTTGGGGAGCGTCGAGGCGGGGTTTATCCCTATCTGGACGAGTGAGGCTACGATACCTCCTACCAGATAGAATACCGCAAACCGCCACCGGCCCATGACGTCTTCGATCTCGGGAGCAAAGGCCCAGAAATAAACCATGTTCCCGAGTATGTGCAGCCATCCGGCGTGAACGAACATCGCCGTAATAATGGTGAGCAGGTCCCTGCCTCCGACGATGTGCGCCGGGATATAGGACAGCGACAATATGAAGTGCCGGCCCTTCATGAGCTCCAGCAGGAAGACAGCGGAGTTGGCGCCGATGATGAGGACGGTGATGAGCGGAAACCGGACGGGCCGCCGGTCGGCATCACTCAGGGGTATCATGTATCAACTCCTCCAGGGTGCCCGGATGTATGGTTTTTTATTGTTTCGGAGGTTATATAGATGAAACATGTAACGCTCCGGCCAGATCGGAGGCATCCGGTTCCTCATGGATTCCCTGGTCAGATTTCCCGCCAGACTCACGGCCGGTTGCCGCTCTAGAATTCGTAATTCCCCTCAATAAAATTCCGGGAGTACAGCTCAACATCGGAGTCATCGTTAAGGACGGCGTCCAGTTGTCTTGTGAAGGCGATCAGCCTGCCTGTCTGATCGAGGAGTCCGGCCAGCTCTTCCCTGCTTATATTGGCCAGCCTCGCGATGATAAGGTCTCCCTTCGATTTTATATTAAAACCATATTCTCTCAAAATTGCTGCCAGAAGCTCTATTCTCCGTGAGCGTTTTACGATGTCGGTAGCGCCGCCGACAAACCTGAAATAGAGATGGTTGTTGCGGGTGTTTTCACTGCAGTAGCAGTCTATCATGTTAAAGTGATAACCGAACCTCAGGCTGAGGTTCATGTACTCACCCGAAGCGACCGCGACGTTGTAGCCTACGTATTCATTGTCCCCGGCAGTTATGTCCGACATCCTCATCATGCTCGACAGAAAGTCGTTCACCTTCAATGAAACCGCATGGGAATGCCATACGCCCGGGTGCATCATTCCCTTCACAATGGCCCTGAGCGGAACAGAAGTGATTTGTTCAAGCGTCGCTTTTTCCCGGCCGGGGGGGACGCTCAGACCACCGCCGATATCGATTACGATTATCCCTGCCGGTATAGGCAGATCGAGTTTGATTGCGGCCTGTTTCTTCAGCATCGAGGTGCCGTAGCGGGCGCTGTCGACGAGTTCCGCCACCGACTTTTCATGCATGAACCTCAGTATGTCATGTATGGTCTTGCATCTTTCGGGCACGAAATCGTCCAGGAGGGGGTCGACGAGGTTCAGGGGCGATATATATCTGAGCACAAACCTTTTCTTCCGGTATTCATAGACGTCCTCCATCTTCATGGAGACCCTCTCTTCATGCTCGATCAGGTCCCTGTTGATGCCCTCATATACCTCTACGGAGCCTTCCCCGGTGGCGTGCACGGTAACTTTTTGACCCTGCTTCAGCGTTACGGTCGCGTCGCCTGCGTTAACTATGGTGGGCACCCTGAATTCCCTGCAGAGGGAGGACATGTGGCTGGTGGGCGTACCCGTGTCGGTTATGATCGCAGACACGAACGGCATGACCCGTACAAAATCCGAGGAATCATGTTTTGCAACCAGTACGGACCCTTTCGGGAAATGTTCCAGTTCACCGGGGTTTCGGACGATGAATACCGTCCCTCCGCCCGTGCCCTTCTGGACGACAACCCCCCTGTCTTTAATCAGGACCGGTCCGGGCCTTTCCGGCCGGGGGGCGTGGACGGTCCTTGCTGTCGCCTCTTCCTGGATTCGCAGGGGTCTGGCCTGGAGAATAAAAATCCTCCCGCCGGAATCGATCGCCCATTCGATGTCCTGCGGTTTCCTGAAATGCTTCTCTATCAACATGGCCACACCCGCGAGTTCCTTCACCTGTTCCGGTGTAAGGCAGGGTCTTCCCGCCCGGTCAGCCGGGGTAGCGATCCTCTCGGTCCCTCCTCCCGTCCGGTTCACGATCATGAACTGTTTGCTGCCTGCCTGCTCGCTCAATATTTCGGGTTCAGCACCCTTCCTCACCCTGTAAAAATCACTGTCTGTCCGGCCTTCGACGATCGACTCTCCCAGCCCCCACGTCGCGTTGACGATAAGGGTCCCCCTGTCGCCGTCGGGACTGGAGGAATAGACCACCCCGCTCGACACCGCGTCCACCATGACTACGCAACCCACCGCCATCTTCATCTTCCCCGGTTCATATCCGAGCCTCCTCTGATAGGCAGCCGCCTTGGCTGAAAACAGGCTCGCAAGAACTTTCCTGTAGGCCGCTTTTAGTTCCTCGCCTTCAGGGGTCACGTTCAGCACGGTCTCAAACTGTCCGGCAAACGAAAACTCCCCGTCTTCCTCCTCCCCGCTGCTTCTTACCGCCAGAAAACAGGGGCCGCCGCATCTCTCCTTCATCTTTTCCAGTGCCGCGTCGATGTCGGCGTCCAGCCCCGCAGGGATTTCCGCTTGCATGATGAGGTCCCGGATCCGGGCTAGCTTCGCCTCATCCGGCCCGCCGTGCCGAAGTTCTTCCACCACAGCATTCAACCTGTTATGTTCCATGAATTCGTCAAAGGCATGGGTCGTGATGGCGAAGGCGCCGGGCACGTTCAGTTTCAGATAATTCATCATCTCGGCGAGGGCGGAGTTCTTCCCCCCCACTTCCCGCGCCATGTCCCAGGAGATGTCCTCATAAAAGAAAACCCTCTCCCCCGAAACGGAAGCCACATCATATATCATCCCCGTGACCCGGGAGTCGATTCTTTCGAATACTTTCGGCAACTGCCCGTACCGGCCGCGGGTGAGGATGTCAAAGTTGTGGACAGCTCCGGCGACGACGCCCGACAGCCGCGAATAAGCGTCCCTGATGTAGTTCACGTCGAAGAGATAGTCGCCACCCAGTTTTTCCCCCATGTCGGTGATTATCTCGAGCGCGCGGTTGTTGTTGTCGAGGACGTCCCTGAACCTCCTGAAGACCTCTGTGAACGGAAGACTCCCCCCGTGCAGCTTCCTGGACAGCCCCAGGAGAGACTTCAAATGTCCCACAATATCCTTCATTCGCCAAATTCTGCAGACAAGTTAATCAAGAGAATTCCCGTGTCCTTTGCGCGGGAGTTTCGACACCCCGTCCAGTTACCTGTTTTCTTCTTCCAGCGCCCTCTGGATAGACGCCTTCAGCTCCTTGATCTTTACCGGCTTCGGAAAAAAATCATGCACGTCGGACCTCAACGCCTCGATGGCCGCATCCAGGTTTGCAAAGGCCGTAATCATTATTACCCTCGTCTCGGGGTAAAGCTTCCGTACGGTCCTCAGCACCTCCATCCCGTCTATACCTTTCATTTTATAGTCGGTGACCACAATATCAAATTTTTGTTCCGCCAGCCTCTTTAGCGCCGGCTCCGCATTGAGGAATGTCTCAACCTCGTAGCCTTCCTGTTCGAGAGACATTTTTGCCATGTCACAGACTATCTTTTCATCATCGATCACCATTATCCTATATTTGTCCATTTCCTGCCTCCTTTCCTCTGTATACCGGAAGTTCTATGGTGAACGTGGTCCCGGAACCCACCGTACTTTCCACCTTCACGTAGCCTCCATGGTTTTTGACTATCCCGTAGCTGACCGACAGACCGAGGCCCGTCCCCCCTACCCCTTTGGTGGTGAAAAAGGGGTCGAATATATGGGAAATAAATTCCGGAGGTATCCCCTTGCCGGTGTCCCTGACATCGATCCTGACCGTGTCGCCGTTTTCGCCGGCTTCCGTTGAAAGGTACAGGGTTCCCCCGGGCGACATCGCGTGTACCGCGTTCAGGATGAGGTTCACAAGCACCTGCTGTATCTGGTGGTCGTCTATGAACACGTGGGGAAGACCCGGTCGCAGAGACAGGCTGGTCTCTATGTTTGAGATGTCCAGAGTGTTCTGCATGAGTGCCAGCGATTTCTGCACGGTGTCGTTTATGTCGGCTTCCCTGAGGTTCGCTTCTTTGGGCTTCGAGAAGTCCAGGAGGTTCCTGACGATCTCCTGGATCCTCTCGGCCTCGCCTTCCACCTTCTTCATAAGCTCTATCCTGTTTTCCCTGTTAAGGAAGTCATGATATTCCACAAAATTCTGGGCGATCATGGATATGTTGTTCAACGGGTTGGTCAGTTCGTGAGCAACGCCCGCAGTGAGGACCCCCAGGGACGCCAGTTTTTTTGACTGGATAAGCTCTTCCTCCCGGGTCTTCAGTTCTTCCGACATGGTATTGATAGCGTTCATTACCGTTCCGAATTCATCGGCCGGCACCGCCCCCCTTACCCCGCTGAAGTTCCCCTGGGAAATCGACTTCGCCAGTTTCTCTATTTCCCTCAGGGAGCGCAGGATTTTCTGGGATATGAAATGACTCACGACTATGGCCATGGCGACGATGGCCCAGAATGAATAAAACAGCACCTTCTTGGAGTTGGCGATGATCTCGTTCACCTTTCTCTTTTCGAGCCTCGTGGTTTCTTCCGAGAACTCCCTCAGTTTTCTGCCTGCCGCCCTCAGCATCGTCTCCATCTGTATGTCCCTGGTACCGCTTCTTCTCATCTCTTCCACCGCAATGGAATACCTCTTCAGATAGTCCCTGAGCTTTTCGAGATTGCCTTCACCGATGGCCCGGGAAATATCGTTTTTCACCGCCTCGATGGACTCCATGGTATTGTTTATCTTGTCCCTTATTTCGAACAGTGCAGCCTCGTCTCCGTAAAGGAAATAATTTTTTTCGGAAATCCGCATTTCAAGGAATGAAGCGTTCAGGTCGTCGGCTATCTCGACAAACCTCAGCTTGGTGAGCATGACATTGAGGTTCTGCAGTGCAAAAAAACCGACCAGGAGAATCAGCGCGATATTGAACACATTCGATAGTATGATATTATTTTCTATCTTCATTTTCCCCTATTATACTCTATTGACGCGTGTGAGATTGCGCACCGGGACCCTTGCGGCGTCAGGTCAGAACCGCCGCTTGCCGCCGTATTTCCCGGAAAATCGTGCCGCCGGACACGAACTACTGCGTCCCGGGGAGTGGTATTTTTGCGGCCGGTGGGATTAACATAAAAAGTGCAGTAGCTCCTGGAAGCCGCGCCTTTTCTGGCAGAGGAGGAACATACATGGAAAGCAGCAGACTTTCACGCACTGAGATAGCGGTAATCGTTGGCATCGGTTTGGCCGCAATGATCGTGCCGAAGCTTCTTTCCCTCTATGTCGACTGGCTCTGGTTCAGCGGCCTTCAGTTCAAGGGAATATTTGAAAAGGAGGTCACAGCCCAGACCATTTCTTCCCTTGCCGGATTCGCTGCCGGGTTTGTGATCACTTATATCAGCATAGCGTTCGCGCTGGGGGCCACGAAGGGCAGGGCGGTGAACCTGCCGGCGGCATGGGACACTCAGCTCGTTCGGCGCATAGTCGATAATCTGGACAAGCTGAAGTTGATCATGCCCGCCATGTTCGGTCTTATTGTCGCAGTCCTCTTCCATGACAGCTGGTTTGACTTTCTGTCCTATTTCAATGCCGTACCGTTTGGGCACTCCGACCCCATATTCCACAAAGACGTGTCTTTCTATCTTTTCGCCATTCCGGTCTTCGATATCATCGGCGGGACTGTCCTTTCACTTCTGGTCATTTCTTTTCTGCTGGTTGCCGGCATTTATCTTGCCAGGGGGACGGTGTCTGTGCGCCGGAACGGGGTTGCCATGGAGAAGGTCCCCTCTATACATCTTACAGTCCTTGGGGCCCTGTTATTCTGGATACTGGCTTTCAATGCCTATATTCAGATGCACGAGATCATCTATTCATCCCATGGACACGTGGCCGGAGCTACCTACGCCGATGTCCATGCGATGATTCCTTTTCTGAAGGTTCAGCTGATGGCGGCGATAATTGCCGGGCTACTCGTCCTGAGCAACCTCTTGCTGAAAAAAAGATGGCTCGTCGTCGGTACTATCGGGGCCTATGTCGTCCTTACCTTCCTGGGCGGCCTTGTTTACCCTTCTCTTCTCCAGAAGTTCCTGGTAGCTCCGAGCGAACTTGAAATGGAAACTCCTTACATACGATACAATATTGCGGCGACGAGGAAGGCCTTCGATCTCAACAGGGTTGAGGAAAAAGACATCTCCGGAGACATGGCCCTCAGCAACGCCGACATCGAACGCAACAAGGCTACGATCGACAATATCCGCCTCTGGGAGCGGAGACCGCTGCTCGACACTTTCGGTCAGGTGCAGGAGATACGGACTTACTACCAGTTCGTGTCCATCGACAACGACCGTTATATGATCGACGGAAGATACCGGCAGACTCTCCTTTCGCCCAGGGAGTTGTCGACCGAGAGCATCCCTACCAGGAACTGGATCAACGAGGTCCTTACATTTACGCACGGATACGGATTGACCCTCGGTCTGAGCAACGAGATAACCCCCGACGGGCTGCCGGTAATGATGATAAAGGACATCCCGCCAGGCTCCACGGCAAAGGGCCTGCAGGTGAAGCGGCCGGAGATCTATTACGGCGAGCTTGCCAGTGATTATGCGATAGTCGACACGAAGGCAAAGGAGTTCAACTACCCTTCGGAAGACGGGAACGTCTATGACACATATGCGGGCAAAGGGGGGTTGAGGGTCGGCTCGGACCTTAGAAAATTGATCTTTGCAGAGTATTTCGGCTCTCTCAAGTTATTTCTGTCGAGGTATGTGACCCCTCAGAGCAAAATCATGTTCAAGCGGAACATAACGAAGAGGGTGCAGGCGGTAATGCCGTTCCTCGTATTGGACCGGGACCCCTACATGGTGATATCGAAAGACGGCGAACTCTTCTGGATATATGACGCATACACGGAAAGCAGCCGGTTTCCTTATTCTCAGCCTTTTTCGGGCATAAACTACATAAGGAATTCCGTGAAAGTGACGATAAACGCCTACGACGGAAGTATGAAGTTCTATATCGCGGACGAAGACGATCCGATCATCCGCACGATCAGCAGGATATTCCCGGGAATATTGAAACCCATTTCGGACATGCCGCCGGACCTCAGGAAGCACATCCGCTATCCCAAGGATATTTTCAGCATTCAGACGGCGGTATACACGACGTATCACATGCGGGATCCCCAGACTTTTTACAACAGGGAAGACGAATGGGAGATACCGGTTATGGGCGGCAGAAGCGAGCATGCACAGATGGACCCGTACTATACCATCATGAAGCTTCCGGGAGAGAAAAGCGAGGAGTATATCCTCATGCTCCCCTTTACCCCCAAGGAGAAGGACAACCTCTCGGCGTGGATGGCCGCACGATGCGACGGCGGGGATTACGGGAAGCTCATTGTCTACCGGTTCCCGAAAGACAGGCTTGTTTACGGGCCGCAGCAGATCGTCGCCAGGATAAACCAGGAGCCTGAGATATCACAACAGCTTTCCCTATGGAACCAGAGGGGTTCCGATGTGAGACAGGGCACCCTTTTCGTCATTCCGGTGGAGAATTCGCTGATCTACGTACAGCCGCTCTATATCAGGGCCGAAACGGGAAAGATACCCGAGCTGAAGAGGGTCATCGTGGCATACGAAGACCGCATAGCCATGGATACGACTCTCGATGGCGCCCTTGCCAGTATATTCGGCCAGTCGACCATGGAGAAGGTCGAAGCGCTTGTCCGGCCGGCACCGTCCGCGGTGCCTGAAGTGAACCTGCCTTCCAGGGCGGTAGAGCATTTTGAGCGGGCGATGGAGGCCCAGCGCAGGGGAGACTGGCCGCTTTACGGGGAGGAGATTCAGAAGCTCGGTGATATCCTGAGGCGGATGAACAGGAAGTAGGGAACCCGCAGATTATCTGACAATCACAACAGTGCACCCGGCCAGGGAGGCAATATGTCTTGACACTGACCCAAGGAGCAGACCCCCAAGCTTCGACCTGCCCCTGTGGCCTACTATTATCAGTGAACAACTCCTTTCCTCCGCGAACTTCACGATCGTGGCGGCCGGATGCCCTACGGCAACCTCGGTGCTGATCCTGACGTTCGTGTGCCCGGCCTTTTCTTCAAGACCTTTTAACTCAGTTTTGAATTCTTTAGTGGCCTCATCGATCAGACTGCCTGTGTCGAAAAGGTTCATGCCCTCTGGTGGCCTGACCACGGAAAGGACCAGAATCTCCGGCTCGGATTTGTGGGAAACAGCCATGTCAAGTGCGAAATCAAAGGCCTTGTATGATTCTTCGGAGGCGTCAAAGCCGACAAGCATTTTGGTAATCATTTGAAACTCCTTTTATTTATACAGCTTCCTTGCACAAAAGTGCGAAGTCAAACCATCCGGAAATAAGTTTATCTCATTTCAGATGCTTAGTGAAGACAATCCCGCAAAGGTGCGAAGAAGGGCTGAATGTTACTCGATCGGACCCGGGCTGCCGCATCTCTTCCGTTCTTTAGCATATTCTGTTTTTCGAGCCTGTCTCCGGGCATGACCACGAAGTCCTCAAGAAAGGCGTAGTAATCCGTCCGGGCAATAGCTAAACTTTTCATATGAAATGCGTGCGGGGGGCGATGCACAGTAAAGGGCATGTCCGAAACCGGGAAGGCCGTTCCCATGGCTGACCGGTCCGAAAGAGGCGTTAAGGAGGCCCGTGATATGTCCAGGCGGCGGTCTTTTCCACATCCATCCTTCTCTTCACATCCGGGATGGAGGTGGTTTATCCTGACGACCGTTCTCATAGGCGCGACCATGTCCGCCCTGGATGTAAGCATAGTAAATATCGCCATGCCGACACTGAAGTCCGACTTCAACGTTTCGCTGGCCACCATCGAGTGGGTCGCAATAGCTTACATGCTTACGCTTACCATCTTTCTGCCACTCTTCGGAAGGCTGGCCGACATATACGGCCGGTCCAGACTGTATAATGCGGGGTTCGTAGTCTTCACCATCGGCTCCGCCTTTTGCGGCATGGCCCCTTCGGCCCACTTCATAATCGGATCCCGCACCCTGCAGGCGATAGGGGCCGGCCTTCTTCAGGCAAATTCCATTGCCATAATCACGGCGGCCTTTCCGTCCAATGAGAGGGGCAAGGCGATCGGCATCCAGGGGGCGGTACAGGCAGTGGCGATGTCTATCGGTCCGTTCGTGGGCGGCGTTCTCATAGCTGCGATAGGCTGGCGCGCCATATTCTATATAAACGTACCCATAGGGATTTTCGGCACACTGGCCGCCCTCTTCATTCTGCCGCGCGACCGGGTGGAAGAGCACAAAGAGAAGATTGATTACCTGGGTGCAGCTTTTTTCTCCACCGGTCTTCTCTTCCTGGTGCTGGCCTTCAACGAAGTTGTCAAACTGGGGCTGACATCGCCGAGGATAATTTCCTTTTTCGCCCTCGGGGTCGTTCTGCTCGGCCTCTTCATCATTACGGAACTCAAGGTCAGATATCCGCTTGTAGACCTTAAAATGTTCAGGAGCTTCACGTTTTCCGCAGGCAATCTGACCGGCATGCTGTCTTATTACGTCCTTTTTGCGATTATGTTCCTGATGCCCTTCTACCTCGAAAAGGTGGTCGGCTACAGCGTAGCGCTGACGGGCAGCCTGCTTGTGCCGATACCTCTTGCCATGGGGCTCGTGGCCCCCCTTGCCGGCAGCGTCTCGGACAGGCGAGGCCCGAGGCTGATGACCACCGCCGGCATGCTTCTTTGCGCCCTGGCCTGTTTCCTTCTCATGCTTCTTGGGGAGTCCTCCCATCTTGCGGTTCTTGTGGTCATACTGATACTGCTTGGTGTAGGGATGGGACTTTTTACGCCGCCCAATAACAGTGCCATAATGGGCGCAGCCCCGAAGGACAAACTGAGCGTCGCCGGAGGCATACTGAACATGATGCGCTCTCTGGGGCTCATATTCGGCGTGGATATCTCCGGCCTTATTTTCACCAGTCTGGAGGATAAATATGTGGTGGACAAGGGGTTCTACGACGTCCAGCATATATTCCATAACCGGCTCATACCTGTTTCGGTAAAAGATGCCGCCTTTATGAAGGGATATCTCGTCGTGCTGGGAGTGCTGGCGGCTCTCGGCCTTTTCTCGGCCTTCCTGTCTGTCCTGAGAAATGAGCGGCCGGGCGACGAGGCAGTCGCGGCGGCGAAGGAAGCAGGCGGCGGGTAAAAAAAGACCCCGCGGATTACCATCTTCGAGGTCCGTTTACGGCTTTGCGGGGAATCGACGCCGGATCAGACAGCCGATGCGGCTTTTTTCAGGACTTCTTTATTGTAAGCCGAGAAGACATCTTTTCTGCTTATCATGCCGATTACCTTTCCGGGTTCGCTTCTTTCCACAACCGGCAGTTCGTCTATTGCTTTCAGCGCGAACTTCTCCACAGCGGCATTGAGGTCCTGGTCCGGGAATACGACTAGCACGTCCTCAGTGGCTATCTCCTTCGCCCGGACAACATCCCTTACGCGCGCCTCCGTCACAATGAGCCTTACGTCGTGGAACGAGACTATCCCCGTCATCAGTCCGTCGGCGTTAAGTACGGGAATATAGAAATTCTCCCTGTTGATCATTTCGTTTATGAGCTTGTCCAGCCTGGAGTCTTCAGGAGCCGTTACGAAGTCCTTTCTCATGATATCCCTGACCTTGATACTGCTCATGATGCCTACTTCACGCCCCGCGTGTAAATTTATGCCCCTCCTGGTAAGGGGGACCGTATCGATGGAGTCATGGAAGAGCCTCCTGGCCACAAGTGTGCCGATTACGGATGCCAGCATGACCGGAACTATGATCTGATAGTCGCCGGTCATCTCGAACATGAGGAAGATCCCCGTAAGCGGCGCATGCGTCGCGGCGGCGAGGAAAGAGCCTATCCCGACGCTCGCGTAAGCCGCGGGAGAAGCGGTGAAGCCGGGGAAGAGCCAGTGGACGATGTAGCCGTAAGTATCCCCTGCCATGGCCCCTATGAAGAGCGAGGGGGCGAAGACACCGCCCGCACCGCCGGAGCCGATGGTTATGGATGTGGCCACGATCTTGAAAAAGGTGAGCAGTAAGACGATGACGAAGGTTATCTTGCCGACCAGGGCCAGGTTGACGATGTCGTAGCCGTTTCCCATGACCTGAGGAAGGAATATGGCGATCAGGCCTATTATCAACCCCCCCAGCACAGGCTTCATCTGGGGATGGATCTTAATCTTCTCGAATCTGTCGGCGATGCCGTGGAAGACCTTGATATACAAGACGCCCAGAAATCCCATCAGGACTCCGAATATCATATAGAGAGGCAGCTCCGCCATGCTCTTTAAGTGGTATTGCGGGACCGTGAAGGCCGGATTGGGGCCGTAAACAGCCCTCGTTACTACCGTGGCCATGGCTGCGGCTATGACGATAGCGGCAAAGGAGGACATCTCATAATCGCCCAGCAGCACTATCTCCATGGCGAACATTACACCCGCGATGGGGGCGTTGAAAGTCGCCGCTATTCCCGCGCCGGAGCCCGCCGCTATAAGGAGCTTCAGCCTTTTGCCGGAGGCCCTGAAATACTGCCCTATCCCGGAGCCCACGGTGCCGCCGATTACGGCTATCGGTCCCTCCACGCCGGCCGACCCGCCGCTGCCTATGGTGATGGCGACGGAAAAGGTCTTAAGCAGGATGTTTCTCAGCTTGAGAAAGCCGCCTTTTAAGTTCACCTTTTCGATGAAATTCGGGAAACCGTAGCCGTTTATCTCGCCGGGAAAGGCAAGCGACAGCGGTATCAGCAGGAGCGCGCCGCCGATGGGAAGAAGGGGCAGTAATACCTTGTATATTCCTCCGTGCTCGAGTGAAAGAAAGCCCCCCAGCCGTGTGAAAAAAATATGGTGGACGAAGTCCATGCTGAAATGCAGAAAGGCGTTGGCAAGGCCGGCCAGAACCCCGATAATAACGGAAAGGATAATAAGTGCCGTGTGCTCGTGTATATGAGATTCAAGCCAGGAGATGAGACCGGAAAGTCTGCCGGTCTGCCCTTCGCCGGCCTCAAGACTAACGGCGTCCATTTTTCACCTGAACGGCTGCAACCCCAACTGACGTTCCAATATCAAAGACCATTACAATACTTTTACCATTGAGCCGCTCCATCGATCAGCGCGCGAAGGTCGAAACAGACGAAATCACCACCCGTACTTCAGGATCTGAGCAGATATAGCGCTCCTATGAAAAAGAGCACGCCGATGAGCAAGGTTTTTAACCATTTTTCGTTTATACGCGGGGAGAGCTTCGGCCCCAGTATTGAGCCGGCCACCATGCCGGCGGCTTCGACTGAAAGATAGGGCGTTATAAGATGAACATGCATCCTCATGTAATTGGCAGTCGCTACCGCCGCCGAAAACATTACCGCCAAAACGCTGGCCCCCGCCGCGACGAATACGGGGAACCCCACCATGTCGATAAAAAAAGGAGAAATCAGAAATCCGCCTCCCACACCGAAGAAAGTGGCTACCGTTATAATGGTTAAGCCCGCACAAAAAAGTGCTACGGGAGAAAAAGAGTAGTCGACGCCCAGGATCGTATAATCCATCCTTTTCAGCGTGAACGTTCCGGTCTTCGTCAGCAGTTCGCCGGCGGGCGGATCGTCCTCAAAGGCCAGGCCCGCGGAGGCTTTTTTCAACTGTCTTTCCCTCATTGCCTGCTTCAGGATTTTATAGGTCATTAAAATGGACACGATAAGAATCATGTAGCCGAAGTAGTACTTGAAAGATTTGGCGTTGGCAAGGTATGTCGTAGACAGCCATGGGCCCACGATCCCTCCTATCATGCCACCCGAGGCCAGCGACAGGGCGGCGTAAATTATCACCTTCTTTATTTTCCTGACCCTTTCCTGTTTCATGTATGTAGGGATCGCCACCAGGGCGGCGATGATGACCAGTATCAGGCTCATCGGTTTTGTGGGGTTGACAGGGGCATGCATGATGGTTATGAACCCAAAGACCGCCAGCACTCCCCCGGCGCCGCCGGTCGAGGTGTATACGAACCCCACAAAAATGGCCCACAAAAAGGCCTCCAGATAATAGCTTATGAGATGCATATGTATATACCTACCTTCGTTGTTTTTTTACGAACCTGTAGCTTCAGGATTTCTTGTCTAACTGTAATACTTCGAACTGCTCAGGCGGGTTGTCCGGTCTTGCTGATGGCCCGGACAGAAATGCTTTTTATGGGCGGCCCTGTCTTCCCCGGTCGATACTCACTTAAATCCAGATTCGAGTTCAAAGTACTCCCCTCCTCTCCTTTCTCCGTTTTATTGCGATGTTTCTATATTATCCAACGGTATTGTGAAGAAATTATGAAAAGATTATGAAGAAATTATGAAGACATTATGAAGTCAGTCGGGGTAGGCGATGCTTCTGGGGATTTCGGCCTGCTCTTTTCTGACCGGCATATACCACAGGATGCCGTCGACGAACATCAAAAGCCCCGCCAGAACCAGGAGGATGTCGATGGCGGTAAAAAGCCCGATGCCGAAATAGACCAGCAGACCGAGGCCTATGCTGAGGAACGAAAAACCGGTGCGCATGAAGGCCAGTCCTGTTCTGGCGCGGGCGTATATCGTGCGGTAGCAGGCCGCGATTGTCCTCTGGGCCGCCAGTACATTCCTCTCCCGCGCAAACATCGTCCGGACCTTGCTTGAAGGCGAGGGAGCGAGTACAGTACAGTGGTCGGCAAGAAAATCGCTCATCCGGGCGAGCATAGTCCCCTTCGTTTCCATCCGGGCGAGCATAGTCCCCTTCGTTTCCGGCCGGACGCCGGTGTCTTCGATGAAATGATAGTTTTCGAGGAAGATCAGGGTGGCGGCCGTGACTTCCACGATGGTCTGGTTGCCGGGGGGACTTATCCTCGATTTTCTCACCTTCAGATAGACCGGCAGTCCGTATGAACAAAGGGCGAGACCGAAGACCAGGATCGCCACATAGAAATAGGGCGAAGAGCTGACGTTTCTGTTTTTTAGCAAGGTGTTGGCTATCGCCACCGTACCGAGTCCCCAGCGCAGGAAGGCAAGCCCCGTCCGCGCCTTCGCCAGATCAGTCCTGTAGCAGGCGAGTCTTGTCCTCCATTGGGCCATGGTGGTCCGCCAGAAGGCGAGGCCGGTCCTCTCCGTGCCGATCAGCAGGCCGGGCCTGGCATGAAGGAAGTCCTGGATAAACCAGCGTATATCCTCCTCCAGGGCGACCCTGAATTCATAATTCGGGGCATTGAGGTATCTTCCGGCTTCCTCCCTCACCGTCGGGCTCTCAGGGTCGTTTGCAGCGATCACCACCGTCCCGTCCTCGCATCTTATCACCGGCATCCAGAGGCTTCCTGAAAGTACCTCTGCGTCAAGATCCTCCAGAAGTTCGGGAGGGATCGGAAGTCGTTCGTCGTATTCGATGGCGGGACAGTCGTAATGCTTCGAAAGGGCCTGAACGAGAAGATATTTGGGGATCCCGTAATCGGACAGCAGTATCCTCTCCAGGCTGACGCCCCTGGCGCGGGATGCGTATTCCGCCTCACGCAGGCGATCCCGGCTGACTGCCCCCCATTCCGCTAATACCTCGAATTCCAAACCTTTCTCCAGATCAGATATCGTCATGACTGAAAACAGCCTTTCCCCACCGGCGCGCCGGCCTGCCATAATCAGGGACGGTTATCTCCATGTCGCCGTAACAATACGGGTACTGTGCCCTGATATTCTCGGCGGGGACCGCCCAATAGAAGCCGTCGGCGACCAGCGTAATCCCTCCGACTATAAGTACTGTATTGAATATCGTCCAGCCGGCAGCGGATGTGCCGAAAAAAACCATGAGGCCGGCGCCTACGGCCGTAATACTGATGCCCGTCCTTATAAAGGCCAGACCGGTCCTGGCCCTGGCCATGATGGTCCTCAGACGGGCCATCACGCAACGCCTTTCTGCAAGCACGGTCCTCTCCAAAGCAAGGCCTGTGGTGGCCCAGATCCCCGGAAGATGCGAGGCGAGTACGGGAGGGCAGGCGCTGCCTTTCCTCGGACCTGTCCGCTTGTGACGCAGTGGAATTACAAAATCCCATATGCTTTCCTTCATGTTCATGCGGCGGACGGCCCTGAAGCTCTCTATCCCGGCCCGGCGTCCTCCGAAATACCAGTAAAAGCCTTCCGCCGACATCAATACGCCGGCGGCTATCAGGGCCAGGTCGAATATGGTCCAGCCGCTGGCGTGAAAATGCCTGATCAACCCTATCCCTATTCCGGCGAAGGCTATGCCGGTCCGCGTAAATGCAAGGCCGGTCCTGGCCTTTGCGAGCACCGTCCTGTGGCCTGCCAGAGCGGTCCTTTCCTCGGCAAAGTCAGACCTGTCGCAGGCGATGAACCTTCGTCTCATGACCGGCGAAAGGCAGTCCCAGCCGGCCCTCAATTTCTCGGCCCCCTCCACTATTCCGGTCCTCCTGAAAACGGGGTGGCCTTTCTCAATCGAAACCGTAAGCATGCTCGTCCCTCCCGTCGGCTCCGTCGAAGAGTTGTCCATGGGGTTACGGCCGACGGCCCGAGAAGGGATATACCATCTGGTGCCGTCAAAGATCATTACCAGACCGGCCAGGATGAACGGCACTTCCAGCACTGACCAGAGACCAGTGCCGAAGACCCTCAGAAAGGTAAGTGAAATCGCGATGAAGGCCAGACCGGTCCGGACAAAGGCCAGGCCCGTCCGTCCCTTTGCAAAAAGCGTCCTGTAATGTGCGAAGGTGGAGCGTCTGTAGGCAAGGAACACCCTTACGAGGGCAAGGGGGGTCCTTCCACCGCCGAAGGGGAAGCCGGGGTTGACATCGAAGTTGTTCTCGACAATGCGGGTAATATCGGCGGGGAGGGCGACGCGGAAATTGACTTCTTCTACTCCAAGGGTATTTCTGATGTCTTCGATTACTTCGGCGGCGCCGGGATTATATGCAACGACCTCCGCGGAGTCCTCTCTTACAGCCAGTGGGAACCAGAGTTCGCGCCTGTGTTTTTCGAGTTGCAGCCTCATGGTAACCAGGTAGGGGGCCATGAGGCCTTCATCGTATTCCGCAAAAGGGCAGTCGTAATATTCGGAGAGGCAAAAAAGGACCTCGTGCCTGGGGACCCCTTTTTCGAGAAGAAGTTCCTCCGGGTATTTTCCGGAAGAAACGGACGCCTCTACGATACGGTCCAGTTCATCTTCCGTCAGCAGGCCTTTACTTAAGAGCCTTTGGAATTTCTTTTTCAGCATGATTTGTTGCAGACTTCCCCCACGGCTTGAGAACAAATGTTTGCATAGTTTACCGTTTTTGAGGCCGATTAGGCAAGGTCCGGAGGGGAATCTCCCCCGCCGGTAAGAAAGCACGTGCCGGAGTAAACCAGCCCCGTCGACCCGTCGATGCTTATCACAGATCCTTCAGTCACGGTGTAACCACCGATCCTTGCGTAGAATTCACCCCGTTCATCCGTTTCAATGGCCATGTCAGAACAGCCCACGACCGCCGCCAGGTCGAACTTCTGCGCGAGGATGGAGGCATGGGACGTCGCCCCGCCGGCGGAGGTGAGAATCCCGTCGATCCCGGGCATAAGGGTGACATCGTCGGTACTTGTAGTCTTCCTCAAGAGGACGACCGGCATATTCTGCTCCCTCCGCATTTCTCTTATTTGATCAGGTGAGGAAGTAAAGGTGGCGAGGCCGCTGAGGGCACCTCCGTGGACGCCGGCCCCCCTCCCGATTATGGATTCCTCCATCCTGCAGACGTCACTGAAACTTCTTGTGAAGCCCCTGTGGGACTCCATGCGGCGCGTCTGGAGTACGTGTATGAGCCTTTTCCCGTCAGGTCTTCTCACATAAGTGGCCTCAACCTCCTGTGGCAGTTCCCCCATCGCCTCCTCGACGCGCCGTGCCAGGTCCCGGTGGAGACGGTACAGTTCAGGATCGCCTTCCTCGAGACTCTTCTGCCCTTCCAGTGCCTGCCTTTTAGCGAGAGGGCGGTTGACGAGCCGCCCGTATACAAGATCATCCCCGGTCGCCCTCTCCCGCGTGTCTCCGAAGACACCTCTTTCGAAGGTAGACGGGTCCCTGGTGAAAAAAACCGAGGCGCCCGCTCCTCTTCCGTTTCCGGGTACCATATGCATCAGCGTTACAGAAGTTCCCCAGTGCTCGGAGACCCTCAGCGCTTTCCTGAACTGAACGGCCTTCCCGGAATGCCACGACCGGTAAACAGCTTTAACCGCCTCCTTCAGCTGGTCATAGACATTTCCCGGGACCTGCAAACCTCTTGTCTTCAGTTCCCCCAGATAAAGGCCGGCAAGTTTTTCCATCGCGCCGGCATCAAGGTCTTCGCTGTTTTCAAGTCCGCTTTCCTGAAGAAAATGGTCGGCGATATCTTCAAACACCTTTGCATCCACGCCATGGACGACTGTCCCGTAATGAAACAGAAACCGTCTGTAGGAATCCCAGGCGGTCCAGGGCTCGCCTGTGACGGTTATAAAGGCCTTGAGCGTCTTACTGTTCATACCGCAGTATAATACGGAGGAGAGGATGCCCGGCATCGATATATACGAACCGCTTCTGACGGACAGGAAAAGCGGTTTTTCCTCACCCCCGAAAGAGGCCCCGGTCGTCTCTTCTATCTTTTTCACCGCCCTCCGGAGGGCCGATGCGAAGCCGGGGGTTTCCGTATACTTCCCGTAATTGTCGGCACCTCTTGAGGGAAAAACCACCCCGGACGGTACCGGAAGTCCCCTGTTCTTAAGGTAAACGAGGTTCTTTGCCTTCGTCCCTATCAGGGGCCCCAGTCTCATGGCCTCGCCTTCTCCCGCTTCGTCAAGGGGAAGAAACTCCTTTTCGGTCCGGACCGCTCCTGCGGGACTGAATATCCGGTCGACTTTCGCCGGGGCACTGAGGAAAGCAATAAGGTTATCGAGGACATTGTCCAGTTCGACGGGACCGACAAGGCTGCCCAGGATATCCCTGATGATTATGTCGGCCGCCTTGCCGGCGAAATCTTTCGATGAGCGATCGATGCCATGGAGGCGTCCGGACAGGTCCTCCTGAGGCAGGACTTCCAGGACCCTGGTGAGGGGGGTGTAAAAGGTACGCTGAAAGGATTCCACGATCCAGGTGAGTTCCTTCCGCCACAGCTTGAGCATGTCGGCAATCTGGGATGTGTGCAGCCTGTTCGTCCGGAAAATCGTGACCAGTTCGTCCACCTGGAAGTTGCCGAGACCGAGGAGATGGAACAGGTCGTTCATCGCGGAGAGACTCGCAATCCACCGGTCCAGATCCTGATACCGGGAATCTTCCTTCTTCTTCCGTATCGCCGCAGAGATCTTTTCGAATACGACGCGGACCCTTTCCTCATTCCTCAGAAGTTCCCCCATGGCATTGAACTTGGGTTCGTGATATGAGCCCATAACAGAAGGAATACCGAAGGCTATGTGCCTCTTGAAGTAGAGCGACTCCTCCGGTCTGGTCTTTTCCGTCGAAACGATTACGCCCTTCAGTTCCTTCATCCTTTCGATGTGCCGCCGCAGGTCTTCATATATGTCATCTTCTTCAACATCGGGGGCTGCCGGGGAGTATTTTTTTACCACTTCCTGATAGATCCGGCAGAGCAGAAGTATCTTTGTCCGTATCTCATCGGTTGTTTCGACTTCTTCCAGTGCCCGGCGGAGTTCCACCTCTTTGATACCGCGAAGCCTCTCGGGTTGCAACCTCCCTTCTTCCAGCAGGCCGAGAGACTCAAAAAGGGGGCGGACCGCAGAGGCGTACTGCGAGAGGAGGCGGGCATCAAGTTTCCGGACCACGTCCTCCGGCACCGACCCCTCGAGGTGACCGGTGTCTTCACCGGCCCAGCATTCCATGATCTTCACAATGAGGCGGATATTATAGTTGCTTGCATTGACGTGGACCTGCTTCCTGAGGAAATAAAGCACCGTGTCGTTGCCCCAGGAGTCTATCTCGGTCGTATAATCCCTTATTCTTCCCGTAGCGCCCACCTCATTGAAATAGACGGGCAACCTCTGGA
>JARRRI010000006.1:0-76781 GCA_037380845.1 Candidatus Sulfobium sp. | reverse complement strand
GCTGAAAAGAGGAAAGGGCATTCGTCAAATATCCTCTAAACATAAAGATAGCCGGGAAAAAAGTCCTGCCGGTCGATGATTTGACCGATACAGGCGAAACCCTTGATGTCACCGTATGATACCTGAAGAGGTTCCGGCCGGGGGAAGTAAGGCCATCGGTGCTTTTGCGCAAGACCTGTTCTTTCGTCGTTCCCGATTACAGCCGCTCAAAACGCAATTGACAGGTTCGTCCTTTCATGGTATAAGCAAGTTAGGAGGACAGAATCCTCGACAAAGCCTAACCGTCCGCGAGGACGGGGCGGAAAGCGCCGGCTCTTGGGTAAGATGGCCGAGCTGCCGAAGGAAAGAAACTCTGGTATCTCGGCTTTTTTGCGCGGGGATTTTCTTCCCTGGGTGGACGGAAGCAGGAGGCCCGTCAGTTAGCGGGACATGCGAAGCTCTATTGCAGGTATGAGCGCTGACTGCCCGTAAAGGAGGTGATTGCAGGAATCCCGGCGCAGTAGCCGCCGGGCCCGGTTAAGAGACGCCAACGCGTCTGCGATCTCAACAGCGTAGTGCCGAAGCGAAAGCCCGAGGGGGAAAGCAGTGAAGAGACTTTCAAGAATTGCGCTGTGCATCGCTGTGGCGGTATTGACGGCGGCGACCACAGCGTTCGCTATCTCATCGCCGTATACAGGCGAGTATGGCCTGAATGCAGGTCAATATGGCGAGGTCGGCACTGCAGGTGCCGGTATCAACGGAACGGTCCACGACCTTCGCAGGGCAAATACCCAGTTGGGTTTATACCAGTCCAATCCTAATGACTATCTCGACAGGATCTGTATTTTCTGTCACGCGCCGCACCATACTTACAGGCTCACTACTGCCGGCGCTACGGGCAGCGGGCCGCTCGCACCGGCCAACGCGACGTATCTGCCGCTTTGGAACCATACGATCACGACGACGGTATTCCAGCCCTACTATAACGGTCCCGGCGAGCCGAGCGAAGGCGCAAAGCGTTCGCAGGCGATCGATTACTTCGACAAGATCGGCGCAGCCTCGCTCCTCTGCCTGAGCTGCCATGACGGATCCATCGCCGTCAACGAATACGGCCATTTCCCGCAGAGTACCAAGTCGCAGAGCGCAGGCGGCACCACGATCACGCCCGAGTACAAAATAGGTGCGCAGGGCTACCTCGCGAACCACCATCTCATAGGCTTCGATTATGCGTCTGTTGCGGCCGTCGACTATGAGATTTACCAGGCCGATACGGCCGTGTTCGACCAGTCGCTTGACGGCGGAACGAATATCGTCCCGGTGTCCCAGCTGCTCTGGAACGGCAAGATGGAATGCTCCACCTGCCACGCCGTCCACAACAAGGGCAACACGGGTGAGAAACTGCTCTACGTCAGCAACATGAACAGTAACCTCTGCCTGTCATGCCACAACAAGGGAATAAAGGCGGCCATAATAGCCCCCTAGTGCGCGGCTGAAGAGTCTGGGATTGTATCTGACGCCGTCACATTCCCGGAACCGGCCCTCGACGTTTTCAGTCAGCGGGGTGGTTCCGAAGGTAGTGCCTCATTCCAGGTTCTCCAGCGTCTCTGTTATCAACCCGGAAAGGGCGGGAAATATATGCATGCTTTCGCTGATGTAACTTACATCATTGTCATGGATCATCGCATTTACGACTTCCTGGATTAGAATGGGCGCGTAGGGCCCGATGATATGGAAGCCGAGGATTCTTCCTGTCTCCTTTTCGACAACCGCTTTGGCAAAGCCCTCATGCTCGACCATCGCCGTCCCTTTTACGGTATCGGAATATTTCGCTCTCCCTACAAGGACGGCGTGTCCCTCCCTGGCCTTCTCTTCTGTCAGGCCCACGGATGCAATCTGGGGATAAGTAAAGACCGCGTGTGGAACATTAACGAAATCCATCCTTAATTTTTCCTCATGAGTGGCATTGTGCCATGCAACCTCGGCCTCTTTGTCGCCGGCATGGGTGAACATCTGCCTGCCGATGGCATCCCCAACGGCCCAGATGTTCTCCCTGCCTGTTTCAAGGTAGTCGTTCACGTCGATAAAATTTGCCCTGCCGGCCTGCAGACCTGTCTTTTCAATATCCAACAGGTCGGCGTTGGATTTCCTTCCCACGGCGATGAGGACCTCATCTCCCATCAGCTCTTCCGTGCCTCCCTCATCGCTCCTGACCACAACTATATATCCACTCCTTCCCCTTTTCACTTCCACGACTTCAGCACCTGTAAGCACCTTCATACGCCTCTTCAATTCCTTTTTGAGGAGTTCCGAAATCTCGGGTTCCTCATGAAGTACCAGATGAGGTCCTTTCTCCGCCAGGGTTATGGCCGTACCCATGGCCTCGAAAAAATGCGCGTATTCCACACCTATATAGCCGCCCCCGATAATGATCATGCTGTCGGGTTTCTTCTCCAGTTTGAGAAGGGTCTCATTTGTCAGGTAATTGACTCCATCGAGTCCTTTTACAGGGGGGATGAAGGGCCGCGTACCCGAGGCGATGAATATCTTCCTACCCTTGATTCTTTCATCTTTCACTTCAAGGGTATAGTGATCGACGAAGCGTCCTTCGCCGTGGTAGAAATCGAGGTTGGCCGAGCTTTCCAGGGCCTCCCTTATCGAGTTGCGGCCGAAGTCGACTGCCTCTCTCATCCTCTTCATTACCGAGTTGAAATCTATATTTTTGATATCGGCCGCTATCCCCAGCTTCCCCGCCTCTCTTATTTCCATCACCCTGTCAGCGGCAAATATAAGCGTCTTCGACGGAACGCAGCCCACGTTGACACAGGTCCCCCCGACATCCCTCCTTTCGATAAGAGCGACGCGCATATCGTCGGCCAGGGCACTAAAAACAATTCCCAGGCCGACATCGCCTGCCCCGACAACCACTGCATCGTATTCTTTCATTAAATACCACCCCCGTTTCGTCTGCGAGAAATGTTCTATTCCAGTATATCATCAGGATTTTGCTATGCAAGAGAAGCAGGCGCTCAGTTAAGTAGTGCAAGCGGTTAGTTCGCACGAGCCGCACTGCATACGCAGACTTCAGCTTACCCCGGGACGATGTCCCCTGTTTTTGCAGCTTTTACGCTTTGTGGAATGTTTCACATTTTCCGGCTGCCGGCACTGTCGCTTTTAATGTTCGGCCCTCCGCCCCTGACCGAACGTATCAGAAGGAGGCCGATAATAAAAAAAGAGGCTACGGAAAGTATCGCCGGACGCTGGCTTCTGAACGTCTCCGACAGATATCCGAACAGTAGCGGGCCCGCTATGGCAGACGTTTTTCCTACAAAAGAGTATGTGCCGAAATATTCACTTTCATGGCCTGCGGGTATGAACTGTGTAAAAAATGCACGGCTTGCGGCCTGCACAGTCCCCAGTCCGAGGCCTGCCACGGCAGCCAGGACCATAAAGTATACCTTTTGGTGGATAAAAAAGGCGGTGACCGCCACAAAGGACCAGAGCACCAATGACAGCATCACGATCTTCTTCGGACCCGCCACGTCTATGGGTTTGGCAAGAAGGAACGATCCCGCCAGGGCGCTGAACTGGACCAGCACGTACAAAACAATCAGCTGCCCCACAGTAAACTTGAGTGTAGTCGCAGCAAATATGCTCGAAAATACAACTACAGTATTTACTCCGTCCTGGTAAATGAGAAAGGCAAGCAGAAACCTGCGTATCCCCTTTGTCCTCAAAATAACCTTGAGCGTATTCCAGGCATAGGTTCCCCCCCTCACCGCTCCGTCGATAGCAGATGCCCCGGTTCCGCGATCCGGCGGGAGGAAGATAAAAGCGGGCATCGAAAAAACAAGAAAGAAGACCGAGACCATTAACCACGTCCCGTGATAGTTGCCGCCCCTCACAAGAGGGATGGCCATAAGAAGCGAGAGGATCGATCCGGCATAACCCAGGCCGTATCCCCAGCCCGATAACCTCCCCTGACGTTCCTTATCGGCGATCTCCGGCAGAAAAGAGTTATAAAATACCAGTCCTCCCTCCATCCCGATATTTGCCGCTGTAACGAGGAGGAAGCCCCTGAAAACGGCACCCTTTCCCAGGAAAGAAAAAGCGGCCACCGAGAACACACATAATAGCGTATAGAAGAGGAGAAACCTCTTTCGCCTCCCGCCGTAGTCGGCGATCCCACCTAGAAAGGGCGAAGTAAGGGCCACAAAGGCCATGCTCGCCGATATAGCCCTCCCCCACCATAAATCCCCATGCCCCGTATTGTTTCCAACGACCACCGAAACGTAGTACACCGGAAACACCACAGCTGCAACTACAGCGGAATAGCTCGAATTTGCAAAGTCGAAGAGACACCAGCTTATTATCTGCCTGCGGTTAGTCATGATCGTTCAGGAAATAATCTAAGGGCGGAAGGAATTATTTGTCAAATGTGACTCCGGACACTAATAGACAAATTGGCCGAGCAGGATCAGGACCAGCAGGAAGAATCCGAAGAGAAGCAGAAAAACGCCGTAGGGTATCGATATACACAATAGCAATCCCGACGGAGGTTTTGTACGATACTTATCGAGATCCCCCCTTTCCTCAAGTCGCTTGTATTCCAGGGGCCTCTCCCGCCGGAACTCATCCATGCTAAGTCGTCCGGTAAACATGACGGTATCCATGGTAAATTTTTCAGGCCTCATGTGGGTATTGAAAAAGTGTATGGTAAAAATGAAAGCAGCGGCCAGCAGCGCCTCTTCTCCATGGACTATGGTGGCGATATTGAAAATGTAGCCCGGCAGAAACTGGCCGAAGAATTCCTTGAACCAGAGAAGCAGACCGGAGCCCCCGATTATTCCTACCCCCCAGAATACCGCCCAGTAGTCGAATTTCTCCCAGTAGGTCCATCTGTCGAACCGGGGCCGCGGTGAAACGCCCAGAAACCACCGAAAACTTCCGTAAATATCTCTGAAATCTTTGGGCCTCGGAATCATGGAATCGGGACCAAAAGGTGCAAACCTGAACTTCTTGACACGACCTACATAGTAAAGAACGAAAAGCAAGTGAGCTATGAAGTACCCAAAAGTTACAGAGGCGCAAATCCTGTGGATAAATCCTGCATTCTGGTAGCCGCCCCAGAACTTCATTATCCATGACGCCCAGGGCGCGTCCGAGTATTTCAGCGGCATACCTGTCGACACCAGGCCGAAGAAGCTGAGTTGAACAAACACGTGAAGAACCCTGTGGTAAGGTATCAGTCTTCTTACATAGGTCCCCCCGCCTTCCCTCTCCGTCATTTCTTCTCCTTCGCTTCGTGGCGTTCCTTCACGGAGCGATAAGCCCAGAGAAAAGTGTGAACCGAGAAGAAACTGAAAACACCAAAAATAAGGACCGACATGAAGAGATAGGTGTAGTAGAGCATCGGGTACCTCGTCCTGTCATGCATGTCCGGGTGTGCATAATATTCCGTAAAGCGCACCGTAGCCGAGGGATGACACTTTTTGCAGGTATGGACCCTGTTCGGGCCGAAAAACAGAGTGGAAGCCGGATTCGACGGAGGCAGAATGTCGTGATGGCCATGACAGTCGGGACACCTCGCCACCGTCGTATAGCCGAGACGACTGATCTCACCGTGTATGGTATCTCTGTATGTGGCCAGCTCCCGCCGATGGCAGGAACCGCATTCCTTCACCAGCCACAGCTTCCAGCGGGGCTGCGTCACGTTGGGCACGCGGTGTTCTTCATGACAGTCGTAACATACCGCGGCCTTTTCTACCTTCATTTGAAAGAAAGCCCTGGCGTGAATGCTTTTCATGTACCGATCATACTGTCTTTCATGGCACTGAGAGCAAAGGCGGGGAATATTTTTCCGGTTTACCCGGGACTTCGGATTCTGCGGGGGCAGAATGTAGTGCGAGCCGTGGCAGGTCTGACAAATAGGGGCGTTTTTTATGTCTTAGACAACGTCGAGGTGGCAGCCGCTGCAGGGACGCGTGCCATGTACCGATTCCTCATATCGGGTCTGGTCCACATAGCCGCCTGGAAACCCTTTATGACCGTGACAGGAAAAGCAGTATGACTGCGAAACCGCAAATGACGGGTCCGGCAGAATAACCGCGAATAAGGCAGACAAAGCAATAAAAACCTTCCTTGCGAGAGGCCCGCCGCTGAATCTTTTCATCCATCCCTGCCGTAAAACTTCTCTTTAAGGAGGCCCCTCGCTCCGGACCTTCGCAACCTCTGCCGGGCTGACGGCAGGGGCGTCATTCCCCCAGTTTGATCTGATGTGATTTATGACTGCGGCGACCTCCTCGTCGGATAGCTGACCGGCCCAGGGAGGCATACGCACCTCATATGTGAGCCCGCCGATGATCGAGCCCTGCATCCCGAAAAGAACGGCCCGAATGACATAGTGCGCATTTTTCGCGGTGACCACAGGGTCCCCTGCAAGAGGCGGAAAAAGTTTCGGTATACCTTTCCCCTTGGTCCCATGACAGCCCGCGCATTTTTCGCCATAAAGTCGGGCCCCCAGTGCTTGAGGAGCATCGCCTGTCTTCGACTGTTCTGCTGCAACAGCTGTAGACTGTGAACTCAGTAATTGCGGCAACGGACTCCATTGAGATGTGCCAAGAGAGACAGCCAATGCAGCAATGAAGATGAGAAGGCGCCGCTTCCGCGTGTAAATTCGCTTCAAGCATATTCCAATACGACAATCCTTAGATATGCCGCGTCTAAAGGCGGTCATTTCAGATCCTCCTGTCTGTTTCCCCAGCCGCGTTAACGGCACAGGAGCTACCGTTCCGTTTCTTCAGTCTCCATAAATTTATAACCCGTGAACATGCTTCCGACCAGACCGTTCTTCTCCGCCTTGTCGAGGAAAAGAGCGATATAGACGTGTATGATGACGAAATACAGCAGCAGCCACATTATCATGTGGTGTATCAACCTTGTCACCGGTATGGTAGTCACCGAGAACCACCACCCGAAAAGGTCGTGCATGGTGCCTTGCGGAGCATAAAGAGAATAAAGTGCAAACCCCGTTACTATCTGGATCAGGTACAGTATGAAGATCACAAGATATGTGAGCCCCGCAAGCGGCGTATGCCCGGTTTCAGGCTCCGGTCTCTTTATGATGAGTGAGTAGAACAGTATATTCTTTAACATACCGCCGGCCCTCTTGCCGCTGAAGGGGAAAAATGCCCTCCACGATGCATAGCGGTTCCCGGCGAACGCCCAGTAAATTCGCACTGCAAGGGCCACCACAAACACATAAGCGGCAACAAAATGGATAAACCTGCTCCACCCCATTACATACTGTTTGCTTGTCGTTCCAACGATGAACGGGTAGCTGATATACACTCCGGTGAAAGCAAGGACCAGCAGGCAAAGGGCGATCAGCCAGTGGACTATCCTGACCGGCGCTTCCCATACATAAACTCTCTTCTGCATGGCTCCCTCCTTTCTCTAAACCACCTGTATCCTGGTCACTTTTTTCCCCTCGGCATCGAGTACATGAACCGCGCAGGCCATACACGGGTCGAACGAGTGCACCGTCCTCAGGATCTCTATGGGCTTGTCAGGTTCCGCCACAGGGGTACCCATGAGAGACGACTCGTACGCACCCTTCTTGCCGGAAGCGTCTCTCGGAGATCCGTTCCAGGTACTGGGGACTACGCACTGATAGTTCTCAATTTTCTCATCCTTGATCTTGACCCAGTGGCCCAACGCACCTCTCGGCGCCTCGCTCAGGCTGTAGCCTTTGGCCTCCCTGGGCCAGGTCGAGGGCTCCCACTTACTGTTATTATGAATGCTGACGTCGCCTTTCTTGATGTTAGCCGTCAACTGGTTAAGCCATACGCTCATCATCTCCGCCGTAACGAGCGTCTCTACCCCTCTGGCGGCGTCTCTTCCGAGCGTCGAGAACAGTGCTTCAGGACCGGCGTTCAGTTTCTTCAGAACCGAGTCTATCACTTCCCTGATACGCTTGTGGCCCGATGCGTAAGCCACCAGCATCCTCGACAACGGTCCGACTTCCATAGCCTCATTTTCATAACGAGGAGCCTTTATCCACGAATATTTCCTGGCCGTATCCAGGAACTGATAAGGCGGCTGGGGACCGGTGTAATGATAATCAGTCTCTCCTTTCCACGGATGCCTTGCCGTGTCGTTCCCGTTGCTGTATTCATACCATGAATGCGTAACATACTCGGCTATCTTCTCCTGGTCTACGGGGTATACCTTACTGAGGTCCTTATTCTTGATAATGCCCCTGGGCAGCCACAGATTGCCTGTATTGGAAACCGTATCGTTGGGGAATTCACCATAGGCCAGGTAGTTTCCTATTCCCGCGCCATAGCCGAACCACTCCTTGTAAAACGACGCGACGGCCAGCAGGTCGGGAATGTAGACCTGTTCAACGAAGTCCTTTGCCTTGCTGCTCAGTTCGGCGATTTCGGTCAGGCCGCCGTCATTGAGTGCACTCTCGCTGTTGAGGTCTATCGGCAACGCCATCCCGCCGACCAGGTAAGTCTGAAGATGAGGGTTCTTGGCGCCCAGAATGGCATGAATCCTGATCACGTTCTTCTGCCAGTCAAGAGCTTCCAGATAGTGGGCGGCTGCCATGAGGTTGGCTTCCGGCGGGAGTTTGTAGGCCGGGTGACCCCAGTATGCGTTGGCGAAGATGCCCAGTTGCCCGCTCTCTACGAAGGTCTTCAGCTTGTCTTTGATACCCTTGAAATAAGTCGCGCTGGACTTCGGCCAGTCCGAAATAGACTGTGCGAGGGAGGCCGTCCTGGCCGGGTCGGCCTGCAGCGCATTTACCAGGTCCACCCAGTCAAGTGCGTGGAGGTGATAAAAATGTATGACGTGGTCCTGGATAAACTGGATACCGGTTATGAGGTTCCTCATGAGCCTCGCATTTTCCGGTATGGTGATACTCAGAGCATTTTCTACAGCTCTCACGGAGCTGTTGGCGTGAACCGTTGTTCAGACGCCTCATATTCGCTGGGCAAAGTACCATGCATCCCTTGGATCCCGCCCCTTCAGGATGATCTCTATCCCCCGGAACATGGTACTGGAAGACCATGCGTCGGCCACTTTGCCGCCTTCTACCTGAGCTTCTATCCTGAGATGCCCCTCGATCCGTGTGATAGGATCAACGACTATCTTGGCCATGATCACATTCTCCTTTCGTCCTGACTATTTATTTTTTTCTTCTTCCTTCTCTTTTCCCCTTACGGCCCGGGCAATCCTGTGGGCAATGACACCGGCAACAGCCACTCCCGCTACGCCAGCTCCGACCTTATCCGCAGTCGCCTCGACGCCGAAGCCTGGGACTTTGGGAAGTCTCTTATAGAACGGACATGTTATACCTTATGGCAGGACAGTTCAGAAAAGTATCCGGCCCCTTGCATCCCATTTCGTAAAGGCACCAGCCGAGCCTGTGCCCCTCGTCACCCCACTGCCTGACGAACTGGCCGGCATCGTAGTGTGCCCTTCTCTGACAATGGTCGTGGATCCTTTCGCCATAGGCAAAAAGAGGTCTGTTCAGCCGGTCCGTGGCAGGCAGAGTTCCAAAGGTAAGGAAGTGTACAACCACCGCTGTCAGATTGTCGGGGTTCATGGGACAGCCCGAAAGATTCACAACGGTAATGCCCGGCATTGCTTCCTGAACGCCAACGGCACCGGTCGGATTGGGTGCCGCCGCCGGGATACCTCCGAAGGTTGCACAGGTCCCGGCCGCAATGGTCGCCATCGCATTGCCGCACACCTCCCTGGTGATGTCGATTGCACTCTTGCCGCCGACGCAGCAATATACCCCATTGTCTTTCAGCGGTATAGAGCCCTCAACGACAGCCAGGTATTTACCTTTCTGGTTTTTCACAACGTCGTCCAGCGATTTCTCGGCCTGTTTTCCGGCGGGGGCCATTATGGTCTCATGGTAGTCAACAGACAGGACGTCGAGAACAATCTTCCTTACGCTAGGCTTGTTCGCCCTGAGGAAGGCCTCCGTATTGCCCGCACAGTCCTGGAACTCAAGCCAGACGAGAGGCGGCCTCTTCGTCTTCTCGATGGCTTCCGCGATCTTACCGGCGTATCCCCCCGGCAAGGCAAGGACCGCGCCCATGGATGCACAGAATTTCATGAAATCTCTTCGTGATACCCCCCTTTTAAGCAACCTCTCATATGGGGACCCCACGTCATCGGAGATCCCTTCAAAATCACCTTTCATGCAACACCTCCTTTGGCCTTGGGTGGGTAATACATGCAATATGTCTTGATAGAAAATTCAGGCAGCCCAATATGAAACCATAAAAACAACTTCAAAAAGCCCCTTTTGTCTGTGATTAAATGCCGTGTCAAGATCTTTTTTAGTTAGAAAATATCACGATAACGGTGAGGTGTCAATCATATTTTTTGTGGAGTTACAAAATGAAACGACAGAGGAGAGCCGCCTCCAAAAAAATCACTCTAGCTGCGGGCAGGCAGCACTATGTTCTGAAGCCGGATCCCCGGACCTGCAGGCATAACGCTTGCGCCCATTGTCGGGCCACAGGCAGATCAAGAGAGTCGTTCCATACAAAGAGTCAGAAATACTACTCTGCCATACCGTCATCGTCGACTTCTTTTTCAGATTCTTCGATGACAGCCGAAATGGTCCTGAGCGTTTCCTGGGCCGTCTCATGCTCAACCTTCTGGATTGCGAAACCCGCGTGGACGAGGACGTAATCCCCAATACCGACCTCTTCGGGCATAAGCAGGAGACTGATCTCCCTGCGGGCGCTGTAGACATCCACTACAGCCGTAAATTCACTCAACTTGACGATCTTTGACGGTATCGCGAGACACATGACCTTCAGCCCCCGGGCTCCCACCTGCTCTTTGAAAGGGGACCTTCGCCGGGCACCTGCTCGGCGCCATAACCTAACTCGCACAACTCGTTCAATACCACTTCTATCAACCTTCCGAACCCGGCCCTAACCTCGTCGGACAGTCCGAGCCCCAATTCAACGTCTTTCGGCTCTATTCCGAAAAGGACCATTCTTTCAGGAAGATGACCGCTGATCGTTGCCGTCGCAAGCAGATCCGAAATGCCCAGTTGGTGCGGCGAAATCCTTGTCATGAATCTGGCAGGCACGTCTTCGCCCTCCACCCTGACTACCGTACCCGGGGGGCTGCCGCTTCTCACGGCATCAATAACAATAAGATAATCTCTCTCCCTGATGTACGACAGCAACTCGATTCCGGAAGTACCCCCGTCGAGGAGTTCCACGTTTTCCGGGAACCGGTACCTCCTCCCAAGTTCCTCCACCGCCCTCACCCCCAGGGCTTCATCCCTCATCAGTACATTGCCGACTCCAAGAACGAGAACCTTCACTCAACCTCCTTCACCACCTTGCAAACACTGAAAATATTATACCTCATAATTCCGCATGGACCTTCACTTTTTCATCACGGCATACCTCGACCTTGTCATCCTGTTCCTGCAGGCGCACTGCCCCACGTCAAAAACTGAATGAAACGCTGTTCGTTGCCTTGAAATAGTTCCGGCAATGTCATAAACTATCCTACTGACAAGGGATCTTTGTGGTGAGTCCGCAAGGCGCAGGAAATTGAAATAGAATCCAGGATAGATATGCAGAAAATATTCACCCGGCCTGAGAGCCTTAAGCCGTCCTCTTTCAGATATTGTCCGGGGTGTGGCCACAGTATAGCTCACAGACTGATCGCGGAATGCATGGATTCCCTGCATATACGCGACAATGTGGTCGGAATCGCGCCGGTCGGCTGCGCTGTCTTTGCCTATGATTATTTCAACTTCGACATTCTGGAGGCGGCACATGGAAGACCGCCCGCCGTCGCCACCGCACTGAAGAGGATAATGCCCGACAAAGTAATTTTCTCCTATCAGGGAGACGGCGACCTTGCGGCAATCGGAACGGCTGAAATAATTCACGCTGCAGCAAGAGGCGAAAATTTCTCAGTCTTTTTCATCAACAACGCCACTTACGGCATGACCGGCGGCCAGATGGCCCCCACAACGGTCTCGGGGCAGCGCACGACCACGACTCCGGCTGGACGAAGCGGTTTACGGGAGGGTTTTCCGCTCAGGATATCGGAGCTCCTGTCCACTATTGAAGGAGTATCTTTCGTAGAGCGGGTGTCGCTTGATTCCCACCGGAACGTGGTCGCAGCCGGGCGCGCTGTCGAAAAAGCTTTCAGATACCAGTTGGACGGGAAGGGATTTTCTCTTGTCGAAATGCTTTCCCCCTGTCCCACCGACTGGGGCATGTCTCCCAAAGCCTCCCTGAAATGGATGAGGTCCGTGATGGTCGAAACTTTTCCACTCGGCGTATACAAAGACAGATTCAAGGAGACGGGTTAACTGGAAAGAAGAATTATTATAGCCGGCTCCGGCGGTCAGGGAATTCTCTTTCTGGGCAAGATGCTCGCCGTCGCCAGCATGAAGGAAGGAAGAAGGGTAACCTGGTTTCCTTCCTACGGAGCGGAGATGAGGGGCGGGACAGCCAACTGTACTGTAATCATCTCCGATGAGATGATAGGCTCTCCCGTGGTACTAACTCCCGATATTCTCGTCGTCATGAACAAGGCTTCTTTCGAAAAGTTCCAGCCGTCGCTAAAACGAAAGGGACTTTTCTTTTACGATAGTTCACTGATACTGAAACACTCCGCCAGGAGAGATATTACACCGGTCCCGGTACCCGCTACACAGATTGCAAGCTCGGCCGGAAATACGAAGTCCGCAAATATGGTCATGCTCGGAGCCCTCGTAGCCAGGACCAAAATCCTCCATGAGTCTTCGGTACTCGGTTTATTTGATGAAACTCGTCGGCAGGACACAGTGATGAATACCAACAGACAGTCGATCATCAGGGGAATGGCCTACGTTGAAGATCAGGAAGGCTAGGATCTCCGACCTGAGGGATGTTCAGCGGCTCATCAATGAGTTCGCGCGCCGGGAAGAAATGATCCCCCGTTCCCTCAATGAGCTTTACGAAAGTATGAGGGACCTTCTGGTGTGCGAAGACGCCGGCGCAATTGCAGGTGTCTGCGCCCTGCATATACTATGGGAAGACCTCGCAGAGGTCCGTTCCCTGGCCGTCAGAAAAGAATATCAACGGATGGGAATCGGCAGAAAACTGGTCAGGCGCTGCCTTTCGGAAGCCAGGACACTGGGGATAAGCAGGGTATTCGTTCTCACCTATCAGCCCGATTTCTTCAAGAAGCTGGGATTCATGGATATAGACAAATCAGGTCTGCCCCAGAAGATATGGGGGGACTGCATCAGATGTCCGAAATTTCCCGAGTGCGACGAGCACGCGCTTATAGTCGATCTTCAGCCGAAAGGCGAAGCCCTGTGACGGCATCCCGGCAATACATTTTTCACGGACCCTCCCGGCCAGGATTCGCGAGAATCATGAACGGCTCCGGAAGATGAAAAAAGGGTGTTTTCCATACTTCGCTCTTTCCCTGACTGTCTTCATTGTCGACCAGTACACAAAGTATCTGGTCAGGATGTCTCTGGCTCCGTTCGACGTAGTACACGTTCTTCCCGTTCTGAACATGGTACACGTTGAAAACACGGGGTCGGCATTCGGCCTGTTCAGGAGCCTGGGGAACTCCTTCTTTATCGTAATAGCTGCCTGCGCCTCCATTTTCGTTGCCCTCCTGATTGTAAAAGATAGCAGTAACCGGGCTGCATTTTCGCTGATTCTAGGTGGAGCGGTGGGTAATCTGACTGACAGGATAATGCTTGGGCGTGTCGTAGACTTCCTGGACCTGCATGTCGCGAATTACCACTGGCCCGCTTTTAACGTTGCAGATGCCGCCCTTACTGCCGGGATCGCGCTGATGCTCGTGCAGTCCGCGGTCCAGATATGCAGGGGCCGGAGGCATGAATAAGGTGCAAGGGGTTTTATGCAGAGATATAACATAGTCCATCCGTTGTACCTGTCATTCTTTTCAAAGTCTCTTTATCAGGACGTAGCGAGAAACTGGAAGGGGCTCTGCATGACTTATCTTCTTGCCCTGCTTGCATTGTCAGTTATCCCCGGAGTCATGAAAGTTCGGGCGGACCTGATAACTTTTTTTAACACCGAGGCCCCCGGCTTCGTGCAGCAGGTCCCAACCATTACCGTTGCAGACGGCAAGGTATCGGTAAAAAAGCCGCAGCCTTATTACATCAAAGACAAAAAAACCGGAAAGCCGGTAATGATAATAGATACTACAGGAAAGGTCGCCTCACTCAAAGGATCGCAAGCCGTGGTTCTCCTCACGAAAAACAGCATAGAAATAAAGACCGATAAGACTGAAACAAGGACCTTCGATCTGTCGGATATCAGGAGGCTGACCGTAAACCACAAGGTCATTTATGACTGGATGGACAGCTTTGAGGACTGGTCGATATTTGTCTTTTACCCGCTGGCGCTTGTTTTTTCTTTTTTCTACCATATTGTCGAGGTCATCTTTTATGCCGCAATCGGCCTTATATTTGCCCGTTCCCTGCAGGCGCAACTGCGGTTCCGGACTCTGGTGCGTCTGGCGGTCATCGCCATCACGCCTTCTGTTATCCTGGGTGTATTCGTTGCCGTCGCCGCGCTGGACATACCTTACTGGTGGTACATCAGTCTGCTGATTTCCACCGCCTATGTCTATTTCGCGGTGCGGTCAAACGCAGGAAAAGATTCCCTCCCCGCCGCATGAAGCTCCGGACTGCTCCCGGGAGCGCCTGTCTTGACAAACGCCGCTTTCTTCCGGTATAAAAGAAAACCCATGAAAAAGATATTGATCGTAGATGACGTGCATGCCTTCATAGAAAAAGAAAAAAGCATCCTCAACAGATCGGATTTTACAATATTCACCACCACTTCAAGCCGGGAGGCCCTGGAACTGCACCGTTCGGAGAAGATGGACCTTATCGTCATGGACCTGGAAATGCCTGAACTTAACGGAGATGAACTCTGTTCCCAGATTAGAAGAGATCCGGTACTCCAACAGGTCTCCGTGATCATAGTGGGAACCAACAGTGACTCCGATATGAACAGGTTTAAACGCTGTCAGGCCAACGCTTACATTACCAAACCGATCAGGCCGCTGCAACTTCTTGAAAAAGTCAGTCAGCTTCTCGACATCCCGGAAAGAAAGAGCTACAGGGTCCTCTTAAAAGTGAGCGTAAACGGAAAATCGCCGGGTGAAACATTCTTCTGCTCTTCGCAGAATATAAGCACATCGGGCATCCTCATCGAGACGGACAAGAAACTCGAGAAAGGTGATTCCATATCCTGCTCTTTTTTCCTGCCGGGGGCCGAAAGGATCACTGCCGACGCAGAAGTGATGAGGGTAGCCGCAAACGGGACAGACGCTTACCACTATGGAGTTCGTTTCCTCGATCTGAAATCTCACCATAGGGCCTCGATAGACTCTTTCATCAAAAGCAAATCGGCGAAAACCTAGGCATCCCTGCTTAATGTTTTCGACAGTTTATCCGCTCTTCTGAGAGGCTCGGGAATCCTGTAACCGGAGAAGCACCCCAAAACGATGCGGACGCTGGATTCAATATCGATGAGGTGTCCCGGAGATATGAAAAGTGGCTTTACATGACTCCTCGTCCTCAGTACCGCACCGATGGGCTGAAGGCCTGTCCTTTCCTCGTACAGGTATGTCCAACAGCCCCTGGTCGCTCCGGGCTCGTCGAAGCGGCCGGTAAGCCGTGTTTTTGCACATCCTATGGTCGGCTTATTGAGAATAACCCCGATGTGAGACGCAATGCCGGCTCCCCGCGGATGAGCAATGCCCTGGCCGTCGATCAGGATAACATCAGGCCGTTCCAGTTTTTTCAGGGCACCGGCTATGGCTGAACCTTCACGGAAGGCCAAAAATCCGCTTCTGTACGGGAAGCTTGGCCGGCCCCTGAAAAAAGCATCGGCTACATGGGCCAATCCGGCATATGAGTACAGGGAAGCCGCCGCAACCACTGAATCGTCGCTGTACGCAGCATCCGCCGCCGCGACAAGGACAGGCTCCCCTTCCAACGGGATTATGCGGACCTCTCTTCTGACATGTTCCTGTATGTCCCCGGCCTCCTCAAAGTCCCGGGGTTGGAAATTTCCAGTTAGAGCGGCCATTTCATAAATAACTTTCCGATCAACCAACCGCCGCACCCTTCGCCGTCCAGGGAGGAAGCATGAGACGCCGCGATGCCGAAAGCTCCGGGACGGCGCATTGAAACGTTAATAAAAAAGGGCGGCCCCGGCAGGTCCGCCCTTCGTCTTTCCGGAAGAGTCGCCGTAATCCTACGCAGCCACTCCCTTCTCAAGCTCCTTCAGCCAGAGAAGCCTCGAACCGTTTATGGTCGACATATTTATATCCTCGTTAAACTTCTCCACATCAACGTCGAGGTCCTTATCTTTCCGGAAAGGACTGAAGGAGGCCTTCACTTTTCCTTTCAGGGCCTTTTTGACTTCTGTGTCCTTCGGAGTCTTCAGAGAGGCGCCCATAGCCTTCGCAACTGCCGTGAATATCACTGAATGCGGAAGCGCATCACCGGCAGGCTCCACCGCCTTTTTGACCTCTTTCAACCTTCCGAGATAATCCACTATCGTCCCCCCCGATTCGAGTGCAGCTGCCGACGGCAGGACCACATCGGCCTCCTTCGCCAGGCCTGTCATGTGGGAAGCCTGTACTACGAGGAAATCAGTATCCGGCCTCTCGCTCACCGGCACTTCTCCGACCACATAGAGTGCTTTTGAATGAGAGGAAATTATCTCCCTGAATTTCTTCCCTTCCGTCGTCAGGCCCATGAGCGCCACGCCTTTGGAGTTTGCCTCAAGAGGCACCGACACAGCCTCGGACTTTATGAGCGAGAGGTTGGCGGCAGCCCTGTAAAGAGCGGGGGCGGCAAGGATAACGGGTGATTTCGCGGCCACAAGGATGTCCGCGGCGTTCATGGCCTCGTCAGAGGGGTCGACGGATGCGAGGGCTTCCACCATCTCTTTCGGGGCCTTTACGCCTTTAGAGATCATGGCCTGGGCAAGCTCCTCAAGCTTTTTCACCTCGTCGCCCTTAAGGTTGGCGGTTGCCTTTGACGCGATCTTGGTATCACCCGAATTGATAACGATCAGCTTTGCGCCGTCATTGTTCATCTTCCTTCTGATAACCGCGTCGAGGGCCGGCAGGACTCTTGTCCACTGGTCGGGTGCCGTTCCTGCCAGGATGAACAGGTCGGCATTCTGCAGGTCCGCCGTGCCGTTCTTCAGTGAATCATAGTCAGAATACAGAGTTACGGAAGAGTCGACGTTCCTTGTTTTCACCACATCGGAAGCCAGTTTCTTCAGTAATAGTGCGTCTTCATTCAGAATGTTTGCGCTGCTGACGATCGAGGCATCCTGGCCGGCCGCCTTCAGTTTCCCCGCAACCGTTTCAATGGCATCATCCCATGTCGTCTCCTGAAGATCACCGTCGACCCTTTTCATCGGAGTTCCCACGCGCTGGTCGCTGGTGAGGCTGTCGAATCCAAACCTTCCCCTGGCACAGATGAACCGCTCGGCGGTTCCTTCCGGAGCACCCGAGTTTATCTTTATTACCTCTCCGTCTTTTGTGCTCACCGTAATGCTGCATCCGTTACCACACGAAAGACAGACGGAGTCCGTTTTTTCATATTCCCATTCACGCCCCTTTCTCCACCGGTCGGCTTCAAGGAGGGCGTTTACCGGGCACGCGTCCACACAGCTTCCGCAGAAGGTGCAATCAGACTCCTGCAGTGGCTTGTCCTCCGCAGTGACGACCCTGGCGCCCACACCCCTGCCGGAGAACTCCAGAACGTTGGTGTCCTGGGCCTGGCATACACGTATGCACCTTCCGCAGAGAACGCAGTAATCGGGATCTCTCTTTATGAAAGGATTGGCTTCGTCTATCGGATAGCCGAACTTCTTCCTCGAAAAACTCGATTCCTTTATCTCGAAATCGTAGGCATATTGCTGCAAGTTGCAGACACCCGCCTTGGTGCAGGTCATACAGTCAAGGGGGTGCATGGACAGGATAAGATCTACCACGAACTTCCTGACCTCCTGGACCTTCTCGGTCTTCGTATTGACCACCATGCCGTCCTTGGCCTTTGTGGTGCAGGCGATCATGGGCGACTTCATGCCTTCGATCTCCACCAAGCAGAGCCTGCAGGCTCCGATGCCCTTCATGCCCTTCAGATAGCAGAGGTTCGGGATGTGAACCCCGGCCTCGGCCGCTGCCTCGATGAGGTTGAGGCCCTCCGCAACCTGAACGTCCTTTCCGTCTATTTTAAGATTTACCGTCTTTCCCATCCAATCCTCCTATAAAATTACAGGCTCAGACACCCGCCATTTATCCGCCGACCGGGGCCGGCACCTCTTTTTCTACAATCACTATTGCGCCATAGGGGCACACAGGCAGACAGTCTCCACACTTTACACACCTCTTCTGGCGGATCTCGAAGGGAGAATACCCCGAAGCAAACGGTCTCCTCTTCTCTCCGTGAATTGCGGCGTATTTGCATGCCTCCAGGCAGAGGCCGCACATGGTGCACTTCTCAGGAATGATCCGGTATTCGATCAGGGATTTACACTCCATGTCGGGGCAGCTTCCTTCCGCATGTCTCCTGAAGACGTCAGTGTTTAGCCACTCCGTCAGGAATGCCGCCGTGTCTTTGCCCTTCTTGCACCGGGAACTGGTCAGCATCTCCTCCGATATGCGCCGCAGCGTCCTGATGTCGTCCTCACCGCCCCGTCCCTGGATGATTCTCTTCAGCCTGACCCGCGCCTCGTAACTGCCGAAGGCACACGGGAAGCATCTGCCGCACATCGGCCCGTCAAGGAAGCCCTCTATGTAAAACAGAGACCTCTGGACCGGACATTTCTTCTCCTCCTCCGCCGCCTTCTTTATCTCTTCTACTTTAGGTTCTTTCTGCTCTGTCATGATACTTCCCCTTAATAAATGTCCTCTGCCATGTAAATAACCTCCGGCAGCAGGTAGGAGACAAGGTCCCTGTAAGAGATCATGCCGATGACCTTTTCGTCCTCGGTCACCGGCAGATGCCTGATCTTCTTCTCCGACATCACCTTGACCGCAACACTTATATCTATGGAACCGTCCAGGGTCACGGGCTTTTGCGTCATCACGTCGCCCAGGGCAGTTTCGTTAACCGCGATCTTTTTGGCAAAACAGTGCATGATGTCCCTTTCGGTAAATATGCCCACGATCTTCTTCTCCTCGTCGACTACCAGAACAGACCCTATATTGTTGCTGTCCATGATGCTGATGGCCTCCGCCACCTTCGAATCCTTACCGCAGGTGACCATCTTGGTTGGCTTCGACTGCATGAGGTCTTTGAGTGTCATTCTAGCCCTCCTTTCAAGGACTTCTATTTTCTCAGAAGGTATCCTGAACTGTTCTTCCAGCTTCACCACGCTGTGCTTCCTGATCTTGACCGCACCTACAGGGCATGCAAGGTAACAAGCCTTGCACCTTGTGCAGTATGCGCGGTCGATCTGGTACATCTCTCTTGTCTCGGTGACAGCGTCAAAAGCACAGGCCTGTTCGCAGAGACCGCACCTTATGCACTCCGCCTGGTTGATGACGAAGACGCCCATGTTGCTGCATACCTTAGCCCTGCAATAGTTGTCATGGATGTGCTCCTCGTATTCCTGTCTGAAATACTTTATGGTGCTCAAAACCGGGTTCGGCGCGCTCTGTCCGAGACCGCAGAGTGATCCATGCTGAATGGATTTCCCAAGTTCTATGAGGCGTTCGATGTCGCCCTGTTCACCCTGACCGGAGGTTATCTTCTCTAATATCTGGAGCATCTGGTAAGTGCCGATCCTGCACGGCGGGCACTTGCCGCAGGACTCCGATTGCGTAAAGGAGAGGAAGTATTTTGCCACGTCCACCATGCATGTGTCCTCATCCAGAACGACCATTCCACCCGAGCCCATCATGGAGCCCGCCTTCGTGAGAGAGTCAAAATCCACCGGCAGGTCGAGAAAGCTTGCCGGCAGGCAACCGCCCGACGGCCCTCCGGTCTGCACAGCCTTGAATTCCTTGTTCCCGAGGATGCCGCCACCGATATCGTAGATTATCTCCCTGATGGTCATACCCATCGGTACCTCCACCAGCCCGGTATTCTTCACCTTTCCGGTAAGAGCGAAGACCTTCGTCCCCGGAGAACTCTCGGTGCCGATGCTCCTGAACCAGCCAGCCCCTTTTTCGACGATCGGCGGAACACAGGCGTAAGTCTCGATGTTGTTGAGGTTGCTGGGATAACCCCAGGCCCCTCCGCCGGGCTCAGACAGTCTCGGCGGTCTCGGCCTCGGGAAGCCCCTCTCCCCTTCTATAGATGCAACCAGGGCGGTCGATTCACCGCAGACGAAGGCCCCCGCTCCCTCCCTTATGTCTATCGTGAAATCGAGACCGCTGCCGAGGATGTTCTTCCCGAGCAGCCCGATCTCTTCCGCCTGTTTTATCGCTATGCCGAGGTTCTTGACCGCCAGCGGGTATTCGTGCCTTACATAGACCATACCGTAGCGGGCACCTATCGCATAAGCGCAGAGGATCATCCCCTCGAAGAGACTGTGAGGGTCGCCCTCCATAACCGACCTGTCCATGAAGGCGCCGGGGTCACCCTCGTCGCCGTTTGCTATGACAAACTTGATCGAGCCGGGCGCACCCTTCGTGTGTCTCCACTTCTTGCCCGCCGGGAATCCCGCGCCGCCGCGGCCCCGTAGCATTGCATTGTCGACTTCATTCATGACATCCTCGGGGGCCATGGAGGAGAGGGCCTTTTCGAGGGCCTTATATCCTCCCACCGCGATATAGTGATAGATATTGCGCGGGTCAATCACACCGTTGTTCCTGAGGGCTATCCTGAGCTGCTTTCTGTAAAAAGGCACATTGGCCATCTCCGGCACGGGCTCGCTCATGATATCTTCCCGGTAAAGGCTCTGGCGGTAAGGCACGCCCCCCGCAACCGTGTAGGTCATTATCCATTTGGCGTGTTCGGGCTTTACCTTCTGGTAGAATATACCCTGCGGTTCCACCCGCATTACGGGGCCCTTCTGGCAGAGTCCCTGACAGCCTGTCTTCACTACGTCAAGTTTGATCCCTCTCCGGCCCGCCTCCTCTTCCAGCGCCGTAAGCACTTTGGGAGTCCCCGTCGCAGTGCAGGCCGTTCCGCTGCACATCCTGATCCTGGGTATATCAGGGGCGAAGGTCTCCTCCTCAAGAAGGGCCCTGAGTTTCTTCAGGTCGTGTATCGAATTTAATTTGCCCATCTTCTATTTCCCCTTGATCGTTTCTATTAAATCGGTGACCCTTTTCGGGTTGAGGTCGCCTTCAACCTCATCATTCACGGTGACGACCGGCGCCAGGCCGCAGCATCCGACGCAGCCCACGGTCTCCAGGGTCAACGACATGTCCTCCGTCGTCTCGCCCTCACTTATCCCGAAACTCTCTTCGATCTTTTCGAGGACCTTGCCCGCTCCCCTGACGTGGCACGCGGTTCCGAGACATACACATACCACATTCCTGCCTCTGGGCTTGAAGTAGAAGTGTTTATAGAAGGACGCCGTGCTGTAAACCTCCGAGAGAGGCAAGTTGAGCTTCTTTGCAAGGTCCTTCAATACCTCCTCCGGCAGATAATTATGCTCCTTCTGAATTTTCTGCAGGGCGTGGATCAGCACGCCCCTTTTCTTCTGCTCCTCTGTCAGGACCTCCCCGACACTTCCTATCCTCTCATCAACATTTATTTCTTCAACTTTCATCTAACCTCCAAAAACATACAGGGCATATATGTCTTACCAACCATTTCAGATCCTTTTTTAAAATATTCCCAGATGAGGCTTTGCAGCCCTCTCGATCTCACGGCGCGCCGCCATGTCCATAAGCACCCTCTCGGCGCCGAACTTGCCGGGTTCGTACTTTCTGAGTTTCAGCCTTTCCCTCGCCTGGTCAATGTAGTCGAGGGTCATGCTCAGGATCTTTTCCGGGTCCGGCTCAAAGTGGAGAGCCCCCATGAACCTCTCGAACCAGACCTCAGTCATGATTCTCGTCACCTCTTCACTCGCCTCCACGGGAGATTCACCGCCGAATATCACCGGCACGCCGGAGGCCGCAAAATAGCAGCCGATCGCAATCGCCTTTTCGCTCATCCACTCCGGGGCGATACCAACCGCAGGCATGCCCCCTATCTCGTCCGAGAGGCCGCCTTCGGCAGCCATTGCACTGGCAATGGTAAGAATCCTCGAGTTATCGACGCATGCTCCCAGGTGGAGGATGGGCGGTATCCCTATCGCCTCACATACCTCTCTTAATCCGGGGCCCGCGTTTTCCAGGGCCATCTCCGGGGTAAGGTAGCCGGCCGTTCCACAAGCCGCCGACCCGCATCCCGTCGATACGATAAGTACGTCGTTCTTTATCAGCTCCGTGGCGAGAAACCGGTGGAGGCCCGTCGACGGTACCCTGGGGTTGTCGCAGCCCGCCAGTCCGACCACTCCCCGGATTCTCCCTGCCATTATCGCATCGTTGAGAGGCCTGAATGACGCCCTCCACGTACCGCCCTGCATGTACTCTATGTACTCCTGGGAGAAGCCCGCGATTACCGGGAATTTATCCGTAATATGACTGCCTTCCGCCTTTCTGTTGCCGTAGTTGTCGATCGCGAGTTTCACAATTTCCCTGGCAACATCGACGGCCCTGTGTTCGTCGAATTCAATATGGACAGCGCCCGGTATCATCGCCTTTTCAGAAGTCGTAATGACCTTTGTATGGAATTTTTTTGAAAGCTCGGCTATGGCCGGCATTATGCACTGGACATCGACCGTGATGGCGTCTACCAGGCCCGTCATGATCCCGAGTTCCTGGTTTGTAAAGCCGCCCGCAGTCGGGATGCCGTGCCTCATCAGCACCTCGTTCGCCGTACAGCACATACCGCCAAGGTTGATGCCCTTCGCGCCCTTCGACTTGGCGTAAGCCACCATCTCCGGGTCCTGCGTAACGTCCACCATGATCTCCGCAAGGAGAGGCTCATGCCCGTGGACGATGAGGTTGACCTCGTCCTCCTTGAATATCCCGAAGCTCGCCTCGGACTTCTGGGGCATCGGCGTCCCGAAAAGGATGTCCGTGACGTCCGTAGAAATCATGCTGCCGGCCCACCCGTCGGCAAGGGACGTCCTCAGCCCATGAAGGAGGAGATGGTCCGGGTCATGGTCCACTCCTATGTTCGTCCGGTGCATCGCCTCGCACACTTCCCTGTCGACGCCGCGGGGCACTATACCCCACTTTTTCCATCTCTCCTGCGTCTTCTTCGGTGCGCGGGACAGGTAGTTTATCTCCCCGTTCTGCCTGCCGAAATCGTCTATCAGCTTGGTCGCAACATCTCTCGCGACGTCGTTTACTGGCCTCCCCTCAAATTCGACATTGAGGTAGCCGGCGACGCGGTAAAGCTTTCTCACGTCTGTTATCTTGAAGTCCTTTGCCTCACCGTTGGCGACCGAAAGGAGCGTGAATGCCATTCCCCTGGCATGGTCCGAGTGGGCGGCCGTCCCGGCAGCGATCATTCTCAAAAGGTTTCTGGAAGCCACCGTAGGCAGCGTGGCGCCGCAAACACCCCTCGCATCTTCTTCAGCGTTCTTCCCCACCAGCCGGCAGGGGCCCATGTGACATACCTTGCAGCATGCACCCGTCGCACCGATCGGACACGGCTTAAGCCTCTGAGCCCTGTCGAAACAGGTCTCGATTTTATGAGATTCGCCCCATTCGATGATCTCTTCCGCCGCCTTGTTAGCGCTCTTTATGTTCTCTGACATATATCCTCCTTACTGACAGGTCAAGGCAGAGGTCAAGGTTAAGGAACCGTTTCGGCCTCTGCTCTCCCTTTTCTTCAATTTCTGTATGCGGGTATTTCCGGTCATCCTTAATCAATAATCAGAACATCGGGTCCATCTCGAGAGCCGGATGCCCGACGCTCGTCAGAAACTCAAGCAGTTTCTCCGAGTCTTCCGCGACGGTTTCGTCGGCAATCTTGTCCAGAAGATCGGGCACGCCTTCCTCGGCTGCCCTCTCGTTAAAGGCGTCTTTCAGGCTTTCCTTCAGGTTCTTTGTCATCCAGACGATCCTCTTGAGACCGCCGTCGGCGTAAAGGAACTTCTTACTGGTGATGAAGTTCCTGCCGATACCCATGAAACCCGGCGTCTGCATGCCGCCGCCGACGCTGCCGGCGAGGGTCGAGAACTTCATTCCCGCCGGGGTCATTCCGGTATGACCCCGCTGAACGATCATCACCCCGTTTGCCTCAGGTACGATGGCGATGATGCATTCGAAGCAACCGCACGAGGTCATCGGGTTGTCCATGATGGTATATGCGTTGAGCGTTTCGATGGCGCCGCCGGAAGCCTGCTTGAGGTATTCGTCCACCCCGCTCCACCTGCCCTTCACCGGGTCGAGCACGTCTCCTTTAGCGATCGGCTGGTTGCCGCCGGTGGGATCGATCTCGTATGCGGCCTTCCCGTCAAGCCAGTTGTAAGCGCCGCAGAGACCAAGTCTTTCGGGCGTGATCACACAGGTGTGGCTCGGCGCAAAGGACTGGCAGAGAAGACAGGAGTAAAATGTATCCACAGCCTCGTCGGTCATGCTTCCCACCCTCTGGTCGCGCTCATGGTACGCCGCCCTCGCCTCTTCCTGTATGGCGAGCACGTCCTTCTCATCAACATAAAGGGTGACCTGGACCTTGTCGACGATCGATTTGAACCTGGCGTGCGTCATCGTCGCCTGTATAACGCCGATATGCTCCAGGTTCAGACCGTCTTTCCTGGCATTATTGCTTATCCTCACCCAGTTTATGTCGCGCTGGCCCATGTGCCACAACCCCTGGGCCTCGTTAAGGTTGTGATGGATCTTCCTCTCGATGACCGACTCGAAATCCTTCTGCATCTTTCTTCCGGCAACATCGATTACTATGCCCAGGGGCATCTTGCCGCCCTGCTCGAACCTCTCCTGCCAGTTCTCGCCGACGATCACGACCTTGTTGTCTTCTATCTCTTCAAGTTCCTTCGTCCTCACCCATTCAAAGGCCGGCGTCCTCTGCCCGCCGAACTCGATAAACATGTCCTCTTTTCTGATCCGCTCCCCCTCGAAAGCCGGTCCGTAGGCAACGGGTATGGGAGGTCTTTCGACCACGATCTTCAGTCCCCTCACCTCTATCGCCTTCTGGACGATCTTGTCGTGATCGAACTCCTTGTCGACTTCCTCATATGTACAGACGCCGGTCGGGTGGATTACGGGCACGTCAGTATCGCACACCGCCGGGAAACCCATGTTGATTGCGCCTGCGCCGGTCGACCATTTGATCTCGTCCAGTCCGCCGAGGGCAAGGGCGAAAGCGAAGACCCTGTCTTTCTGGTACTTAAGGTGTTCCCTGTAATCCCCGGGCTTCTTGCTTCCGAATATCAGGGAGGCCCTGATGGCCCAGTCGAGGGCGTAGAGCGTGTGCTCGGTGTCGGGACCGAGGGGCACAATCCTCGTTTCCCATCCCAGTTCGACACCCTTGTTCAGGAGCTGTTTGGTGACGCTGTTTCCGTTGCTGTGCCCCGAGAGAAAAGTAAGGATATTCTTTTCCTGTAATTCCCTGACGATTTTCACCGCCGTTTCCTCGTCCGGGGCCGCACCGATGATCGCTGCAAACCCGGGCATCGTACCGTCAACAAGCTGGATACCCAGGTTCCGCTGAATGGTGTCAGTGATAAAACCGTTATATTCATAACCGGTGTCCGGGTCCTTGCAGGGTTCCAGGCCTTCGATGTATCTCAGGGCCAATATGATCTCTTCGGCAAAGAGTGTGAGCATACCCGAATCAAGCGCCTCGCCCAGATAGGGCTTCCAGAGTTCGGCATCCGGCTCCGGATGGGCGTAAACCTTGGCGCTCTCAAGCGCAGTTTTCATGTCCCCGATGGTTTTGACAGGGAAGCCGGTGATCGCATAAATCATCGGGAGATAGAATGCAGTATCAGGAAACTCAAAGGCATAATTCTCGCCATGCGCGGCAATCGCCTTCTCCAGCATCTCCTCTGCCCGTTTTACAAGACTGTGGGAACCACGTATAGCCGCCGAGGCTATTAACTTTGACATCCTGACCTCCTCTAATTATGGATAGGAGCTCATCAAGCTGGAATCTCCCATCCTAACTCACTAATATTCTATTTTTCAATTTTTTGCTGTATAAAATCAAATTGTTAGATTATCGCCTTATCTATCCGACACAAGACTGCGCCATATCAGATATCTCTCTGTTGGACATGCCCGAGGCAGTAATCGGGAATCCGTTATCTCCTGAAAAAAAGAAGATTGGATTCCCGCCATTGCGGGAGATGACTAACAGGAAATTCTTACAATAAAGAGCAAGTTCTTTCCCGCTAAGCAGCCCGGCCCTTAAGGAACGCCGGTATGGCGTTGGCCTCGCGCGGACCTACAGTAATCTTCCAGCCCGGCAGTTTGTCCTCGATCGAGCCGCTGAGGATCGCGACATAACCGGGTATGATCAGCTCCTTGCCGGCTATCTCCTTGTCCACACCGCTTTCGGTGATAAACTGGGCTATCTTTGAAGCGGTGAACTTCCCGGCGGCCCATGCCGTCAGGACCGAAAGCCCTTCACAGTCCATCACTGCCAGCCTGCTGGCCACCTTGCTGTTCTCTATCTCGCCGGATACGATGAAGTATGTCAGCGAGAAGTTCGTAGTAATGAAGAGCGGTGATTCCGCCTTCGGCTCGCCGATGTTGTAGACCTTCTGTTCGACCTGCATCGGCACCTGAGGGTCAGTATAAATGTTCTGCCTGAGGGTGAAGAGAGCAACGTTCTTCCACTTCTCGATATTCTTCATCACGACGATCGATCCGTATTTAGCTACGCCCAGAGAAGCCACCAGCGTCTCCAGAAGAGCGTCTTCCCGCTGTACGAAGTTTATTATGGGATATCCCAGGGGCTTGAAATTCTTCTTTACCGCCGCCCTCCTGATCAGCGTGTTGTGCTCAAGTATGTCCTTCGCCTTTCTGGCGCCTGAATCAAGCACCATGTCCTCCACACCGAGTGATTTCACCTTCTCAGTCAGCGCAGAGAGTTCCTCGAGGCCGTTGGCCGATATGCCGAGAACAGCCTTGTTCGCCTTGGCAACGTTCGCCATGGCCTCGACGTTGGAGGCGTTGGCGCCGAAAATGACCGGTTTCTGCCCTGCAAATACCTTCACCGCAGCATCGGCCGCCTGATCGTTCTCCGTGCATATGATTACAGGCACCCCGGGGGCCTTTGCCGCCACTGTCTTTGCAGCAGCCTCCAGCTTTCCTGCGTCGCCCGACACGTTGGTCAACGCAATAGCGTCGACCCTCAGTTTCTGCCCCACCCTGTCTATCTCCGAATTCACGACCTGTTCGGCAATGCCTGCTATGTCGGCCTCGGACAGAGTATCCTGGATCTCCACGGCAAATGCGCAGGGGTTAACGAATTTCTTGTCATGCCTGAAGAGGACGGTCTCCTCTCCCATCTTTACTGCCTTGTCACCCGTGCCGAAGGTGATCGGCCGTACAGGGGGGGCGGATGCCTCTCCGAGGACCTTCTTCGCCTCCTCGGAAACATCCGGGCAGGCATCAAGCGAGGCCTGTCTCTGAGCGAGTTTCATGGCAAAAGCCAGGCAGGTCGGAAATCCGCATTTCTTGCAGTTCGTCTTAGGTAAAAGCTTGAATATTTCAACACCCGATAAAGCCATCTTCTTATACCTCCAGTCTTATCTCAAGGCGGGGCCGGGAACCGGCCCGTGCCGGTTCTTACGCCAGTTCTTCCAGGAAATTCCCGACCGCTTCCACGGCCTTCGGATGTCTCATTATCAAGAGCTCTGCGCCGGCTGCCAGGAGCGAAGCTGCCGTGACCGCCTCCCAGGCGATTCCCCTCTCCTCTGCGGCGCCCCACTCCGGCATGTCCGTTTCAGATGCCTGGGTTTCCTTGATCTTCCAGACATACATGCCAACGTCTCCCATCATCGGAGGCTGCATGATCGCATCGTTCTGCGTCAGCGCGGCAAGCCTTATCCGCTCCATCACCGAATAGGTATATTCAAGACCGTATCCCAGGGCCGAACACATCGGGTCTGTGATGACCCTCTCCTTTTCGAATCCCATCTGGGTGATGAGAATGTTCAGCTGCTTCGAGAGGTTGATGTCGAGTTCGGACATGGCAATGAGTTTATGGTTGTTGGCCATGGCCGCAGCGGCAATAGTCTTGTAATTTGCCTCCTGCGCCTTGCCGATAATGCAATTCTTGCCCTTTGCCGCTTCAGAGGCAGCCACCAGGACCGCGGAGTCCTTCTCGGCATGGTTGCTGCCCAGGATGATAAGGGGCACGCTTATCGCAGCGAGTACATCCTGAATGGTCTTCGTGGCGTCTTCCGGAGAGCGGTTCTCTCTGTCGGGATGCGTACCTGTCAGACGCAGCGCTATCGCCTTCGCCTTGAGCCCCTCCTGGCAGTGCTTGGCCCATTTTACCGGATCGTCTGATACGGCCTCATAAGGCTTCCTGACGTTCTCCGGCCAGTCGGAAGGCGGCACATCCTGTATTTCATAAGCGATCAGCGGTCCGTTCGGGGTCTCACCCTCGAAGGAATGGAACGGAAGGACGTTCTCTCCGCCGAAAGTGACCTCACTTTCGCCCGTCCCGATAGAAACCGGATATACCTTTCCGGAATACGTCTCCTTGGTCGGTGTAAAAGCCATCTATAACCTCCTCACTTAAAGTGTCAGTGCCAGTGATCAGTGTCAGTCAAGGACACTGGAAAGAACTACCGACACCGTCTTATTTAGACGAAAGCGGCAGTGATTGGAGTTCGATGTCAGTTGCTGACACTGACACTAATCACTGACACTGTTTTTCTCACATTTCCAGATATGAATGGGCATAAAGCGTATTGCCCATGATCACATCTATCGTCTTCCTTATTTCTTTCATCTTCCCGGCGTCTGCGATATCTTTTCCGGCCGCGACATCGTCGAACAGCTTCTTCTCTTCCATGGCTTCCGCCATTTCCCGGGCGTCGGCGATTGCCGCTGTCAGGCCTGCGTTCAGGAGCATCAGGAAGTAATATTTGTTAAGAACAGGCCTTACGTGCTTGGGGCAGCCGTTGGAAATATTGCTCAGTCCGACAACGGTCTTCATCGGCGGTTCGTTCATCTCCTGGAACATCCGCACCGCATCGATGACCTTCGCTGCCTGGTCCTGTGTAGTTGCTATCTGCAGAACGAGGGGATCCAGATAAAGGTCTTCCAGGGGCACCCCGTATTCCATCGCCCTGGCCATTATCTCCGCCGCTATTCCGCACCTTTCCTCCGCATCTGCGGGAAGCCCGCCCTTCCCGACTGTGAGACCGATAACCTGAGCGTTATATTTTGCTCCAAGTTCGAGAATCGGAAACCTCTCGGGATCGTTTGAAGTCGAGTTTATCAAGGGCCGCCCCCACTCGTTGTTATGGACCTTAAGTCCCGCCTCGATTGCGCTTGCGTTCGTTGTGTCCAGACAGACGGGAAGGGGGACGACTTCCTGTATCGCCGTCACCATCCACTGCATCAGATCCTCTCCGCCGTCTTCCGCTGGTCCGATATTGGCGTCGATTATGCCGGAACCTTCTTTCCACTGCCGTGTGGCTATCTCCTGGATCGGTCCTTTGTCCTTCTTCATCATCGCTTCTCTTACTCTCTTCGCTATGATGCTCAATTTCTCGCCTATTATCAGCATCCCCGGGGGCTCCTTTCTCATGACAAATTTAGATGAAAGCGGAAACTCCTGCAGGCTTTCCGGCTAAAACAAATAAAGTTAGAAAAAATAACATATTTTCAATATAAAATAAAGGGTTTAGCCGATTGTATTAATTTATAAGGGCATAAGTGATGCTAGGAAGGCCCGAAAAAGCAGTGAAATCCGGAAGCAGAACAAGGGGCTTGCGCCAACTGCAAAGGAGTTGAACAGTGAGACTTCAGGCTATCACCAGTCTAAAATCATTCCACCTGATTTCAGTATTTACCGAATGGGCAGACCGGATATCGGCAGACCTCGCACTTCAGACAAAGCCCCCCGTGTCCCAGTTCTGCCAGCTCCTTCCTGCCTATTCGTTCGCCGGCGAGTATCCTGGGAAAAACCAGGTCGAAGACCGTCATCTTGCTGTACATTCCGCAGGCCGGAATGCCGATCACCGGGATCATATCCCGGGGACCCGGCATACCCGGGACTGAAGGCCTTCTCTCTATATAGGCCACAAGGACCATCGCTCCGGGCAGGACCGCCGAGCCATAGGTAATCTCCGACGCCCCGAGTCTACTTATGGCAAATCTTGTAACATCGTCGGGGTCAACCGACATTCCACCGGTCGTGACAAGAAGGTCGGCTCCCGCTTCTATCAATTCCCTGAGTTTTTCTTCTATAAACGGCTCGTCATCGGGCGCATAATGGAGCCCCACTATCTCCCCGCCGAACGACTCCACCTTTTCCGTGATAACCGGCGCAAAGCAATCCCTTATTCTTCCGGAATAGACTTCATTGCCGGTGATCACAACGCCTGCCCGGGGCTTTCTGATTTCCTTTACGTGGATCACCCTGCCGGCCTCACGCCCGATAGCAGTTGCCCGGCTTATCACATCGCGTTTTACAACCAGAGGGATGGCCCTGGTTCCGGCAACGGCCTGCCCCTTCCTGACAATCGTCGCATCGTGGGCCGTCGCGCACATAACATCGCCGAGGAGATTAAATTCGAGGAGCGCCTTCCTGTTTATTCTCAGGAGCCCGTCCCTGGCAGCCAGTAGCGTCAGCTTGCCTTCCTTTGGTTTATCCCTTATCTCCACCCCTTCTCCGGCGAGGGCCTTCGCAAGAGCAAATGCCGCCTCGTCTTCATGAATCTCGTCCTCTGCTATCTTCAGGACGAAGAGATGCTCCTTGCCGAGCCTCTGGAGGTGACAGACGTCCTCTTGCCTGACCACATGTCCCTTTCTGAAGGCCCGCCCCTTGAACTCGTCCTTCCTTATCTCGGTAATATCATGAGCAAGGACCGTACCAACCGCATCTGTGACCGGTACGGTCTTTGTTCCTTTTCCCCTGCCCTTATCTTCCTCGTTAATCCCGCCCATGCCTGTCCCCCTAAAGGCTTGTTGGTCCAACTCTCACTGTCTCTTCTCCATATCTGATTCAAATTCTATCACAGAAAAAGACGACTTTCACCAGGCCGTAAAGGTGTCAGTGCCAGCGACAGTGATCAGTGTCAGGCGGTCGGATAGCTTTTTATCCCTTCATTGAGACTATTCACTGACACTGAATTTCAGGCCCTCGGATGGTATTTCTTGAAAACCTTCTTGATCCTGTCGGTGGTGACTTTTGTGTAGACCTGTGTTGTGGAAATGTCGGAATGGCCGAGCATCTTCTGTACGGACCTGAGGTCTGCCCCGCCTTCGAGCAGATGGGTAGCGAAACAGTGTCTTAATGTGTGAGGAGAGAGCTCAATCCCTGCCTTCCTGCCTATCGACTTGAGTGTCTGCCAGAACCTCTGCCTGGTCATCGGTCCGCCCCTCTTCGTAACGAAGAGGTAAACCGACCGCCTCTTGCCGAGTATCGACGGCCGCTCCCCGCTCATATACCTTTTTACCTTCTCAAGGGCCCTGGCATTGACCGGGACCACACGCTCTTTCGAGCCTTTACCCATGACTCTTATAAACCCCGCATCGAAATGGATATCGCCCAGCTTTATGGAGGTAAGCTCGCTCACTCTCAGTCCGGAAGAATACATCAGCTCCAGCATGGCCGAATCCCTGAGCGCCGTTCCGCCTTCCGGCTCGGCCGCCAGCAGCTCCATCACATCGGAGATGCTCAGCGCCTTCGGAAGTCTTTCCCATTTCCTCGGGCTCTGGATGTTTTCAGAGGGGTCCTCTGCAATGATGTCCTCTACGAGCATGTACCTGTAAAGGGCCCTCATGGATGACAAATACCTGCCTATACTGGAGATCGAATATCCCCCGTCGACCAGCGTCTCGAGGAAATCCGCAATGTCCGTTGCGGAAGCCGACTCAAGGCCCCGCTTCCTTTTTTTCAGGAAGCCGCTAAATTTTTTCAGGTCTGAAGAGTATGACTCGAGGGTATTCCCGGCGAGGCCCTTTTCTACTGACAGATATGTGAGAAAGGCGTCAAGCGACTCCACAAGTAAGGTATTCCTCTATGCCGGTCGACTGCTTCAGTTTCTCGTAGAAGACAGGCGCCATCCCCATAAGGTTTACAGTGTCTTCCCGGTTGTACTTTATGAGTGTCTCGCGGGCTTCGTATGATCCACGGCGTGCAAGCTCCCACAGCTTGACTGCATCGTACCCGTCCAGTCCGCGTACGGCCTCGTCCCGTTCAATCCCGAAATCCTGTTCGAGCCGTTTGAGCCCGCCTTTGATGCCCAGCCTCTTCGCCGCAAAGCAAAGGTCGAAATGGGGGATGTCGAATTTGAGCCCGTTGAAGGACCTCAACATAAAGGGTACATCAAACGCCGCACCGTAAAAAGTGACGAGGCATTTGTACCTCGACAGTTCATTGTTCAGGTTTTCGGCACTGAGGTTCTCTCCCCTGACGAGGCACTTGTAGTCGAAACCGTCATAGAGTCCCACTACGGTGACGTACCCTCCGGCGCCGGGTTGGTATCCGTTCGTCTCTATGTCCAGGCAGACAGCATGGTCCTTGAAAGTATCGAATAGACGCCAGTGTTCCCTCCTCTTCATACGTGAGGAAAAGTACCGGGCATTGCCCGCATCGAGCTCGCACCGGTCGCATCCGAGCCGCTCGTCGAAGGCCTTCTTCCGCTCCCTGCTGAAGCCGAGGACCTCACCTGCGTCCGTGAAGTCCGCCCAGGTGAGAATTCCCTCCCTCCAGAGTCGTCTTTCCAGCTTCTCTCCTATGCCGTCAAGTATGCAGAACGTATTTCTTATCATCTCTTTCCATCTTCCCCGGAGAATGCGTCCCGGGTAAATTCTTTTTTTCGACTTTTCTCTATTATACAGAATGGCGGTTTTTCATTGCACTCTCTGACGGGACTTGTCGACAGGAACAGGGAAAGAATACAGGATGGTTCACATAGCTTCCTTGATTCCCTTTCGCAGCAGAAGCCAGTTCACCGGATAACTCGTCAGCAACCCCGCCAGCATCGCCAGCTGCATCATAAACCAGAATACCGGGTTCGTCTTCGGGATATCGCGGCCAAAAATAACAAAAATCGCTACTGCCATCCAGCCGTACATGCCGACCTGCCACGCCGTCAGCGAAAGTGTATCCGCCTTTACCGCCGCCACGAGCCCAGCTCTCGGGGATAGCTTGCGGGCAGGTCTAATGGTGAAATACTGAAAGGCTATGCCGAACAGGAACGCCAGAACGTAATCGATGGCCCATGCGGCAAAAACCCTCTCTCCGAACAAAGTCAGGGGCACGAAGAAGACAAACCATTCGGCGACGATGTCTCCCAGTGTGCACCCGCTGCCGCAGTGAGTGGCGCCTGCCATAACGCTCTGCCAGAAAGGCTTTCTCTTGCCTGGAGGGACCTCGCCGTGTGCTTTTGCCTTACGCACCCTCCGGCTTGTGGAGAGACGGCCCATTTTGTAATAAGCCCATAACCCAAGGGGCCCGGAGTAAAGGGCCGTAACCGGCCAGACAATATTCATGATCTTCATGTACTGCCGGTGCCCGGCTGCGATGTCCAGAATAATTATCAGGCTGCTCGCAAAACCGGCGGCAAGTGAAATAATGGAAACTGTTTCAAGCCACTGCGCCATAGATCAATTATCCCATGACTCGGTTGTTATGGGAACTTTGCCTTGTGGAAAATTCGGATATCAATTTTTTGAACTGTCGCGGCCGCCTTTATCATGAGATCCGGCCCTCACGCCGAAGACGCCGTGGGGGTCATGTTCAAAGTGGTAGAGCTTGGCTATTTCGACCTCCATGTGGCGTAGCCATGTGAACCTGAAGGCGCTGACGGCAAGGAGACTCCCGATGACCGGTCCCATCCAGTAGACCCACCAGGCCTGCCATTGTCCCGAGACCACCGCAGGGCCGAGGCTCCGTGCAGGATTTGTACTGGTTCCCGACACCGGGGCTTCGAGAAAAACCATCAGGGCGTATAGGAACGGAAAAAGCAGAGGCGTAAAACGGCGGATGCTCCTTCGCCTGATAAAGGAAAACAGGCCTGCAACAAGACAGAAGGTGGTCGCCGTTTCCCCGGCCAGGGCAGCCCATACATCGTAACCGTAGCCGGGAACCGTTGCGCCGAAGTGGATGCTCTCTCCCATCCGCCCCCACGCAACGAGGGGCAGCGCCCCGAGTATCCCTCCGGCAAGCTGCGCAACAACATACCAGAAGGCATGAACGCCCCGAATCTTTCTCAACGACCAGAAAGCAAGCGTTACCACAGGGTTGATGTGTGCCCCGCTTTCCCTGCCGATGGGGGAAAGAGCTATAAGGCAGCCTGTAGAACCGAAGAGAAAGCCCGTGATGATGCGCCGGAAGCCTTCTCCCGGGACCAGGAGAGCGACCGGACTGCCTCTGCCAAAGTTCAGTATGACCATCGATATCCCCACGGCAACAAGGAGACCGGTGCCTGCCAGTTCCGATATGAAGATGGTTAAGGGCAGTGGGAATTTTTCGCCTGGCGCTCGTTCCACCATGCCCCGCACCCTTATTGAAGAAGGTTCAGCTGCTTCAGTAGAGGGAGGAGGACGATGCCGCTGAAATCCTGAAGAAAATGGATTACCACGGCAGCGACGAGATTCTGCCGCCAAAGGTAGACCCACGCCAGTACTACTCCCAGGAAAGCCACGGTCGCCATACCCGCGGAACCTTCGTAACCATGTCCCAGGGAAAAGATCACGGCAGACAGACCTATGGCCCACGCACGGCTCCGCGTGGCCGTCTCCAGACGGAGGATCAGATACCCCCGGAAAATAGTCTCTTCAGCCACTGCGACTACCATCACCATCAGGGAGGCCAGCAGGACTTCAGGAATGCCCTTTTCGCTCGTGAGCGCAGAAAGCGGATTTGAGGGGGAGGTTAGTCCAATCTTGTGCAGTGTGCTCTCCAGCGCCGGCAGAATATATATCAGGGGGATAAAGAGTGCGATGCCCAGGCCGATCTCTTTGAGGAGGTTCTTCCGCCGGCAGCCTACCGCGGCGAACGGCTCCCCGTTGCGCCAGACGAAGAATAGCACCAGACTGAGAAGCCCGAGATCGCGCATGACCGTATCCACTGCCAGGATAACGAAACTCAGGCTCGCCCCCCTCACAACAAAGAATGATAGCACCATGGCGGGTATGATAAGGAAAAGAAAGACCGCAAGTTCCAGCGCCTGTTCCCTGCGGCCCGCCGGCGGTGCGCTTCCGTCCGGATTTCTATTATTGAGGCCTTCCTCTGCCAATTTGGTCATATCCCCTGTTCGCGGCCGGAAGCCGAAGGGGATTGTGTGAAGTTCGCTATTCCCGCCCTGACTTTCGGCAGCGCATCGGGATGTTTCACCCTAAGGAATTCAATGAGTTTTTCCCTGACTTCGCATCTGAGGTACCAGGCGTTCGATGAATCCCCGGCGTCCATTATTGCCCTCAACTGTATGGTCTTTTCAGTGGCGTCCGTCACCTGCAAGGCCCAGACGTCGCCCTTCCAGTAAGACGATTCCTGCAATATGCGGTGGAGTTCCTCCCGGACCTCCGGCACCGGGACCGTATAATCGGCGTAGAGATAGACCGATCCGATCAGGTCGGATGACTGCCTGGTCCAGTTTCGAAAGGGTTTATCCAGGAAATACCCAATCGGAACAACCAGGCGCCGGAGGTCCCATATCTTGACGACAACATAAGTCAGCGTTATCTCTTCGATCCTCCCCCATTCACCTTCAACTACCACAACATCCTCCAGACGGATCGGTTCGGTGAGAGCTATCTGGATTCCGGCCAGAAGGTTGGAGAGGGCTGGCCGGGCCGCCACCCCGAGAACGATTCCCGCCACCCCGGCCGAGGCGAGAAGGCCGGCGCCGACCTGGCGGAATTTCTTGAAACTCAGCAAGACCGCGGCAAGGCCGACCACCAGGATGGCGACGATGAGAATCTTTTTTATGATCTTGAACTGGGTGTAAATCTTCCTCGCCCTGATATTTTCATCGTCGGCAATCCTGTATTTACTCAGGACGAAATCCTCGAGCACCGAAGTCAGCGCTACAAGGACCCAGGAGGCCCCCAGTATCAGAAGGACAAGCGAGATCTTTTCTATCACCCGTAGAACATCGGAAGGGACATGCTCGAACTGAAGCGTGACGTAAAATATTACAAGAGGGATCATCACCCGTGCGGGCCTTCTCAGATGCCCGACGAGGGAATCGTCGACGATACTTGAAGTTCGCCGCGATATATTGGCCGCGACCCGGAATAATACTTTGTGGGCAATGAGACCGGCTATTATCGCTCCGACTAAAACGGTCGCAGTATAGACCGGGGGTCCCAGGTGATGCGCCAGTCCTTCCATCAGTCCTCCTTACCTTACCCTAATCCCTCAAGCGGTAAGGAACTCCGAAATGAAACCTTTGAAGATGGAATACGATCTCACGGAAGTTTTGCCGCAAGGACGTCCACTTTCTCAATCACGGGGGGCTGTGCAAAGAGGTCGCCCGCTTTCTCCTTCAACGCAGCGGCAACCCTGCCGGAAAGATGCGCCTGCCTGCCGGCTTCTCCCGGGAATGCATCGAAGATGCCGAATGTGGTCTGCCCCATTCTGATCGCAAACCAGGCAGTGGTGTCCGGTTCCTCCTGAACAAGCGCCAATCCACCCTTAAGGAAATTCTCAACTTCAGCCTCTTTTCCAGGCCTGGCCTCCAGCCGGACATATAATGCAACTGTAACCATAATCTCTTTCCTCCCACATGCATTCTCATATATACATCTGCTATATTTTCACGTTATCACCAAAACCTGGCGAACGCAAAAAGTATTTCCTGCTCCCTCAGTGAACCACAGAATTTTCTCCCCGCCGTTCTAAAATACAGCCAAATCACATAGAATATGAGTACAACTTAAGGGGGACAAAACCTTGGCAAAAACTAAAAAGAGCAAAGAATCTTCCAAGCCGGCAAAGAAGGCTCCCGGCAAGACCGTCAAGGCTCCGGCCAAACCGTCGAAGTCATCGACAACAGGAGTAAAAGGCCGGGCGAAGAAGACCGCTCCCGCTTCCGCCGAGAAGACGGCACACCCGCCCGCAAACGGTTTCTATATCATCGGTATAGGCGCGTCTGCCGGGGGCCTCGACGCAATGGAAAAGTTACTACGGCATATGCCTCCCGACAGCGGGATGGGGTTCGTCCTCGTGCCCCACCTCGACCCGGGGCACAAGAGCATGATGGGCGACCTCCTCAGGCGCTTCACAAAGATGGATATCTTCCAGGCCGAAGAAGGGATGAAGGTGAGGCCCGACACAATCTATATTATTCCTCCCAACAGGGAGATGGCCATACGCAACGGAAAACTCCTTCTTTTCGAACTCAAACAGGAGAGGGGGGTGCGCCACCCCATAGATTTCTTCTTCCGCTCCCTTGCAGAAGACAGGGGAGTATACGGCATAGGCATAGTCCTCTCCGGCACAGGGACCGAAGGGGCACTGGGGCTGCGCTCGATCAAGGGTGAAGGAGGTCTCGCACTCGTCCAGGACCCTGCCACCGCCTCTTACGGAGGAATGCCCGAGAGCGCAATCGGCACCGGCATAGTCGATTACGTGCTGCCCCCGGAAAAGATGGCGAAGAAGCTCATGGATTACGTGAGGCAGTCCAGCCGGGTTGTTGTCCGTCCGCCCGAAAGGGAGAAAGAGCAGCCCCAGAACCTTCTCCAGAAGGTCCTTGGAATAGTACGGGCGCAGACAGGCGTGGATTTCTCCCTTTACAAGACCAACACTATAGTCCGCAGGATCGAAAAGCGGATGGCAATGCACCAGGTACAGGCGATGGAGGACTATCTCATCTACCTGCGAAACAGTCCCCACGAGGTAAACTCGCTCCTGAAGGAAATACTTATCCGGGTAACGAATTTCTTCCGGGACGCACAGGCATTCGACGCTATCAAGAGCGAGATAATGCCGAAGCTAATCCAAAACAAGTCAGAGGACAACCCTTTGAGAATATGGGTGCCGGGGTGCTCCACCGGTGAAGAGGCGTATTCCCTGGCAATCATAGTGCGCGAAACGATGGAACAGGCCCAGAAGATGTTCCCCGTCCAGATATTCGCAACTGACATCGACGCAGGGGCAATAGAGATCGCCCGTGCCGGGGTCTATACAGACAGCATTACGGCGGATGTTTCCCCGGAGAGGCTCGCAAGGTATTTTCTAAAACAGGGGGGTAATTACAAGGTCAGGGGAGAACTGAGGGAGATGGTTGTCTTCGCTGTCCATAATATTCTTAAAGATCCGCCCTTTCTCAAGCTCGACCTCGTCAGCTGCCGGAATGTCCTGATTTACATGGGCACGGAGCTCCAGAGAAAGATAATACCTCTCCTCCGTTACACTCTGAACCAGGAGGGAGTCCTCTTTCTCGGCCCGTCGGAGAATATCGGCGACTTCACGGAGCTTTTCTCTGTCGCGGACAAGAGATGGAAGATGTTCAGGGCCAAGAGGGGCGAAAGGGCCGTTCCGGCCGAGTTCGGTCTTCAGGCAGGCACGGTGACCGGACCGCAGCCGAATAGCAAAGAACCCTCCCCCCGGGATTTACATACGGACGTCAGTCTCGGCGAGCTTGCGGAAGACCTGCTCCTGAGCGAATACTCCCCTTGCTGCCTCATCGTCAACGAAAGAGGAGATATCGTTTATTTCTACGGGAAAACCGGAAAGTATCTCGAACCCCCTTCGGGCAAGGCAACGCTCAGGATCACCGAGATGGCCCGGGAGGGCCTGAAGCTGGAACTGATGTCAGGCCTTCGCAAGGTATTCTCCAGAAAGGAAAAGGTCACATCCAGAGGAATCAGGGTGAAGACGAACGGCGGCTTCGAGACGATAGATCTGGACCTCCACTACATCAAGAGGCCCGATTACTTCGAAGGCCTTGTCATGGTCGTATTCAAGCCCGTCCCCACCCCTAAGACGGAAAAGGCCGGAACACCGAAGAGCCGGGAGGCCGAAAGGCTGACGAAGCATGTGTCGGAGCTCGAGTACGAGCTGAAGACCACAAAGGAGAGGCTCCAGACAACCATCGAGGAGCTGGAGACCTCCAACGAAGAGCTGAAATCTTCGAACGAGGAACTTCAGTCATCAAACGAGGAACTCCAGAGTACGAACGAGGAACTGGAGACCTCGCGTGAGGAGCTCCAGTCCATAAACGAAGAGCTGGTCACGGTGAACTCCGAACTCCAGGAGAAGAACGAGGAACTCTCCCGGGCCAACAACGACATGAACAACCTCCTTGCGAGCACCCAGATAGCCACCATCTTCCTCGACAATTCCCTCAAAATAAAGAGTTTTACTCCGGCGGCAAGTGAAATCGTAAACCTCATACAATCCGATGTGGGGAGGCCGCTGCGCGATATATCTTCAAGGATCGAGTACCAGAACCTTGTTTCCGACGTCAAAGAGGTAATCACCAAACTGTCAAAAAAGGAAAAACCTGTGAAACACGAAAAAAACAGATGGTATCTTGCCAAGATCCTGCCCTATCGCACCAGTGAAAACGTTATCGACGGGGCGGTGCTTACTTTCGTGGACATTACGGAACAGAAGAATGCCCAGGATGAACTGCGATTTGCCCTCACGTTCCGGAGTATCGTGCAAAGTATCAGGGAACCGATCCTTCTTCTTGACAAAAAACTCATGGTGGAATTCGCGAACGAAGCCTTTTACAACGTTTTCGAGACTACGCCGCAGGAAACCGTGCACAGGCGTGTTTACGAACTCGGTAACGGGCAGTGGGACATCCCGGCGCTGAAGGATATTCTGGAAAGGATCCTTCCGGAAAAGAAGACACTTTGCAACTACTTGGTGGAGCACGACTTCGAGGACATAGGCCGCAAAAAGATGATGCTGGACGCCAACGTCATATTCGGCGACCAAAAAGACAGCCGGAGAATACTCCTGACGATAAATGACGTGACGGAGAAAAAGAAGGAGACAGGTTAAGGCTGAGGTTGAGGTATCCGGCAACGGGGTGATTTTTCTGATTATATGAACCGCTGTTGCCGTATTTCCTCTTGGAAAAAGGGATTAATGGGGATGCAAGGAGCCGGTGGAAAGGAACGACAAACGACACAACCCTCCTGCACCGCCTCTGTTATGGGGAAATAAAAACTTTGTTCCTCTTATCTTCTGTGCCAATGGAAGGGCTGCGACATCATACCGGCAATATCGTGCTAGAATAGAAAAAGATCTGAAGAAAAAATCCTCCACGAGCTCCAGGTCCACCAGATCGAACTGGAGATGCAGAACGAGGACCTCCGGAACACCCAAATCGACCTGGCCGATTTACAGCGTAAATATGCAGAGCTCTTCGATCGTGCACCTGTAGGCTATTTCGTCCTCGACCTTGAAGGGCGCATCAAGCTGGCCAACAACACCGCAATTGGAATGCTCTCGGCCACGAAACAGGCTCTCATCGGGAAACCCTTCTCCATTTTCGTGCATACTTCCGGCAAAGGCACTTTTCTTGAACATCAGAGAAAAGTCCTGGCATCGCACGACCGCGTGGTCTGCACCGTGAGGATGAAGAAGAAGGACGGCGACATCTTATACGCCCGCCTTCAGAGCGCCAGGTTTGAAGGGGATGAGGGGCCGGATCCCGTCTGCCTTACAACGGCGACTGACATCTCACAGATCAAGGCACTGGAGAAGGAGCGGGAGGAATACATAAGGGACCTCGAATCCTTCGGCTATACCGCCTCCCATGAACTCCGGTCCCCCCTGATCGCTATCGGGGGATTTTCGAAAATCCTGATGGAAGATTACTCAAAGTGTCTGGATGAGCAAGGCATGAAGCTCCTTTCCACCATAATTGACCGGGCGGGCAAGATGGAGCGGCTGCTGTCCGACCTCATGCAGTTTGCCCAGATAGGAACGAAAAGAATCGTCATGGAAGGTCTGGACATGGCTTCGCTCGTCCGGAGTGCTTACGGAGACGTTTCACCGAACCCCGGAGAACGGTCCGTGAAGCTCGATATCGGAAAACTGCCCCCTGCGCGGGGAGATGCACAGATGATGAGGGCCGTCCTTGTCAACCTCCTTTCAAACGCCCTCAAGTTTACAGTTCCCAAGAAAACAGCCCTGATCCAGATCAGGGGCACAAAGGGCGAAGCGGAGAACATCTATTCGGTGAAAGACAACGGCGTCGGCTTCGACATGGACTACTCGGGAAAACTGTTCAAAATCTTCCAGCGCCTCCACGGCGAAAGAGTATTCCCGGGTACAGGCGCGGGCCTCTCGATCACTAAAAGAATAATAGAAAAGCACGGCGGCAGGATCTGGGCCGAAGGGAAACCCGGCAAAGGCGCCACTATATATTTCACCCTGCCTGGGGGATAAGCCGCTGTTCGTCCGGGACCTGTTGCATTAAACTTCGGCCCCGGAAAAGCTTCACCAAATGTTTTCACCGCCGAGTTGCAGAGTTGAGAGACATCCGCATTTCCGCGATAATCCTTTATTTCTCATCCTGTTTTATGCAATCTGTTGACAAAAGACCTCTCCGGTGATACCTGTTAATTAAAGGGGGTAATACCCACAGACCGGAATCCTCCGTAGCCGGCCCATGCCCAGGAATGGGCAAGCACTTACGGCGGGAGCGCCTATGACGACGCCTGGGACGTCCGGCAGACTTCCGACGGCGGCTACATCGTGGCAGGGGATACCGTGTCCTTCGGTGCGGGCGACAACGACATCTGGATCCTGAAGCTCGATCCCTCAGGCAATGTCTCATGGCAGAAAACTTACGGGGGGAGCGGCTATGATGATGTTTATTCCATTCGGCAGACCTCCGACGGCGGCTACATCGTGGCAGGGGATACAGAGTCCTTTGGTGCTGGTAACAGCGACATCTGGATCCTGAAGCTGGATCCCTCGGGCAATGTCTCATGGCAGAAAACCTACGGGGGCAGCGACTATGATGAGGGTGATGCCGTACGGCAGACCTCCGATGGCGGTTACATCGTGGCGGGGCGGACTAAATCCTTTGGTGCCGGTGATAGTGACGCGTGGATCCTGAAGCTGGATCCCTCGGGCAATATCTCCTGGCAGAAAACCTATGGGGGGAGCAGTTACGATGACGCCTATGCAATCCAGCAAAACTCTGACGGCGGCTACATCGTGGCAGGGGATACAGAGTCCTTCGGTGCGGGTAACAGCGACATCTGGATCCTGAAGCTGGATCCCTCGGGCAATGTCTCATGGCAGAAGACTTACGGGGGCAGCGACTATGACGATGCTAATGCCATCCAGCAGACCTCCGATGGCGGTTACATCGTGGCGGGGCGGACTAAATCCTTTGGTGCCGGTGATAGTGACGCGTGGATCCTGAAGCTTGACACTTCGGGCGATATCTCGTGGCAGAAAACTTACGGCGGGACCGTCTATGACGATGCTTACAGTGTCGGTCAGACCTCAGACGGAGGTTACCTGGTGGCGGGAGATGTCGAATCCTTTGGCGCGGGCAGTAGTGACATCCTGGTTATGAAGCTCGACCCTTCGGGCAATATCTCGTGGCAGAAAACCTACGGGGGCGTCGCCAACGATTATGCAAATGTTATCGTGCCGACTTCGGATGGCGGCTCCATTGTGGCAGGATTCAGTTATTCCTTCGGCGCAGGCGATAGTGACAGCTGGCTACTCAAGCTTGACGGCAGCGGCAATATCAGTAACTGCTCCTCAGTAATTGGAACTCTCGATCTCATGGTTGCCGACACGAACTCGACCCCTGCTACTACGACCTTAGTTGTTGCTTCAGCAGCCGTAACACCGCAGGTAAGCAGTGCGATTGTACAGGCTACCTCTGCGGCAAACAATCAGGTTTGTTACGCCGAGGCGATTCCTCTTCCTGTCGGGCAGGAGACTTTTACCTACGCCGCTCCCGCCCTGGCTATTCTCAACACTGACCCTTCGCAGGCGCAACCTGTGGGCGTTGGTGATGTTTCTACCGGCGGCACTACTCTGGACATAAATATCGCCGTTGGCCGGTTTGAATCACCGGTCGATATCTATTTTCTCCTCTATAACGGGTCAATCGATCCGGTCAACATTTATGAATTCACGTCCACCGGCCTGCTTCAACCAATTTCGGCCGGGCTAGTACCCTGGATACCGGCATCCACAGGTCAGGTCGGCGCAGACCTGTTTGGAACCATACAGGTCTCGGATCTTCCCGCGGGGACGTATTTGCTTGGAGTTGCCGTGATGCCGCCGGGAGACCAGAGCCTCACAAATTATTATCTGTGGATTACAGAGTTTACTGTCGGCTCGCAATGACTGCTGGGAAAGGACTTGACGGCTCGGACGGCGAGGTCGGCCTCTCTGCCCGCTTCACCTCGCCGTCCGTTGCCTTACAGCCCGTCGCAGACTGGGCCTTTCGTCTCTTCCTCTACGATCACGTCCGATTTTATGTGCAGCTCTCTGAGCTGTTTTGGGTCGACCGTCGAAGGGGCTCCGGACATCATGCAGAAGGCCTTCTGGGTCTTGGGGAAAGCTATAACGTCCCTTATGGATGAGGTCCCGGACATTATCATTGCCAGCCTGTCGAGGCCCAGCGCGATGCCGCCGTGCGGCGGGGCGCCGTACTGCAGGGCATCGAGGAGAAAGCCGAATTTTACCCTGGCATCTTCGTCCGTGATATTAAGGACCTCGAACATCTTCCTCTGGACGTCCTGCCTGTGTATACGGATACTCCCTCCGCCTATCTCGTAGCCGTTCAGCACGATATCGTAGGCCTTCGCCCTTAACGACGATAGCACGTCCCTGTCCCTCACATCGCCGGCGAGCATCTTCCGGACATCGTCGTCCATGGGTGACGTGAAAGGATGATGCATTGCCTGGAACCGGCCTTCATCGTCGTCCCATTCAAGGAGGGGGAAATCGGTGATCCAGAGGAATTTGTAACCCCGCTGGATAAGATTGAGCCTCCTGCCCAGTTCGAGCCTCATACGGCTCAGGACATCGTAGACGACCGAAGTCTTGTCTGCCACAAACATCATGAGGTCGCCGTCCTCGGCCTCCAGCCTATCGGCCATTTCTTTCAGTACATCCTCCGGAAAGAACTTTACTATCGGGGACTCAAAGCCGTTCCTCACCTTTATCCAGGCCAGGCCCTTCGCGCCGAAGGACTGGGCCTCCGCCGTGAGTGTGTCAATCTCCTTCCTCGAAAGCCCGGCCATCCCCTTGCCGTTTATTGCCTTCACCATCCCCCCGCTGCCGAGGGCGTCGAGAAATACCTTGAAGCTTCCCTTCCCCGCCAGATCGGCCATGTCCTTCAGTTCGAGCCCGAACCGCGTGTCCGGCTTGTCGTTGCCGAAACGCTCCATGGACTCAAGATGGGCAAGCCTCGCGAAAGGGGTATCGATGTCGACATCGAGGACAGCCTTGAAGAGTTGTTTCATGAGGCCCTCCATGAGCGTGAGGAGGTCCTCCCGGTCGACAAAAGACATCTCGAGGTCGAGCTGGGTAAACTCCGGCTGGCGGTCCGCCCTGAGGTCTTCATCCCTGAAGCACTTCACTATCTGGAAATACTTCTCAAGCCCGGCCACCATCAATATCTGCTTGAAAAGCTGAGGTGACTGCGGCAGTGCATAGAAATGGCCCGGATTAAGGCGGCTGGGAACCAGATAGTCCCTGGCACCCTCCGGGGTCGATTTCGTAAGCATAGGTGTCTCTATTTCGAGGAAGCCCTTATCGTCAAGGTAATCCCTCATCGCCTTAGTGATGCGGTGGCGCAGCATGAGGTTCTTCTGCATCTCGGGCCTTCTCAGATCAAGATAACGGTATTTGAGTCTGAGCGCCTCCCCCGCATCCGCTGCCTCTTCCATGGGAAACGGCAGAGGCGACGCCTCATTAAGAACTTCTAGTTTATCGGCGTATACTTCAACCATCCCGGTCGGGATCTCGGGGTTTTCGGTGCCTTCGGGTCTCTTCCTCACCTCCCCCGATATTGATATAACATACTCCGCCCTGATGTCGTGAGCACTGGCGTGGGCGCCGGCCGCGACGTCGGGACTGAATACCACCTGGCATATACCGCTTCTGTCGCGCAGGTCCACAAAGATAAGCCCTCCGTGGTCGCGCCGTCTGAAGACCCAGCCGGCAATCGTCTTCGAGGAACCTATGTCTTCTTCCCTGATATCTCCACACCCTTTATCACGAATCATGCTCCCTCCTTCGATGAGACGCTTTTTTGCTCCTTTCCTGCTTACACGGCATACCTTCTCACCTTCTCAATCTCTGCCGGCCTGAGGCGCCTGTAAGTCCCCGGCTTAAGCGGCCCCATTTCGAGTCCGCCTATGCGTATTCTCATGAGCCTGATGACCTGGTGGCCGACCCTTTCCAACATCCTCCTGATCTGCCTCTTTTTCCCCTCCGAGATAGTCATCTCGATCCAGGAATTATGTTCGGCCTTCCGCAGTCTCTTGACCTTCGCCGGAGCCGTTACGGTCCTGTCGAGCCTGATGCCGGTCTGCAGCTTGTTTATCTCCTCTTCTTCCAGCACCCCTTTGATCTTCACCAGGTAGGTCTTGGGTATCTTCTTCGAGGGGTGAAGTACCGAATGGGCAAATTCACCGTCGTTAGTAAGGATCAGCAGACCTTCGGAGTCATAGTCCAGACGGCCGACCGGGAAAACCCTCTGCTTTATGCCCCGCAGGAAATCATTCACAGTCGGCCTGCCTTCCGGGTCGCTCAGGGACGTAACGACCCCCCTCGGCTTATTAAAGATAAAGTAGACTTTCTTCTCCGGACTGACCAGAAGCTTGCCGTCGACTTTGATATGGTCCGCTGCCGGATCGGCCTTCATACCTATGACCGCCGCCTTCCCGTTGACGGTGACGCGGCCCTCCATGATGAGTTCTTCTGCCTTCCTGCGGGATGCAAGGCCCATGTCGGCAATGATCTTCTGAAGCCTCTGTTCCATAAGGTATAAATGATAACATACCCGCGTTGAACGATTGGTCGTTTAGTATGATAACTCCCCCTTCCCCTCTTATCCAAAGAGGGGGTGCCTAAGGCAGGGGCGTTACCCTAAGTGGGTCCTGTTCCCTCCCTTTGGCAAAGGGAGCTGCCTGCCGGCAGGCAGGGGCCGGAGGACTTTTATACATCAGTAGAAAGACGCTATTGAAAAAAGAAAGGGCATGCTGAATTCAGCATGCCCTTACACTCATTTTAAGCAGGCCGGACCGGCCTAACATCCCCGCGGGCTTCAGCCTCCGCCTGAAAAGAGCCTGCTAGTCTCGTAAAAGCCGAGAGGTCCGGTTATCTTCAGCTGTTTCTCGCCGCACTTCGGGCACGGCTCGTTCTGAAGCTCCAGATCATTCTTCAAAACCGTGGCAAATTCACTGCCACACTTTTCGCATTTACACCTGTTATACATTTAAACCGTCCTCCATATTAGTGTCCCCACATAGTTTCGCTGTTTCTTAATTATACCACATTCCCTCCTAATTTTCACCCTCTTTTTTCTCTTCTTCTCTCTCCTTCTCCAGTTCGAACTCCTCCTCCTTGATGGGGCAGACCCTGTCTTTGAAGAATTCATAGTAAAGCAGAGGCACTGCCAGAAGTGTCAGGCCCGTTGCAGCGACCGCACCGAACATCATCGATATTGCGAGGCCCTGGAAGATCGGATCGAAGAGCATAACAAAAGAGCCGACGACTACCGCGGCCGCCGTCAGGACGATGGGTCTGAACCTCACCGCCCCGGCCTTGATGAGTGCGTCTTTCAGCCCGCCGCAGTCCCTCCACTCCATCTCGACAAAATCGATGAGAAGGACAGAGTTCCTTACGATTATTCCCGCCAGTGCTATGAAGCCGATCATGGACGTGGCGGTGAAGAAGGCACCGAATATCCAGTGACCTGGAAGGATCCCCACGAGCGTCAGCGGGATCGGCACCATTATGATCAGGGGTGTAACGAAATTTCTGAACCACGCCACAACCAGAATGTAGATCAGGATAAGTACGGCCCCGAAGGCAATGCCGAGGTCCCTGAAGACCTCATACGTTATCTGCCATTCACCGTCCCACTTCATTCCGTAATGGTCCGTAAGCCAGGGCTGGGCGGTATAATACTGCCTGAGCTTATATCCGCCCGGAACGGCTATCCTTCCGATCCTGTCCTTCATTTTGAGTATGGCGTAAACGGGGCTTTCGGCGGCGCCCGCAACGTCTCCAATGACATATGTTACGCCCTTCAGGTTTTTATGATAAATCGTCTTGTCCTGTATCTCTTTCCGGACTTTCACGAGCTGCGAAAGAGGGATGAATCCGCCCGCTGACGACGGCACCGAAACCTCTTCCAGGGATGCGAGGCCGGAACGTTCCCGGAGAGGCGCCCTGAGCAGGATCTCTACAGGCTCCTTTTCCCTCTCGAAATGGACGAGGCCCGCTGGCATGCCCCCCAAAACGGTCCTCAGGGTCTCCGAAGCGGCTTTCGTGGTAACGCCGTTCTGCGCCGCCTTTTCCTTGTCCACGTCGAGGACGAATTTCCTTTGATTTGCCTCCACATACCAGTCCACATCCACCACCCCTTCGGTAGTCTCGAAGATATGCTTGATTTTCCGGGCCACATCTATTCTGCCCTTCAAGTCCGGGCCATATACCTCCGCCACAAGAGTGCTGAGGACGGGGGGACCCGGCGGTATCTCGGCTATTATCACTTTTGAGTTGTACCTTTCACCGATCTTGTGAAGGAAAGGCCTGATCCGCTTCGCGATAGCGTGGCTCTGCGCACTCCTCATGCCTTTGGGAACAAAACTGACCTGGATACCTACGACATTGCTGCCCGAACGGAGATAATAATGGCGGACCAGTCCGTTGAAATTGAAGGGGGCCGCCGTCCCGATGTAGGACTGGTAGTCCGTTACCTCTGGCACTGTCTTCAGATATTCCCCCATGTCGCGGGCAAGAGCAGCGCTCTCTTCGAGAGTCACGTCCTCCGGCAGGTTGACGACCACCTGAAGCTCGCTCTTATTATCGAAAGGAAGCATCTTCAGTTCCACGGCCTTGAGCGGAATGAGGAGCAGGGCAAGGCCCAGCAGGAGGAGAACGACGCCGAGTGCTGAGGCCCGCTTCCATTTGTTGTCGAGGAGCGGTCCCAGCGTCCTCTCATAAATCTTGTGGAAGGTCTTCGCCTCCTCTTTATCTCCTTCTCCCCCGCCCTTCCCTTTCCTCCTGACACCCTTGAGTGCATGATAACTCATGTATGGACTGACGATGAACGCAATCAGCAATGAAAAGATCATCGCTGCCGATGCGCCCACCGGGATGGGCCTCATGTAGGGGCCCATGAGCCCCCGCACGAAGGCCATGGGCATGAGGGCCGCGATGACCGCGAACGTAGCGAGGATCGTTGGGTTACCGACTTCGTCCACAGCCAGCACGGCGGTAAGTCTGCTTATCCTGTGCATCCTGAAATGCCTGTGAATATTCTCGACAACGACTATGGCATCATCGACCAGAATACCTATCGAGAATATGAGGGCAAAAAGGGTCACCCTGTTGAGGGTATAGCCATAGAGATAATTGATCAAAAGTGTGAGGGCCAGTGTCACGGGCACCGCCACTGCGACGACAATCGCTTCCCGCCAGCCCAGAGCCAATGCAATCAGCATTATTACCGAGATAGTCGCGATAAGGAGATGTTCGAGAAGCTCGTTCGATTTCTCATTGGCCGTCTCCCCGTAATTCCGTGTGGTTGTAACCTCCACGCCGGAGGGTATGATCGTCCCCTTCAGGGCATTTATCTTCCGCAGGGCGCCCTCTGCGATTATGGTCGCATTGGAGCCCTTCTTCTTCGCCATCGTGATCGTTACGGCTTCATACTCTCCGGACTTCGAATATTTGGCGCTGACGCCCTTTGCTGCCGCTTGAGGGCCCAGTCCCATGAAAACGTAATCGGCAGGCTCCTCCGGACCGTCTTTTATGTCAGCCACATCCTTCAGATATACAGGCTTCCCATTATGGACACCGGTGACGAGGTCTCCGACTTCATCAGAGTCCTTGAGGAAGGCACCTGTGTCGACCAGAAACTCCCTGTTATCCGAAGAAAACGCGCCGGACGGAAGAATAAAATTGGCCTTCTTTAGCGCCCCTATGATCTGGAAAGGAGAGGTGTGGTAAGCCCTCAACCTGAGAGGATCGAAGACCACCCGCACCTGTCTTCTCTGTCCCCCGATAACACTCGTTTCGGACACATTCTCGTCCTTCTTCAGCTCATTGCACACCTCGACGGCCACCCGCCTGAGTTCATACCCGTGATATTTGTCGCTCCACAGGGTAAATGTGGCTATGGGGACGTCGTTTATGGATTTCGGCTTTACAAGAGGCTGGGCGACACCCGGCGGGATCATATCGTAATTCGACATGAGCTTGTTATAGAGCTTCACCAGGCTCGTCTCCATCTCCTCTCCCACCTCGAACCTGACTATAACCAGCCCCATGCCCGGCTTTGCCATTGAATAGACATACTTGACCCCCTTGATCTCCCACATCAGTTTCTCGACGGGACTCGTCACCCTTTCCTCGACCTCTTTCGCAGAGGCCCCGGGATAGGCGACCATCACGTCAATCATGGGGACAAGTATTTGGGGCTCTTCCTCCCTCGGCGTGGAGATGACCGCAAAAACCCCGAGGATGAGCGCAGCGATTACGATAAGAGGCGTAAGCCTGGAACTGATAAACGCCTTGGCGATTTTTCCGGCTATGCCGAGGTCATTCATTCGATGGGCCTCTTTATATTCTCATTTACATAAGGAATCACGACGGTGTCTTATCAAACTCAGAGAGAATTCCCTTCCTCAATTGGATTCACAAGTAACCCGGGCAGTTCAATAAAATCCCTCCTGACCCCTGGTCGCCTTCGGCGCCGCCAGAGGCGGGTAAACCCCCTTTGCCAAGGGGAGGGACAATACCCCTCGTGGATAACGCCCCGCCTTCGGCACCCCCTTTTAGATAAGAGGGGGAAGGTGGAGTTATGAACCCGGACAGGGGCCAGGTGAGATTTTCCGGATTATTCACCGTCAGCCATGAACTCCATACTGAAAGGATTTCCCGCCTTTTCAGTTGTATTACCTGGACTTTTCACTTCACCGACATAAAGCCCTCCGTCGACGGCCCTGTCAATGCCTTCCACGATCACCCTGTCATCCGGCTCAAGTCCGGAGAGCACTTCCACCTTGCCTCCAAAAGTCTTCCCGACCCTGATCAACGTATACTTAATCACGTTGTCATTACCAACTGTATAAAGGCCGGTCAATTCTCCTCTCTCCACGACTGCACCGGCCGGAACCAGGAGGACCTCCTTCTTACCCACCGCAATGGAGACCCTGCCGTAAAAGCCGCTTCTGAGCCCCTCCCCGCTGAGATGTATTTTAACGACAAAACTTCTGCTTGCCGGATTCACGGAAGGGACAACCTCTACTACCCGCCCCCTGAAATGCCTGTCCAGAGCGCCGATGAAAATGTCCGCCTCCATCCCCGCGGTAATCCGTCCCGATAAAGACTCGTTCCCCTTTATCTCTAGCCTGTAGGACGAATTGTCTTCGATATTCATCAGAGGGTTTCCGGGAACCGCCATGCTGCCGGCGTCTGCGTTCTTGTTCGTAACAATACCCGCTGTCGGGGCGGTCACGCGTCCGAATCCCTGGTTTACCTCCGCCTCCCCGAGTCCTGCCTCGGCCCGCCTCACACCGGCCTTTGCCCTTGCCAATTCAATGTCTGCAACCTTCTTTTTGGTCCGGATCTGGTCAAGCTCCTGTCCGGTGAGCGCCTTTTCGTCATAGAGGTTCTTGTATCTCCTGTAAGTGATATTGACCAGGTCCCTGTTTTCCTTCGCCGCCTCCAGTCCCTTCTTCGCCTCTTCGTAGCTTTCTTTTGCAGCCTTGACCTTCTGTTGTATGTCCCTGTTGTCCACTGTAAGGAGAAGCTGCCCGGCTCGTACCTTATCGCCCTCCTTCACTTTCATCGAAGTGATTGTACCCATTATCCTGCTTGAGATAACGCTTACGGAGTCCGCGATGACAGTCCCCGAGGTTTCGTAATACTTGTCGACCTCGGCGGGCCGTATCGTCTCCACCTTCACGCCGCTAACCCGCTGTCTTTTCACCTCAGCGGTCCCCGGCTCAACCTTTCCCTTACAGCCGCCCAGGAGAATAGCCAGGGTAAGGGCAACTATCGGTATCGCATTAAGTTTGTTCGGCAGCATTGACAGCCTCCTGATTGACTTAACATTCATCGCAACACTCCCCGTCCCTGCCCGACGGCAGGCAAGCCCTCTTTGCCGGAGAGGGATAAGATTCCTCTCTGCATCAAGGGAGGCGTGGAAGCAATTTTTACATCCCGCCACAAAAAGACATAAGAAGGCGGACGTGCTGAAAAAGTCCATAACCCGAGGCTCCGCACAGTCCATGAAAATGGTCATCCTGCTTCTTTTAAAAAAGCTTTTAAGGCTGAAATCGCGTTTACGTGAACCAGAATTAATGCTTGCCGAATTTATAGACCATTTCAGCACGTTCGCCTTCTCCTCTATTCAGCACTCGGTCCTTGCCGGTCCTCCACCCCGAGTTCATGGAGCAGTGTTCCGCTCTGGAATCCGAGGTTTGCTATCGCCGTCAAATAGGCACCCTCTTTTCTGACCACATCGGCCCGTGCGGCATCGAGACTCGTCTGTACGTCGAGCAGGTCGACAATAGTAGAAAGCGAGTTTTCATATCTCTTCAGGACGAGCCGTCTGCCTTCTTCCGCGGATTTCAGCGCAGCCTTCGCAAGCTCCAGGCCTTTCTTCGACTCGTCCACTCCGAGATAAGCATCATAGACCCTGAAGCGCAATTCCTTCCTGAACCCGTCGAGATATTCGCCCGTTTCAGCGATTTTGTGCTTTGCCTTTTCCCTCTCATGCTCCCGCCTGGTTCCGTCAAAGATATGCCACCTCAGAAATGCTACCAGCTGCCAACTGTCACCCTCTCCGGCGAAGGGACTGCGATGGTCATTCAACTGATAGGTCCCCCCCACTCCCACAACCGGCAGGTATCCTGCGTTCGCCATCTTCAGGGCGTTTCTGGCATTCCTGTAACGCTCCTGCAATGAGTGCAGGTCTTTTCTCTGGAGCGACTTGTCATAATAGTGGTCGATATTCCTTACCTCGAAGGAAGGTCTTTCGTCAGTTACATTTACCGATTCGGTCAATCCCAGCATCAGACCGAGGGCCCTCTTTGCAACCGCCAGGTTCTTTCGGGCGGAAACCATCTTCTCCTCCGCCGAAGACATGGCCACCTGTGCCCTGAGAACGTCGGAATAAAGTCCCAGATTGTTCCTGTAGCGCGATTCGGCGATCCGGCGGTGTTCCTTTGCGTCCTCGACGCCCTTCTCGGCAACGCCCACATACGCCTTCGCCGTCTGCACTCCCAGGTACGTCTTGAATACGCGGAAGGCGGTCTCTTCCTTTTTCCTGTCAAACTCGTCCCCCCTGGCCGCGGCCTCTTTCTTCGCCATGTCCAGCGCGATGTATGCCTTAGGTGCGAAGACCGCCTGCTCAAGGGAAAAACTCGTCTGGAAGTCATTTATCGGCGAGGGGCTGTTCAGCGAACTTATGGCGAAGTCCTGCTGGGAAAAACGCTCCTGGTTGAGCTTCGCCATGAAGGCATAAGTGGGGTTGTTCGTCCTCATATACCTTTCTTCAAAATTGAGCTTCGGCAGCATGAGACTCCGGGCAATGCCGATATCTTCTTTCTGAGCCAGGACGGACTCCCTGAAGGCAAGTACCCCGGGGTTGTCCTTCAGCGAATATTGAACGGCCTCCGTGAGTGTCAGAGTCTTCTCAGCCCAGGTCGCCGCGGAAAACCAGACCGCATTGCATGCAACCGCCAGCACTGTTATGAAAACAATGCGTCTGTACATGGAAATTACTTACCTGCCATCTCCCGTGCGACTTTCTTCCTCTTCTTCTTCATGAAGTCCGAAAAGGTTTTCATGTCACACTTGCCCGTTTTTTTCTGAAATTCCTCGCACTCGCCGAGAGACTTCAAATCCCTTGCTAGAATCCTATCAGATTCCAGGAGGGCCTTCAACAGACGCACAATCCTGCGATTGACCGGTCCCATGTCCTTATCCAGAGAATAGTAGACAAGTTTCCCTTCCTTACGCTCCCGGAGAAAGCCGGCCTCGTATAGAAGGTGGAGATTGCGGGATACGAGGGGCTGCGAGACGCCGAGGACCCCCATGATCTGACATACGCACAATTCTCTCTTAGTGAGCAGCATCAGGATCCTCAGCCTCGTCGCGTCGGTTTTTTTGTAACTGTACCGAACATCCGGCACGATGCATGTCTCGGATTGAGCCCATTTTAAATTTTTGAGTTACAATTACCATGTATGAGATTCGACCTTCACGTCACCCCGACCGAGGCCGGGCAACGCGTAGACATCGCCGCATCCGAAATGGCCGGCCTCACGCGTTCGCGCGTCCGGCGCCTCATCGAGAAAGGACTTCTCACCATAGACAAAGGAGCCGTCAAACCCAACTACAAGACAAAGGCAGGCGACATCATATCCATAACGATCCCTGATAAGGAAGAGACCCTCCGCCCTGAGAATATTCTCCTTGAAATCCTGTATATTGATGATTTCGTGGCCGTCGTCAACAAGCCCCCATCCATGGTAGTTTACCCTGGGGCCGGTCATGACAGCGGGACTCTTATGAACGCCCTGGCTTTCCGCAGCAGAAAACTCGCCTCCGTAGGCGGCCCGCTCAGACCGGGGGTTGTACACAGGCTCGACAGGGACACATCGGGTGTTATGGTGGTCGCGCTCGATGACCGGGCGTACTACGACCTTGTCGAACAATTCAAAAACAGAACTATCAACAGAAAGTACGTCGGCCTCGTCAGCGGACCTCTCGCCGAAGACAGCGGAGAGATATCGCTGAAGATCGGCCGCTCGGAGTCCGACAGAAAGAAGATGTCCACCAGGGTGAGAAGGGGCAAGGAGGCGGTGACGGGTTGGAAAGTCGTCGAGCGTCTGGCAGGCGCGACTCTTATCGAGGCCCGACTCGGCACTGGAAGGACTCACCAGATACGGGTCCATTTCGCGGCCCTCGGCCATCCGGTTCTCGGCGACAGGACTTACGGGAAAAAGACATCCATCGAAATAAACCGGAAGAAAGTCACCTTTCCCAGGCAGATGCTCCACGCCGCGCTCCTGGGCTTTGTCCATCCTATAAGTGGAGAATACATGGAATTTACAAGCGGCCTGCCGGATGATATGGAAGAAAAGATCAGGGAGTTAAGGGAGCCGGGGTAAGGGAAATTTTGGCAAGCTGCAGCTGATGGCTGACTGCCGATAGCTTAAAGCTGTCCTATTTGACAACCACCCTCCCCTCTGCTACTTTTTAGTTAGCAACCACCTATAAGGAGTCTGAGTGAACATCGGAATTATCGGCTCAGGAGACATGGGGAGCGGGCTGGGGAATATCTGGTCGAAAAAAGGCCACTCCGTCATGTACAGTTTCTCACACAGCCCGGAAAAATTGAAGGATCTCGCCGCTTCCCATCCAAATGCGCTGTGGGGCGAACCGGCGCAGGCTGTGGCGCACGGTGATATAGTCCTGCTGGCGGTAGAGTGGCAGTCCGTACAGGCCGCAGTAACGGCGGCCGGGCCGATCAGTGCCAAGATAGTGATAGATTGCACCAATCCCCTCACACCGGACTCTGACGACCTGGAAGTCGGGCTTACGACATCGGGCGGCGAAGAGGTTGCCGCGCTTTTGCCTGGAGCACGTGTCGTAAAGGCATTCAACACGGTCTTTGCCGAAATATATCATTCGAATTCCAGGCTCTTCGGCTCCAGGATGCCGACGATGCTTTACTGCGGTGATGACGCGGAGGCCAAGAGGGTGGTGTCAGATCTGATCGTCCAGACGGGGTTTGAGCCCGTGGACGCCGGCCCGCTCAGGAGCGCCCGTTATCTGGAACCTCTCGCCATCCTGATGATCCGGCTGGGTATGGACCAGGGGATGGGCACGGATATAATCCTGTCACTCATGCGGCGCTGAGGGCAGCGTTGTTCATCCTCAAAGGACCGGAAGGAGAAAGGAGCAAGAGATGAGCTACTACTTCAACAAAACGGTCGACATGCCCTTCGAAAAGGTGCTTGAAAAAGTCACGGAGGATCTGAAGAAGGAAGGATTCGGGATAATGACGACCATCGACGTGAAAGAGACGATCAGGAAGAAGCTGAATGAGGACTTCAGGCCTTACACCATCCTCGGGGCGTGCAACCCGCACTTCGCACACCAGGCGCTTCAGATCGAAGACAAGATTGGAACCATGCTCCCCTGTAATGTTATAGTCCAGCAACTCGCCGCGGGCAAGACTGAAATAGCCGCAATCGACCCCGTGGCATCCATGCAGGCCATCGACAATCCCAAACTGGGACAGGTAGCCGAACAGGTACGCGCCAGGCTGAAGAAAGTGGTCGAAAACGTTTAGAGATCGCCGGCTAATGAGGAACATCGCCCTTTTTGCAGCTGTAGTGCTTCTTGCCGGCTGTACAACATTTCAGGCTAAGCCTCTCAACCCTTCGTCGACGGCGTCTGCATTTGAGGGGCGTACACTAAACAACACCGGGCTGCGGGCGTTCCTGGAGAAGAACCTCCGTCATCCCATATTCCCATGGCCTCCCGCTTCGTGGGATTTGCGCATGCTGACCCTCACCGCTTTCTACTATCACCCGGACCTCGATGTAGCCCGCGCTGCATGGCAGGTGAAGGAAGCAGGGGTCATAACAGCCGGCGAACGCCCCAATCCCGGCGCCGGATTTACGCCCCAATACCACGCAAACCCGCGCGGACTCGCCCCATGGACCTTGTCATTTTTTCTTGATATTCCCATCGAAACGGCCGGGAGGAGGGGTTACAGGATTGCCCGCGCCGGCCATCTCTCCGATGCCGCCCGCATGGAGATAGCCGATACGGCGTGGCAGGTCAGAAGCAGGCTGAGAAAAGATCTGCTTTCCCTTTACGCTCTCGTCAAAAGGGAACAGATCCTGCAGGAAGAACTGGAGCTGCAAAGAAAGATAGTCCGCATATTCAGGGAGCGTTTCGCAACCGGAGAAGAATCGCAATATGCGCTGACAAGCTCGGTCATCACCATGGAAAAGACGGCCCTGTCCCTTTCCAGTGTCCGTAAGGATGAAATCCAGGCCAGGGTAAGCTTCGCCGGTTCGATGGGGATTCCCGAAGAAGCACTCAAGGGGGTCCATATTTCCTTCGGGAGCATGGAAAAGGTGGATGCCGGTCTTTACTCGGCAGAGGTCCGCCGTGAGGCGCTCCTCAACAGGGCCGATCTGCTGGCGAAGCTATCGGAATACCAGGCAATCCAGGCGGACCTCCGGCTGGAGATCGCACGGCAGTATCCCGACATACACCTCGGACCGGCATATACCTGGGACCAGGGTGACAATGAATGGTCACTCGGAGCGGCATTGATACTTCCCCTTCTGAACCGCAACGAGGGTCCGATTGCAGAGGCCCGGGCACGCCGCAAAGAAAAGGCCTCGGAGTTTATCGCGCTTCAGGCCCGCATCATAGAAGACACAGGACGCGCTTTTGCCGGCTACAAAGGTTCTCTGAAACTTCTCGAAACAGCCGATTCTCTCCTGGCCCGCCAGGGAAAAATTTTCCGGGCGGCTGAGGAGAGGTTCAGGGCCGGTCAGACAGATCTTCTTGCGGTGACAGAAGCCAGGATCGAGCTCGTCACCGCCAGACTGTCGCGGCTTGATGCCCTTGTTACCGCGCAGGAGTCGGTGGGGCGGCTGGAGGATGCCGTACAGAAGCCGCTTAACAGACAGGATATTTTCCCTGAGACGGCGATTTCTTACCAGGGGGCGGGAACAAAAAAGTGAAAAGCGGGAGAACGAGGAGACTTTTTGCGTTTCTTATTCTTTTCACGGCACTCCCCGCCGCGTTCCTGCTGCTCAGCGGGGTAAAAGGAGAAGATACCCAAAAATCACCCGGAGCCCGGACAGGCGTTCCGGAGTCCTCTTATACGGTAACCATATCTAAAGAAGCCCAGGAGGCGGGCGGCATAACTACGGAGGCGCTGAAACCGCGTCTCCACCGGATGAGCGTGACGGCCTATGGAAGGGTCCTTGACCCTGAAGGCATTAACGCCTCGCGCAGGGCCTATGTGGCGGCAACGACGGGCCTTGAAAGAGCAAACGCCGCACTTAATGCATCTGAAAAGGAGTATGAACGGCTGAAAACCCTTAACGCCAGTGCCAAGAACGTCTCGGACCGGGCGCTTCAGGCTGCCGCAGCGCAGCTTGCAGCCGACAGGGCCGAGGAGGCCAATGCACGAGGCGTCTTGCAGTCGGCGAAGGATTCGATCGCGGTAAAATGGGGCCCCACCCTCTCGGAATGGATATTCGATTATTCGTCCCAGCTACAGGATGTCCTCGGTACAAGAAAAGTCCTTCTGCAGATTACTGTCCCTCCGGCCTTCCCGGTCCGGGGGATCGCAAAGAGAATCCGGATAGAGCCTCCCTCGGGGGGCACAGTCTCCGCGAACTTTGTCTCCCGGGCGACAAGAACGGACCCGAGGATACAGGGAGTAAGTTTCATATATGCCGCTTCTTCCAGCTCCGGCAACCTTCTTCCCGGTATGAACGTGACGGCACAGATGCATACAGGCAGAGTCAGGAAAGGCTTTTTTGTGCCGCTCTCTGCTGTGGTATGGCTGCAGGACAGGGCATGGGTCTATGTCAAAAAAAGCGCAACGGGTTTTGCGAGAGAGCAGGTGCCCACGTCGAATCCGTTAAATGAAGGCTACTTCGTATCAGGGCGCTTTTCTCCCGGAGATGAACTCGTGGTCAAGGGAGCCCAGGCCCTGCTCTCTGAAGAGAGCATACCGAAAGCGACAGGCGGCGGCGAAGAAGAGGACGAGGATTGAGTGCCGGGAGCGGGCACCACGGCATATTGGGAACGATCGTCCGGTTTGCCCTGCGCCGCCGGGGTATAATCATAGCTCTTGCCCTGCTGTTTCTGGTTTACAGCATCTATTCTCTCACCGGCGCCAGATATGACGTTTTTCCGGAGTTTGCTCCTCCCGAGGTAACGGTAAACTCCGAGGCGCCCGGTTTTTCGCCGGAGCAGACCGAGGAACTCATTACCCGCCCGGTGGAAATCGCCGTAACCGGCCTGGGCGGGCTGGCCTCAATCCTGTCAAGATCGATGCAGGGTCTGTCGGTCGTCACGGTCAGGTTCAAAAGCGGCACGGACGTATACCTTGCCAGGCAGAAGATAGCAGAGCGGCTTTCCACTCTCACAGGCGCGCTCCCGGAGGGGGTGACGCCGGAGATGAAACCGCTTACGTCCTCCACTGGAAACGTAATCGAAATCGGTCTGACTTCAACGAAACTCTCACAAATGCAGTTAAGAACCGTGGCCGACTGGACGGTCAGGCAGCGTTTGCTGGCAGTATCCGGCGTCGCCCAGGTGAACATATACGGAGGCGGCGAAAAAGAGCTGCAGATTCAGGTCATCCCCGAAAGGCTGATAAAGTACGGCCTTTCCCTCGAAGACGTGATATCAGCCGCTAAAAAAGGGACCGGAGTTAAAGGTGCGGGATTCATTGACGGGACCAACCAGAGAATAACCGTCAGGAGCGCGGGGCAGTCACTTACGGCCGGGGAGCTTGCCGGGGCGGTCCTGAAGCATGGAAAAGGGGCAAACGTGGTTTTAGGAGACGTCGCCCATGTGGCGGAGGCCCCGGCACCCCGGATCGGCGGTGCGACGATAAACGGCAAGCCCGGAACGCTCCTGGTGGTCTGGGCCCAATACGGCGCAAACACACTGGATGTGACCCGCGGCCTGGACAAGGCTATTGCGGAACTCCGTCCGACCCTTGAAGAGCAGGGTATAACTATATATCCAGGGCTCTTCCGGGCAGCGGACTTCATAGAAGCCGCGCTCCATAATATTAACTTCTCCCTCATCATCGGTGCGCTTCTTGTAGTAATCGTCCTCTTGCTTTACCTGTTCAATCTGAGGACTGCTGCCATTTCCTGCGCCGCCATTCCGCTATCACTGCTGGGGTCGGTGACGGTGCTTGAGCATTTCGGCCTGAGCTTAAACACCATGACCATCGGAGGGCTCGCAATCGCAATAGGAGAGGTCGTCGACGACGCCGTTATAGACGTGGAGAACATATTAAGGCGGCTGAGGGAAAACCGCCTGGCGAAAGAGCCCCTTCCGGCGCTGCAGGTGGTGTATAAGGCCAGCGTGGAAGTGAGGAGCGCCGTTGTGTACGCCACATTCGCCGTCGTGCTGGTCTTTATCCCGGTGCTCACCATGACAGGGATATCGGGCAGGTTCTTTGCGCTTCTGGTCGCCCTCACGGTAACGCCCGCCCTGTCGCTCCTGATGCTGGGCAAAGGGGAGCTGCCTGCGGAGGAGCCGCCCGTGGCCCGCTGGATTAAGGGGCACTACGTGAGGATAATACTTGCCGTAGAAAGAAGGCCGAAATCGGTCATGGCGGCGGCTGGCGTGCTCATCGCGGCCACGCTTGTCATCTTTCCGTTCCTCGAGGGCCGTTTTATGCCGGAGCTGATCGAAGGAAATTTCATAATACACACAACCACCGCCCCTGGCACTTCGCTTAAGGAGACCCTGCGGACCGGGGCCCTTTTGGAGGACAAGCTGACGGCGCTCCCCTATGTGCGGTCCGCCGCCCAGATGGCGGGCAGGACGATAGAAGGCGACGAGGCCAGGGGCGCGAACGAAGGCGAATTCGATCTTACGCTGAAGCCTCTCGGCAAATCGGGGTTCGACCGGGCAAGAAGGCAGATAAGAGGCATCATAGCTGGATTCCCAGGTATGGCCTCCGAAATAGACACTTTTCTTACGGAGAGGATAAATGAGACCATCTCTGGCTTCAGGGCGCCTGTCGCCGTAAACATTTACGGCAACGACCTATCCGTGCTCGACAGGAAGGCGGCTGAGGCTGAGGCCATATTAAGCGGCATCCGCGGCGCAGCCGACGTGAGACTCCAGGCGCCGCCCTCAGCCCCCGAACTTCTGGCAACGCTCGATAAGGGGGCTCTTGCTCGCTGGGGTTTTGAGCCCGCGGCGGTCCTTGACGACATTCACACGGCCTTTGCGGGAAAGAAGGTAGGACAGGTATTTCAAGGCAACAGGGCTTTTAACGTATCGGTCATAGTCGATCCCAAAAACAGAAAGAGCATAACGGACGTGGCAAACCTGCCTCTCAGGAACCCGGAGGGCGCATACGTAAGCCTTTCGCAGCTGGCGAACCTGCGCGAGATGCCGGCAAGGTTTATTATATTGCACGAGGGCGCAAGACGTGTCCAGACGATCACATGCAAGGTACGGGGCAGAAGCCTCGGCTCCTTTGTGGCAGAGGTTCAGAAGGAGATGGTTTCCCGCCTTCACCTGCCGGCGGGCACGTATCTCAATATTGCGGGTGCCGCAAAGGAGCAGGCCCGCACAAGAAGAGACCTCCTGGTTCATTCGGCCATCGCGGCCCTGGGAATAATCATCCTCCTTTCGATAGTGACCGTTAGCTACAGGAACCTCTTGTTGATACTTCTTAACCTGCCTTTTGCCCTGGCCGGCGGCGTTTTCGTGGCCTTCGCCGCAGGAGGGGTGCTTTCCATAGGCTCAATCGTGGGCTTCGTGACCCTTTTCGGGATAACGCTCCGGAATTCCGTCATGCTAATATCCCATTATGAGCACCTGGTCGACGTCGAAGGAATGGACTGGGGACCGGAGACCGCAGTCCGGGGCGCATCGGAGCGGCTCGCCCCGATACTGATGACGGCGACCGTTACGGCGCTTGGCCTCCTGCCGCTTGCCCTTGGAAGCGGAGCAGCGGGACGCGAGATAGAAGGTCCCATGGCCCAGATCATACTGGGCGGCCTCGTTACGTCAACGGCGCTGAACCTCCTGGTCCTTCCCTCTCTGGCATTGCGGTTTGGACGATTCGGGAGACACTCCGATGATTCAGAAACAAAGCAGCAGACGTAAACAGGACTTTATGTGTCTCTGACTACTCCCGGCAGGTCTTCCCTATGAAGACGGAACATGCCGCATGATTCAGTACGTTTCTCGATACGCTTCCCATCACGCCCTTTATGCCCTTCATGCCCCTGCAGCCGACCGCGATTATATCGCTTTTCAAAGATTCGGCCGTGTTCAGGATCTCAAGGGATGGGTCGCCGATCTTCGACAGCTTTTTAACTTTTCCGAACCTGTCCTCCAGCAATATCTGCGCGTCCTTCAGTATACTTTCCGATTCGGCAATCTCGCCCGATCTCTTCTCGGCCACAGCCCCTTTTATCCGGTCGTCGACTTCCATCACGAACCTTTCGGGTATGTCGGAAAAGTCCGACCAGATCGCGTTCATGACGGTCAGCTCAGTGTCCTCCGGAAAAGGGATGCGGGCGAGAAAACGTGCAGCTTCGATGGAATAATCGGAGCCGTCGGTAGCAAACAGGATACGCAGCGCAGCGTCCCCACCCACCGGTTGCTTTATGACAAGAACGGGAATGGGGGAACTCAGTGCAACCGCCTTGGTGACGCTACCGACGATTAAGGACTTGATACCCTTAATACCTTTCGCCCCCATAACGATCATACCGGCTCCGTAATTGCGTGCTGCTTCGATGATATACCTCTCCGGCGCGCCGTCGATAATTTCAGTGCTTATCCGTGCTTTCACCGGTCCCAATAGCTCAATGGTCGAGTCCAGAATCTTCGGGGCAATCTCCATCCTTATATGCTTGAGACTTTCGTGATAGGCTTCGGCGTCATAGTTGAAAGGAACCCAGCTCACCACGTGAAGAACGGCTATTTCATCTTCGGAGGAAAGCCGGAGCCGGGCAAGAAACCGCGCCGCCCTTTCCGAATATTCGGAACCGTCGGTTGCAAGCAGAATTTTCATTTTTTTCGCACCCCCTACGAACACATTAGCATATACATCGACAAACGCAAGCAGGGATGCGAATACACTATGGGGATGATTGATGCGGCAAGAAGGGACTCGCGATCAAAACCGGGCTTTAACCGACTGACCGTTTGGGCCTGTAACCCATATTCTTTAATGCCGTTATGTCGGCGGTGCAGTGATACCCGAAAACCGGTTATAGTCGCGCAGATACCGGGTTCTGTGTATGCCCTCGATGCGGTGTCTGACTGATAACTGATCGGTATGGCGGACCGACCTCCCATGCATTGAGGAGTCAGGTGCTTCGCTGGCCATGCGGACTTTAGCCTTTCTCAAACCCCATCTCTCTGGCCCATTCGGAGAGAGTCATGCGGTTGAGGCTGCTGAAGCCCCCTGAAGGGACAGCATCACGCGCCAGGGTTATATATGGCGCGACGGCGAGTGCCGTACCCACCTCACCGGGCTTCATGATGGTATAAGCAAAGCTGATGTAAGTGCGGTCATAGAGCACGTTCTGGTACTTGCCGCAGGCAACAACCGACCATACCAGCGCCTCACGGTGCTTTTCCACAAAGGCCTTGAGGTCGTTCGGGTTGTCGTTTTGGGTCCAGAAACCGCCATCCTCGATGAACAGATCCGCGGCATTATCGCGGTCCCTGCCGATGGAAAGAGCGATAGAGCACCAGACGCCGCATGCCTGGCCCTTCTGCAGCGGTCCCTCCTTGGGCCGCAGAGCAGTCACGCTCTTATTGGCGCATAGCACGTGGGCACCCGGAGCCGGTGGGAAACGGCGGTTCTTCTCAGTGCCGAAAAGCGCTATGCCCGCGTCGATCAAAGGCTGCGCGTCATAAACGGGTAGAGCGGAGCAGTCATACTGCTTAACCTCCAGAATCGATTTCTGCTCTCCCCTTGCAATGACGTCCGCTGTGGCCAGGTCATAACCCCAAACCTGGCCGGCAATTCCACAGAATGATGAGGCGGTCTGCATGTTGATCTGTCCAATGTAGGCATCGCTGGCCTCGGCCCGGTCATAGGCGAGTACACCATCCAGCAGGAAATCATCAGTCTTTACGACGGTGCCGGTACCGACCTTCACCACGGATACATAGCCATTCCCATCCGCACCTGGACGGGCATAACCGTCACAATAACGGTCGTAGGGACTGATAGCAGTCTTATCGATATTCGGTGCTCGAAGATTCACAGGCCATGTTCTCACTTTGTCGCACCTCCTTCTTTCGCATCATGATCGATGTCCGCCTGACCGTGCATCGGATCCCAGCAAAAAAACGAACAAAGGAAAGGACTATGAGCCTCCTCGCAATGGATTTCATTTTCCCTCATTTAGACCTTTTTCGCCCTCGCATTTCCTGAACGAAGGTACACAATAAATGGAGCTCATCATACTCAAAATGTACCGCGGAGAATGAAAACTGTCATCAATTATTTCAGGTGGCATGAGTAGGATGACCCGAGCTGAATTAAAAGGATCGTTTCATTGCACTACAAACCCTCATTTTGTCAAAGTGCATCACGGAGCAAGATTACAGGAAGGAGTCGAAAAAAGGAGGCATTCGCTGCCCGCGGCCTTTTCTGAAATCAGTTACGGGGCCCAGTGTAGGTCCAGAAGGTGGAATGATCTGTCACAACCTTCCTTCCTGTAATCAACCCTGTGACATTTCTGCTACAGTATTGAGGTTTCTCTTGGCATTAAATGTTCCCGCACTGAATCCAGCGACCGGCTGGGCAGCGGAGCAGCTCCTTTATCCCCTGTCTGACCTATCCCTGCATTTGGGTTAATGTTCCTTATAAGGCCGGAAGGGGAAAGCCGATGATTTTTAGGGATAAATCCAGCATTGAATTTTTTCCGTTAAATTGTTAAAGTGTGTTAACCGTTATGATATCACCCTTCTCCCTCAAGAGAGAAAGCAGGACCAGACAGTCCATTCTCAGGGGCGTATACGAAGAAAACCTGAAAATACTGGGGAGGCGGGGGAGCGTCCTCTCCAGGCGCAGACCCTTTTATCTCAGAAAGTTATTCCTGTCTTTGATGGTTACGGCAATAGCGATCTTCCTGCATTTTCAGTACAGATCGGCCCCATTTACCTCTGAAAGCCAGGTGTCGGCGGGAATCACGGCGCGACAACCCATCCCGGCGACCGTAGTCAGGTCGCCGCTCCTCCATTATCCGGATGTTTCGGGTTTCAAGGCGATAATGCACGAGCCTGGAATGCCTATCAGCAACATATTCGGACTGGGGGTCAAGAGGATAATGATAGATGCGGGGCACGGCGGTGTTGACCGTGGGACAACGGGCGAGCTCGGTACGAGGGAAAAGGACCTCACCCTGGACATTGCAGAAAGGCTGAAAGGCCTCCTGGAGAAAGACGGTCGTTATAAGGTGCTCATGACCCGCGATCGTGACATAACCGTGCCGCTCAACGAGAGGGTAAAGATGGCGCGCATGGAGAAGGCGGACCTTTTCGTCTCCATACATCTCAACTACGTACCCTCCAAGCCTATAAACCTCATCGAAACCTACTATTTCGGCCCGTCCTCCGACGACAAAGCCCTCAAACTCGCGGAAAAGGAAAATGCAGGGTCAAATTACGGGATGAGCGATTTCAGGGAAATCATCGCAAAACTCGGCGAAACGATGAAGCTTCAGGAATCGAGGGAACTTGCCTCTTCGATCCAGAAGGAACTTTTTATCAACATAAAGAAGGAAAACGGGATTGCATATGACTATGGCGTCAAGAGGGCGCCTTTTGTCGTACTGCTCGGCTCTGATGTGCCGGCAGTGCTTGCAGAAGTGTCGTGTCTCAGCAACAGGGCTGAAGAAAGACGGCTTAATACGGAACGCCACAGGGAAAACATCGCTCATTACCTCGAAGCGGGCATACTCGATTATTTGAACAAAGGAGACAATTATTATGACAAAGCCGGATACGCGAAAAGATGACAACATCCTCTTTGTAGGCATCGACCTGGGGACGTCGAGGAGTTCCATTTCGGCGAGCAACGACAAACGGGAGTGGATAGAGAGCTTTGTGGGCTGGCCGAAGGACTTTATCGCGCAGCAGGTCGTGGGCAAACCCGTCCTCTTCGGTTCCGAGGCCCTCGAAAACAGGCTTTCTCTTGATCTCTGCAAGCCGCTGGAACACGGCATAATCAAGGAGGGAATCGACAGGAGCGAAGACGCCGTAAAGGAGATCATCAGGCATCTTATCGAGCTGGCTGAGCCGTCGGACGACCAGAGGATATACGCCGTAGTGGGAGTGCCCTCGGACAGTCTGAAAGTCAACAAACTTGCTATCCGGAAGGCGGTGGCGGAATTTGTCCATTCCCTCATGGTCGTGACCGAACCCTTTGCGGTAGCTTACGGAATGAATCTCCTTAACAACTCCATGGTGATCGACATAGGTGCAGGCACGACTGATTTCTGCATCATGCACGGCACGATACCCGCAGAGGAAGACCAGAAGACAATACTCACCGCAGGCGATTATATAGACGAGCAGCTCTTCAGCTACCTGAACGAAAAATATCCCAACGCCAAATTTAACAGGAACATGGTGCGCCAGTTCAAAGAGAAATACAGCTTTGTGCGTGAGGCGGCCGAGGAGATCCAGGTCGAGATCCCGGTTTCGGGAAAGCCGGTCATGCACGACATCAGGAACGAGATACAGCGTGCCTGCGAGAGTATCCTTCCGGCACTGGTCGAGACCACGACCGAGATGATCGCCAAGTTCGATCCGGAGTTCCAGGTGAAGATCAAAAACAATATCGTACTCGCGGGCGGGGGAAGCCTTATAAAGGGTGTAGCAGGCTATCTTCAGGATGCGCTCAAGGAATATGGTCCCTGCAAGGTAACCTGCGTGGAAGATCCGCTGTTTGCCGGTTCCGACGGTGCTCTGAAACTCGCAAAGGACATGCCGCCGAAATACTGGGAGACGCTCTAGCACGTCGCTGAAAGGGCCGGGTTCGTATTCCCGCGAAGTTTACCCGCCGTTGGCGGCGCCAAAGGCGACCTGGGGGAATGACGGAAAAGGACCCGAAAATACTTTTTCAGCACTTACTATTGGGAAATGAGGCAAATAACGGCTGAACGCTCTTCTTTTTTCAATCAAAAGAGCTTATACTTTTATCAGAGCAGATTATCAGAGGGAGGAGGTAAGGAATGGAAGGAAAAGAAGCCTATTTTCAAAAGATTGAAACAGAACTTGCCAAGTGGGCTGATGAGATCGGGAAGTTAAAAGACAGGACAAAGAACGTGAATACAGGAATCGAAACTCAATATTACGAACAGGTTGAAGACCTGATGGCCCTCCATGAACTGGCCAGGCAGAAGCTCCAGGAAATCAGGGAATACGGAGACGCCCACTGGGAAGACTACAAGGCCGGGATGGAAAAAGCGATGAGCGAACTGTCGAACTCATACAGTGAACTGGAATCCCACTTCAGAACATAGCAGCCCGACCGTTTCTGAAATTTAATATCTTCGCAGGTCTTCTCACAACACTCCCCCCATAAAGGGGGGAGTTCTTTTTTGTGCTGAGAGGGCGCTTCTTCCGGGGAGGAGGGACAAGCTGCCTTCTCCGCGGGCCTGCGCTGTCTTATTTTTGTTACTTTGTCTTTCCGTGCATGCCGCCGTGCGGGCTCGCCCCGCCCTCCCCCGGCTCTTTCACCGATAGCAGTTCGACTTCGAAGATCAGAGTCGAGTCCGGGCCGATTACATTGCCCGCCCCTCTCGCGCCATAGGCAAGATCGGGAGGAATGTACAACATCCACTTTGCACCCGGCTTCATTAACTGCAGCGCCTCAGTCCATCCCTTTATGACACCCTTGACAGGGAAGGTCGCGGGCTTGCCACGCTTGTAAGAACTGTCAAACTCCGTCCCGTCGATCAGGGTACCGCGGTAATTCACGGTTACAACATCGTTGATCGTCGGAGACTTCCCCTTCCCCTTGGTTATAATTTTATACTGTAATCCGCTCGGCAGGGTCACCACCCCTTCTTTCTTCTTGTTCTCGGCAAGGAATTTTTCGCCTTCCTTCTTGTTCTTTTCAGTGAGCTTCTTTACCTCTTCGTCATGTTTCTTCTTCATTTCCTGGTTGAAGGCAGTCATGACCTCACGCATCTCGTCATCGCTCAGAACGGGCTTACTGCCGCTCAGACCGTCCTTCAGCCCTTTCAGGAGGAGATCCGGGTCGATATCGACCGACTGTCTCTTCATGTTCTTTCCGATATTCAGACCGATTATGTAGCTGACTTTGTCCTTCTGCGTCTTCAGAGTTACCTGATCAGCCGCGAAGGCCTGCCCTGCTATAAGCACAACAGCCAGAACTGCCATCCATATGAATTTCATTGCTGCTCCCTTCTTCCCCCGCTTTAACCTGTTCATCCAAAATCCTCTAAACTAATCTCAATTCATGTGACAAGATCACATCCACCGTTTATTATAATGGCCAACCTTTCTTAATTCAACAGACGTTCGACAAAGGGGTGTGCGAAGCACCTTCAGGACTCGAGCCTTATTATTCCTTTCTGGATGGCGAATTTGATAAGTTCCGCCTTGGAGTGCATACCCAGTTTCTCGCAGATATTGGTGTTGTGGGCGACGGCGGTCTTTATGCTGATCCCGAGGATGGACGCGATCTCTTTATGCGTGTTGCCCTCCGCCACAAGCTTGAGCACCTGTTTTTCTCTGTCGGTCAGCAGGTCATAAGGGTTGGGCATCTCAGTCGTCTTTCCTATGTAACCGTCGATAACCTTGGAAGCTACCGAAGAATGGAGATAACATTCTCCCCTGGCCACGGCCCTTATGGCAGTGATCAGTTCTCCCCCCACCGCCCTTTTCAGGATATAGCCGGATACATTCGCTTTCAGGAACCTGCTGACGTATTCCTTGTCGTCGTACTGGCTCAGGACTAGGACCCTGATTCCGGGATTTCTCTTTTTGATCTCCGTCGTGGCCTCAAGCCCCCCGAGTCCCGGCATGGCAATATCCATAAGGATTACGTCCGGTTTTAATTTTTCAGCATTGGCAATGGCCTCCGACCCGTCAGACGCCTCCCCGACCACCTGAACGTCATCATAAAGCCTGAGCAGGGCCGTTATTCCCTCCCTCACAAGCGCGTGGTCGTCGACTATCATCACGTTTATTTTAGACATCACGAAGCTCCAGGGCCCTAAAGGGTATTTCAATCTCTATTGACGTGCCCTTCCCCGGCTCGGAGAAGATATCCAGCACTCCTTCGAGCAGTGACACGCGCTCTTTCAAACCAAGTATACCGTAACCGCTCACTCCAACTTCGGCATCCCTGAGGACCTCCTGCACGTCAAATCCCACACCGTCGTCCTCTATCCCGACCTTGACCGACTGGTCCTCATAAGACAGCGCCACCTTAACGACGGTAGCCCGGGAATGTTTGTATATATTTATGATCGCCTCCTGAATCACCCTGAAGAGCATGAGCACCGTCTTCTCGTTCAGGATGGTTTCACTGTCCGTAATCAGGTTATGAAATTCATCGGAACAATTCAACTCATATCGTATGCCCTTTTCCGCAAGGTGGTTTTCCAGAAGCCAGCGGACGGCCGACTCGAGGCCGAGATCATCCAGTACGGGCGGGCGCAGGTCCTGTATAATACGGCTGATTCCTTCAAGCAACTGGGTGACCCTGCCACTGAGCTCGGCTATATGCTCCGACGACAGTTCCTTTCCTTTATAGGAGATCGCGGCTATCTCGATCGACATTCCCAGGGCCGCTATGGACTGGCTCGTTTCGTCATGCAGTTCCCGGGCTATCCTCTTCCGCTCGTCCTCCTGAGCACGTATGACCTCGTGAAGCAGGACGGCAAGACGCTTCCGGCTCTGCTGAAGCTCCCTGGTCCTTTCTATTACACGCATTTCAAGCTGCGCATTATATTTCTGAAATTTCTCATTCGAATCGGACAACCTCTGTCTCATGATTTCGAAGCTCTCGCTCAGCGTCCCGATTTCATCCCTGGAGACGGCCCTCACAGGGTCCTTAAGGTTACCTTCCGCGATACGGTTCGTGGCACGAATGAGAGACTTGATGGGATTAACGATGCTCTTGCTCATGCCCATGGCCAGTAGCAGTGCCGTGCCCGCCGATATAAACCCCAGTATTACAAATTTCTTTTTCAGACCCGAAGACGGAGCAAAAACTTCTTTCTGCGGCTCCCTGACGGTAACACCCCAGGGCGCCTCGGAAAGAGGGGCAAAAGCAAGCATGTCTGTTGTCCTCCGGAAATCGACGTCGCCCTGTTCACCCGCTTCCCCGTGGCACCGGTGACACTCCATCACCGCCTTTTTCTTTGATGCTATCAGGTTGCCCAAAACCTTGTTGCGATCGCTGCATGCAAAAACCCGCACCGGGTTGTTCGAAGCTATCACCACCCCGTAGCTGTCTACCAGTTCTATAACGGTATCCGTGCCAGGAGCTATACTCTTTATTACATTCGTCAGAATATAGTTGGTAGGATTAATCTCCCCGCCTACTGCGCCGATTACTTCGCCCTCCCGGCCCCTCAGCGGCACCAGTACATATATGACTTTTCTTTTTGTCGGCTCCTCTGTATAGATGTTCGAAACGACGGCCTTCCGCTCTTCAAGAGTCCTGTGTACGTATGGAATTTTCATGAGGTTTCTCTTCTTCATCTGTCCGAACGGATACGTGTAAACGATATCCCCGTTCAGGTCGAGAAGAAAAATCCCGTCGGTAAAAATGGAATACTGGTAGGCCGTTTTCAGGGCGCCGGCCTCCGGCCGCCAATCCCCGTCATTCAGGTCTATGGCGCCACTGAGCGAAATGTCATATAGCCTTGTGAGATTGCCTTGAAGCAGTGAGTCAGTATATTTGGCGAGCAGCCCGGCCAGTTCAGACCTTTTCGATAGCGAGTGTTTTATGCTGTCGTGGATGCTGAGGTTGCTGATTATGCCGAGACTCAGCAATATAACGATAACGCTGAGCATCGTGGAGATTATTATTTTTTTCTGCATTCCCCCCTCTTGTATTCAGATTATAGCAGACAAGACAAGAGGTGCCAATGCATATTCCGGCCATCTTCACACGACCTTCCATATTTGTAATCGAGTCCTTATCAGCCGTCATTCCCAATGTGAGGGAATGACGGCTGACCTGTCCTGCTTTTCCGGTCGGGACAGCGTCCTTCTTTACCTGCCTTGCAAAAAGATTCCTCCAACGCTCGGGGTCAGCTCACGTCTCTCAAGTCAACGGGGCCTTCGGTGTGGGTCTCCCCGAGCTGCACCCCCATAATTCTTTCATACTCGACCGGGTGCTCATGGACCATCCGTTCCTTCGCGATCTTTCCGGTGAAAATACCGCTGTCCAGCGGAAAGACCTCCGGACTGAAAACCGAGTTGTAGATATGCCATATGACGATCACGAGGAAAGCAAGCATGGCCTCGTTCGTATGGGCCGCCTTTGCGGCCGGAATGATCTGCCCGGGCAAAACAGGCGCCACCCTGAATATCACTGTGGGAAACCACAGTGTCAGGCCCGTCAGGATCATCAGTATGCCCCCCACCACGACGCCCCAGTATTCGAACTTCTGTTTGTAATCATAGCGGTCGCAACGAGCCGGCTTCTCCGCCATTCCGAAGTAGTATTTCAGGTTATCGATTACGTCCGTAAAATCTTTTCTGTTGATCACCATGGAGGGGGCCCACTTTCTGAACATCGTCCCGTAAGAGGCCACAAGTATATGCTGCACCGTCAAGAAGGCAAAAATCAGGCCGGTAGTCCGGTGAATGACCCTCGACGCGTCTATTCCCCCCAGGTTCATGATGACCCACTGAGCCCACGAGGCATCATGGAACTTCTGGGCGAGGCCGGTCACGGCCAGCACTGTAAAAGTGACCGCGGCGGCCTGATGCTCGATTACCCGGTAGACATTGAACCTTTTCATGTATTCTTTGTGATGTTTGTCACTCATGTCCTTCCTCCTTAACATCCGCTTTTACCATTCACAAAAATGCCATTTTCAGAAATAGAGATGACAAGGCTTCTTCGGTCCGCATCATCCGGCGCACCCTTCTCACCTGTTCACGGCATACCTCCATATATGCAGGATGATCTGCAGCACCAGTCCCACGATCATGAACGGGATGAACACAGAATAGATACTGTTGATTACATATACAAGAGGAGCCCTCTTGAAGTCAGGTTCGTAGTGGGATATCCAGCTGTCGGGGAAGTTCTCCGTAGCGCCGGGATGGCACCTCTGGCATCTCGTCACGAGATTCGCCTTGAGAATGGTTGCGCCGGGTCCTTTCACTTTGGTGATGTCGTGGATGCCGTGGCAGTCCGTGCAGACGGCGATGTGCCTCACCGGACCGTCCTGCTTTTTGTAAAAGGAAAGGGTCACACCGTGGAAATCCTCGAGATAAGATGCAAGGACCGCCGTAGAAAGGCCGTATTTTTTCATCAGTCCCCGGTTAGAATGACAGTTGCCGCACATCTGGGGGATATTGTTCCTGAAGTCCGTCAGCCTTGGGTCACTGATATCGTGGGCGCGATGACAGTCAGAACAGACCGGTACGTCCTGGTTGTTGTCGGATATCAAGGCGTTGCCGTGCACACTGTGCGTATAGGCGGCGTATATAAGCGCATGGCATTGTTTGCATTTCCGCGCGCTCCTGTTCTTCTCTTTCCTTCCCGACTCCACACTGTGCGCTCCGTGGCAGTCCACACATACGGGCGCCCCCAGGTTTCCTTTCACAAGGATATTGAAATGGATGCTCTCAAGTGTCTTGGTGTATTTATCAAAGTGGCATCTGCGACAGATCTCCGTCGATACTATGGTGAAATCCCTTTTACTTTCGAATGCCCGGACCGGGTGCTCTTTCGAGGAAAAGCCGAAGTGGCAGTCAACGCACCTCAGCTTGTTGTGGACGGAATTCTTCAGGATTCCTTCCTCTACGTGCACGGATTCCACGCTTCCGTCCTTGAATGGCATCACAAGCTTATACCGGTGGCAGCCGTGGCAGGAATCCATTCCGGCTTCTACGGGCCTCACGTCGTGAAAGCCGTGGCAATCCGTGCAGACCACCGTTTTCAGTTTGGCCAGCATGCGGGCATGAAGACCGCTCCTGAAACCGTGACATTTCCTGCAGGCTCCCGAGGCTTTAGCGCTGAATGCCTTCCTGCTCGTAAATTTCATACCGGCCGGATGGTTATCCAGGGAAACATCGGAATGGCATGAGGAACAGCCCAGGTTCTTATGGGCTGATGCGCCAAGGAGTCCCTGGTCCACATAGATCGACATGGTTTCGCCGTTTTTAAACTTTGCCGCCATGTCTCTGCTGCTGTGACAGCCGAGACAAATAGCCGCTTCTCCCCCCGTATTGTACGAGGCACGACTCTCTCCTGCAAGAATCACCAGTACCGCAAGTGCCAGAATTGCTGCTGCTCTTTTATAGGTCGGCATGGGTCCCTCCGGTTTCCTGTTTTACGTAACAGGGGCTGCCATTTGCAGCCCCTGTTATCAATTCTTTTACTCACGCCTTTCCTTATCCTCTTTCTTCTCCTCCGGCTCGCCCTTCTTTCCTGCGAGGTATGCTTCGCTCGGTCTCCAGCTGAAGGTCGCCCCTTTGCGAGCTGTCTCCACGGCTCCTCCGAAGACCTTCTTCCCCAGAACCCCCGCGAGCATCGCTATCCCTATGAAAGGAAGAAATACTGCATAAGCCAGCCCGAGCACCGGTCCGAGAATCAAAACGACGGCCGGTGGAAATTTGTAGTAGCTGTGACTTTCATTCCCCGGCAGTATACCTGCACTCTCCATCTGGACCCTGTCTCCTGTCGAGAAGTTCCAGTAGGTCCCTGCCTTGACACTCTCTCCGCCTATGTTCTTTAACTTCAACATCTCCCACCTTCCTTTCCGACCCTCCAGGGGTCTTTGACTGTTTATTTTCTGTCCCTCTGATTTCAGGTTACTCTTTCCGCCGTTCCGGAACAATTGGATGTTTTTCCTATTTGCATGGGAATTGTTACCTAGTCCGGTAAGGCAAAAAGACGCAGGGGGGATAGCGTATGGAGTAAAGGCAATACTGAAATGCAAACGGCATGGCTGTAAGCATTCAGTTATCGGCTGTCAGCAACTAAATTAAATCGAAGTCGCACCGTTTCTGCGCCAAGGAGGGCACTTGCTGCAGACTTTCTTTTGTCGATTCGAAGCCATGCGCTCTGCCCTGAGCGCCATGCGCCTTACCGTTTACTCCGAAAGCATGCTTTCAGATATCCTGATGAGCTCTTTTTCCGGCCCTCTGTCGACCACCTTCATGGAATAGTCGGCTTCTTGCCAGGTCAGAGAATTGCAAACTCCCCCTCCCCGGCAGGAAGCAAGGTACAACCTGGCTTCTCTGCCTTTCAGCATGACCTTTTCTTCTTTCACTATTCGATGGGGTTCTATTCTCAGCGCGGGAGCCTCACTGCTTCCAGAGCCGGTCTGACTTATGGCAAGTACGATTTTGCCGGTCTTCTCGTCGGTGAAATACATGATTATCATCGGATATGGTCTGCTTTGGGCGAATATTTCGGACGGCGGCCACGAGAGACGTTGGGGGAAATAGGACGGAAGGAGGATTTTCCTAATTCCCAGATCCCGCTGGACGTCCTCGATGGTCCGGTATTTACGGACCGTGCCCTTCTCGACAGACAGAGGCACCCAGTTGAGAAGCCTGAGTGCGAACACCACTGCCGCCACCATCACCACAAACAGCAGGTATTTCTTCAATCCAGCCATCTCACCCTTCATACCACATAATAATTCACAACCACTATCGCACCGAGGGTCAGCAAATATCTGCCCCATCCCGGCTGCTGATATTCCAGATTATCACTATTTTCGAGTCGTGCAATCCTTTCCTTCAGCAGCAGATCGTGACTCGATCTTTCGATGCTGTCGCTCAGGGCAGATACACTGACGTGTTCACCCCCGCCGCTTTTCCGGCCGGGGCCGGCATAAAACACTTTAAGCGCAGCCGCAAGCGCCTTCGGATCACGGGTTACCGAGATCGTTATATCGTCACAAATATGCTCGTCGTCCTGGACGATCCTGCGGAATTCCAAAAGGCTCACCGGGTTATAAAACATACAGATGCGAACAAGAAAAACCAGAAGAGTAGTTATATTACTCCTCCGTACTATGTGCGCAAGCTCGTGTGCAAGCGCGCTTCTGAGCTGTCTTTCGTCGAAGACTCTGACAAGGCCCCTGGAAATGACAATGGAGTGACTCTTTGTCCCCGTCGTATATATAACAGGTGTCGTCTTGTCCAAGAGGAAGACTGAAGGATTGTCGATGTTCATGGCAGTGCTCATCTCTTCCACCATACCTTTGACCTCCGGCGAAGCCGGCGTCCCCGGGAATTCCCCGTTTTTGTCTAAGGAATGCTTCACGACCGGAACCACTTCCTGGACAACAACCAGGACCGAGACGGCCAGAAGAACGGCAAGAAAAAGGAAATAGAAAGGCACCTGCCCGAAAAGATCGAGCCTCAGCCACCTCATGCTGCTGAAAAAGGCGGAATCTTCGACGAAATAGAGGGACCCCCGTGCAGGGTTTATGAGCTGAAAGACGGGGTACATTATAAAAGGCAGTATGATGACCTGCAGCCGGTACATGAACCTCTCACTGGCGCTCTCAGTCTGCCATATGCGAAGGGACATTTCCACCATCAGCAGTGCCACCAGCGAATGGAAAACCGATTGCACTATATACTTCCCTATGTAAGAATCCATAAACTCCATGTTCCATTTTATCAGTTTCAGAAGAGATCTTTAATCGAAACAGAACGGAAGGATACATCCATACTGTCCACATCCGCCTGTCACCGTCACCTCTGAATCCGGTTCGGGAGTCTTGTCGGACTAATTCAAACAGCCCTGGCGGCAATGACGCTGTGAGTACGCCCGAAATTGAAATTCCTCCGCAGTCGTGCCATCATAGACTTCACCAAGGCAGGGCCCCCAGGCATGCTTTACCGGAAGGAGTGATTCATGGCAGTCCCATATCAGGCCTGCGACAGTTCGGCGAAACATTACAGGGACGTCATCGTAATCGGCGCGGGGGCCGCGGGGCTTATGTGCGCCGCGGAGGCCGGGGCGCGCGGACGCTCGGTTATGGTGATAGACCATGCACCGGTCACAGGCAAAAAGATACGTGTTTCGGGAGGCGGAAGATGCAATTTCGGAAACCTGAATACTTCGCCCGGAAATTATCAGTCTGAGAACCCGGGATTCTGCACATCCGCCCTCGCCCGTTTCGGATCGCAGGAATTTATCGGCCTGCTCGAAAAACACGGCATCCGTTACCATGAAGAAGATGGTCGTTTGTTCTGCGACAACGGCTCCCTGGAAATCGTTGGAATGCTCGAAAAGGAATGCGATTCATCGGATGTCGAAATACGTCTGAACTGCCGGGTTTCAGGCATAAAGAAGCAGGACTTCTTTGCGGTCGACACTAACCTGGGACGTTTCCGGTCTCACTCCCTGGTTGTCGCAACAGGCGGCGTTTCCTTCCGGCAGCTCGGGGCCACCGGCTTCGGCCACCGCACAGCGCGCCGGTTCGGCCTGAACGTCACGCCCCTCAGGCCCGCCCTCGTACCCCTCCAGTGGGGCCGGAGAGACAGGACAACTTTCGGCACTCTGGCGGGAATCTCCTTCGACACAGCCGTGACTTGCTCCGGCAAGACTTTTCGCGGGAGCGTCCTTCTTACCCGCGAGGGTCTGAGCGGCCCGGCTCTTCTCCAGGCTTCACTTTACTGGAGAGAGGGAACGCCTCTCCTGCTGGATTTATTGCCGCGAGGGAACGCATATGAGATATTTTTGAGTAAGAGACAACGGAAAGTCGAAATGCGCAACCTGCTTGCGGGCTATCTCCCGAAGCGATTTATTCAAACCTGGAGCGATATATTCTTCGCTTCGAAGCCGATGAACCAATATTCAGACAGGGAGCTGAGAAAGATCGCCCTGGCTCTCCACCGGTGGGAAATAGTGCCGGCCGGGACAGCGGGCTTTTCCAGGGCCGAAGTGACGCTGGGAGGGATAGATACAAGGGAACTGTCTTCGAAAACGATGGAGGCAAAGAAGGTTGCAGGCCTGTATTTTGTGGGTGAAGTAATGGATGTGACGGGACAATTGGGCGGATTCAACCTTCAGTGGGCGTGGTCTTCAGGATATGCTGCCGGACAATTCGTTTAGAAAGAGGAAGATAGTACTGGCTTCCGCTTCACCCCGGAGAAGGGAGATCCTCGCACTTACGGGATTGCAATTCCGCGTCGACCCGGGGACCTATGAAGAAGCGATGGACCACCTCATGGAACCCCACAGACTGGCCCGTTTTCTTTCCCGGCAAAAAGCTGAGGCTGTTGCCCCGAAATACCGCAACGCCCTTATCATTGCGGCAGACACTTTCCTCCTGTTTGAAGGTGAACTCCTCGGAAAACCGCGCGGCGAACGGGATGCGAGGCGAATGCTTTCGCGGCTCAACGGCCGCTCCCACTCGGTCATTACAGGTTATACGATCCTGGATACCGCAAATAA
>JARRRI010000005.1:0-69122 GCA_037380845.1 Candidatus Sulfobium sp. | reverse complement strand
TTTTTTTCTTTCTTTCTGTCTCTTCCTGCTTATTGCCGAGGGTTGTGCCAGCCTGCCTGATGTCACCCCCTTGATCCATGACATTTCCCTTGAGGGAAAAACCCCCTCCATTATGGGTGCAGAAGGAGCCTTGCCTGAAGGAGAGAGACGAAAGGTTATTGACAGGCTGAAGCGACAGGTCCGGTCAACGGACATGCTGGAGCGTCATGTAGCCGTCATGGAACTGTTCAGTGCCAGTCCTCTGGTGAAGGGGAACAAGGCGACGCTTCTCATAGACGGCGAGAGCACGTATCGGGCCATGTTCAGAGCCATCGCAAATGCAAGGGACCATATTAACTTCGAGACATTTATCTTCAACAACGACAGAATCGGCCGCAAGCTGGCAGATCTGTTTCTTTTAAAGCAGTCCGAGGGAGTGGAGGTCAATGTGATATATGACAGTGCCGGAAGCTTCGGGACCCCCGCTTCATTTTTTGATCGTCTCCGTGAGGGGGGAGTCAGAGTGTTGGAATTCAACCCGATCAATCCTTTGGATGTGCGTAAGGAATGGCTAATCACCCGTCGCGACCACCGTAAGATCATGGTGGTCGACGGCAGAATCGCCATTACGGGCGGCGTCAATATCAGCCAGGTCTATTCGAGCGGTCTTTCCGGACCGGAGCGCAGCGGGGACAAAAAAGAAGTCTGGAGGGACACCGACGTGCAGATCGAGGGACCGGTAGTAGCTGAGTTCCAGAAGCTTTTCCTCGAAACATGGAAGCGGCAGAAGGGCCCCGAACTCCCGGAAAGTGAATATTTCCCGGTATTGAAGCCTCAGGGGAGTGACCTTATCCGGGTCGTGGGGAGCAGACCCGGGGATATAAACCGGACCACCTACATCATGTACGTTTCGGCATTCACTTACGCGGCACATACGATACATCTGACAAACGCCTACTTCGTGCCTGACGAACAGACGATAAAAGCTCTCACCGGCGCGGCAAAGCGCGGAGCCGACGTGAAAATTATCCTGCCCGGTTCAAGCGATGAGGCACTGGCCTTTTACGCGGGTCGCTATTACTACTCAAGGCTACTGGAAGCGGGAGTAAAGCTTTACGAGAGACAAAAGGCCATTCTGCATTCCAAGACGGCCGTCATAGACGGTATATGGTCTACAGTAGGCTCTACGAACATGGACTTCTGGAGTTTCGCCAGCAACAACGAGGTAAACGCCGTCATTCTGAGCAGGCAGTTCGCGGTTCAGATGGAGCATATGTTCCAGAGGGACCTTGCCGAATCCAGACAGGTGACTCTCGCCCAGTGGGAAAAAAGGCCGCTCTTTCCACGTCTGAGAGAATGGTTTTTTCACCTGTTCAAGCGGTGGTTGTGATTAGGCCGTCATTCCCGCGGAACAGAGGCTTGCAGGAGAAAGCAGGATTTCAGGCAAGACTCCGAATATACAGGCACGGTTCAACCCCGGACCTCTGCTTTTCTGCCGGACATGAACAGACAGACGGCATCTCCTCATTCCCTGACCGCGGCTTTGATGCTTCGAGCGGATTAAGATAATTTAATGCCCCTTTCGGCGTCTTCGTGATACAATGCTTTTAGCCTCAGTTGCAATAAAGTGTGGATATCGCGGAGGTGTAAGTTATGAGACATGAAAGAACTTTTCTACTCTTTATAACCATCATATTTACTCTGTGTATTGCCGATGCCTCTTTTGCTGCGTATGCAAAGGAGACGGCCCCGGCCAGCCCGAAAAGTATCACAGTCAGGACAAATGAACCCGTGAGGATGCCCCCCCTCGATGGGCGTGCAGAGGATGGCGGCATGCCCGATGTCTCACCGGGGCTTTCGACTGCACATGCCGCAGGCGTCACCCATTATTATCTCCTGGATCATTCATCGGAGATGTTCAAGGTCCTCTCGGTGGTCAAAAAAAGGGTTCAAGACGAAAGACTGCTTAAAAAGATAGAGGAAAAACTCCCTGCGCTTAGTGATAACCGTCTTCAGATGGTGGTCTCTCTTTCTGAACAAATTTCCTCCGAAGGTCACAGCGCGAAACAGGATTTCGCCTTCCTCCTCCTTACGACTCTTATTGTTTTTTCCTGAGAAGTATCCGGTCATAAGGCCTTTTAAGAACAATTCGAGGTTACCATGTTTAAGAATATACATCTCAAAGAAATCATCAACGGCCCTGCCCATATTCTCTATCATGTCGGCCTTATAGTCCTGAGTGCATCCATTGCACTGTCACTGCCTTATACTGCCGACTTTATAGCCCGAAAGTCCCTGATACTGTGGGCTTCCATAGGAAACGAAAAGATATTCCTTACCTCGTTCGAAATATCTCTGGCCATAATCCTCATCCTTCTTTTCAACTATATCGGAAGGAACTGGAGATACCGGAGACTTGCAGGGATGGCGAAGAAGGCGGGTCTGGTCTCCGTTTCTTCATCGACGGGGTTTCTTGCCCGGAACAGGGACAGGAGGCTGAAGGAGAGCAACGGCATTGCCCGGAATATCATGGTGATCGGCTCGACGGGCTTCAGGACTTTTGTAGATGAGAAGAGTGACCTTCATGCGGTGATCAGGAACTGCCGGGAGGCGAGGATAATGCTGCTCAACCCTTCCAGTGACGGAGCGAGAATCAGAGCCAAGGGCATCCTGGATCCCGGTATAACGATCGAAAAGTTGAGGGAGCAGATCGGGAAGAGCATAGATGTTCTAAAGAGCCTTAAAGCGGCTCAGAAAAACGTCAGACTCAAACTCTACGATGAAGTGCCCTTTCTGAAAATGGCGATATCGGACGATTACGTATGGGTCAAACATTACCATGCCGGACTCGACGTACAGCTCATGCCTGAATATGTTTTCAGGTACAACCAGGATCCCGGCAGCCTTTATGTCCCTTTCTACGAGTACTTTCTGAACAGGTGGAACGACTACCGAATTCCGGAATATGACCTCGAATCGGATGAACTCATTTACAGGGATTCGGCGGGAAACGAAGAAAGAAGGGAAAAGTTCAGGGAGAATGAGCTGACTGCGGTGCTTATGTAATGGCCTGGATGAAAAGTCCCATTCCCAGACTGAAGAGGACCAGTCCCGGAAAGAGCCGGTTCATCCGATAATCCGCGGCAACGGCCGGACCAACAGGAACTACCGCCAATATCAGGCCGGCACGATCGGGCGTCCGGAGGAACACCCGTTCCAGCAGCAGGGCAAAGGCCGGTAGTCGCCCGAAGAAGGTCATCGGCAAGGTGACCGGGGGGCGTCAGCAGCCCGGGAGAAGACGGAATAAGATCACCCTCTTCAAGAAAATAGCGCCCCGCGAAGGTTCATAATTTCCAGGTCCGGATTACCGTGGCTTATGACGTTGCCGGCTCCTCCGGCGCACCTTCGGCGGGCCCCCTTTTGGCGTGTTCGGCGGCGAGGAACATATACATAGCCGGCACCACGAACAAGGTAAACAGGGTGCCGATGGAGATGCCCGTCATGATCACCAGCCCCATGTTGAAGCGCCCCGCTGCACCTGCGCCTGACGCCGTCACAAGCGGCAGAACGCCCAGAACCATGGCCGCAGTTGTCATCAGTATCGGCCGCAGCCGGATAGCCGCCGCCATCTCCACCGCCTCCCGCTTACTCTTGCCCTCTCTCTGGAGATCGTTGGCGAACTGAACGATAAGTATGCCGTGTTTGCTGATAAGGCCGATGAGCGTAACGAGACCTACTTCGGTGTAAATGTTCAGGCTGGCGTCCCCGACCCCCAGACTGATAAAGATCATGGCCCCGCAGATCGACATGGGCACGCTCACAAGTACCGTGAAGGGATCACGGAAACTTTCAAACAGGGCCGCAAGGGCAAGAAAGATGATGATAAGTGCGAAGAAAAAAGTGACGATCAGGGCGCTAGATTCCTGCACATATTGCCGCGACTGACCGGAGTAATCGACACTGTAACCCTGGGGGAGCACTTCCTTTCCGATGTTTTGCAGGGTGGTCAAGGCCTGGCCGAGGGAGACACCGGGAACCGTGACGGCAGATATGGTGGCGGAGTTGAGCTGCTGGAAATGGTTGAGAGACTCCGGCACCACGGTCGTCTTCAGACTGGCGATGGTCGACACCGGGATGGATGAGCCGGAAGATGTGTTGACATAATAGTCCTGCAACTGGTCGGCGTTGAGCCTGTCCCTCTGCATTACTTGAGGAATGACCTTGTAGGAGCGGCCAGCAAGGCTGAAGTAGTTGACGTAACCGCCGCCCAGCATCGATCCCAGGGCGCTTCCGATGTCGCTCATGGTCAGGCCCATCTGGGCGGCCTTGTCGCGGTCGAACTGCACGGTAGTCTGGGGTTTGTCGATCTTGAGGTCGGTGTCTATGTAAGCAAACATTCCGGTGGAGCGGGCCTTATCTATGAGAGACTGCGATACCCCGTTCAGGCGGGCGAAAGACTCAGTAGTTCCTATCACGAACTGCACCGGCAGTCCTCTTCCGGCGCCGGGCAGCGGCGGCCTGAGGAACGCAACCGTGCGCACCCCGGCAATCTCGCCCAGGTGCCTCTGCACTATTGGCTGTAACTGCATCGATGTACGGTTCCGTTCGTCCCACGGCTTCAACACCATTCCTGCTATGCCCGAATTGAGCCCGCTGATACCGTCGAGTTGAAAAACATGGTCGGTTTCCGGATAACTGCTGACGATCTTGTATACCTGTTTCGAGTAAAGCTGGGTCTGCTGCAAAGTGGCGTCCGGCGCCGCCGTGAGGAGCGTGATTATAATACCCTGGTCCTCGTCCGGCGCGAGTTCCTTTTTTGAGTTCGCATACAGAAAATAGATACTTACGAGAATGATGAGGGCAAACAAGCCCGTGACCGGGAGGTAGTTGAGCGCACCGTGAAGTACCTTGCCGTAAGCGCTGCGAAGACGGCCGAACTGACGGTCAACGAAATCGCCGAAACGACGCTTCTCACTACCTCCGTAAGATTTGAGAAAACGCGAACACATCATGGGTGACAGCGTCAGGGCGATCACCGCCGACACCGCCACCGCACCTGCCAGCGTATAGGCAAATTCCGTAAAGAGCGCGCCCGTGAGGCCGCCCATGAAGCCTATCGGAACGTAGACTGCCACCAGCACCACCGAGATGGCGATGATCGGACCCGCCAGTTCGCGGGCGCCCTGTATCGCCGCCGGCACGGAGGACATCCCGTCCTCCATGTGTCGATGCACGTTCTCAACCACGATAATGGCATCATCGACGACAAGACCGATCGCCAGCACAAGGGAGAGCAGCGTCAGCAGGTTTATCGAGTAGCCCAGCACCAGCATGATAAAGAACGCTCCGATCAGGGACAAGGGGATAGCGATGGTCGGTATGATCACCGACCTTACGGAACCGAGAGAGAGGAAGATCACCATCGTCACGATGAGCAGGGCTTCGAGCAGCGTTCGTATGACCTCATCTATAGAGCTGTTGACATACTTTGTGGCGTCGTAGACGATGCGGCCGTTCAGGCCTTCGGGCAGCTGTCCCTGTATCGACGGGAATACCTTATGGACATTCTTGATAACTGTCAGGAGGTTGGCCGTCGGCGCCACCTTGATCCCTATGTAAACCGCTTTTTTCCCGTCAAAAGCCACGGCGGTATCGTAGTTTTCCGCGCCGAGCGTAACATTGGCCACATCACCCAGACGGACGATGGCGCCGTTCCGGGACTTGATCGCGAGGTCCCGGAATTCTTCCACGGAGTGCAGTCCCGTCGCGGCCGTGAGTTCCACGGTCACCATTTGCCCCTTGGTGCGTCCCACCGCGGAAATGAAGTCGTTCGCGGCAAGGGCGTTGCTCACGTCCGTCCCTGACACGCCGTAAGAGGCCATCTTCTTGGGGTCGAGCCACGCGCGCATGGCAAACTGCTTGGCCCCCAGGATCTCGGCCGTCTGTACGCCCTCTACCGTCTGCAGCTTCGGCTGGACGACCCGGATCAGGTAGTCGGTGATCTTGTTCGTGGGCAGAAGATCGCTGTAAAAGCCGATATACATGGAATCTATCTCCTCGCCCACCGCCACGGTGATCACCGGCTGCTCGGACTCCCTCGGCAGCTGATTGATAACCGCGTTGACCTTCGTGTTGATCTCGGTCAGCGCCTTGTTCGGGTCGTAATTCAGACGAAGGTTGGCCTGGATGGTGCTGACGCCCTGCGTGCTAGAAGAGGTGAGATAATCGATGCCGTTTGCCTGGGCGATCGAGTTTTCCAGCGGAGTAGTGATAAATCCGGCAACCAGCTCCGGATCGGCCCCGAAATAGGTGGTAGACACGGTCACCACCGCGTTCTGGGTCTCCGGATACTCCCTGATCGGCAGCACCCCCATGGAGCGCAGTCCCAGCACGAGTATCAACAGGCTGACCACCGTGGCAAGCACCGGACGTCGTATGAAAATATCGGTAAAATGCATCTGCTTTCTTTTACTCGTCCACCGGCTTGGGGTTGGCCTCGTTGCTGGGCCTGACTTTGTTGTTTATCGTTACCCTGCTTCCGTTCTTAAGCTTAACCTGCCCGCTCGTCACAACGATCTCTCCTTCCTTTATCCCTTTCAGGATCGCAACCTGGTCACCGCGCGTCGGGCCTACGGTTACAAAGGTCTGTCTGGCAATCAAAACCGGCTTGCCCTCCGGACCCTTTCCCTTTTCCTCCACCACAAAGACCGTATCTCCGTAAGGGTTATAAGTCACAGCCGTCTGGGGGAGAGTGAGATACCGGTGGACCTTGCCCGCCCTGACGACGACCGTCGCAAACATCCCCGGCAGAAGTTCATGTCGCGGATTGGTTATAGTGGCCTCGACCTGGACGTTGCGGGTTGAGGTCTCCACCTTGGGATTGATCGCCGTAATCGTCCCCCTGAAAGTACGGCCGGGATAAGTATCCGTTGAGGCGGTAACTTTCTGCCCGAGAGAGATGCGGGAAAGGTCCTGCTGGGGCAGATAAAAATCCGCATAGATGGAATCAAGAGATTGCAATGTCACTATATTGTCGCCGGGGTTCACAAACTGTCCGGGATTTACCGTAGTAATGCCGAGTCTTCCGCCAAAGGGGGCCCTGATCGTCTTTTTTTCTACCAAGGCGGCCTGCTGGGCCGCCAGCGCTCTCTTGTTCTTGAGGTCCGCAGCATCCGAGTCGAGAACTGCCCTGCTTATCGCCTGTGCGGCGAACTGTTTACTGTCCCGGTCATAGACTATTTTTGCAAGGTCTGCTTCTGCCTGAAGAGAGTGCAGTTTCGCTATGTCCGTGTCCGCGTTCAACTGCACCAGCGCCTGGCCCTCTTTTGCATCGTCTCCCGACGTAAAGAAAACTGTCTGGACCAGCCCCGAAACCTCACTGGTAACGTCCACACCGCGGACGGCCCTCAGACTGCCGACTGCCTTGAGCTCAGGCTGCCAGGTCTGATATTCGGCCTTTATGGTTGATACCGTGGCCGGCGGCGGCCTGAAGGAGGCCATTGACTTCTTCATCATGCTTGCCTTATAGGCGTGATAGCCGAAAATGGCCCCGAAAAGGATGCCTGCGGCCAGCAGCATGATTACCATGCGTTTTATCATTACATAGTCCTCCCCATTACGTAATATTCGCCTTATCTGTCGCCCGGTGCCTGCACGGCATGCGCCGCCCCTACTCCTTTTCTTCCGTCATCGCCGCGGCCCGGGCGTCATCCCCCGCCTGCCTGTTCCACCAGCCGCCTCCCAGAGCCTGGAAGAGCGCAGCGGTGTCCGCCAAACGGGCAGCCTGGGCCCGAACGAGTACGACACGGGCCAAACGGTATTGCCGCTGGGCATTGAGCAGGGAAAGATAGCTCACTGCACCGAGATTGAACTGTCTCTCGACGAGGTCGAGGGTGGCGCGTGCAGCTGCTTCGGCCTGGGACTGAGCCTTGAGGGTGCGAGCGTCGTCTTCAAGGGCCCTCAGGACATCGGCTACATTCCGGAAGGCCTGCAGAACCGTCTCGCGATATTGCGCCGCCGCCTGGTCGTAAGCGGCAATCGCGGCGCGGCGCTTTGCTGTAAGCTCTCCTCCGTGAAAGAGGGGCTGCAGAAGCCCCGCGCTTATATTCCATATGGATGTACCGCTGCCGAAAAGGTTATGGAATTTGGTGGCCTCCGATCCATATTCGCCCGTTAGGGTGACCTGGGGATAGAGATTGGCTGTAGCCACCCCGATCTGTGCGCTTGCCGCGTGCAGCAGTTCCTCCGAAGCGCGTATGTCCGGTCGCTGACGCACCAGCAGAGACGGCAGACTGACCGGAAGCTCCTGCGGCAGCCGAAACTCACCAAGTGTAAATTCAGGCAGCACCGCGTCGCCGGGCATACCGCCTGAAAGAGCCGCCAGGAGGTGCCGGGTCTGTGCCAGTGCTTTTTCGAGCGGCGGCAGGGTGGCCCGTGTCTGGGCAACCTGGGCACTTTGAGCCAGCACGTCCGAACGCGACACGCCTCCCAGGTCGAACTGGCGCCGGACGACTTCGAGCTGTTTTTCCTGGTCCGCCACAACCTCCCTGGTGGACTCGATCTGTGCCCGCAGGGACGCCTCCCTAACTGCAGCCGTAACGATATTGGAGGTGAGCGTCAGGTGCGCCCCCTCCAGCTGAAAGCGCTGGTAATCGACCTGAGACCGCAGCGCCTCCAGTTCCCGGCGACCGCCGCCGAACAGGTCTAAAGTGTAAGAGACATCAACCGACGCGTTATAGAGGGTAAAGAGTACGCCTATGCCGGGCTCGCCGAACGAAGCCCCGGAGAACCTTTGGCGGTAAACGGTCCCCTTGGCATCAATGGCGGGATAGAGGACCACACCCGTTTGTGCGGTCAGATTTTCCTGCGCATTGCGCAGTGCGGCCTCTGCGGCGGAAAGCGTGGGACTGTCCTTCAGCGCCTTGCGTATCAGCCCGTCCAGGGCCCCGGAACGGAACAACTCCCACCACTGGGGAGGTATGTCCCGGCCGGAAAACAGGTATTGGGCGGCACCGGCGGTACCCGGAGCCGAGACGGTTTTTTCCGGCAGAGCTGCCCGTGTATATCTCTCAGTCGCCGGCGCCTCTGGCCGATGGAAATCAGGACCGGCGGAACATCCCGCCAGCACCACGGCTGCCGCGATCCAGGACGGCAGGATGAACATCAATTTCCCGAGATGCGACAGAGCGAATTTCACTTTCGGCATAAACGATTTCTTCTCCTTATTTTTCCGCCCGGCTCAGAACAGCCCTTGGATAATGACTTTATACTAATTTGACGGGATGAGGCAAGTACTGTTTAATTTGTGGCGGTCATCGTCCGTCCCTGTAAAACCTTTTCTATACATTATCGCAGAAGGAGGCCGAACGGGCAATGACAATCGTTTCTCCCAAGCTCCACAGGAGCCTTCACCGAGTGTCGCTGCGGCCTTCCCCTCACCGTTCTTGACATTTGCTGCAGGATGTGTTTCTCCAGGTGAAGGAAATAGCCTCCGAAAGGGCAAGACGCGGGTAACCGTGTGGCGCAAAGCTACCTGTCCGGGCGATCGGATAGAGGGGCTGTCGAAGCGGCTATTCGGAAGATTCCATCCTGGCGAATTTCGGAAGATACGGCTTTAAGGCCGCCCTGTCCAAGCCCTATGAAATGGAAGAGCTCGGCAGACTTCTTTACTCACTTCTGAACGACTGACTCTTGCAGCCGGAAAGTCGATTACCGCTTCGACAATTGAGAAACTTACAGTCGTCACTATAACAAGGGATTCCGGTCAGGAGGGCAGTTCGGAAATCCCTTCGGAAAGCAGGAAAGACTCCGGACCTGCCTGCCAGCCAGGTCCGGAAATGACGACACTTTGAGATTTTATCCATCCGTTCCTCAAGTAATAAGACGTCTTCATATCAATATTGACAGGATTACCCGTATCAGACTATAATGTGCATATGCACATTATGGACTCGAAGTGACATGTCTCCCCGGAGCAAGAAAGAGAGGCTATGTGCCTGCCCCATGAAGGGCAGGGCGTTCAAACCCACGGGGATTCCCATGACCGAAATTGAAAGCATTCCATTGTACAGGGATGAAATAGAAGCATTGAAGCTCTGCGATGTAGATGGTCTTACGCAGGAACAGGCCGGCAAGAAGATGGGGGTTTCGCGCGGAACGGTACAGAGAATACTTTCCGGCGCACGCAGAAAAACCGCGATGGCCATCGCAGAATGCAGGGCCATCGTTCTTAAAGAAACAATGTGTAAATAGGAGGCAACAGATGAAAGTATGTTTTCCGTCAGGAGGAAACACCGAACTCGATAGTCCGGTTTACGGCCACTTCGGTTCCGCCCCGGTGTTCGTTCTCGTGGACACTGAGAGCAAGGAGATTACCGTGCTGCCCAACGCCAATCAGCATCATGCGCATGGCATGTGCAATCCCGTGGCGGCACTCGCCGGGCAGACTGTCGACGCCGTGGTGGTAGGTGGCATAGGAGGAGGCGCACTCATGAAGCTGAACATGGCGGGAATATCCGTGTATAAAGCGACGGCAGAAACCATAGCCGAGAATCTCGCCTTTCTGACGTCCGGCAGGCTCCCGCAGTTTCAGCCCGGTCAGAGCTGCGCAGGTCACACGGGAAAAGACGGGACATGTGCTCATTAGTCTCGCAGCGGTTCGCCGCCGGATCAAAAAGCCCATAGACAACAGAGTCAGCCTGCACGGAAGCGGTCAGCTGCTGCGATGCATGGCATCAAGGGATTCTTTGGTTAAAACTGAAAGGAGATTACAATGGAAAAGAAAAAATTCATTTTCATCATCACTCACTCTTATGACAGACCCGACCTTGTTGCCGGGGCGATGCAGCTTGCCACAAACATGAAGGCCTTCGACGCTGAACTCGACTTCTTTCTTATGGACCGGGGAGTCCTTCTTGCCAAAGAGGGATTCGCAGAAACTCTCACCTGGCAGAAGAAGGATGAGTTTTCGCCAGCACATGAGCTTATGAAGACTCTCATCGAAGACTTCGGCGTTAAATTTTACATCTGTGCCTCCTGCGTCAAGCATTACGAACTTGACAAGGCACAACTCGTCAGGAACGCGGAGGTGAAGCCGGGTTCATTCCTTGGGGAGATGCTCATGGAAAGAGAAGGCCTCACTTTCTGACCCTCAAGTTTAGTGACCATGCCGATACCCTCTCCTTCCGGCGCCATCAGGACCGGACAACGATATTGTCCCTGTCTCCCGGGGGCGAGGGTAACAGCCGGAGAACCTCTTGCAATAGCAACCGGCTTCGTGCTGTGATAATATGAAATCAGGGGAGTAAGGGGCTGCTGGTGAAACTTTGACAGCAGAAAGGGGGACTTCCATGACCAACGTATTGGCGGAAAAGGTGAAGGTCTGTATAGCCATTGAGGCCACCACTGCAGAAATTTACCACCTGCTTAGCGCAAGGTTTCCAGGGACGAAAGCTTTCTGGCGCGAGTTGGCCCTTAGCGAAGAGAATCATACTAACATCCTCGTAGTCGGAGCGGGTTACCTCAAGACCGGGGAACTGCCGGAATGCGTCGTGCCGGCCTCACAGGAGCTCATTGACGAGACCTTCAGGCTCGTCAGGAACGCAAAAAGCGAGATCATGGAAAAACAGTTGTCATTGGCAGACGCCCTGACACTGGTATTGAAAATCGAAAACTCTATCGCCGAAAACTATTTCCAGGAAGTGATGAGATCCGAAACGGATTCACCGGTGATAGAAAAATTGCAGAAGATACGGAAAGATGAGTTGACTCACGTCGAAAAGATAGAAGAATTCATGAAAAGAGCCGGGGTCGGCACGGGCGGAATCAACTGACCTTCACATCCCTCTGAAAAAGGCGGGATACATATCCGCCGCCTTAAGGAGGTCATCCAGCGTGTCGACGTCGCGCATTGAAGCCACCGTCGCGACAGTTAATCCCAGGCCACCCGTCACGCGCAATGTCTCCCCGAAAACCCTGGATGTCCCCCACGGCATACCCCGGAAAACACCGGGTACCGGAGTTTTCATCCCCACAAGATAATAGCCTCCGTCCGTGGCAGGTCCGATGACTATGTCGGCACTCTCAAGTTCCTTAAAGGCCAGATCCACGATATGTCTGTTCAGCCCCGGTACATCCACCCCGGCAATTATCGCCTTCCCGGCTCCGTCGTCGAACATTTCGCCAAGTGCATTTTCCATGATTTGGCCGATGTCTGCGCCTTTTTGCGGCACCAGCCTTTCGCCGGGCAGCCACTCCCTTACCTTGTCTTCCGATGCACCCGGCGATGAGTAAAATATGATCCTATCATAACTCCCGGCGGCCGGACCGGTTTCGGCAATTATCCTTTCAGCCAGTATCCTGTAAACTCTGCACGCTGCGAAACATCCTATATCTTTGGCAAGACGGGTCTTCACGGTGCCCGCCGCCGGATACCTTGCCACAAGTCCGAGGAGGTTCCTATGTGCCACGATAGTAGATCCTTGCCAGGCGACGAGGGTGCACCCCAAGCCGGTACATGGCCATTATGGACTGGTTCCTGACAGAAGTGCGAAACCACCCTTCCCTCATCCATTTTCTGGCATGCGTATACGCCTTCTTTTCCTTAATGCTTATCCGTCCAAATTTTTTCATCCTTTCAACCAGATCCACGTCCTCCATTATAGGAATGTCCCTGAAACCTTCTATTTTTTCAAAAAAATCCCTTTTTACAAAAATGCCCTGGTCGCCATAGGGGAGAGCAAAAAACGTGCACCTCAGCTTCACCCACTGTTCCGTGATCCTGTAATGTAAACCGGGACTGTCAATCATGAAGGTAAAAGCTCCGCCGACCACTCCCTCTTCTTCAAATGCCGAAAGGACCTCGACACTCCAACCCTCTTCAAGAACAGTGTCAACGTGCAGAAACAGGAGGACATCGCCCCGGGCGGCAGCCGCCCCCGCGTTCAGCTGAAGTCCTCTCCCTCTTTCGGATTGCACTGTCAGAACGTCTCCAAAGCCCTCCGCCTCGGACACGGTTTGGTCCCTGCTTCCCCCGTCCACCACGATTATCTCGCAATCCGCATTTTCCGCCCTGACGGACTCTATGCATCGCCCCACCATGCCCTCTTCGTTGAAGGTGGGAATCACGACCGAAATCATCTCATCCCCCGTTCGAATAAAGAATGCGGTATGACCCTTGACCGATGATCACAGACATTCCAGACCGTGCAATCTAGCCCGGGTCTCTCCAATCCCTGCGGACGACCGTCCGTTAATTGACTGCCCCGACTCAAGTCGAACCCTGTCCCGCCGTGCAGGCATAACAGTGGTCTCCAACGGAAATCGTCCGGTGCGAAAGCCGCTCGCGATCAAAATCCAGGATATGATATGGAACGTCTCCGGCATGAAGACCGAGTATCTGGTTGAAATCGCAATCATAAATCATGCCTTTCCAGTCCACGCTTATGAGATGTCTGCACATCAGTCCCTCCAGGGTTTCGGGATTGAATGCACAGGCGAGTTTTTCCATATATTTCCCCATATTGCCGCTCCGCACCAGAAATTCTCTGAACCTCCCTACAGGGACGTTCGAAAAAGTATAGAGGTTGTCGAAATAGACGTCGTACCTCCTGTTCAACTCCGACTTGAAATCTTCTTCCAGGGTCGCCTGAGGGGGAGCGAGAAATGCGCCGGGAGGATTGTATACAAGGTTCAGCCTCTTGCCCGAAAGCCCGTTTCCATATCCAAGGCCATTCAGACGTCCAAGCGCCCGGATGCTCTTCTCAAAGGCACCCTTCCCTCTCACTCTGTCTACTTCAGTTTCAGAGTAATAGGGAAAAGAAGCTATGAGTTCCACGGAATGCTCGTCGAAAAAGCCCGGCAGATGTCCCATACCTTCTTCAAAGAATACGGTCAGGTTGGTGCGCACTATCACATGCCGTCCCATCTTTCTGGATTCACTGACCAGCCGGCCGAAATCGGGATTCAGCTCCGGGGCGCCTCCCGTGATGTCAAGCGTCCGGATCCTGTTTTCATGAAGGACCTCCAGGACCGCACTCACCGTGTCGGCGTTCATCACCTCCTTTCGCGCCGGCCCGGCCATGATATGGCAGTGCTTGCATGCCATATTGCACCTGTAGCCAAGGTTCACCTGGAGCATATCTATACCAGCGGCACAGAGAGGCCCTGTCCGCACACTCCGGACTCTTTCCAGAAAAGTCATAAGATGCCTTCTAGAGGGCCAACCGGTCTACAGCATTATGGGCCTGAATGCCGTGTATCAGCGAAGCGCCCCCTCTTACGGCGGAAGCTACATGCACCGCCTCGGTGATATGATCGAGGCCCAGGCCTTCCTCGAGACAACTCTTCGTATAGGCATCTATACAATAAGGGCATTGAACGGTATGGGCGACCGCCAGCCCTATGAGGACCTTCTCCCTCTTCGTCAAACTGCCCGGCTCGAGGGCGCTGTTGTACCACGTCATAAATTTTCTGAATAATTCGGGATTGTGCTTTCCTACCTCCCCGAATCTGTCAAGGTCTTCTTCCCTGTAATATTCTCTCATGAATATGCCTCCTCCCCGCCCGATTTAAGTATTTCACGGCATGCTCCTTATCAATTGTATTACAGTTGCCACTTGTATTCAACGATTCTATTTCGTATCGTTTTTCAATGAGGCAATTCGCCCAGTTGACTTTCTCCGGGCGTGTGTTACTTTTGAAGTAAGACCCGTAAACGCAAAAAGGAGAGGAGGTGAAACACATGGGATTTTTGAAACCTTTATTATTCTCGGCGGCTGTTTTGGGTCTAATATTCTCTCTCGCATATGCTGCCGGGAGCGTCGAGAAAGGCAAGGCCCTGTTCAATGACCCGGCACTTGGAACTAACGGCTCGACCTGCGGCACCTGCCATCCCGGCGGCCAGGGACTCGAAAATGCGGGGAACAAAGGGAAGAAAGAATGGAAAACACCGGCGGGCGTGGAAACCTCACTGGAAGACGCCATTAACACTTGTATTACGGTGGCCCTGAAAGGCAAGGCACTGGACAAGAAATCCCGGAAAATGCAGGACCTCGTGGCCTACATCGACTCTCTGGGGAAGAAAAAGGAGATGGCTCCGGGCTACTGAACCTTGAAAAAAACGGAGGGAAAGACCATGGTCTTTCCCTCTCCTGAACCATCCCCCGCAGAAGCGGCTCTTAATCAACTAAATATCATAATACAGGAAGAACTCGTGCGGATGCGGCCTGAGCCTCAGTGCATCCACCTCTTTTGTCCTCTTGTAGTTCAGCCAGGTCTCTATCGCATCTTCCGTAAAGACGTCGCCCTTCATCAGAAACTCGTGATCGGCCTCGAGGTTGTCGAGAGCCTCATCCAAACTGCCGGGCACAGTCGGGACAGAAGCGAGTTCCTCCGGTCCCAGATCGTAAATGTCCTTGTCGAGCGGTTCGCCGGGATGTATCTTGTTCTCTATCCCGTCAAGACCGGCCATAAGCATAGCCGCAAAGGCCAGGTAGCCATTGCAGGAAGGATCGGGGAACCTGACCTCTACCCTTTTGGCCTTCGGACTCGGAGAATAAGTGGGGATCCTTATCGACGCCGACCGGTTCCTCGCGGAGTAGGCAAGGTTCACCGGCGCTTCGAACCCGGGGGTCAATCTCTTGTAAGAGTTGGTAGTCGGATTGGTAAGGGCGGCAAGTGCGCCCGCGTGCTTCAGGATGCCGCCAATGTAATACAGTGCCGTATCGCTCAGCCCCGCATAACCGTTCCCCGCAAAGAGCGGCTTACCGTCCTTCCATATGCTCTGGTGGCAGTGCATACCGGAGCCGTTGTCCCCGAAGAGGGGTTTAGGCATAAAAGTGACGGTTTTGCAGTGTCTTCTTGCCACATTCTTGATGATATATTTGAAAAGCATGAGTTTGTCCGCCATCCTGACCAGGGAATCGAACCTCATATCGATTTCCGCCTGTCCCGCGGTCGCCACCTCATGGTGCTCCCTTTCGACGTAGATATCGCACTTCAGCATCTCCATGACCATCTCCGTCCTGAGATTCACAAGGCTGTCGGTGGGCGGCACGGGGAAATATCCTTCCTTATGCCTCGGCTTGTAGCCCAGGTTCGGGTTTTCATCACGACCCGAATTCCAGATACCTTCGACCGAGTCGATGAAATAGTAGCCGCTGTGTGAATTCTGGTCGAACTGTACATTGTCGAAGATAAAAAATTCCGCTTCAGGCCCGAAATAGGCTGTATCTCCTATATTCGCCGCTCTCAGATAGTTCTCCGCCTTCTGAGCGATATACCTGGGGTCCCTCGAATAGAATTCCTTCGTGATAGGATCGACGATGTTGCAGATCAGGCTTATCGTCGGATATTCCATGAAGGGGTCCATAAAGGCGGTTTCGGCATCCGGGATAATAAGCATATCCGAGGTATGGATCGCCTGCCAACCCCTTATCGAGGAACCGTCAAACCCCAGGCCCGCCTCGAATATGTCCTCCGTCAGTTCGGCTACCGGTACTGCGAAATGCTGCCAGATTCCAGGAAAATCAAGGAACTTGAAATTCGCCATCACAGCCTTGTTTTCCTGTGCCAGCTTGATTACGTCCTTCGGTGTCATGCTTCCTCCTTATTAGTGATTGTTATCGAGGTCCGGGAGTTCGACGAGTACAAATATATCGCTGTTTCTCTCACCCCGCCCTATCCCCGTTTTTTCAAACTGCATTTTCTCCGCGCTCACCCGTTCTGATCCTGACCGCCTCGCCTACTGAATACACAAAAATCTTCCCATCACCTATCTTGCCTGTCTTCGCAACCTTCTCGACGGTGGAAACCACCTTTTCGGCAAGGCTGTCCGGTATGACTATTTCGATCTTTATTTTCGGAATAAAATCGACAACATACTCCGCACCGCGGTAAAGTTCTGTATGCCCTTTCTGCCTTCCGAATCCCTTGACTTCGGTGACAGTCATACCTTGTATCCCAATCTCATTGAGGGCATCCTTGACCTCGTCCAGCTTAAAGGGTTTGACAATCGCTTCAACCTTTTTCATTTATCACCTCCTCGGTTTTCCTGCGCTTTAGAAAGAATTCCTTTCTCTTCCTGCACCGGCGCAAAGAATGCCTTGTAGAAATTCACGGCGCGGCCGTGATAATCATCATAAAGCCTCTCCGTTTCCGTTCTGACGCCCTCCATGTCCACGGGTTCGTCCTTCAGCCACTCGTAAATCATCTCCTTTCTCACTTCTATATGAAACTGGAAGGCATAAGCGGTCCTTCCGTATCTGAACGCCTGATTTTCATAGAGGACGGACCTGGCCAGCCTTTCGGCGCCGGAAGGGACGTCAAAAGTTTCTCCATGCCAGTGAAAGACCTTGAATGACCTCCAGAAATCCCCCGCGCGCGTGTGCGTTGCCAGCTTGCACATCATGGGGTCCCGCAGACCCTCCCCGTGGAGTTCGATATCATACCAGCCGATTTCCTTTTCCGGTCCGGGATAGACTTTTGCACCGAGCGCCTTCGCAATGACTTGCGCCCCCAGGCATATGCCGAGGACTTTTTTCCCCTTTCCAAGGAATTCCCTGACAAGTTCCTCTTCCCTGCCAAGGTACGGGTATGTGTCGACTTCGTTGACGCTCATGGGACCGCCCATAATAACGAGAGTCTCTGCATCCCTGTAAGGGGGCAGATTTTCCCTGTGCATCTCGACGACCCTGAACGGGATCTTCCTGACCGCCAGAAAGTCTTCGATGGTTCCGGGTCCTTCACCGGCCACGTTTTTTAGAATCAGCACTGACATCTCACATATGCTATCAAGAACCTTGCCAGTTGTCATTCCACGGCAGACAGGCTTACCCGGTTTCCCGCAAACCATTACTTGCCTGATTATTGAGCAGGCCTGCACAATAAATGGTCAAAATCGCGGCCCTTACTGGACGTCCCCGATGTAAGTTCAAAACCAGAATTCCCGGCCTGTCCCGAAACGGACTCCCCTGGCAGGAAGGATTCTTAGATTCTGCCGGAAAATCTGGTATGGTATATTATCTTGAAAAGGCGTAGATATGACGACGGGACAGGAAGAGAGACAACGTAAGACCATCGAGCTGACCGCCCTCTATGAGATCAGCAAACTTCTCGGGTCTTCCCTCAATCTGGAGTCAAATCTGAGAGGGGTAATGAAAGTGCTGTCCGAATACCTCGACATGAAGAGGGGCACCCTCGCCCTTCGCACGGATTCCGAAGTTTCTATCGTTGCGGCGCATGGCATGACGGCCGACGAAATCAGGAGAGGGTCCTACAAACTGGGAGAGGGCATTATCGGGAGGGTCGCAAAACTCGGTTCCCCGATAGTGATCCCGAACATCGGCGATGAGCCGCTCTTCCTTAACAAGACAGGTGCCCGCAAGTCGATCAGAAAGGAGAATATCGCATTCCTTTGCGTTCCCGTTAAATTCAAGAACGAGACACTCGGGGTATTGAGCGTAGACAGATTATTCGGCGAGAAAAGCCTGTCCTTTGAGGAAGACATCAGACTGCTGAAGATCATAGCGTCGCTGATAGCACAGTCGGTGAAGCTTCACAATGAAGTCGAGGAGGAGAGAGAAGCCTTTCTCCTGGAGCGCGAAAACCTCAGGCGGCAGCTCAAGGGCAAATACCGGGTAGAAAATATCATCGGGCAGTCCGACAGCATGCAGGAAGTTTTTGAAGCGGTACACCGTGTGGCCCCTTCGAAGGCCAACGTGCTTCTGCGGGGGGAAAGCGGGACCGGCAAGGAGCTTGTAGCCAAGGCGATACACTTTATGAGCCCCAGGGCAAAGGAGCCGTTCGTAAAGTTCAACTGTGCATCCATTCCGGAAGGCCTTCTGGAATCCGAACTTTTCGGTCACGAAAAAGGAGCATTCACGGGAGCCATGGCAGTGCGGAAAGGAAGGTTTGAACTGGCCGACAAGGGCACCATTTTTCTCGATGAGATAGGCGACCTGCCCTTGACACTCCAGCCGAAAATACTCCGTGTCCTACAGGAGAAGGAATTCGAGAGGGTCGGAGGTGAGAGGACCATCAAGGTCGACGTACGTCTCATCGCCGCAACCAGCCGCAACCTCGAAGAACTGGTCGCAGGCGGTCGGTTCAGAGAAGACCTCTATTACCGCCTGAATGTCGTCCCCATCTACCTGCCCCCGCTCAGGGAGCGGCGCGTGGACGTACCTGTCCTGGTGGAATACTTCCTGAAGAAATATAACGAGGAAAACGGTAAATCCCTGCGTATGTCTCCTGAAGCCCTTGATGTCTTCACGAGCTACGATTGGCCCGGCAATGTGCGCGAACTTGAGAATACCATCGAACGTCTTGTAGTCATGTCGGCCGGAAAGGTAATAGCAACCCCCGATGTCCCTTTAAATATAAGAAGCCAGGCCGGCAGAACAAGGTATGGTATCCCTCCAAAAAGTGCCCTGCCGTCGGCAATCGCAGAGATCGAAAAGGCCAACATCCTCGAAGCGCTCAAAAAGACCGGATGGGTCCAGGCTAAAGCGGCAAGGCTACTCGGCATCACACCCCGGCAGATAGGTTACAAGATGAAGAGGTATGGCATATCTGAGAAGGGCTAGGGGCACGGCAAGCCGTGCCCCCTTCTTTTTTCTCTTTCGGCTGCTACTTATAGGACAGGGTCACGAACACGGAAGAGCCGTTCCTGTAAATAAGCAGAAGCACTGTCTCGTCCGGCTTGATCCCGGATACGGTATCCTTGTATTCCTTGACGTCCTTTATCCTGTGCCTGTTGACCTCCTGAATCACATCCCCTTCCTTGAGCACACCGGCAGCGGGACTGCCCTCATCGACACTGGTAACGACCACTCCCTTGACCCTGTCGGGGATATTGAGTTTGGCTGCAATTCCGAGCGTTAAGTCCTGCACGCCGACGCCTTTCAGCACATTCTGGTATTCCCCTCCCGGCCCCTGCTGCATTTCCGACGGGAGTTCACCGATGGTAACCTTCAAGGTCATCTCCTTCCCTCCCCGCAGCACGGTAACCTCATGAACACTGCCGGGCTTAGTGTTGCCCACCATGTTCCGCAGCTGATAAGGCTGATCTATCTCCTTGCCGTCGTACTCTATTATTACGTCCCCCCGCTTCAGACCGGCTTTCTGAGCCGGGCTTCTATCGACGACATCGCTGACCAGCGCCCCGTTTTCATTCTTGAGACCGAACTGTTTGGAAAGCTCCGGGGTGATCTTTTGAATCGAAACGCCCAGCCATCCCCTCGTCACCTTGCCGTATTTGATCAGACTGTTCATGATCGTCTTTACCATGTTGCTCGGTATCGCGAAGCCGATGCCCTGATATCCGCCGGTAGTGCTGAAGATAGCTGTGTTTATCCCGATCAGCTGGCCGCCGGCATTCACCAGGGCGCCGCCCGAATTACCCGGGTTAATGGCCGCATCGGTCTGAATGAAATCCTCATAATCAGCTATGCCCACGTTTGAGCGGCCGGTTGCGCTCACTATCCCCATGGTCACAGTCTGGTTGAGGCCGTAAGGATTTCCGACGGCCAGAACGATGTCGCCCGCCTTCATCAAGTCGGAGTTCCCCAATGGAAGTACGGGGAGGTCCTTCGCCTTTATCTTTACGACCGCTATATCCGTCTTGGGATCGGAGCCGATCACCTCTCCGGTAAACTCCCTCTGGTCGGAAAGCGTCACCTTGATCTTGTCGGCGCCTTTTACCACGTGGTAGTTAGTAATGATATACCCGTCGGGCGAGGTTATCACGCCTGAACCGAGCGCATGGGACTTCCGCTCCCTGGGATGCCCCTGTCCGAAGTTTCTGTCTCCAAAAAAACGCCTGAAGAAGGGGTCATTAAAGAAAGGCTGCATCCCGGTTGTGACCTTCACCGTCCTGGTGGTCGATATATTGACTATCGCCGGCTTAACAGCGGCCGCTACCTCGGCCAGTGCCTCGCCCGTCCTGTTTAACAGGTCTATGGATTGTTTGGAGATCTTCGGGGCGGTCTCGGCATAAGAGGCCGGGGCAAAGGCCGACAGGCAAAAAAAGACTGCAAAAACCAGCACAGCCAAACGGGGCGAAACCGAAACGCCAAACTTCTCTCTTTCCGACATTATTTTTTCCTCCTCTACCATGTAATTAATTGATAAAACTGGTCACGGCCGTCCGCGATCCTTTCCGGGAGGACGCATATTCAAAAACACTGCGCAGCTTCCCGTGATAATGTCTACCTGAAAAGGGTCTCAGAAGCAAAGTAAAGACTTGATGCAAACCAATGCGGCTTGAAGACAGGGGTTAACATTCTGACAGCTGCCGGTCCGCGGTATCTGTGAGATATTCACCCATTCCTCTGTTCCAATCCCGGACAGATATGACCATTCATGACCTTTTATATTAAAACACCCACCCCGATCTTATCCAGGGATTCGGCATCTATCCCGAAACCCGGCGAATTCCGGGCTGAACATACTTTGGGGTTCAGCGAGTTATGCGCGGGCTCGCTCGACTGCGACTCTGCTCCGGCATTCCGGGCGGTCACCATGATTTTTGACGACCTTAAAGTTAAAATAACTGAAGGATACTGAGGAATGATTGTCGAACTGCAGGGACAACTGGAGAGGATCACGTACCGCAATGAGGAAAACCATTACACTGTGGCACGGTTGAAGGTGAAGGGGTACCGCCGCCCGGTCACTGTCGTAGGCAGCCTGGTTTCCGTCTCGCCCGGAGAGGTACTGAGGCTGAAGGGCACCTGGGACGTCCATCCCCGGTATGGTGAGCAGTTCAAAATCGTCTCTTATGAGTCGGTTGTACCAGCTACCGTCAAGGGAATCGAAAGATATCTCGGCTCCGGTCTCATCAAGGGCATAGGACCGGTCATGGCCCGGCGTCTGGTAGACAGGTTCGGCCTTCAGACACTGGATATCATAGAGGGAGGCATCGAAAGGCTCCGGGAGATAGAGGGCATCGGCGAAAAGCGGGTCGCGATGATCGGGGCGGCCTGGGCGGAGCAGAAAGAGATCCGGCAGGTGATGCTCTTTCTCCAGGGCCACGAAGTCAGCTCCTCGTACGCCTCAAAGATCTACAAGCAATACGGAAAGGAATCCATTAAGGTGGTTAAGGAAAACCCCTACCGGCTGGCCTCGGATATCTTCGGCATCGGCTTCCTCACCGCGGACAAAATCGCTTCAAAACTCGGCGTACCGAAAGACTCACCCAGGAGGGCCGAGGCCGGCATAATGTATGTCCTCACCAAGTTGGCGGATGAAGGCCATGTCTTTTATCCACGCGTTCCGCTCCTCGATGAATGCCGGACCATCCTGGACATAGAGAGCAATACAATCACGGAAGCCCTGGACAGGCTTGTACTTGAAGCCAGCGTGGTGGCAGAGGATGAGGCGGTGTACCTGGCAGGCTACTATACAGCGGAAACCTCCATAGCCGAAAATCTCCGGCTGATAGTGGATACTCCCGGCAAGACTATGCCTTACGACACCGAAGCGGACATCAGGAGGGTGCAACAGGACCTGAATATCGTACTGGCCAGTGCTCAGATGCAGGCGGTACGGGAGGCCCTGGGACGGAAGGTGCTGGTGCTGACGGGAGGACCGGGAACAGGGAAGACCACGATAATCAATGCCATCATCAGGATTACCGGGCGCCGTGGACAGAAGACACTTCTGGCTGCCCCCACCGGGAGGGCCGCAAAACGTATGACTGAGACCTGCGGGCGTGAGGCCAGGACCATCCACCGGCTCCTGGAGTTCAGTCCGAAGGAAGGGGGATTCAAGAAGAACAGTGAGTCCCCTCTCGACGCAGACCTTGTCATCGTAGACGAATCATCGATGATCGACACGTTGCTGATGCATCACCTGCTGAAGGCCGTACCGAAGAGTGCGACACTGATACTGGTGGGCGACGTCGACCAGCTGCCCTCAGTGGGACCCGGGAATGTTCTCAGGGACATAATCGACTCCGGTTTCGTCCCGGTTGCGCGACTGAACGAAATATTCAGACAGTCGCGGTCCAGCCTCATTATTTTGAACGCCCACCGGATTAACGACGGCGAATTTCCGTCTTTCCCGGCGGGAAACCAAACACCGCAGGACTTTTACTTCATACAGATGGAAGACCCGGAAAAGGTCCGTGAAATGATAGTAGACATGTGCAGGGACAGAATACCGCTGAAGTTCGGCTTTCGCCCGGTAGACGACATCCAGGTGCTGACCCCCATGCACAGGGGCGTAGTAGGGGCCTCGAACCTGAACGCCGAACTGCAGAAGCACCTGAACCCGTCCGGTGACGAACTGGTCAGGGGCGCGAAGATCTTCAGAACAGGCGACAAGGTAATGCAGATACGGAATAATTACGATAAGGACGTATACAACGGCGATATAGGAAAGGTCGTTTCTATCAACCGCGAAGACCAGGAGATCACAGTAGAATATGACGGCAAACAAGTTGTCTATGACTTCACAGACCTCGATGAAATAATCCTCGCCTATGCGGTCTCGGTCCATAAATCCCAGGGGAGCGAATATCCGGTCGTAGTCATGCCGCTGCTTACCCAGCACTACATGATGCTGCAGAGAAACCTGCTTTACACAGCCATCACCCGCGGGAAAAAGCTCGTAATAATCATCGGCACAAGAAAAGCACTCGCCATAGCCATCAGGAACAACAAGCCGCAGATGAGATATACGAGGCTCAGGGAACGGCTGGTCTCGCCGAAGATCCGGTCGTGACCGGCCTGTCAGTCTCCTCTGCCTTTAGACGCCAGAAAACCGCCGAGAGCCTTGTCGATTGTCCTTATGTGGTTGGAAAACCATGCTATCAGCAGGTTGTTGGTAAGTCCGATGACGTCGACCAGAGGAGCCCCGCCTTCCAGCTTCCTCTTTATGCCGGAGAATTCTTCCGTGAACCACTCATGTCTTTTCCTGTGCAACTGATAGTCCGGATAATCGTACGCTGTCATGTACTTTTCTTCGGTGCCGAAATGGTCGACAATGTAATCGTCCAAAAACCGGACCAACCCCATTATTTCCTTCTTCGCCTTCCCCTGCTTTATAGCAGCATCCAGACCGTTTATCATCCTGAATAACTCGCGGTGCTGGCTGTCTATTTCCCGCACCCCTACAGACAAATCCCCGGTCCAAAAGAGCTGCATCGGTTACCTCCCGGCATTCTTCCTGGAATTCAAATGCTTTAATCTCTGAAACATATCCTATTCTAAATCACCTATAACGATGTCTGCCACATAAATACGGGCCCGCCTGAAGCAGCATTGCCCGGCTCAATCCCGGCTTCTTCTGAAGGGTTCCAACTTTTCCTTGATAAATTCCCGGCGTATGGGTAATCATATATATAAATCTGGCTAACCTTAGCCGGCGCGGGTCTTTCTGTCCGTTAGATCTACTGCTAACAGTTATGCCTGCAATCTGGATTTAGGAGAGGTCTTGTTTGTCTGATTCCTTGTCGCAGCTGCCGCCCCTTGTCATCAAAGGGAAAAAGATAGGCGTCCCGATCATACAGGGAGGCATGGGCGTTGGAGTGTCCCTTTCCCCTCTTGCGGGCGCTGTTGCCCGGGAGGGAGGCGTGGGCATCGTTTCCAGCGCCTGTCTTGACCGGCTCGTATCGAAGAGGACGGGGAAAAAGCTCAATACCTATGAGGCCGCCTATGAAGAGGTGTCGCTCGCGAAGGCGGCCGGAGGCGTCGCAGGGATAAATATTATGGTCGCCCTGATGAGGGATTACGAGAACTCGGTGCGCGGGGCCCTGGACGCAGATGCGGATGTAATCATCTCCGGCGCCGGACTTCCTCTCAGCCTTCCGTCCATTCAGCCGCCTAAGGACACGGCCCTGATCCCTATCGTGTCTTCGGCCAGAGCCCTCGAACTAATATGCAGGAAATGGGAAAGGCTCGGATACCGGCCGGATGCTGTAGTGCTCGAGGGTCCTCTTGCGGGCGGTCATCTGGGATTCAGGCCCGAACAGATAGATGTGGAGTCGAACAGGCTTGAGAACCTTTTTCCACCGGTAAAGGACATGGCAAAGAAATACGGGGGCTTCCCCGTCATAGTTGCCGGGGGATTATATTCGCATGGAGACCTGCTCAGGTTTATCACGATGGGAGCCGACGGCATCCAGATGGGTACAAGGTTCCTCGCCACCGAAGAAAGCAGCGCGTCACCCTTATACAAGCGGGCCGTAATAGCGGCCGGCAGGGAAGATATAATAGTGGCGACGAAGCCGGGCTCGCCCTGCGGGCTGCCTTTCAGGATAATCAAACAGTCGCCCATGTATGAATCAGCCATGAAAAGACTTCGGCCGCCAAAATGTGACAAGGGGTATGTGCTGCTCAAGGACAATGAAGGGAAATACACGCGTTGTCCGGCGAAGGAGAGTAATGAGAACTGCTTCTGCATATGCAACGGGCTGCTCAGTTCCGCCGGCTACAACCCCGACAGGGAAGAGCCTCTTTATACCGTAGGCACCAATGCGTACAGAGTGGATAAAATAGTACCTGTCAAGACGCTCATGGATGAACTCAGGGGAAAGGTGCTCGTCCCGTCTGCGTGAAGTCCACCGCCTGAACAGCTTCCGCCTTTTCCGCATTCCCTTAAGAATCCCTCCGCGGCCGGTACGAGCCCGCCTGTTTGACTCTGTCTTTGTTTCTGATAGACTTTTGATATGTAGAATGCGGACAGGCAGCGCTCCGGCGGGAGACTCCTTGGGGCAACGCCCCTCTGAAGGCACTAGCCTGACAACCCGCGGACTTTCTGCCGGCCGAAACAAACGAACTGAGGACGGGGATGAAAGATATCGATACCAGTTATAAGGTTCTCGGGCTCGCTCCGGGCGCCTCCGAGGCGGAAATAAGACTTGCTCACAAGGAACTTTTAGATCGCATATATCCCGACCTTCTCAGCCCGAAGAGCACCCTGCGAAGATCTGCCAGAGAAAAGATTACAGAAGTCAACGAAGCATACGAGGAGGTTATGCTTCAGATCGCCCAGGCCGCTTCGGCAGCCACTTTTTCGGCTTCGGTAGCGTCAGAAGTCCGCAGACCGGAACCGTCAGTCCTCGAAGAATCCTTCCCGGACACGGCCTCGCATGCCGAACTGCCCGCTTCGGACATTATTGAACCGGGATATATTCCCTTCGCCCTCGCCGTCCTGGTCCTGCTTCTATACGTAAGCCTCTTTGGTATATCCGGCGCCGGCAGCATTCTGCTTGCGATCGTCTCGGGCGCGGTCGGATGGCTGGCCGGACTTGGTCTGGTAAAGGGGGTCAATAAATTAGATGCACCGCCACTCCACAAAAGAGCCGTAGCGTGGATGACTGCCGTCCTCCTGTTTGTCGTGGTGATCTCTCTGCCGGTACTCTCTAACAAATCCGTGAGGACCGTCATGACGGCAGGCACATCGCAAATAGAGCAGAAAGCCGCTCCGGAGGCTTCACCACCGGGAAGCACGGGGAAAAACGGAAATGAAAAAAGTGCATTGAAAACAGGGAATCTTTCAGACGGTGCGACAGATTCCGTAGAAGGTCCTTACTGGCTCAGCAAGGGTAAAGAGTTAATATTGGCAGGCAGGTATCCGGAAGCCATACAAGCCCTGACGAGGTCCATAGAACTGGACCCGGGAAAAGCAGCGGTCTATAACAGCCGGGGCGTGGCCTTTGCATACAATCACCAGTACGGCCGGGCCATAGATGACTATAACAAGGCAATCGAGCTGGATCCCGAAGGAGCATATTACTTGAACCGCGGGATTGTATACGTGGCCCGGGGCAACTATCAGCAGGCAATTACGGATTACAAGAAAGCTGCGAGCCTGGGCAACGAGGAGGCGCGAAAGTTTTTCGATTCCCAGGACATAGTCTGGTAGGAAAGTCTTCGCCACTTGATACAATCTCTCTCCCTAAAGAAGCATTTCGGCCTCGGATGAATGTGGACTGATACGGATTCTAAAGAAGCTCTTTCCTTATCCGCGTTTATCAGTGTCCGTCCGTGGTTAACAGTCGTTAACGAAACAACAGGTGGTTCAGTCGAAATCGGCGTAGATCTCGCCGAAATTGATTCCGGCGATGACTGCCTTTCCGTAGGCGCTTCTGAAAGAAGACTTGGCCTCCTGGAACTCCTGGCTAGGGCTTCCGTTCTTTATCGCTACAAAGGCCTCGATAAATGCGGCCAGAACATCGGCAGCCTTCACAAGCTCGCCGTCCCTCGGCATGAACTCGTTCCGGTTGTACCGCGCATTTATGTCATCGCTGGTCAGCCTGACGGTACCGCCCCCGGACACGATGATGCTGTCGAACTCGTGTTCCGTAAACAGTCTTATATCCTCATGCCACCCGACCGGGATCAGACTGTATATCTCCTTTTCCATCTGCTCCTTCTCATACTCCTTTATAAGGTCGCTCAGCCCCTCTATGGACCGCTTCACCGGGGAGATGATATCGCGCGTGAGCACCTCGGGAAGATCATGAAAAAGGCCGGTAAAATAGTTATTGAACAACCTGCTTTCACAGGCCCCGATCTCTAGGGAAAAAAGATAAGACAGGACGGCGACGAACAGCGAATGGCCGATAACCGATGTCCTCGGTATACGATAGCGGTTTGCCCATCTCGTCTGGAACCTCAGCTGACCGCAGAGGTCGACGAAGTTGCGGTACTTCTCATGTGTGGCGAGGGCTGCCATCCCCTCCAGATCGGAATAATATTCCTGCCTTATTTCGAGCGCCTGCCGTATCGACCCCATCTCGTATCCGCCCGGGTTCGTCCTCTCCAGTATGTCAAACTCCCATTTCGTTGCATAAAAGTGGGCCGCGCCGAGCAGCTTTTTGTTCAGGGTATCTTCCGTATCAGTAAAATACCTCTTGAACCTCCCGCAGAATTCCTGCCCCAGGGGGGAGATGAACGGCTCAATCTCCCCGTAGACCCATTCGTTCAGCAGGCGGTATTTGGCCGCGTCTTCCCTGATGCGGTAAAAGATGGGAGGCTTGAGGTCAGTGATGACCAGCCGCTGGAGAAGTTCGAATATTCCGCCTTCCATAACCTCCATCCAGGAGAAGCCCGGGGTTCCCTCCTCGAACTTCCCGAGGAAATAGGCGATGATCATCTTGTGCGCCTGCTTGTCCAGTTCCACAAAGTCCACTGGCCGGACCTTGTCGTTCCATCTCTGCATGTAGGAGCCGTCGAAGATCTTGAGAAGTAAAGCTTTTCTGATCAATATGTGTTCCCTGTCAGGAATTAGGCCTTAATAGATTACTTTAACCTTTCGCCTTTAATGCCCTGTTAACATTATGTAATATTTTTGGTGCCGGAGACCGGACTCGAACCGGTACGCCATTTCTGACGAGGGATTTTAAGTCCCTTGCGTCTACCAATTCCGCCACTCCGGCTCACTGGAATGGACTCGTATAAGATACTAAATAATAAGGAGAAAAGACAATTGAAACCAGCCTGCTCTCATCACATCTTTTCGGGCGCTGAAACCCCCAGGATCGAGAGGGCGTCACCCAGGACAATCTTCGATGCCCTGCAGAGAGCAAGTCTGGCCATCGTCTTTTCACTGTCGTCTGAAATGACTTTATGCCGGTGATAGTAAGAGTGGAACATACCGGCCAGCTCCTGAAGATAGAAAGTGATTCTGTGCGGCTCACAGGCGCGGGCCGCCCCTTCAAGTACCATGGGATAGGCGAGGAGTTTCTTTATGATCGACAGTTCCTCGCCGTTTGACAGCGGATTGAGGTCAAACTTTTCCAGTCCGGATGTATCGATGCCCTTTTCCAGTGCGTTACTGAAGATGCTGTTTATCCTCGCATTCGCATATTGGACGTAATAGACCGGATTTTCGGCCGACTGGGCCGTTACCACGTCTATGTCGAAGTCCAGGTGACTGTCCGATTTTCTGGTGAGGAAGATGAACTTCGTGTTGTCAGCCCCCACAAGATCCACCACCTCGCTCAGCGTGACGAACGTGCCCGCCCTTTTGGACATCTGGAATGGCTCGCCGTGCTTCAGAAGGTTGACCATCTGCACCAGGATAACCCGGAACTTCGAACTGTCGTATCCGAAGGCCTTCATCATCGATGCCACTCTGGGGATGTAGCCGTGATGGTCCGCTCCCCAGACATCGATTATGATGTCATAACCTCTGTCGAGCTTGTCCTTGTGATAGGCGATGTCTGAAGCAAAGTAGGTATACTGTCCGTCTTTTTTTATGACTACCCTGTCCTTGTCGTCTCCGAAGTCGCTCGACCTGAACCAGACGGCCCCTTCCTTATCGTAAATGAGTCCCCTCCGCTTCAGTTCTTCAATCGCCCGAGCGACCTCTCCCTTTTCATAGAGCCCTTTTTCACTGACCCAGTTCGTAAAATCCTTTACCTTGAATAAAGACAGGTCCCTCTTTATCAGTCCCATCATCCTGTCGTAGGCCCAGGCCTTGATCTCCTCTTCGCAGTCTTCAAAAGGCATGTTCCTGTATCTTTCACCCGCCTCGTTGCAGAGTTCGGAAGCCTCTTCTTCTATGTACTGGCCGCGATACCCCTCATCCGGAAAGACGGTTTCGACTCCCAGCATTTGCTGATACCTGGTGTAAATCGAAAGGCCGAGCAGTCTCACCTGACGGCCTGCATCGTTAATGTAATATTCCCTTTCGACCCTGAACCCCGACTCCTCAAGAAGATTGCAGAGGGCGTTGCCCACCGCGGCCCCCCTCGCATGACCTATATGCAGCGGCCCGGTCGGGTTTGCGCTTACATATTCCACAAGCACCCTGGATCCGCGGCCGACATCCTCCCTCAGGCAGGCCCTTTCACCCCGGAGAAGACCCTTCAGAGACTCAAAGAGATATTCTTTTGTGAAGGTGATATTTATAAATCCCGGACCTGCTATCTCCACCTTCTCGAAGATATCGTTATCCCCAAGGGTCCCCACTATTTCCTCCGCTATCTTGCGGGGAGGCTTTCCGAGTGTCTTCGCAAGACCCATGGCAACGGGAGCCGATATGTCTCCGAAGGATTCCACCTTCGGGATCTGGACTTCTATTTCCGGAAGAGGGTCTACACCCATCCCCATCAGAGCGTCCCTGAGTATTCTGACAGCGTCTTTTTTCATCGAATTAAACCGGGTTTCTAGTTTAAACCTTGCCGTTAATAAATTCTACTTTACCCTTTTCTCTCGAAGGCCTTCCCTCCGAGTAATACAAATACCACAGCAGACGCTGCTATCATCGTTACGTCCGCGGCCAGAGTAAAGTCAGCGCTCATCGCCCCCGTCTCCAGGGGGAAGATAAAATGCTTGAGCGCATCGACGCCGTAGGTGAGCGGGTTCAGCCTGGTGAAGAACCGCAGTATCGAGGGCATGAGCTTGACCGGATACATCGCCCCGGACAGGAAGAACATCGGCATCACTATGAAATTCATGATCACACTGAAACTCTCATAGCTTTCGTAAAATGTCGCAAGGACGATCCCGAATGCCGCGATGGCGAAGGCGAGGACCGCGCTGACCGCCAGACAGCCGACGATCTGGAGAAGGCCGACCTTCAGGCCCAGGAGAGGGAAAAATGCGAGAATGATCGCGGCCTGTATGGTAGAAAGCAGCATGCCGCTCATGGCCTTTCCGACCACCACGGAAAACCTCGATATCGGGGCCACGAGGATCTCCTTCATAAACCCGAATTCCTTGTCCCATATGATCGAAATGGACGAAAATATGGAGCTGAAAAGGATGGTCATTCCCAGTATTCCGGGGAATATGAACTGCATGTAGGAAAGACCGCCTTTTACCGGAACCAGGCGGGACATCCCTCCTCCCACAAGGAAGAGCCAGACAAGGGGCCTCGCTACCGCCGAGACCAGCCGGGTCTTCTCCCTGACGAACCTCTTGTATTCCCGCGCCACTATGACATAAACCGCATTAGCCTCTATCATGCCGTCTCCTGTAAGCCCTCACCGTCTCCTTTATATCACTGCCCGCCGACACCGTCTCGTCTCTTATCTCTTTTCCCGTGAGTTTCAGGAAAACGTCGTTCAGCGTGGGCTTCTGCATCCTCACCGACAGGACCCTCTCGCCTATCCTCCTTATGATCTCGGGAACGAAATCGTCGCCCCTCGGGGTAGTAATGAAAATCTCACCGTCCTTCTCCTCCGCATCCATATGAAAGACGCTGTGTATCTCTTCCACGGCCCTTCCGTTGTCCGATGTCTTCAGGTAAACTACATCGCCTCCCACGGCGTTCTTGAGTTCCTGCGGACTCCCGGATACGATTATCCTGCCCTTGTCGATTATAGCTATCCTGCCGCAAACCTCGGCCTCCTCCATGTAGTGGGTGGTCATGAATATGGTGACTTCATGCCTGCGGGGAAGCTCAGTGATGAATTCCCACAGGTTCGCCCGGCTCTGTGGATCCAGCCCCAGGGTGGGCTCATCAAGAAACAGCACCTTCGGTCGATGGATCAGTCCCCTCGCCACCTCAAGGCGCCTTTTCATACCCCCGGAAAATGTCTTCACAAGATCGTCCGCCCTGCCTTGAAGATCCACAAACCTGAGGGCGTCATCGACTCTTCTGGTCCTGTCCGACTTTTGGACCCCGTAAAGATGGGCATGGAAGACAAGGTTCTCACGAGCAGTCAGGTCCTTGTCAAGCGAGCTGTCCTGAAAGACAATGCCTATTGCCCGCCTGACTTCCGACGATTCGCTGTGGCAGTCGTGGCCGCTGATATAGGCCTTCCCGGAAGTGGGGGCAAGAAGCGTACAGAGTATGTTTATCGTAGTGGTCTTCCCTGCCCCGTTGGGGCCCAGGAATCCGAATATGGTCCTCTCTTCAACATCGAAGGATATACCGTCAACAGCCGTTATGCTCCCGAATTTCCTGACAAGGTTCTCTACGCGAATCATGGACATAAATTTAAGTTTAACAGATCGACGTAAAAAGGATTGAATGGTGCCCGGAGGCCCTGTGCGGCCGCCCGCATTTTATATTGCATTTTTTACCCGAATGTCTTTAAATAAAAGTTTGAAAAATTTCACCGGATAGTTATGGCAAACAAGTTCAGGATAGAAAAGCTCCATACCGAGATCGCATCGAAATTTACGATCCGCAAGGTTACGGCCTTTCTGAAGTCATCCGGAACCGAACCGCCCTTCCTTCTTATCGACAAAGACAAGGTAAAGCAGAAGGTCTCCTCGATCGGAAGGGCGGTCAAGGGATCGCGCGTCTTTTATGCGGTCAAAGCGAATCCCGATATAGAGATGCTGAAACTTATACACGGCCTGGGGATAGGATTCGAAATAGCCTCGGAGGGTGAATTGAGGATCCTTTCTTCCCTCGGGGTAAGCAGGGACAGGATAATTTCGAGCAACCCCATAAAGTCCTTCCGGTTCCTCCGCATGGCCACGGATTACGGCATCTCTTACTTTGCATTCGATTCCGAAGACGAGGTGCTGAAACTCCGGGAGTACGCCCCCGGATGCAATGTCTACGTCCGGCTTTCGGTGCCCAACGAGGGGAGCGAGTGGCCCCTCAGCAAGAAGTTCGCCGTCGAAGTCGATAAGACTTTCGGTGCTCAATATCGGCGGCGGCTATCCCATTCGTTACACGAAGAACGTGGTGGACATACCATCTATCGAAAAGAATGTGAACAGTCTGATATACGAGAAATTTCCACGGGACACACGGATCTTCATCGAGCCCGGCAGGGCGGTCGTCGGAGATGCCGGGATTTTTGTATCCAGGGTGATCGGGAAGGCCAGAAGGGCCGACGAAGACTGGCTGTATATAGACGTGGGCGTCTTCAACGGGCTGATGGAGAGCGTGGGCGGAATAAAATACAGTTACATCGTGGAAGGCTCCCGTGAGATAAAGAGATGGACACTAGCGGGGCCGAGCTGCGACAGCTTCGATGTGATCGACAAAGACATATTCCTTCCGGAGCCCGAAATCGGCAACCTGGTCCTCATTCTTTCAGGCGGGGCGTATACGATTTCCTATGCCTCGGAATTCAACGGTTTTGCAATACCGAAAACCATTCTTATATAAGGAGGCATCCCATGATCAAATTCGTCGAAAACGACCCTTACGCACCGATCCAGTACTCGTACGAGGTCACCGACGTCCTGTATACGGGCAAAAGCGAGTTTCAGGACATACTGGTCTTTAAGAACCCTTTCTTCGGGAAAATACTCGCCCTGGACGGCGTGGTACAGCTCACGGAGAGAGACGAATTCTTTTATCATGAGATGCTCGTTCATGTGGTGATGCACTCTCATCCGGATCCCAGGAAGGTCGCGGTGATAGGCGGCGGCGATGGCGGTACGGTAAGGGAGGTCCTCAAACACAAGTCGGTCGAAAAGGTCTATTTCGTTGAGATCGACGAGGAAGTCATCAATATCTCAAAGAAATATTTCCCCTCCATCTCCAGGGGCATGGATGATCCCCGTGTCGAGCTTCACGTGATGGACGGGGCCGAATTCGTAAAAAGCAGGCATTCAGAGATCGATGCGGTGATCGTCGATTCCACCGACATCGTCGGGTTTGCAAAGAGCCTGTTTACAAAAAAGTTTTTCCGGTCCATCAAAAACTGCCTGACCGAAAACGGCATGGTCGTTACACTATCGGAGTCGCTCCACTTCCATAAGGATATCGTTGTCGAGGTCCAGAATACTATCGGTTCCGTCTTCCCGGTCGTCGACCTCTTCGCAGCCCCGATCGCCACATACGGCGGAAACTGGTGGACTTTCTCGGTCGGCTCAAAGAAGCTCGATCCCCGGGAGGTCAGGCGCAGGATATCTGCTAAAACCAAATATTACAGCGGGGATATACATAAGTGCGCGTTTCTGCCGAGGGACATGTACGAGAAACTGATGTCGGACAAACTCCCCTGGTAAGGCCTTAAGCCGCCGGCTCAGCGGAAAAAAACCAGCAATGCTTGACAGTTAAGGCGCATACTTGTTAGATTATTAGCACTCGACAAGGGAGAGTGCTAAAATGGAACTGGACGAAAGAAGCAAAGAGGTTTTATTCGCGGTTATCCAGTGTTACATCAATTGCCCGGGGCCGGTAGGCTCCAGGGTGGTGACGAAAAAATTTTCGTTCGGGTTGTCTCCCGCCACTATAAGAAATATCATGTCGGACCTGGAAGATATGGGACTGCTGCGTCAGCCCCATACGTCGGCGGGGCGGGTGCCGACGGATACGGGATACCGTTATTATGTGGACAGCATGAAGGCCGAACATCAGATGATAAGTGACGATTTCGTTCAGGCACTGAACAGGAAATGGGAGATACTGAAGAAGGACATCAACTCCTTTCTCATCGAGGCCTCCAGAATGCTGTCCTCGCTTTCCCATTACATAGGGATCACGATCCCGCCGAATACGGGCAGTACGACACTGAACAGGATGGAAATGATAAAGTTCAAAAATAACCAGGTGGGGGTTATTCTTTTTACTGATGAGGGGATCATCCAGAACAAGATGATTTCACTGGAGAGGGACCTCTCACAGAGGAACCTTAACGGCATTGTGGAATACATAAATTCGAGTTTTGCGGGCCATACCCTGGATGAGATAAGACAGACGATTTCGAGGGAGCTGGAGAGGGAGAAGGTGCTGTGCGACGGCCTGATTGCCGAAGCGATGAAGATTTGCGGCGACGCCATTTCTGCCTCGCCTGAAAACGTATATATCTCCGGAATCTCGGAGATGCTGGCGCTTCCGGACTTCTCCGATATAAACCGCATAAAGGAACTCCTGAGGACTATCGAGGATAAACATATCATGATAGGCCTGTTAAACAAGATCTCGGATTCCGAAGGGACTCAGGTATTCATCGGCTCTGAAAACTTTCTTGCCGAGATGAAGAAATTCAGTCTGGTGGCCTCGACATACAGGGAAGGCAACAGGCCCATCGGGGCGATCGGGATAATCGGTCCCACCAGAATGAATTATGCGCGAGCCATTTCGATCGTTGATTTGACCGCCACATACATTACCGATATACTTTCTTACAGATAGGAGGTTTTTTTGGACGAAAGCTCAAAGAAGGAGTTCGAATCCGGTAAAAATGAAGGCGTCGGAGAGACGGAAGAAAGAAAAACTGCGGAACAGGTTCCGGAAGAGAAAGGGGCCGGCGAAGCAGAGAAATGGCAGGATTTGAACGACAGATACCTGCGGCTTTACGCTGAATTCGAGAATTACAGGAAGAGGGTATCCAGAGAAAAGGAAGATCTCATCAATTACGGGAATGAGGCCCTTCTGTACGAACTTCTGCCGGCGATCGACCATTTGGAACTGGCGCTCAAGCATGCCTCGCACGATTCCGACAACGGGGTGGTTCAGGGAGTCGATATCACTCTCAAGGAACTTCGGCGCACACTGGAAAAGTTCGGCCTCAGGCGGATCGAATCCACAGGCAAATGCTTTGATCCCGCCGTTCACCACGCAATGACCCAGGTGGAACGGGAAGATATAGACGAAAAGATGGTGGTGGAAGAATTCAGGGCCGGATATCTTTACCGGGACAAGGTTCTCAGACCGTCCCTTGTCGCCGTTTCGGTGAAACCCCGGAAGTCGGGGGACCAGGGAACGGAAGCCGGGAGCCCGGATGAAACTCAAATCGAAACAAACGTGAAAATAGAGGAGGAAGAAGACGATGGCTAAAGCGATCGGTATAGACCTTGGAACAACAAACTCCTGCGTGGCGGTGGTGCAGGGCGGTGAAACGGTGGTTATCCCCAATCAGGAGGGGAGCAGGACCACCCCCTCGGTTATAGCGGTAACCGACAAGGGAGAACGGCTTGTAGGGCAGATAGCCAAAAGGCAGGCAATCACTAATCCCGAGAACACGATTTTTTCAATAAAGAGGCTGATGGGACGCAAGTACAACTCCGCTGAAGTGGACCACGCGCGGAAGAGGCTTCCCTATAAAATAATCGAGGCGCAGAACGGCGACGCTCATGTGGAGATATCCGGAAAAAGGTATTCCCCTCCGGAAATATCGGCCATGGTGCTCCAGAAACTGAAGCAGGCGGCCGAAGACTATCTCGGTGAGAAGGTTACCGATGCGGTCATAACCGTCCCCGCCTATTTCGACGACAGCCAGCGGCAGGCGACCAAGGACGCAGGACGCATAGCGGGACTGAACGTCCTCAGGATAATAAACGAACCAACCGCGGCGGCGCTCGCCTACGGCATGGACAAGAAGAAGGAAGAAAAGGTAGCAGTATACGACCTCGGAGGAGGCACGTTCGATATCTCCATCCTGGAGATAGGCGAGGGAGTAATAGAAGTCAAATCCACAAACGGGGATACCTACCTCGGCGGCGACGACTTCGATCTGAGGATACTGGACTGGATGGTGGAGGAGTTTAACAGGGACCAGGGAATAGATCTGAGAAAAGACAAGATGGCCTTGCAGCGCCTGAAGGAGGCCGCTGAAAGGGCGAAGATAGAACTCTCGACCGCGACGGAGACGGAGATTAACCTTCCGTTTGTGACGGCCGACGCGTCCGGCCCCAAACACCTTCTCATGAAACTGTCCAGGGCGAAATTCGAGCAGTTGGTGGGAGACCTGGTAGACAAGACGATAGCGCCCTGCAAAAACGCCCTGTCCGATGCCGGCCTGTCCTCGTCTAATGTCGACGAGATACTTCTCGTCGGAGGGCAGACGAGAACTCCGAAGGTGCAGCAGAAAGTCCAGGGCTACTTCGGCAAGGAGCCCAACCGGAGCGTCAACCCGGACGAGGTCGTGGCCGTGGGAGCCGCGATACAGGCTGCGGTACTCAAGGGCGACGTAAAGGAGGTCCTGCTGCTCGATGTTACCCCTCTCTCGCTGGGCATCGAGACCCTGGGGGGCATTTTCACCAAGATCATCGAGAGAAACACGACCATCCCTACGAAGAAGAGCCAGGTGTTTTCGACCGCTGCCGATAACCAGCCCGCGGTCACCATCAAGATCTTCCAGGGCGAAAGAGAGATGGCCTCCGACAACAAACTGCTCGGTAATTTCGAGCTGGTGGGCATTCCCCCTGCTCCGCGGGGCGTACCCCAGATAGAGGTGACCTTCGATATAGATGCCAACGGCATTCTCCATGTCTCCGCCAAAGACCTCGGTACGAACAAGGAGCAGTCCATAAGGATCACCGCCTCAAGCGGGCTGAGCGAAGATGAAATAAAGAACATGGTCCGCGACGCCGAATCTCATTCCGAGGAAGACAAGAAGAGGAAGCAACTGGTGGAGGCCAAAAACAACGCCGACTCTCTCGTTTATACGGTTGAGAAGTCCCTGAAGGATTACGGCGACAAGATTTCCGCGGATGAAAAGAAGGAGATCGAGGAGGCACTCGAAAAATGCAGGAGCGCGAAGGACACGAGTTCCGACCCGGACGAAATAAAGTCTGCTACCGACCGCCTGACAGAGGTCTCCCACAAGCTGGCTGAGCACCTTTATAAGGAAGCCGGGGCTCAGGCCGCCGGCGACGGCGGCGAGGCACCAAAAGAAGGTACAAAGGAAGGCGAAGAGGAAGTCGTCGAGGCCGAATTCGAGGACGTGGACAAGGACAAGAAGTAGGCGAGATAAGCCCGAACCGGAAGTCCGGCGGGGGGGACATGCCGTCCCCCCCGCCAAAGACAGTCGGTCCCCGATAACAGCCCCGGACACAGCGGCAGACCGATTTTTTTCACATCTTCCATGCAGATAATTTATAATCATTGAAGAAGACCATTTTGAGACTGAACTGGAGATAATGAACCAAGTGAAGGACTACTACGAGATACTCGGTGTTGCGAAGGGCGCTTCGGAGATCGAGATAAAAAAGGCTTTCAGACAGCTCGCCCTTAAATATCACCCCGACAGAAACCCCGACGACAAGGCTTCGGAAGACAAGTTCAAAGAGATCAACGAGGCATATTCGTGCCTGATCGATCCACAGAAGCGCGCTAACTACGACAGGTTCGGAACGGCCGAGGGGATGGGCGCAGGCTACGGGCCGTTTACCGGCGGGGCAGGTTTCGGTGATATCTTCGAGGACATTTTCGGAGATTTCTTCGGGGCCTTCGGCGGCCAGAGGAGGACGAGACCCGCAAGGGGCAACGATCTGCGATATGACCTCACCATATCCTTGGAAGAGGCTGTATTCGGAACGGAAAAGACAATCAGCTTCCCGAGACTGGAAACATGCCCGGAATGCCGGGGCTCGGGCTCCGAACCGGGCAAGAACCCCACCGTCTGTCCCGCCTGCAGGGGCACCGGGCAGGTCCGTTTTCAGCAGGGGTTCTTCAGCGTCTCCAAGACGTGTGGCAAGTGTTACGGCCGGGGCAAGATCATCACCGATCCCTGCAAGATGTGCAAGGGACAGGGACAGGTCCAGATTGACAAGAGTGTAAGCGTGAAGATCCCGCCGGGCGTCGACAGGGGCTCCAGACTGAAGATATACGGCGAGGGTGAGCCCGGCGCCCACGGGGGGCCGAAGGGCGACCTCTATATCATCCTCGATGTCGAAGAGCATCCATTCTTCAAAAGAGACGGCACCGAGATCTTCTGCGAAATTCCGATCTCCTTTCCCCAGGCGGCCCTGGGGGGCGAGACCGAGGTCCCTACTCTGGACGGAGCCTCACACCTCAAAATACCTGCGGGTACGCCCTCCGGCAAGATTTTCTATATCAAGGGCAAGGGCGCTCCGAGGGTGGGCGGACACCAGAGGGGCAATCAGGCGGTGAGAGTCCACGTAGAGGTTCCGAAAAAACTCAATGCGCGGCAGAGGGAACTTCTGGAGGAATTCGCCGCCATAAACGGCGACGAAGTATCCAAGACATTCAAAGAAAAGCTCAAGGACCTGTTCACCGGGGTTGAGAACTGAAATCTTTTTGCACTCCTTCGGGGGTCCGGATGTGTGAAGCCGGCCGGCCCGTACTGAAAATATCTATTCGTCGCCCAGGCAGGGGTGCACGCTTTCCCGCCTTCTGATGCCCAGGATTTTTCTCCCCCTCCCGGAAATCGAAGCCGGCCTCGTATCGGTGACCGGGGAAGATGCCAGATACCTTGCCACCGTCCTCCGGTGCCGGGCCGGCGATCAAATAACAGTCGGCGACAGCCGGTCCAGGGTCTATTCGGGAAGCATCGTTCGCGCGACCAAGAGGGAGGTCACGATAGAAATAACGGGAACCGGGAGGGCGGCGGACACCGAGTCGCCGCTCGGAATAACACTCCTTCAGGGCCTCCTCAAAGGGGACAGGATGGACCTTGTCATTCAGAAGGCGACCGAACTCGGCGTGAGCGAGATCGTACCGGTAATTACAGAAAGGAGCCAGGTCAGAGAAACGCGAAAACGCGCACGATGGCAAAAGATAGCTCAGGAGGCATCGAGACAGTCGGGACGGTCACACATTCCAGCGGTCCGTGATCCTGTCGATATTGAGAGCGTCTTCAGCGAGCGGCCCGTCTCGGGGGACGGCATCATGTTCTGGGAAGAGGGAGGGGAAAAGCTTTCGACGGTGGTCGGACAACTCCGGGGACAGGGAATGATAGAACTCTTTACCGGTCCGGAAGGAGGGTTTTCCGAAGAGGAGGTCCGTGCCGCAAGAGGAAAAGGATTTGCGGTCGCTACCCTCGGCAGGAGAATCCTCAGGGCCGAGACGGCTGCGATAGTCGCACTGGGCATAGTCCAATACCGGCTGGGAGACCTCGGAGATTAGTCTGGAGCCTGGAACATTCGGCACGTCTCTGGAGTTTCCCGCTCTCATTGACCCTGAACTGGACTCCAAAACCGTCATTTCCGCAGTCCTCAGGCGAGAATCCATTTTCAGGACAGAGTGGAAAAATTTGTTTTCATGGGATTCCATGTTTTCAGAAATAAATGGATTCCGGTTACCATCTCGGAAACGACGGCAAAGAAATATATAGATCTTTCGGTGAAAAGGAATTTATGCACAAGACACCAATCCGGACTTTCCATTGGCAGGGGCGGATTTTGTTTCATTTTTTAATTATGTATAATAGTTAGGACAACTGATGACACTTGAAATATTTTTCATCCTCGTGTTCCTGGTGTTGAACGGCTTCTTCGCTGCCTCCGAGATAGCCGTCGTAACGTCCCGTAAGTCTTACATCAGAAACCTCGCCGAGAAGGGGAGCGGGCGGGCTGACAAACTGCTCCACCTCCAGTCGGAACCGGACAGGTTCTTTGCCACCGTCCAGATAGGGGTGACGGTAATGGGGGCCCTTGCGTCGGCAATAGGAGGCGCCGCCTCGGCAAAAACCATCGAGCCCATCATCGCCAGGGTTCCCATCCCCTTCGTAGCCCACGCTGCCGCAGCCATTTCGATAGGCATGGTGGTAGTCGTCATTTCCTACTTTTCCCTCATCATCGGTGAGCTGGTGCCGAAATCCATTGCGCTCAGGAACCCGGAGAAAGTCGGGCTGTTTGTCGCCAGGCCGCTTTCTTTTATCTCCAGGATAACGTCGTTCTTTGTGAACATACTCACCGCCAGCAGCAACATATTTCTCAGGCCCTTCGGTGCCAGGGCATTTTCGGAGAGGTCGTTCATCAGCGAGGAGGAGATCAAGCTGCTGATCGAAGAAGGCACGGACCGGGGCATATTCGAGGCAACCGAACACGAGCTCATCCACAGCGTTTTCCGTTTCGCCGACATTTCGGTTAAGGGAGTAATGGTGCCTGTTACGGCGATGGTCGCTTTCAGTATCAGGGAATCTCCCGAGACGGTCATCAAGACGATATCGGAAGAAAACTTTTCCAGATATCCCGTCTATGACAGGGACAAGGCCGATATCAAGGGGATACTCTATAACAAGGACGTGTTCAACGAACTTGCCTATAAGAGGGAGATAGTCATTCCCAGGCTGCTTCATTCCGCCCTCTTCGTGCCGGAGACCATGAAGATAAGCGCTCTCATGAGGGAGATGCAGAAGAAGAGACAGCACATGGCGATCGTGGTGGATGAATACGGGGCCGTCGCCGGCCTTGTAACGATCGAGGATCTGATCGAGGAGATCGTCGGGGAAATCAGGGACGAGTATGACACCGAAAGTCCGGTCCAGATATTGAAAGACGGAGCGATGCTTATCGACGCCTCACTGGCCGTACGGGATCTGAACGAAGATTACAAATTCGATATCCCCGAATCAAACGAATACGATACCGTCGGTGGCTTTCTTCTTTCGCACCTCCAGAGGATACCGCTGGTCGGAGACAGTTACAGCACCGACACGAACAAATTCACCATAGTGGGCATGAAGGGGAGGCGAATCCTGAAGGTAAAGGCGGAGCCTGTCCCCGAGCCGGAGCCCGAGACTGAAAATGCCGGCGAACCTAAGAACGGCAATTAGCCGCAGACAGATGCAGACTAAACCTCCCGGCTTCAGAAGACGATCATTCAGCAAGGGCTCCGTTGCATTTCAGTTCGTCATTCCGGAGGTAGTAGTCGGGAATCCAGGGCTTAAGGTCTACTTGAAGCTTTCCTTGTCCGAGGGGAATTCCCCCTTCTCGACATCTTCCTTGTACTCCGTGACGGCGCGCAGGGCCTCTTCCTTGATATTGGCATATCGCCTCACGAACTTGGGTACAAACCTTTCGAACATGCCGATCACGTCATGGAGCACCAGGACCTGTCCGTCGCAGTGAGGCCCCGCTCCGATGCCTATGGTGGGTATGGAAAGCTCGGCCGTAATCCTCTTTGCCAGGTCCATCGGGATGGCCTCGAGCAGCAGCGAAAAGGCGCCGGCATCTTCCAGGATGCGGGCCTCCTCGATCAGCCGCTTCGCCGCCTCGTCGGTCTTGCCCTGCACTTTATATCCACCCATCCTGTGGACAGACTGGGGCGTAAGACCGATATGGGCCATAACGGGGATGTCAGATTTCGTCATCGCCCTCACCTGCTCCGCCGCCTCGGCCCCGCCTTCAAGCTTTACTGCCGTGGCCCCGGCCTCCTTCAGGAACCGTCCGGCGTTCTTCACCGCTTCCCCGACGCCGGCCTGGTATGACATGAAAGGCATATCTCCTATTACCAGCGCCTTATGCACAGCGCGTGAAACCATTTTGGTATGATAGACCATCTCGTCCATCGTAACCGGAAGGGTGTTTTCAAGGCCCTGCACCACCATCCCAAGAGAATCTCCCACCAGGATACCGTCAATCCCTGCCTCGTCCAGGATCCGCGCAAAGGGATAATCGTACGCCGTGAGCATGGTAATCTTTTTCCCCTCCGATTTCATCTTCAGGAAGTCCTGAACCGTAGTCTTCCGCATTTACCTCTCCTTCACATGAAATATGTCTACGCAGATTATAACCGCCTCCCGGAAGAAATGTCATCATTGCCGAATAATCGTTCAAGACCGAAAGAAACATTTCACCGCAGAGACGCAGAAGTCGCAGAGAGGCTGATTTATAGATTTCTGCCGAGAGGGGCAGAAATCTATAAACTGCAGTCAAAATACTCCTTGCTGGTAAGAGAGAGGCCAATTGTGATAATACAAGACAGAGTTATTATTTGTTTTCCGGCCTCTCAGCGGGAAACAAATACTTATTGATCTCTGCGAACTTTGCGTCTCTGCAGTGGGCCCTGTTGCCTCAAACAGAAATCGATACGAAACGATATACGTGGGCTATCCTGAGCAGTGGTCTTAATGGTATACTTGTTATTAAGCCATGGGGGAAAAGGCATATTTTCAGCCTCTTACGAGAGAGGACAGGATAACTGTAATACTTTACAGGGCAGGGATATTTCTGTCGACGCTGGTCATAGCCATCTGCGGATATCTGGCCCTGGAAGTCGGAAGGGGCGATCCGGAAGCTTATCCGTGGGTGGCATCCGGCCTGACCCTCAATGTGCTTCTTCTTATTCTGTATTTCGGTGTCGGGCTGAGCGTATTTTTCATCCATCTCTATGTTGGAAAGTTTCACAGGATTCTCAAGAAGATATACTATGTTGCGGTGGGATGTCTGGCAGTCTTGTTCCTGATCGGAAACGGTAACCCGGTGATACCTCTTTTCAGAACTCCCCCTATCAGCTCGCTGCTCCTGATACCGATTTCCCTCTGCCTGGGGTTCGTCACTGCCAAGGAGGCATTCTGTTTCAGGCTTTTTGAGGGATATCTGCTGGCGGTCATCATGCCAGCCTACCTCTTCTTCTATGCAGTAGGCGCATTGTCTCCCGGCGCTGCGATATTCGGACTGATGTTAATCGCTGTCATGCTCTTCTTCTTCATGCTGAGAAAGATTTTCATGCCCGTCGCCTTCGATATCGGAGACAAGTCGGCCTACCAGCCATAGCCCCCTATACAATTAGCAGGAAGGTGAATCAAACCATCGATGCAAGAAGAAAGATCTGACCCCATAGACGCTTTTCTATCCGCTGTTAAAGATGATTTTACAGGAATCTTACATTCCGTATCTGGAATTAATAGCGAGATGGAGGCTCATTATTTGGTCTTAGTTAAAACTGGATGCTGACAAATTTGAGGACCTCAGTCGTTTAGGATAACACAGAATTTCATTATGACCGCTCAAGAACAAAAAGAAATTGAAAGCTTGTATGCAAAAAAAGGGGCCAACCAAGAATTGGACATTTCCGAGGAAAAGGTAGAGTTGATCTGTGGTGATTTAATTGTGAAAGGAAAGGCTATGGTAAAGTTCGATTTCATTCCAGGCCAAATCCGGCATATCACTCACCTGACCCTATCCTGCCATCCTGAGGTGAGGATCAATTCGAATGAGGACTTTCAATTCCCCCAATTGCAATGGATGATATTACAGTGAGCCCCGGAATTATTACGATTCCCAGTCTAATGGACATTTACGATGTTAAGGAGATGTTCTCCAGATACTACGTAGATCCCGATATTGCACAGCGCAATGTTCCCTCAAAGTGGAAAGTTAAAATCCATGACAATGGAAAAGCATTGTTACTTGTCATGGTGCAGGAATGTAAAAAAATGGTCTTAGATTGTTTGATAAATGTGGGTTCACTGGGAATGTCTCACATTTGGATCGAAATTGAGGGGCCGCATGAAGTAATCGCTCCACTCCCCGGGACATCAAGATCTCTGCCAACGTGGTACTGGTATATTTTGCCGCATGAACTTGATAGTCACGTAGCTCGTGCCTTTTTTGGTCTTGCAGGAGCTGATGCCCGATTAGTGAAGGAGATATCCCTGGGGGGGTGGACCTGCCGAGACTCGATCAGGTGAAGTGATTGAGGGACGTCACCTTGAAGCTGGGTACCATTGGACAGAGACAAGCAATCTTTATCCAGAGCCGGATATCGTAACAGGTAGTCATCGCTTTTACAGGAAATATGGCGTGCGAGAATCGGCGGCACATGCGAGGTGCTTTACGCATTTTCTAGGTGACGGCCAAGTAAGCCTCACTGCGACGAGTAATTCGGCGATAGGAAAATCAGGTTTCGGTACCTCGCTTACCGGGTTCTCAAATTCGGTCTGGATCAAGCACTGTCATGTAAAATATCGGGTAAGTTTCTTTTAAACCTGAACCGTAGCGGCTTAAATGTGTGAAGCGGGACGCTCTAAAAAACTCAATAGCTGACCCAACTAGCAGTTTCTGCCGATAAACACGGCAGAACTGCGTGTTCGGCCACCACAAAAAATATAAATAAAGGCATTAAATGACGAATAGAAAAAATATATTTCTCAACTCCATATAAATATAAAGAGATAAGGCGTAAGCCGGTTGATACCGGACACTGTGGGTCGGGTTAACGAGGGTGTAAGAAAAATCACAAAAGGAGAAATTTAAATGCCTAAGAATAGTAATCCCAGGAGGTTGTTTCTTCCCCTGGCGGCGATTGCGGTTCTATTCATTACTTTGCCGCCTGCGGTTTGGGCGCACTGCGATACAGAAAGCGGCCCGGTGGCGGCAGCCGCCCGAAAAGCATTGGAGTCGGGAAACTTTGATACCATTGCCATATGGGTTGGAGAGGGGCAGGAACAGGAGCTGCGGGCAAGTTTCGGTAAGGCTTTCGCTGTGTACAAAATGGGCGGCAAAGCAGGGGCACTTGCTCAGCATTACTTTATGGAAACCGCAGTGCGACTTCACAGAGAGGCTGAAGGCATGAAATATACCGGTCTTAAACCGGCGCAACCCTTGCCTTCGGATATCGCTATGGCCGAAAAGGCGTTGGAAACCGGCAACCTAGCTCAACTCACCGACCTGTTATCCCTGGAAATGCGGAAAGAAACACGGAAGTGGTTTCAAAAAGCTCTTTACGCAAAGAAGAAGTACAAGGGGGAGACCGTTGAAGCCGGGCGTCAGTGGGTTGACGCATACGTCAAATACGTTATATATGTCCACGGACTGTACAGCAAGATTCAGGCACGCCCCGAACATGGCGTCGGTCATGTCGAGTAAGGTCACAGAACAAATTCATGTTCTTAAAATTCCCTTCAGGATGCCGGTGCAACGGAAAAGTCGATCGAAAGCCCAATATGTTGTACACGAACCGGGTTTGCCGCCCTTTGCCGCCAATCCTCTTGTCGCCCGGGCTTTCTTATCGAGTCTGAGGAGGGAGGACACTTAAACCGCCCCCTTCACGTGTCGCTTCTTTTGTGATAGAGTTGAGATACGGATAATCGATTTTGCCTATGGACCGCTGTGAAGGCAGTGGTCGAAGAGGGAGAGAAAAATGAATTGCACAATCTTTTTTTGGGAGCCGTTTATCCAGATGCACAGTTACGACTGGGGGCCGGGAATGTCCGAATGGGGCTTCCGCATGGGATGGTTCCTGCCGCCCATCATAATGCTGATTGCCCTCATTCTTGTCATCTTCGGCATTGTCTACCTGATCCGCCGGAAAAGTCCGCCGGGCGCCGGGGAAGACAGCGCCCTGAACATCCTGAAGAAAAGGTACGCCAGGGGAGAGATCGGCAAGGAAGAATTCGAGGAAAAAAGGCGTCATATAGAATCATGACCTGACTTCCAGCTTTCCGGGTCAGACAGTGGGAATGACTGCCGAAGTCCCCTCGTGAAAGATCCGTCTGTCCCCTGCTCTTCCTTAATTCATCCCGTGTTAACGGGAGATTACGATGAAATACGGATTTCACTCTATCCATTTCCGCGGATGTTTCCGCGCTCAGTTAACCATATCGCGTAAATGTGGCCGATTCCGCCTGCAACCCAGACCTGGACAGCAAGGCCGGAACACGGTAAGGTACCGTCTATGAGATTGCCTTCCCTTCGTCTGTCGTCGTTACCGAGATATTCGGAGTCGTGGTATCTGGGCTACGCGTTTCAGGGCATCGTGGTATTCGGAACGGGAGCCATTCTGATGCCGATCGTGGTGAATGCGGCCGGAAATGCGGCGAGGGTTGGGACAGTTGTGGCATTCTTCTATCTCGGCCAGCTGCTTTCTCCCCTGGTCGGGGCCTTCACCGACCGCACCGGCCTCCACCGTCTGGTCTACCTGGCCGGATACGTGCTGCTGGGCGCCGGTCTCGGGTTCTTCCCTTTTACCGGCTCCGTATGGTTCTGGATGGCCCTGGCCTTCCTCCAGGGAGTCGGCTCCGGAGCCAGCAACACCGTTGCCGCCATGTTCGTGGTCGAGTACCATCCGAAGCCGGAATGGGACCCGCGAATCGGCTGGCTGCAGACCTTCTATGGGATCGGGCAGTGCCTGGGACTGGTACTCGTTTCGTACCTGCAGGCCCGGCCCGAGGTGGGCCTTGTGATATCCGGACTCCTGATGGTCGCCGGCATGGCACTGGGTGCAAGGGGGCTTCCCGCCCCTCAAGCTCACCGCAAGCCGGGGCAAGTCGAGTTTGAACGCCGTTCGCACCGGCCGCCGCGCTCGGTCTATTCAATGCTGAATGTCTATGAGCGAACAATCCTGGATATCTTTCACCGCGAGTTCAGGGAGTGGTTTTCTCCCTTCGGCCTGTACATAGCCGGGTGGTTCTTCGTGATGCTGGCAACATGGCTCATCGGGGTGCTTTTTCCACTCCTGATGAAAGAGACTTTCGCCATTTCCTACCGCTCTTCGTCACTTTACTACGCGGCCGGAGCGGCGATCGGGATTTTTGCCTATGAACCGTCCGGCGCCCTGGGTGAAAAAATAGGAGACGGCTGGATAGTCGGTATCGGAACAGTTATGACGGTCATTTCTCTCGCCGGACTCTCGCTCCTTGCATATGTCAGGACCGGCTTTAATTCGTGGCTGATCCCTGTCATCTATATCCTTATCCCCATCGCCTGGTCTCCGCTGATTGTAGGAGGCACTGCCTGGACTGCCCAGCTCGCCACCTTTGAAGAAGGTGAGGCACTGGGTTATTTCAACGCGGCAACGGCGGTTTCAAGTGTCATTGCGGCGTTTGCGGCAGGCGACATCGCCCACCGGTTCAGCTATGGGATGGTACTCGTAGTGGCCGCAATCTCAAGCTTCGCCGGCCTTCTGCTTTTCATTCCTCTTCTGGCAAAAAAGAAGGGCGGCCCGGCGGCTGAAACCGGAGACTGACTAAGCGGCGGGCCCTTGTCCCGCCGTAACTTTATGAAAAATCCGGCTCAGGCTTCCGGAATATCCGGACGGGGATAGAGCCCTGCTTCCTTGACGATCCCCTCAATGGCGCTCTCCCACTCGATGGCCTGGATATGCACGCCCCTGACGCCCGGGGTTTCGAGCACCTGGTGGATAAGCTCCACCGTGAGCTTGATCCCCTCGGCCTCCTGAAGCTGCCTGGCCTTCTTCTTGTCGTCCCCGGCAGCCTGCCTGGCCTTCATCATCCTTTCGATGAGAGATTTCGGTACAGTCACACCTGCAACAGAGGAATCCATATATTTGAGCATCATGGCGCTCTTGGGGACGATTATGCCTCCGAGTATCGCAACCCTCTCGTGGAGCCCCATGTTCCGTATCTTCTCCATCTGGGAGCGGAAAAGCTCGATGTCGTATATGCCCTGGGTCTGGATGAAATCGGCCCCCGCATTTACCTTCTTGCCAAGCCTGATCGGCCTGAAGTCGATGGGGTCGCCCATGGGCGTCCATGCGGCCCCGATAAAGAACTTCGGCGGCACTTCCAGGGGATCGCCGCCCTCCTGCTTGCCCTCGTCCCGCATCTTTTTAAGAATCCCCAGAAGCTGCGGGGTGTCCACGTCATAGACGTTCTTTGCCCCCGGATGCCCCTTGAGCCTTCCGGCGGCGCTGAACGACTGGTGGTCGCCGGCAATGCACAGACAGTTTTTCAGGCCGAGCGCGGCCGCCCCGAGCAGGTCGGCCTGTATTGCTATCCTGTTTCTGTCGCGGCAGGTCATCTGCATGACCGGCTCCACCCCTTCCCTCAGGGCTATCGCGGCCGCCGCGATACTCGATATCCTGACCACTGCCGTCTGGCAGTCCGTCACGTTTGCCGCATCGCAGAAGCCCTTCAGCAACTGCGCCTTCTTTATGACTTCATGGGCATCGGCGCTCATGGGCGGCCCGAGTTCGGCTGTGACAGCCGGCGCGCCGCTTGCTATGACTCTTTCCAGATTGCTTCCGCTCTTCATCAGTTCTTACCTCCCGACTCAGCCTTCTTCTCCTCCTCTTCTTCATAGGCACGGATGTGCTCAAGCGACACCCTCCTTGGCCCGCCGTCGCGCGAAGCGGACCAGTTGCGCGGGGGCTGCAGTTCGGTAAGCTTCTCCAGCGTGCCGAGTTTCTTCATCCGCTCTACGATAAGGTACCAGGCACAGTCCACGTCCTGGCTTATCTCGCACTTCCCGTTATTCGTACCGCCGCACGGGCCGTTCATTATTGTCTTGGCACACCGCGCGATGGGACAGATGCCCCCGGTCAGATGCAATATGCAGTTTCCGCAGCCCGCGCAGACCTCGTCGAACACACCGGGTTCGGACACCGTCCCGTAAAAGGAAGTGTTGATGCCCGGATAGACCGGCACAGTCCCGGTCCTGTCGGAGAGGAAGTTGACACCCACGCCGCAGGCGGTGGAAAGCACAAGGTCATAGGTCTTTACCTCATCTATGACCGGGTCGAAGTATTCGGGCTCGCAGTGGCGCATGGCGCCCATATGATTCACTTCCATATCCCTGCCTTCCTCTGCCGCCTTAACGCGTATCAGGGAGGCGATGGTCTCGGCCTCCTTCTCGCCCCCTGCGTGGCAGATGGCTACACAGGTGTTGCACCCGAAGACAAGGACCCGCTTGAAGTCCTTGACCATCTCCCAGATTTCCTCGATAGGCTTCTGTGATCCAACGATCATGGTAATTACTCCTTTACGTTACGCTCGTTCATGTCTCTATTTACAGCCATTCCTTCTAGAATTCCTGGCAAAAAGTTTATTTTGTGTCGTCATACCCGAGCTAGTTATCGCGCCTGCCTGCCGGCAGGCAGGAATCCATTTTATGCTTGACCTGGATACCCGCCTTCGGGGGTATGACGACCTTTTGCCGATCTCTCCCTATTTAACTCCCCTCAGCCCAATCTGCCGGACCCTCTCCGAGAATTCGGAGCATACAGTCGAATATGAGCTGCCGCCGGAAGCCGTAAGAAGCTCAAGCCGTTCCGGTTCCATGCCCAGCATGGAGAGAAGTTCCCGTCCGCGTCTGACGCGGGCCTTCACATGCGGAAAGATGTCTCTGTATTTGCACCTGTCACCTTCGCAGCGGACCACCGCCACCCCGTCCGCGCCGCTTTCCACAGCCTTTATGATGTCCACGATATCAACCCGGCTTGTACAGTGCACCGGGACAGCACGGACATTCCCCGGAAGGCCGAAACCCAGGACGCCGACATGGTGAGTGCAGACGAAAGCGACTATGAGCGGATCCTTCCGGTTCGAATCCATCTTACCAACCAGCCCCGGTATGGTCTCCCTTAATTCGCGTACATCGTAGCTGATCATACTAATAGCCTCGCCGGGGCATTGCGGAGCACAGAGACCGCATGCCTGGCAATATTCCGGCCGGATCTCGGAGACAGAGGTAACAACCGGTGCCCCGTAAGGGCATATCCGCATGCACGTAAGACATGCCATGCACTTATCAGGGTCCACAACGGCCCCTCCGCCGCAGCCCCGGCATCGCCCGGCCTCCCTGAGGGCCTCTTCCTCGTCGTATCCTATCTCGAAGTGAACGAAGGTGTCGCACCGCACCTCGGGGGCGAGATGTTTTATCTTCTGCCGCGGCTCCCGGGAAATCCTTTCGACCACCTCGGCCGGTATCTGTTCTATCTTTTCCTTTTCCTGGACGGGAAGTTTTCCCTTTATCGCTTCTCCCTGACAATAGAGATGAATCGCAAGCGCTGCGCGGTGTCCGTTTGCCACCGCCCCAATGGCCGAACCGGGTCCTGTCACGATCTCACCCGAGACAAACACGCCCCTGGCGCTGCTCATCTGGGTCTCGGCGTCCCACGCCAGCCTGCCCCGCTCGTCCACCTTGACCGGGCCGTCTTTAAGGAAGGAGTTGTCAGACATCTGGCCGATGGTGATAATTATGGTGTCCGCTTCGATCACCTTCGTTTCGTTCTGGTCGAAGGAAGGACTGAAACGGCCGTTTTCATCGAATACCGATTTCACCTTCACCACTTCCAGACCCTGCACCTTGCCGTCCTGCCGCCTGACGGCCTTCGGCCCCCAGCGGTGGTCGATCGTAACCCTTTCCTCCACCGCCTCATCGACCTCCCACTTCCAGGCGGGCATCTCCTCCGCGCTTTCAAGACATACCATGGACACGTCCTTCACGCCAAGCCTCCGGGCGGTGCGCGCAACGTCCATCGCCACGTTTCCCCCGCCTACCACGAGGACCTTCTTACCCAGTTCAGGCCTCCTGTCAAAGGCAACGTCCTCCAGAAACGGAATAGCAAGCAGGACGCCCGGACCTTCTACGCCGGGAATGTTGAGCGACCGGCTTTTGGAAAGGCCGGCGGCGATAAGCACTGCATCGTGTTTATCGATAATCTCTTCAAGCTTGACGTCCCTGCCGACCTGGCAGTTCGTCTTTACCTCAATCCCCTTGGCGACAACATCATCGATGTCCTCTTTCAATGCTTCTCTCGGCAGACGATAGGGCGGTATGGCCGCCGCCAGCATGCCGCCCAGTACGGGGTGACGCTCATAGATGGTAACGTTATAACCGAAACTGGCGAGGTCGTCGGCGGCAGCCAGGCCGGAGGGTCCGGAGCCGATGACACCGATGCTCTTGCCCTTCGTCTTTTCCACCAGCCTGCGCCTGCTGTGCCTGTATTGAGTAGATTTCTCCACTGCGAAGCGCTTCAGGTGCCTGACCGAAAGTGGCTCGTCTATGGCACACCGCCGGCAGGCCTGTTCGCAGGGGTGATGGCATATCATCGAGCAGACCGAGGCGATGGGGTTTACGGCCGTGATGACATCGAAAGCCTCGTTGTAACGTCCCTGTGCTATGAGACCCACGTAAGTCTGGACGTCCGTGTGGGCCGGACAGGCCGCCCTGCAGGGCGGATACGGTCTTTTCTCCTTGAGTGCAGCCACTCTCTCCCTGTATAGTTCGCTGTTCTTTACCGCTGATGTATCTGACATTAATTACTCCCGTTCAATCTTTCCTCTTTTCCGTAAAAAGTCTTTGCAGCGTCATTCCCGAGCTAGTTATCGGGCCTGCCTGCCGGCAGGCAGGAATCCATTTATGCCTAAACCTGGATACCCGCCCGCGCAAGTATGACGACCGCTTACCATCCCGTCATATTTACTTTATTCCCTCCGCCAGTTTTGCCGACGTTACGGTGTTCTTCATAAGCATGGTAATGGTCATCGGTCCCACGCCGCCGGGCACCGGTGTAATGGATCCTGCGATCTCCTTGGCTGCCTCGAAGTTCACATCGCCCTTGAGAATGGCGATCATCTTACCGGTCTTCTCGCTCTTCTTCTCACCGACCCTGTTCACCCCTACGTCGATGACGCAGGCACCGGGCTTTATCCACTCCGGTTTCACGAGCCCCGGGACCCCGGCAGCCACGATCAGTATGTCTGCACGTTTGCAATGCTCCGCCATGTTTTTCGTCCCTGTGTGCACCACCGTCACGGTGGAGTTGGCGCCCTTCCCTTTCTGGAGCATGATCATGGCAATGGGCTTGCCTACGATATTTGAGCGGCCCACTACGACGACCTCCGCGCCGGAGGTCTCCACCCCGGAGCGCACGATCAATTCCTGTATGCCGGCGGGCGTGCAGGGGAGAAACCTCGCCTCGGGGCCTCCGATCATCAGCCTCCCGACATTGACAGGGTGGAAGCAGTCCACGTCCTTGTCCGGGTCTATCGCGTTCAGCACCTTCTTTTCATTGATGTGCTTCGGCAGCGGAAGCTGGACGAGGATACCGTGTATCTTCGGGTCCTTGTTGTAATTTTCCACAAGCTTCAGCAGATCCTCTTCCGATATATCCTCGGGCTGGTCGTCCTGAACGGAATCGAAGCCCAGTTCGTGTGCGGTTTTCTGTTTGCCGGTGACGTAACTGATCGAGGCCGGATTCTTGCCCACCAGTATGGTCACCAGCCCCGGCACCACCCCGTGTTTTTCCTTCATTTCCGCGACTTCCTTCTTAAGCTCTTCCCTGATCTGAGACGCGATCTCCTTACCGCTTATAATCTTTGCACCCATATTGCCTCCTTTATTATTAATCTCTCTTCTTGATGAGTTCAAGCAGCTCCTGCCGTGTGGATTCCTTGCTCCTGAAGAGGCCCCTCACCGCCGAAGTCACCGTGCGCGATCCCGGTTTTTTCATGCCCCGCATGGAAAGGCAAAGATGTTCGGCGTCTATTATCACCATCGCGCCCTTGGGCTTCAGTCTTTCCATGATCATGTCTGCAAGCTGGCTCGTAAGCCTTTCCTGCACCTGCGGCCGCTTCGCCAGCACTTCGACCGCCTTGGCAAGTTCTCCTATCCCCGCGATCTTTCCCGCCCCCGGTATATAGGCGACGTGCGCCTTTCCGATGAAGGGCAGCAGGTGATGCTCGCAGACCGAATAAAAAGGGATGTCTTTCAGGAGCACCAGTTCGTCATGGCTTTCACCGGCAATGTGCTCCAAAATTTCCTCCGTGGGGGTCTCCAGACCGGAAAAAATTTCCCTGTACATTTTCGCCACACGGGACGGGGTGTCCTTCATGCCCGGCCTCTCCGGGTCTTCACCGATACCCTCAATAATGAGCCTTACACCTTTTTCGATCTTTTTCAGGTCCATGTTTAATGATTTCGTATTCGTGATTGAAGAAAAATGGTTTTGGAATCTGCATTTTAGCACGTATAAAGACCTGGTGTCAAAGCCAAAACCGGCTCAAAGCGCGAGTTGACGCACTCTTTGGGCGAAAGCCGGAAGGGCAATAAATCCCGTCCATATGGTGATACAATTTATTTTATGGAAGGCGTCATTACTGCGATCCACGGTGATGTCGTAGAAATCGAATTCAGAGGGGGACTGCCGAACATCAATGAGTCCCTCTTTGTGGAAAAGGCCGACGGCTCACGACTCGTCCTCGAAGTCCACGACCATACCAGCCGTTCGACGGCAAAGGCCATCTCTCTCGGGTTCACTCAGGGACTCAAGAGGGGCATGACGGTCGTCCCTTCGGGAGGACCTCTGCTCATCCCTGCCGGCGAAGGCTGTTTCGGGCGGGTCTTTAACGCATTCGGCAATCCCATCGACGGGGAGGCCGCCCTGGCGGACTGCAACATGGTCCCTGTCCACAAATCTCCTCCAGCTCTCGACGAGCAGGTCCCGCCGTCGGGGGTTCTCGAAACGGGCATAAAAATAATAGACCTTCTGTCACCGTTTCCGAGGGGCGGCAAGATAGGTCTTTTCGGGGGTGCGGGCGTCGGCAAGACGGTTCTCCTGATGGAATTCATTTACAAGATCGTGAAGGTCTATGCCGGCATATCCATCTTCTGCGGGGTGGGAGAGCGGATGAGAGAGGGGCACGAGCTCTGGAGGGAAATGCAGAGGCAGGGTATCATGGACAACGCCGCGCTCGTCTTCGGCCAGATGTGTGAGGCACCCGGCATAAGGTTCAGGGCCCCCCTTGCGGCCATCACCCTTTCGGAATACTGCAGGGACGTAATCGGCAAAGACGTACTGTTCCTCATAGACAACGTGTACCGGTTTGTGCAGGCGGGAAACGAGGTCTCGGTTCTCCTGGGAAGACTGTCCTCAAGGGTCGGTTATCAACCTACGTTGTCGTCGGAGCTTGCGGAACTCGAAGAAAGACTTGTGTCGACAAAGAATGCGTCCGTCACGTCAGTCCAGGCCATATATGTGCCGGCTGACGATATAACGGACCCGGCCGTGGCCAATGTGTTCCCTCATCTCGATACTTCCGTGGTACTTTCACGGGAGATAGCAGCGAAGGGCCTTTACCCCGCTATCGATCCCCTGCTTTCGACATCAAAATTTCTCGGCCCCGAGGAAGTGGGTGAAAGACACTACGATGTCTCCCGGAGAGTCAGGGAACACCTCTCGCGATACAGGGAGCTTCTGGACATAATCGCCATCCTCGGCATAGAAGAACTTTCACATTCGGACAGGATCATTGTCAGAAGGGCAAGGCGCCTCGAAAGGTTTCTCACCCAGCCCTTTTTCCTTACCGAGGATTTTACCGGAAGAAAAGGGAAACACGTAACGATAGGCAAGACGCTGGACGGCTGCGAAATGATACTCGACGGCAAAGCCGACGATATCCCTGAGGAGGCTTTTTTCATGATCGGCGACGCGGAGGAGATAAAGTGACCGGTTCGTCCTTCAGGCTGAGGATAGTCACCCCTGAGGTCGTGACTGAAAAAGACGTACACCATATCAGGATGAAAGACGCGACTGGTTTCTTCGGGGTAATGAAAGGTCACGAGGATTTTCTGACGGTCCTTGAGCCTTCACTCTGCTATTACACGGACACGGCGGGAAAAGAGTTCTTTCTCGCCGTTGACGGGGGGTTACTTTGCATAAGGGACGGGGTCGTATCTCTCACGTCACGGGACGTCTATGAAAGCTCCGACGCGGACAGGCTTGCGGCTACTATCGAAAGGACCTTAATGAGAAGGGACGAATCTGAAAATACTCTGCGCGGGATGCTCGAAGGCATTGAAAGGGCCTTCCTGGAAAGGAGCGTCGCTTTCATAAAAGGGAAGACTCCATGAAGAACAGGAAATTTTCCCGGAAAGTCGAACAGTCCGCGGAAGAGCTCAGGAAGGCACGGAAGGAGAAGTCCCGTTTCTGGCACTACGCCCAGATGCTCGGAGTCGGCGGCTGGCTTTTCGTCATACCCGTTGTCGCAGGGGCCTACATCGGAAGGTATATCGATGAAAAGACCCGGGGCGACACTTCATGGACGATAACTTTCATCATCATAGGCATAGCCGTCGGCATTTACAATATCTGGTATTTCCTGCTCAGGGACTCTCAGCCATGAAGAGATTTGCGATTTCCCCGGAGGTCGTTTTTACGGCGGGCCCCTTACACTTTACCGACACGGTTATCACGACATGGATTGTAATGATAGTCGTATCGGTCATTTCCATCCTTGCGACGAGAAAGTTTTCAATACGGCCGTCGGCCTTTCAGGAGGTTGTAGAAGCGGCATTCGAGGCTGTCGAGAAGACGGTGAAAGAAGTGCTTCCCGTCGAGCCGTGGGCCGCCGTGCCCGTACTGGGGACGATATGGATCCTCATCGGGTTCTCCAACCTGATAGGCCTTCTCCCGGGGTTGAATACCCCGACGGCAGACCTGAACACTACCTTTGCCTTCGCCGTAATATCGTACTCCATGACACATGTCTTCGGGGTAAAGACCCGGGGTGTCAAAGGCTATCTCTCTCACTATAAAGAGCCCACATGGCTTTTGCTCCCGATACATCTCATGGCCGAAGTTACCAGGACCATAGCACTGGCCGTCAGGCTCTTCGGCAACATGCTGAGCGGGGAGATGATCGCCGCGATACTGATAGGGGTGGTAGGTTTCCTGGCGCCCATCCCCTTTGACCTGCTGCACATCGTCATCGGACTTATACAGGCATATATATTCGGTATCCTTACGCTTGTGTTCATAGCAATAGGTATTTCCCCTGAAGGGTGAAAGGAGGTTGGAATGGAGTCCTTGATGGTAATCATCTCAGTTTCTATCATCGCTGCAGCGCTTGCCATGGCAATCGGGGGGTATGGTCCGGCCAGGGCGCTGGGTGAGTCGCTTACAAAAGCCCTTGACGCGATTGCCCGCCAGCCCGAGGCGGCCGCCCAGATCACGAGGACGCTTATCATCGGCATGGCACTGATCGAGTCCATTGCCATCTACGCCTTCGTTATAGCGCTTATTATCCTGTTTGCAAACCCGTTGATCGGATACGTGATTAAATGAGATTCGATCTTACGACGTTTCTCTTCCAGATAATAAATTTCATCGTCCTCTTGTTCATCCTGAAGAGACTGCTCTACAAACCGGTGCGCGAGATCATAGAAAAAAGGAGGGCCATGATCGAAAAGACCGTTCAGGACGCAGAGAAGACAAAGAAGGAGGCGCTCGACCTCAGGGAAAAATACCTGAAGGAAACAGCCGGGCTGAAAGACCTGAGGCAGCAGACGATTGAAAAACTGCGGGAAGAAGCCATGGAAGAAAGGAAGAGACTGCTGGGCACCGCGGAAGAAGAAGCGGGAAAGGTTGTGGAGAAGGAGAAGGCCATTTTCGGGGCGGAGAAGAGGAGACTGGAGGCCGAATTGAAGGACAGGGCGATAGATACCGCATGCGTCATGGCGGCACATCTTTTAAGGGACGTCTCTACCGAGGAACTGCATAAGGCCGTATGCAGAAAACTTCTCGGGCGGCTGGAAGAAGTAGCACAGAACCTTGCGGACACTGTCCCTGAAAAAGACGAGGCTATCAGGATCGAGCTTGCTTCGGCCTATCCGCTCAACGGGGAGGAGTTGAAGGAACTGACGGGAAACCTCGAATCACTTCTCTCGAAAAAAGTGATCATTAGTACCGTCGTCGATGAAAACCTGATTGCCGGGGCGAGGATGAAGGCATATGACAAAGTCTACAATTTTTCGCTTTCCGGGCAGGTGGATCTTTTCAGAAGCAGGCTCGAACAGGCGTCCTGATATGGAAAAAGAGTTTGCGGTTTTTTGGGAAAAGCTGAGGGGGGAGGCGGCCAGGAGCAGGTTCTCCTTCACCATGACCGAAGAAGGCACCGTCCTGTCCGTGGGAGACGAAATAGTTCACGTCGCCGGACTGAGAGATGCCAGGCTCTACGAACTCATTCAGTTCGAGAGCGGAGACGAGGGAATGGTGTTCGACCTCGACAGGGAGACAATGGGAGTGGTGCTGCTGACCGGGCATAACGGGATAAAGGCCGGGGACAGGGCTTATAAGACGGAGCGGATCGCCTCGGTAATGGCAGGCGGCAGCCTGTTGGGGAGAGTCCTGGATGCGCTGGGCAACCCCCTCGACGGGGGGCCTCAGCCTGAAAATACGACGCCCTATCCCGTGGAAAGGGACGCCCCCCCTCTCACACAGAGGGATTTCGTGGTGCAGCCCCTGTATACCGGCCTGAAGGTGCTGGACTCCATGCTGCCCATCGGCAGGGGCCAGAGGGAACTGATTATAGGAGACCCTTCGACGGGCAAGACATCCATCGGTGTGGACACCGTCATCAACCAGAAAAACTCCGATGTCATTTCCATTTATGTGGCTATAGGGCAGAAGACTTCCCACGTCCTGAAGGTCATTGACGAGATAAGGACTTACGGCGAATTATCGAGGACCATCATCGTGGCCGCCGATGCCTCAGCTTCATTCGGGCTCCGGTACATAGCCCCTTACAGCGCCACTGCCATGGCTGAATATTTTCTCGACAGGGGAAGAGACGTCCTTGTCGTGTATGACGACCTGTCCAAGCACGCCGAGGCATACCGGTCATTAAGCCTGCTCCTGAAGAGGCCCCCGGGAAGGGAGGCTTACCCCGGAGACATATTCTTCATTCATTCGCGTCTGCTGGAGAGGTCTTCGAAGTTGCACGAGACACATGGCGGGGGCTCCATAACCGCCCTTCCGATAGCCGAGACCCAGCAGGGGCGCATATCTTCTTACATACCCACCAACCTCATCTCTATTACTGACGGACAGATATACCTTGATCCCGCCCTTTTCAACAAGGGCATACGCCCTGCAGTAGATGTGGGCCGGTCGGTATCGCGAATAGGAGGGAAGGCACAGGCCGGTCCGATGAAGATGATGGCGGAAAAACTGAGGATAGATTATTCGAGGTTCATGGAAGTCGAGGCATTCACCAAGTTCGGAGTGCATCTGGAAGACGAGACCGCAAGACTCATCCGCCGCGGTGAACGCATGCGGGAGATACTCAAGCAGCCCCGGTTTCATCCTTTTGGTCTTGGAGACCAGGTAGCCGGCCTTATTATCCTCGATACGGGCGTTCTGGATGCTGTTGATATCGGGTCGGCAGGAGATACCAGCGAGGAAATACTGGACAGGATTAAAGCCGCTTTCCCGGAGCTGATGGACCGGACAGACCGTGGGGAAATGATCGGATCCAGAGACATGGAGACTCTGAGGGATTTCATCAGGAAAGCAGGGCACTGACAATGCTTTCTTCCGCAGAAATTGCAAAAAGGATACAGGCGTTCCATACCGTGGAAGATGTGGTCAGTGCAATGAAAGCCTACGCCGGGGTTACCGTGAGGAAGACGGAGGAAATCGTTCCGCACATCAGAGAATATGAGAAGAACATGCTTTCGGCCGTAGCTGATATGGTGACCCATTACGGGGCAGGATTTCTCGAAGAGCGGAGAAAGGGTAAGCGGATCGTCGCGGCATTCGGCTCCTCGGTCGGTCTCTGCGGCGCTTTTAATGAAAAAATGGCGGACGCCGTTTCAAACTTGTTCACGCCCGGGGATGTCCTGCTTGTCGTCGGCAGGAGGCTCAAGTCCTCCCTGGATCTGAAACATATACCTTACCGGGACTACGGCGACTCGGTGATAAGCATCAACGGAATAAATGCTGCTTTGAGAGACACCCTTTCGAAGATAATGGATATATACGGGAAGGACGGGTACTACGACCTCACTTTTGTTTTCACGTGTGTCATCGAAAAAGGGGCGGAAATCCTGGTGGAACGTATTCTCCCTCCGGCGATAGACGACATCCCGTCTGTAAAGAGCCCTCCGCTCACCTATATGATGCCACACGTTATCCTTGACCATATTCTGGAGGAATTCATATATATAAGCCTCTACCGATGTTACGTGGAATCCCTGAGAAGTGAAAACTGGTACCGGCTGAGAAGCATGGAGGGAGCATCCGAAAGCCTGAGGAAACATATCTCCGAACTCGCGTCCCTGCAAAGGTACATCGGGCAGGAGGAGATCACGGAAGAGATGATCGAGATCCTGGGGAGCGGAATGTTCTATGGAACCTGATCCTCGACAAAGGGAATCCTGTTATATGGAAAATCTCCTGCAGAATCCTCGTTTCGTCATTCCCGAGGCAGTGGTCGGGAATCCATTACTTTTAAAAACAACGACTTGGATTCCCGACTCTTCGGCAAAGACGACAGTAAATGCCGGAGCTTGTATCGACAAGCGTTCTGAACAATATAACAGACAAGGGGGCGCGGCTAAGTGAAACGGCAGCAACGGCTTATTCTCGATACGGTCCTTCTGGGTATAATCGGCGCACTCGGTGCCCGGCTCTTCGCCTTTCTGCTGAAGGAAACGGAAATACTGCTTCTTGGCCGGCTCGCCGGGTATGCGCCCCCGGGGGTAATGGACGGCGCCGCGGGAGGAGAGGTTATGGGACAACACGGCCTGTGGCTGATCCCCCTGGTAACGACCCTGGGCGGTCTTTTATCGGGTATGCTGGTCTACGGTCTGTCGCCCGAAGCCGAGGGCCATGGGACCGATACTGCAGTGAAGGCGTTTCACTACGCCAGCGGCGTCATTCGTGCCCGGGTCGCACCACTGAAGATGGTGGCTTCGGCGCTGACCATCGGTTCGGGGGGAGCGGCGGGACAGGAAGGACCGACTGCCCTCATAAGCGCGGGCTTCGGCTCAGTCTATGCCTCCGCGGGCAAAAGGACCGACGAAGAGCGGAGGCTGCTGGTGCTGATGGGCATGGCGGCCGGCCTCTCCGCCATTTTCCGCTCTCCCATAGGGACGGCCATATTCGCCATCGAAGTCCTGTACAGCGACATGGAACTCGATGCCGCAGCGCTTCTCTATACGATGGTAGCTTCCGTAGTGGCGTATGCCGTCAACGGCCTCCTCGTCGGCTGGGAGCCCCTGTTCAGGGTTCCGCCCGACATAGGCGCAGAGTTTGTCGACTATTTTCGTTACGGCGCTCTGGGTATAGCCGCCGGGATCGTGGCCGTCTTTCTCCCCACGGTATTCTACAATCTCCGCGATGCATTCCACTCCCTGCCGGTGCCGCCTCACTTCAAACCTGCCCTTGGAGGACTGGGAATCGGCCTGATCGCCCTGGCCCTGCCCCAGGTGCTGGGCGGAGGATACGGATGGATCCAGCAGGCGATCGACGGCCGCCTGACAGGATTCATCCTTCTGTCGCTGGTCTTTGCAAAAATGATCGCCTTCGCCCTCACCGTGGGGTCAGGCGGCTCAGGAGGTGTTTTTGCGCCCAGCCTCTTCGTGGGAGCTATGCTGGGAGGTTTCGCCGCCCACATTTTTCACCAGCCGGCCGCAGGCTTTGTCATTGTCGGAATGGCGGCCGTCTTTGGGGGCGCCGCCAGGGTACCCCTGGCCACCATCCTGATGGTAACGGAAATGACCGGCGGCTACCATTTGCTGGGCGCCGCCGCATTGACCGTCATGCTCAGTTACATGATTCAGGTGGCCTTGTCGGAATCTTTCAGATACCGCACACTCTATGAAGCGCAGGTGCCGGGACGGGCCGATTCCCCGGCCCATCACGTAGAACAGCTGGAATGTGCCGTACATCTGCTGGACACCTCCCGGGTCTGCATGCCTCCGACATGCACTCATTTAGACCTCCGCGCCCTGATAGCATCGGGTATCCCGGTGGACCTTCCCGACGGCAAGAGGCTGGTCATCGGAATGTTGAAACAGAAGAGTTCATATGTTGGAAAGAGGGTCCAGCAGGTCTTCCCACCCAGGAAGCGGGAAAGACTTGAGGTTGTAGCGGTCTTCCGCCAGGGTCATACACTCCTTCCGCACGCGGGACTGCTGTTTCAGCCGGACGACCGCATGATGGCCGTCACGACACCCGGCAACTGGGAGAGGCTTGCGGAACACTTCTCACCCTATACTGTCTTTTTTCTTCCTTTGAGAGAGATCCAGGCCCCGACCTTCCTTCGAATTTCAGCAGCGACCTGTCTGAAATGAACAGAAGGGCGAGCTGGAGCCTGTCCGAGACACCGCATTTCTTGTAAATCCGGTTGCAGTGCGACTTCACGGTCTGCTCAGTGATATCCAGTCTCTGCGCTATTTCCTTGTTTCTGTAACCGCGGCAGATATAATAGACTATCTGTCCTTCCTGTTTGGTAAGACCGCTCTTCTGCTGACCGCTGACAAGCAGGTCCTTCAGGGACTTATGGTTTATCCACAATTCTCCCGAAGAAACAGCCCTGATGGCGCGTTTCAGAAGGCCGTCATCCGTTTCCGGCGGCAGGAATCCGACCACACCTCTCGAAATAAACTCGGACAGGTGTCCGTTCAGAACAGGCAGATGGGAGGTATTGTTGATAACCAGGATCTTTGAATGGCCATGGTTGAATAATTCTTCGGCGTGGTCAAACAATATATCGAGGTCGGCGATGACAAGGTCGGCATGATGGGCAGCCCCTTTCAGGTCCCGACTCTCTGCGAGCGCGATCTTCCCTATAAAGGGCTCATCTTCCAGGAGTTTCTTCAAGCCTTCGGAAAACAGAAGATTATGGCAACAGATGATTAATTTCATCATTCAAACCCTTAGTAAACTTATTAGCAGATAAAGCAGGTGTTGTCAATGTCGCGGAGTAAAAAAATCCGACATGGATGAATTCGGTCTACCAGGCACGGCAAGGAAATATCTCTTGCCGCCCACAACCGGGACGAGGCAGGCTTGTCGCCGGCCGGATGTCATCATGTGGTGAGGTTGCTTTCCATTTCCCTGCGGCCCGTGCTTAAATGATAATCCCGGCCGGAGCGCCGAACCACCCTGTACAGAACTTCTCTGAGCTCGCTGATAGAGTACGGTTTGTGCAGAACAGCCCGGAAACCGTACTCCCCGAAGTTCTCCACGGCAGGGTTGTTCCTGTATCCGCTCGACACTATTGCTTTTACGTCCGGGTCTATTTCGCGGAGCCTCCGGATTGCCTCGCTGCCACCCATGCCTTCGGGGATGTTAAGGTCCATTATAACCGCGTCGAAAGGCTCTCCGGCCTCCAGGGCCTTAACGTAAGTCTGAATAGCTTCCTCACCGTCGGCGGTCAGATGGGCCTCGTAACCGAAAGCCAGGAGCATTACGCTGAGTATGGTCCTGATAACATCTTCGTCGTCCATCACCAGGACTTTTCCCCTCTGGTTTGCCGAACCGGGGCGTTCTTTACTCAGCCCGACCAGCAACGCCCCTTTTCCCGCATCGCGCCTCGGAAGCCTGTAATTTTCCGACCCGGTATTGGTCACCTTACTCTTCATTTTGCCCTTGTTTTTCATCCGGCACACTTCCACTATTTTCTAAAATCTTCCAAGGATACTCCTGGACGCTTTGGCTGTTCCCGCAGCGAGGCCGTCATAGACAGGATATATCATAAATACACAAAAAGGTATCAGCAACTGTCTGATTTCTTTGTAAGTATTCGTCCTACAAGCAACCGGACAGACAGTCACCCCCTTCATGGACGCAATAAAAATATGCAAAAAAATATTGACCTTTTCATGCAGCTTATGGGATAATCTGCCAGAAGTTTCAGAAGTTTTTGTAGTGAGGATAGGCCGCAAAGACTTTGGGCTTTCTGGCTTTATTATCAGCCTGCAGCTCTGGAATCTTCGAATCTTTTTTTCAGGAGGTCACAGCAGTATGCCGAAAGGAACAGTGAAGTGGTTCAATGAAACCAAGGGTTACGGATTTATCACACAGGAAGACGGCGGCGATGTATTCGTCCACTATTCCGAAATTCAGTCTAATGGTTTTAAAACCCTTGCTGAAGGCCAGGAGGTCACCTTTGAAGTCGCTGAAGGTCCGAAAGGTCCGAAGGCGGTAAACGTTTCTCGCCTGTAATCAAAGGTCAATTACTAAGCTGCACTGAAAGCCCCTTTCCGCGATGAAAGGGGCTTTTTATTCAGCCGCAGCCTGGTCTCTCACCGCTTTCATCAGCTTCTCGTACTTCTCCGCGCCTATGCAATCCCGTGCCGCGGGACACCACTCGATGCAGGAGGGCCTCATTTCGCGGGTGACCTTCTTACCACATTTCTTGCAGTCCACCTCGACCTCGTCGGTCCAGACCTCGTTGACCGTATCGCACCAGAAACACCGCACCTCCTCGGGATACGGGCTCCTTATCTCCCGGCTTCCGGGACACGATTCCTTAAACACGCTCATATTTATATTTTAGACGGTTCCTGCTCTCCTGTATATGAGCCGGATCATATTTCTCCTCTAACCCACTTTATTCACAAATTTTCCTGCATGCCGAAAGGACACAGTGTTTGAGCGGTTTTACTTGCTCGATATTCAGACATTGTGTATCCTGAAATAGAGAGGGCAAGTTCCTCGGAGGTCGTAACGACCGAGAATGAGCGAAAATACTGTGTCCTTTCGCGTCTACCACATTTTCATGAATAATCCGGGCCAACCCATATTATTCATAAACCAGTCGTACGTTTATGAATAACCAGGGTAGCCGGAGATGCCGATGATGGTGGCGGCATCACACCAGGAGAGTTCTGATCGTCGGCATTGAGCCGTGACTATGTGAGAGACAACGGCTCAGCCGTTTTCCCCGGCCTTCCACCTTCTGTAAAAGCCGTGTTCAACCCCCATGGCGTCAAGGATCTTTCCCGCAATAAAATCGATCATGTCGTCAACCGTCTCAGGTCTGTGATAAAAACCGGCTACGGGGGGAGCGATTTTCACCCCCATCCGCGAAAGTTTCAGCATGTTCTCAATGTGTATGGCGCTGAAGGGCATCTCCCGGGGCGAAAGCAGCAGGGGTCGCCCTTCCTTGATCGTCACATCGGCGGCGCGTTCGGTCAGAGTATTTGCATAGCCTCCCGCTATACCAGAGAGTGTCTTCATCGAACAGGGTACGACACACATCCCCTCGGTGATGAACGACCCGCTCGAAACAGGTGCCTCGAAATTTCTCTCATCATGGTAATAAATGTCGTTTGCGCCGCACACGGACCTGATCTTGTCCTGAATATCATCTTCGGTGTCACCCTTCAGGTCGATGCCGGTTTCGTCCCTGATTATCGAAAAGGACTGCCCCGAGATCACTGTATGCACCTCGAAAACCCCGGCCAGGACTTTCAGGACCCTCAATCCTATGGCCGGACCGGTTGCGCCGGTAATCGCCATGACATATCTCTTTTTCATGCTACAAAACCGATCAGGGTAAAGACGAATATGGTCATGCTGATGTAACCGTTCATATTGAAGAAGGCCATATCGAGCCTGCTGAGGTCGTTTTCCCTTATGAGTGAGTGTTCATAAAAAAAGAGCCCCGCCACTATAAACATGCCGGTCCAGTAGGCCGCTCCCAGCCCGAACAGCAGTCCGTTGAGGACCAGGAGCAGATAACTGATCCCGTGGAAAGTCCTCGCCAGGTACAGGGACTTCTGTATGCCGAACCTCCGCGGGATGGAATACAGCCCGTAAGAACGGTCAAACTCCACATCCTTAAGGGCATAGAGCACATCAAAACCCGCCAGCCAGAAGATGACGGCCACGGCCAGTGGTATTATCTTGACGTCGAAAGTCCCGTTTACAGCTATCCAAGCCCCCATGGGGGAGGCCGAAATCGCCAGCCCGAGAACGAAATGAGACGTCCACGTAAATCTCTTGGTAAAGGAATAGAGGAACAAAACCGCTATTGCGACCGGGGACAGCATCAGGCAGAGAGGATTAAGCATATAGGCTGCAAACATCATAATCCCAAAAGATACGGCGACGAAAACGACGGTCTCGCCGACACCGATGACCCCTCGCGGCAGTTCCCTCCCGGAGGTGCGGGGATTGGCGGAGTCTATCCTTCTGTCTATAATCCTGTTCAACCCCATTGCGCCTGACCGAGCCCCGACCATCGCGACTATGATCCAGAAAACCTGCCGGGGAGCCGGGATGCCCGACGCCGCAATCAGGGCTGAAGTGAAAGCGAAAGGGAGCGCGAAGATAGAGTGCGAAAACTTGATCATCCTGAGATACAGAACCAATTTCTGGAAAGCAGCGCTCATAAGCCGATTAAAACCGTCCCCTCACTGCCCTCTTCTTTACCGCTGTCTCCCGCCTGACTTCCATTTTTACGGAAAGGTCTGTCGCCGGCTTCCGGGGATCGTTCGTATAGACGTGGACTGTCTTTGTCAGGCTTCCCGACCGGCCTCTGAGATCAACAGCGACCCTGATCTTTCCCGTCTCACCCGGCTTTAGACGGCCCGAACTGGCCATCGCGGCGGTGCAGCCTCAGGAAGGGACCAATTTCTTTATAATAAGGTCCCGGTCCCCCTTGTTCAGGAAAGAGAAGACGTGCTCGACCCTGTCTTTCCCGAAAACTATACCGAAATCGTAGGTCAGAGACCGAAAAGATATCTCCGGCTGTGCAAATGATACAGCGGGTACAAGAACCAGAAAGCAGACAAGTATAACCCTTTTTGCCATAAAAACTATAATACACCAGATCCCTGACAAATGTAACATGCGCGCCACGCTTCAATATGCCGGAAGCTTTCTGTGGCCGGCTTCTTTGTTAGGTGCCATGAAACAACAAACAATTTCGCCGCAGAGACACAGCGGACCAGAGACAGTGTTTTATATGTTTCTGCTGAGAGGGCAGAAACATATAAAACACTGTCAGGATGAGTTTCTCCCGCCCATCAACGAGAAAACAAAATGCACCCAATCTCCGCCAACTCTGCTTCTCCGCGGTAAATTACATTTCCCCGGTTGTGATGGATTGGGATTATTTTATCGCCTTCAGTTATATTAAAAGGTACTGAAATGCAGAAGTTCATCAGGATCAAGGGAGCGAGGGAACACAACCTCAAGAACATCGACGTATCCATACCGAGAGAGGCGATAACGGTGATAACCGGTCCTTCGGGGTCGGGCAAATCAACCCTCGCCATAGACACCATCTATGCCGAAGGCCAGAGGCGTTACGTCGAAAGTCTCTCGGCCTATTCCCGGCAGTTTCTGGAACAACTGCAGAAACCGGACGTGGATTTTATCGAGGGTCTTTCCCCGTCGGTCGCCATAGACCAGAAGACTGTAACGAGGAGTCCCCGATCAACGGTCTCGACGATAACCGAAATCTACGATTACCTCAGAGTATTGTACACCCGTCTGGGGAAGGCCTATTGTTACAACTGCGGGGCCGAAATATCGACGCAGGAGTCGCAGAATATTGTCTCTTCCGTTATGGCGCTGCCTGAAGGTACAAAGGTGCAGATACTGTCTCCGATAGTCAGAGACAGGAAAGGCAACTACCGGAAGGAGCTCCATGAAATGCGCAACGAGGGTTTCGTCCGCGCAAGGATCGACAACAGACTGGTTGACCTGACCCAGGACATAGTCCTTGAGAAAAAGAAGCGTCACACCATAGAGATCGTCATCGACAGGCTTATCATAAGAGACAACCAGGAACGTCAGGTCAGAGACGCCATAGACACTTCCTTCAAGTATTCCGACACCATCGTCGTAAACATCCCCGAGGAGGAGAAGGACATCCTTTTTTCGAAAACCGCAGCCTGCCTTAACTGCGGCATAAGCTACCCCGAAATTATACCCAGGTTCTTCTCCTTTAACAGCAAGGCCGGCGCATGCCCCTCCTGTAATGGGCTCGGATTCCGCAACATGGACGAGGATGCGGTCGCTGTCATGGAACACAGGGTTTGCAGGGAATGCGGGGGCTTCAGGCTGAGACCGGAAGCACTTGGAGTAAAGTTCCATAAAGTCCATATAGGGGAGTTTTGCCGAATGTCGGTCCGGGATGCCCTTTTATTCATGAAGAGGCTTTCACTGACCGGACGTGAGCAGGTAATAGCGTCGAGGGTGTTCAAGGAAATCAACGACAGGCTGTCGTTTCTTGAAAAGGTCGGTCTGGGTTATCTTACTCTGGACAGGCCTTCGCTGACGCTCTCCGGAGGCGAGGCACAGAGGATACGTCTGGCCACCCAGATGGGCTCGTCGCTCACCGGAGTCCTCTATGTCCTCGATGAGCCGAGCATCGGACTTCATCCCCGCGACTGCGCCAGGCTGCTCGACAGCCTGTCGGCGATAAGGAATGCGGGCAACACTGTGATTATCGTGGAACATGACGAAGAGACCATCAGGTCGGCCGACCATATCGTCGATATGGGACCGGGCGCAGGCGTGCGGGGCGGATGGATCGTTGCCGAGGGAACCCCACCGGAGATTTTGGGGGATGACAGGTCGTTGACCGGCCGGTATCTGAGAGGCGATCTATCGATTGACGTACCCGTAAAAAGAAGAACATCGACGGAATTCATCCAGATAAGGGGAGCCTCTGAACACAACCTGAAGAACATCGACGTGAAGATACCGCTCAGGACATTCACCTGCGTCACCGGGGTATCGGGGTCGGGCAAGAGCACCCTCATATTCGATGTCCTCTTCAATGCCGCCCGGCAGAAATTCTCCGGCCATCACGATATCTCGTACATCGCCCCCGGGAAATACAGGGAATTAACGGGCATGGATTCCCTTGAGCGGGTGCTTTCGGTCGATCAGGCCCCGATCGGTCGCACGCCCAGGTCCAACCCCGCCACTTATACCGGTCTTTTTTCTTACATACGAATGCTTTTTTCGATGCTGCCCGATGCAAAAGTGAGGGGATATTCGGCGTCGAGGTTCAGTTTCAATGTTCCGGGGGGGCGCTGCGAGTCGTGCAGGGGCAACGGCCTGATCAAGGTCGAAATGCACTTTCTCCCCGATGTCTACGTGGTCTGCGACACATGTAAGGGAAGGAGATACAACGACGATACCCTTGAAATCAGATTCAAGGGCAAAAATATAGCGGAAGTCCTCGACATGACGGTCATGGAAGCACTCCCGTTCTTCGAAAATATTCCGCCCATTAAGAGAAAACTCGATATCCTTGAAGAGACAGGCCTGGGATATCTCCAGCTGGGACAGTCGGCCACCACTCTTTCCGGGGGAGAAGCCCAAAGGATCAGACTATCGAGAGAACTGGGCAAGAAGTCATCCGGCAATACGTTGTATATTCTTGACGAGCCGACAACAGGTCTGCATTTTGTTGACATCCAGAGATTGCTCGACGTAATCAACATGCTGGTCGAAAGGGGCAATACGGCCGTGGTTATAGAGCACAACCTCGATGTCATAAAGTCCGCCGACCACATTATAGACCTGGGCCCGGAAGGCGGAGAAGAGGGAGGTATGGTCGTTGCGCAAGGCACCCCTGAAGACATAAGCGGTATCCGCGCGTCTCACACCGGCCGTTTTCTGAAGGAAAAGTTGTCCCACGGCATCTTCATAAAAAAAGCGGAGAGTGTTTAAATGCATAGTTTGACATGCATAAAGCCATAAGTCGTTTGTCGTTACCTTAAGGGCCTGCCGGCAGACAGGTCCTTATCCGCGGAAAGGTTCTTGATGAGTGGCGGGCAGGCCGGACAGGTTTACCCGCATCCGGCGGCGCCAAAGGCGACCGGGACCGGAATGACAGTCTGTATGGGGACCTTCTACCGTCATTGTCTGATGTCGCTCGTAAGCAAAAGAGTTTATTTTACCTCCGGAGAAAAATTATAATAGACCGACTGTCATGAATAGAAAAAGACTGGTTTTTTCTGCGCTTCTTTGCCTGTTCATAATCCTGTTTTCCTCATGCTCGACCGACAACAGGTCGGCATACCGGCAAAGCAAGGCGCTTATGGACACTTATGTGACTGTAACCGTTGTATCTGACTCGAAAGCCGAGGCTGAAAAGGCGGTTGAAGACGCCTTTTCCACCATAGAGCGGCTGGGAAACCTCA
>JARRRI010000004.1:52251-142280 GCA_037380845.1 Candidatus Sulfobium sp. | reverse complement strand
AGGAACTCCGCCCCGCACTGCGGGCACTTCTCGGGGACCGGCTGGTACCAGGTGGCAAAGGTACATTCAGGATAATTGCTGCAGCTCCAGAAGGGCTTGCCCCTCTTCGAGCGCCGCTCCACGAGGTCGCCGCCGTCCTGGGGACACTTTACACCCGTGGCAACCGGTTTTGTCGTCTTGCACTCAGGGTAACGCGAACACGCAAAGAATTTGCCGAAACGGCCGGACTTAAGCACCATCGGCGAGCCGCATTTCGGGCATTTTTCGTCCGTCTCTATGGCCTGCGCCGCCTGCTTTTCGCCTTCCAGGGGCTTGGTGTTCTTGCACTCGGGGAAGCCGGAGCAAGCCATGAACCTCCCATGCCGGCCCCACCTGATGACCATCGGCTTGCCGCATTTCTCGCACAATTCCTCGGTCGGTATGTCCTGGGGTTTCACCTTGCCCGGAATGGCAAGGGCCTCGGTCAGCTTCTCATGAAAGGGCTTGTAGAAGTCCCTGACCACCTTAACCCATTCCAGCTTGCCCTCTTCCACGTTGTCGAGATGCTCTTCCATCCTGGCCGTAAACCCCACGTCCATGAGTTCGCTGAACCTGTCGACCAGCAGGTCATTGACCACCGCCCCGAGCTCGGTCGGAGCGAATTTGCCGTCCGTCTTGTGGACATACTTTCTGTCCTGAATGGTGGACAGAATGGCCGCGTATGTGCTCGGCCGGCCTATCCCCTTCTCTTCAAGGGCCTTCACCAGAGTGGCCTCGCTGTAACGCGGCGGGGGCTGCGTGAAGTGCTGTTTCGGCTGGATCTGCAGGAGCTTAAGCCGCTCTCCTTCCCTGAGGTTGGGAAGAATCGCCTCATTTTCGTCCAGGAGATCATCCGTCCCCTCCGTGTAAAGGGCCATGAACCCCTGGAATTTGACCACGGTGCCGGTGGCCCTGAATACGGTTTCCCTGCCGCAGGCCGTCTTTCCGCAGGTTATCTCGAAGGTCGTCTGCTCAAGCCTCGCCGGCGCCATCTGACTTGCTATGAACCTGTTCCATATCAGCTTATACAGTGAGTGCTGGTCCTTGCTCAGGAACTGCCTGATATCCTCCGGCCCCCTGCTAAGATAAGTGGGGCGGACAGCCTCATGGGCTTCCTGGGCCGTTGCCTTGCTCTTGAAGACGTTCGGCTTCTCCGGGATGTATTCACTGCCGTAGGTTTTCCCGATAAACTCTCTCGCACCGTTCCGTGCCTCTTCCGCTATTCTTATCGAATCCGTCCTCATATAAGTAATGAGGCCGGTCGACCCTTCCTCGCCGAGTTCCACGCCTTCATAGAGCTGCTGTGCCACTGTCATCGTTTTCTTTGCCGTAAAGCGCAGCTTTCTCGCAGCCTCCTGCTGGAGGGTGCTGGTTATGAAAGGGGGAGAGGGCATCCTCTTCCTCTCTTTACGTTCTATCTTTGTAAGGACAAATTCGCCGTTCCGGACGCCGTCGACCGCTCCCTGGGCGGTATCCGAATCCTTTATGTCCGCCTTCCGCCCGTCATACCTGGCAAGCCGCGCCCAGAACTGCGGCCTGCTTGAGCCTTCGAACTCCGCATTGATGGACCAGTATTCCTCCGGCTTGAAGGCCTCTATCTCACGCTCCCTGTCCACTACAAGACGGACCGCCACCGACTGCACCCTTCCGGCGCTTAGCCCCCTTCTGACCTTTCTCCAGAGAAGAGGGCTAAGCTCGTATCCGGCCAGCCTGTCGAGCACTCTGCGCGCCAGCTGGGCGTCCACCTTTTGCATGTCTATGCTGCCGGGATTCCTGATCGCCTCCCTGACTGCGTCTTTCGTTATCTCATTAAACCTGATCCTGAAGATACTCTTCTTCCTGCCGTCTACCTCTTCGGCGATATGCCAGGCGATAGCCTCTCCCTCCCGGTCGGGGTCAGGGGCCAGGTAAACCGCCGCAGCCCCTTTCGAGGCCTTCTTCAGTTCCCTTATGACCTTTTCCTTGCCCGGAATGATCAGGAAATTCGGCTCGAAATCGTTCTCGATGTCGATGCCCATCTCTTTCACCGGCAGGTCCTTTACATGGCCCACCGATGCCTTCACCTCGAAATCTTTCCCCAGGATCTTGCTTATAGTTTTGGCCTTTGCCGGAGATTCGACAATTACCAGGGATTTCCCTAATTCCATATAATCCTTCTGCCTCCTCCGAAAACGAGAGAATAAATATCTTCCTTCTCGAACGAACTTTTCTTCAATAATATATAAACAAGAAGCGACTTCAGTATGTCAAGTTCGTCCTCGTCCACTCCCTTTCCGGCTTCGATCTCTGCCAGTTCTTCTCCCAGATCGAGAAGCTCCTGTTCGTCATAGGAGAAGGTGTTTAGCATCTCCTCCGAATAGAATTCGACGTCTTTCACATCCTTGGTCAGCATCTTCAGTATCTGCAACAGTTTTTTTGACAAATTCACCTCACGCCAGATAAAATCTCTTGCCGCCGGACTGTCTTACAACGCCTTTCAGTTCCAGCGAAAGCATTACTTCCAGGGTTTTGTGGGCAGGCAGCGAAACCTCCCTGGTCACCGTGTCGATATGCCTGGGCTCCCGTGACAGCGCGCGGCACAGACTCCTCTCCTCTTCGGACAACTCAACCGATTCTTCCTTCCTGGCGGTGATGAATCCCTTCAGGACCGGGGCGAGTTCTTCTATAACATCGCCCGCTTTCATCACCAGCTTGGCCCCCTGCCTGATAAGCCTGTTCGTGCCCTCCGAATTGGGGGACGTTATATTGCCGGGTACGGCAAAGACTTCTTTGTTCTGTTCGAGCGCATAATTAGCAGTTATGAGGGAGCCGCTTTCGGGAGCGGCCTCAACGACCAGCACTCCGAGGGCAAGCCCGCTGATCAGCCTGTTCCTCCTCGGGAAATTCTCCCTGTTCGGAGCGGTACCGGGGGGGAACTCGCTTATCACGCACCCTGATGATGCAATCTTTTCCATGAGGCCCCTGTTCTCTGAAGGATAACATATGTCAGAGCCCGATCCCAGCACCGCTATCGTCCTGCCGCCCGACGCCAGCGCGCTCTTGTGGGAAAGGGTGTCCACCCCCCTGGCCAGACCGCTGACGATTGTAAAACCCGCAGCAGAAAGCTCCCCCGCGATCTTCTGGGTCACCGACTCCCCGTAATACGTATATTTTCTCGACCCTACGACAGCGATACCAAACCTGTCGTCCGGCTGGTATTCGCCCGTCATGTAAAGGACAACAGGGGCGCCTTCAATCTCTTTCAGTGGCGCGGGATAGAGTGGATCGTCTAATCCCACAACCCTTATGCCCTTCTTTCTTGTTTCCCTCTCATATCGCTCCACTTCGTCCCAGAACCGGAAGTTCCTTATATTATCGGCCGTTTCCTTCCTGAAGCCCTTGAGGGAGAGAAGATCCTTTGTCCCGGCCCTGAATATATTCTCGGGGGTCCCCATGACGGCAAGCAGCTTGCGCGACGTGACCGGTCCGACATCCGGGACGAGTGAGAGCCCTATCCAGTACCTTGCCTCAGACATCCTGTTCCCTGAGACTCCTATTGGCCTTCAGACGGATGGCCTGCAGTCTTATGAAGCCCTCGGCGTCCTTCTGGTTATAAACGTCCTCGGCCTCGAACGTCGCCAGCCGCTCATCGTACAGCGAAAGGGGCGACTTTCTGCCCACCGTGAGACAGGTCCCCTTATAAAGTTTCAGGCGCGCCGTTCCGGTCACGTTTTTCTGCGCCTCATCGATCATCTTCTGCAGGGCGATCCTCTCGGGCGAAAACCAGTAGCCGTAATAAATCATTTCAGCATACCTCGGGCTCAGCGAATCGAGCATGTGCGCCAACTCCCTGTCCAGGGTGAGGGATTCGACGGCCTTCCTGGCAACATGCAGGAGAGTCCCCCCCGGGGTCTCATATACCCCCCTCGATTTCATGCCCACAAACCTGTTTTCAACGATGTCGACCCTGCCGATGCCATGCTTACCGGCGATAGCGTTGAGTTTCTCCATCAGAACAGCAGGTGAAAGCTTTTTACCGTTAATTGTGACCGGATCTCCCTCCGCGAAACCGACCTCGACATAGACCGGCCTGTCCGGGGCCTTTTCCGGAGGGTTCGTCATCGTATACATATCCGAAGGGGGTTCAGTCCAGGGATCTTCAAGCACCCCCCCTTCATAACTTATATGGAAGAGGTTCCGGTCGGTACTGAACGGCTTCTTCTTCGTCGCCGTGACGGGGATGGAATGGGCTTTCGCGTAATCTATGAGCGACTGCCGCGAATCGAAAGACCATTCCCTCCAGGGTGCGATGACCTTTATGTCGGGCCTGAGCGCGTAATATGTCAGCTCGAACCTGACCTGATCATTACCCTTGCCCGTGGCGCCATGCGCCACCGCGTCGGCGCCCTCCTTTTCGGCTATTTCCACCTGTTTCTTTGCGATAAGCGGCCTGGCGATCGATGTCCCCAGAAGATAAAACCCCTCATAGACAGCGTTCCCCCTCAGCATCGGGAAGATATAATCCCTGACGAAATCTTCTCTAAGGTCTTCGACGTATACCTTTGAAGCACCGGTCTCCACGGCCTTCTTTCTTACCTTCCCGAGGTCATCGCCCTGTCCCAGGTCAGCGCAAAAGGCGATCACGTCCGCACCATATGTCTCTTTCAGCCACTCTATCGCTACCGACGTATCCAGCCCGCCCGAGTAGGCAAGGACTATTCTGTTGACCATTTCGTCACTCCGATGTGAAAGTTTCAGTACAGCCGCCGGTCGTCAACGGTGGCTCCCGGCTACAATTTCTAACCATAGCACAAAACCGGAATAAATGTAAATTTGCATCGACCTGTTGTAAAAAGTCTTTTTTGAGGTCGTAATTCCTGAAGTTATCAGCCGGGTCGAAGCGGATCGCTGCGAAGTTGCAGCGACCCTGCGCGGAGATCCGCTTTGGAAACTCACACCGAGAAACCATTCTTTTCAAGCAGTTATACCTGCGCCGGATATCCACTTCCGCGGGTATGACGGTTTTTTTGCCGATACAGCGACCGGAAAAGGTCCGGGAGTTAATTGAAATTTAATCTCAATTTCAGTTAGACTAGCCCGATGGAACAGAAAATTTTCCGGGATTTTCTCGGACAAAGAGGTCTCAAACTCACCAGAGAGAGGATGTCTGTTCTGAGAGAGGTCTTTTCATTTCACGATCATTTCGAGCCGGAAAACCTCTATATGAGGATAAGGGAATCGGGGCTGAAGGCGTCACGGGCTTCCGTTTACAGGACTTTGAGCCTCCTGGTCGAAAGCGGCCTGGTCCGGAAGGCGATGAGGACGGAAAGGGGAAATGTGTACGAACACCGGTTCGGCCACGGCCACCACGACCATATGATCTGTGATTCCTGCGGGGAGATCATCGAGTTTTATTCTGAAAAGCTCGAAAACATCCAGGATGAAATCTGCGACAGCAACAAATTCAAAGGGGTCAGTCATACCCTTGAGATAAGAGGGATCTGTGAAAAATGCAGGAAGTAAGGCAGACGGAAGAAAAGAAGAAACAGAAGTATAACAGGATAGTGCTCGTAGGTAACCCCAACGTCGGCAAGAGCGTCATTTTCGGGCTGCTAACCGGGAAATACGTTACCGTTTCAAATTACCCCGGCACAACGGTGGAAGTCTCGCACGGCAATATCTCTCTGGACGGCAAAAAATTCCTGGTCGTGGATTCCCCGGGCGTTAACAGCTTCACCCCCATGAGCGAGGACGAGCGTGTTACTCGGGACATCCTGCTTTCAGAAAGACCGGACAGTGTCGTGCTGGTCGCAGATTCCAAAAACCTCAAGCGCGGCCTTATGCTGCTGCTTCAGCTGGCGGAGATGGGACTGCCCTGCGTTTTGGCCCTGAACATGGAAGACGAGGCGAAGGACCGTGGACTGGAGATAGATTACAAGGGGCTTGAAGAAGTTCTCGGCGTCAGGGTGATCGGTACGGTGGCCCCACAGAGGAAGGGCATTTCACAGCTGAAGGAAGTTATCGCCTCACCGGCTGTCCCCCGGATAAAGACGAACTACGGGGATGTCATCGAGCCTTACATCGACAGGATTTCGGCCGTGCTGCCCTCTTCCAGTATCTCCAGAAGATCAATCTCCCTCATGATCCTTTCCGGAGACGACAGCCTTAAAGGATGGCTCGTGGCAAACCTGGATGCCGGAAGGATAAAGGAGATAGAGGAAGTGCGTGACGAAGCACAGGTAAAGCTGAAAGAACCCCTGTCACATATGATCGCAAGAAAGCGGATCGAGTTGTCGGGGGCGGTGGTCAACGCAGTTCTCAGGAAGAGCGGCGGAGAATCGGGCCGCTTGGCGCGATGGCTCGGCAGATGGACCATGCATCCTTTCTGGGGCATCTTTTTTCTCATTTTCGTCCTCTTCGGATTTTATGAGTTTGTCGGAAAGTTCGGGGCCGGGATAATGGTCGATTTCCTTGAAAATATCATATTCGGACAGTATCTGAGTCCCGGCCTGGAAAAGGTCGTTCACTACCTTATCCCGGTCCCCCTGCTCCAGGATCTCCTGGTCGGACAGTACGGCATCTTTACGATGGCCATCACCTATGCGGTGGCGATCATCCTGCCGATCACCGCAACCTTCTTCATGGCCTTCGGCGTTCTTGAGGACAGCGGGTACCTCCCCAGGATCGCCGTTCTCACCAACAGCGCCTTCGCCAAGATAGGACTGAACGGAAAGGCGGTGCTCCCCATGGTGCTCGGTCTGGGCTGCGGTACAATGGCCACCATGACGACACGGATACTCGAGACAAAGAGGGAGAGGGTCATCGCGACCTTCCTCATCGCGCTTGCCATCCCCTGTTCGGCCCAGCTGGGGGTGATGCTCGGCATGGTCAGCGCCTTCCCGGCGAAAGTGGCGATCTGGTGGGTGGCAACGGTGTTCCTGGTCCTTGTCCTCACCGGGTACATAGCGTCCAAGGTGCTTCCCGGGGAGAAGGCCGATTTTTTCCTCGAACTCCCCCCCATCAGGCGCCCCCGGATGGGCAATATAATGATGAAGACCCTCAGCAGGATCGAATGGTATCTCAGGGAAGCCGTGCCCCTGTTCATACTCGGCACTTTTATTCTCTTCGTGCTGGACAAGACAAAACTGCTCGGCTGGATAGAAAAGGCACTGTCTCCTGTGGTTGTCAATCTCCTGGGGCTGCCTGAAAAGGCGACCGCGGCTCTCCTTATGGGTTTTCTCAGGAGAGACTACGGCGCTGCCGGTCTCTTCGAACTGTCCAAACAGGGGCTGATGGACGAGAGGCAGGTCATAGTGAGCATAATAACTCTGACCCTGTTCATACCGTGTCTGGCGAACTTCTTCATGATCATCAAGGAGAGGGGGGCGAGGACAGCTTTCACGATGTTCGTTCTTATTACCACCTTCGCCCTTGCGATCGGCACGGGAATAAATCTGCTGCTGAACGTCTTCTATTGAAAGCATCACCCCATCTTTTTGACAGCATTTTTTGAGCGGGGTTATAATCCTAGTAAGCGGCAATTAACCACTGATGGACACGGATAAACACGGATGAAAACAAGTCTGCAGACCTGCGGAGACCCTCTTTCGGGCAAGTCTTATGTTAAACCTCAGAGTCCCTGAAATCCGTAGCCGCCGGTTTTGGCCGGCAGTTAAAGCTTTTTCAGGGAACCGGAAGATATGAAGATAAAGCTCATAATCGCCGTTTTGTTCCTCTCCCTGCTCGCGGGCGGGGCCGGGGGCGCTTATCTTGCCCTGTCAAGGGGCCTTCCTTCCATAGACGAACTGAAACAGTATAAGCCCGCAGCGGGCACAAAAATTTATGCCGATGACGACACCCTTATTGGCGAGCTCAAGATAGACAAGGGAATCTTCGTGCCTCTCGACAAGATCCCGAAGGACATGATTAATGCGGTGGTGGCCGTGGAAGACTCCCGGTTCTGGAAACACAGGGGCATAGATTATATAGCCGTGCTTCGCGCGGCACTGAAGGATGCGGCCTACAGGAGTCTCAGGGAAGGGGGGAGCACCCTTACCCAGCAGCTTGCAAAGGTCGTCTTTCTGAGTCCTGAAAAGACCCTGAAAAGGAAATTGATGGAGGCGTTCCTGGCGATCAAGATGGAAAAAACCCTCAGCAAAAAGGAGATCCTTGAACTCTATCTCAACAGGGTGTATTTCGGACACGGCGCCTACGGCGTGGAGATGGCCGCCCGGACCTACTTCGGAAAACCGGCGAAGAAACTCAATCTCGCCGAGGCTGCCATGATCGCCGGTCTGGTCAAGGCCCCCACGCGTTACTCGCCTTACAACAGTCTCACGCTGGCAAAGGAACGACAGAATATCGTCCTGGCGCGCATGCAGGAGGAGGGTTATATCACCAGGAAGGACAGGGAAGACGCCTACCGCAGGCCTTTGCACCTGTCCAGCCCGCAGAACGGGATGGATGCATACAATTATTTTATTGAATATATCAGGAAGTACCTGGAGGAAAAGTATGGCGTAGATGCCGTTTACAAGGGGGGGTTGAAGGTCTATACCACCCTCGACACAAGGATGCAGGCGGCAGCGGTAAGGGCCGTACAGTCCGGGCTGAGAGAAGTGGACAAACGGCAGGGATGGCGGGGTCCGGTTGAGCATAAGACAGGCGTCGGCTTCGAAAAGGAACCGGGGGATGCGCTGCCTGCCACCAGCGTGATAAGCGTGCCGGGTGACATATATACCGGCCTCGTGCTGAAAGTCTTTCCAAAAGAGGCCCTTATAAAAACAAGAGGGACCATAGGGAAGCTTTCACTGAAGGACGCGCAATGGGCGGCCAAAACCCTGGATGTCAAGACCGGCTGGACAAAGTTTTACAGGAAATTCAGGTTGAGCCGTATACTGAAGCCGGGCGACGTGGTAAAAGTCAGGGTAATGAGCGTGAGCGGCAGGAATGTCAGACTTGCGCTGGAACAGGAACCGCGGGTCGAAGGGGCCCTGGTAGCCGTCGAACCTTACACAGGTTTCATAAGGGCAATGGTCGGAGGATACGACTTCACAAAAAGCGCTTACAACAGGGCCGTTCTGGCAAAGCGGCAGCCCGGCTCGGCGTTCAAGCCGGTAATTTACGCTGCTGCGATGGATCACGGCTTTACACCGGCGAGCGTTATTGATGACGAACCTGTGACATATGCGGGCGGCCCGAAGGGGGAGTGGAGCCCTGAAAATTATGACCACAAGTTTCACGGCCCTACCCGCCTCCGTGAGGCTCTCACCTTTTCCCGGAACGTCGTCACCGTTAAACTCGTTGATTCCATGGGGATAGATACCGTCAGGGACTTCGCAAGGACGCTGGGCTTCCAGGGAGAGATGCCGAGGAACCTCAGTATCGCACTCGGCTCGTTCGATATCACGCCTTTTGAAATGGCCATGCTCTACAATGTCTTCGCCAGCGGAGGACAGAAGGTCAGGCCCGTTTCCGTCAAATTCATCACCGACGGCAAAGGGAGGATCATTGAAAGCAACAAACCCGAAACGGAGCAGGTGATCAGCCCCCAGACTTCGTTCCTGACCACTTCCATGATGGAAGATGTCGTAAAGTACGGCACTGGATGGCGCGCAAAGGCCCTGGGGGTTCCGGTAGCGGGCAAGACCGGAACCACCAACGACTACCGGGACGCCTGGTTTGTCGGCTACACAACGAACCTGGCAGCCTGCGTCTGGGTCGGTTTCGACAACTCGCGGACCCTGGGGTCCATGGAAACGGGGGCAAGGGCGGCCTCTCCGATATGGGTGTCCTTCATGAACGGCGCTGCGAGATCGGGGGCGGAAGAATTCAGACAGCCCGAAGGTATTGTCAGTTATTTCATAGACCCGGCGACGGGTCTTCTTTCGCACTACCCTACGGACCTTCGGGAATTCTTCAAGGAGGGGACCGAGCCGAAGGATTTTGCCCGCCGGAGGACAATCTGGGAGATCAGAGACCCGTCGAAATTCAATTTCGACTAGCCGGACTAACCCGGCCAAAGGGTAAACAAACAAAGAATTTCACCATAAGAGGCACAGAAGAAAATAGAGATAAACAGGAAGATAGCGCGTTCTCAGCGTCCCGGTGTCTCTGTGGTTATTCTTCCCGTCGTTTTGTGCAGGACGGGATTACTTCTTCTTTGACTTGCCCGAAATGTAGACTATGCAGTCTTCACAAATCCTGCCGGACTGGGTGTTGCATATCATTCTGTTCAGTTCCCAGCAAGGTTTGGTCCTGTCTATGTAAGCCGAGCACTTGTTCTTTCTTTCTTCGGAGCACGCGGTGATTTCCCAGCAGGGTGCGTAATCCAGGAGTTTCTTTATTCCTTCTATGCTTATCTTCTTGTTGTGGATCAGTTCCCTGACGCACCTGAGCCACTTGATGTCGTTTTCGGAATAGTACCTGTTCTTGTTCCTTCTGGCGGGTTTTATCAGCCCGTGTTTCTCATAGAGCCTCAGTGTCTGATCAGTGGTCCCGATCAATTCGGCGACTATGCCGATCGGGTAAAGAGGCATCTCCTTTCTCTCTTCGTCACTCAGGTCTTTTTTCATTTTGCCTTTCGCCATGCCTATCCTGTCAAAATCCAACCGTATTTTCTTTAATAATTATAATTATTAAGCCATTATGAATTGAAAAATGCAAGTTTTTTTATTTGACGTTGACTTTGATGAACGTAGTCATGTATGATACTGCGATTTCCACGAAGGAGGAATCTTAAATGCACGAAGAAAAACTCTTCCTCGACGTAATCGTCAATCCGCATACCATGCCGCACTTTGTTTCGTATTCCCTGCTTGTTTCGGTCATACTGATAGTGGTCGCCCTGATCGTACGTGCTTCGATCAAGCTGATTCCAAGAGGCACACAGAATTTCATGGAGGTAGTCGTAGAGTCGCTGCTTAACCTCTGCGAAGAAAATATCGGCCACCACTGGGCAAGACACCTCTTTCCCATGATCGCCACCATAGGCCTGTTTATCGTTGTGGGCAATTTCCTGGGGCTCATTCCCGCTTCCACATCTCCGACCGCCAATGTCAACGTCAACGCCGCCATGGCGGTCCCGGTTTTTCTGGCGACCCATATTTACGGCGTTCGTGTTCACGGTTTCAGTTATATCAAACACTTTCTCGGCCCCATACGCTCCATAGCCGCACTGCCGCTCATGTTACTCATGTTCGTTATCGAGGTAATCGGACATCTCGCCAGGCCGATGACACTTTCGGTCAGGCTCCTGGGTAATATGAGCGCGAAGCACTATCTGCTTCTGGTGCTGGGGATATTGATAGCGCCGGTAGTCCCTTCGGCCATACTGGCCCTTGGCGTGCTGGTGAGCGTCATCCAGGCGTTCGTCTTTACCCTGCTTTCAGCACTGTATCTCGCTGGTGCCGTTGAAGAGGCACATTAATTCATAAGTCCTTTGGAAAGGAGGAAGAAAGAATGAAGAAGAAACTTTCAGTCGTATTTTTGGCACTGATGCTGGTAGTCCTGCTTGCTCCCGTAGTCTTCGCCCAGGAAGCCGCGGCAACGGCTCCGGATGCAGCCAAGTTGAACTACTATGCCCTCACCGCCATCGCCTGCGGCATCGGCGTGGGGATTGCCGCCCTCGGGACGGGCATCGGCCAGGGAATGGGCCTCAAAGGTGCTTGCGACGGCGTCGCAAGGAATCCGGGCGCATCAGGAAAGATCACCACGACCCTGATCATCGGTCTCGCCATGGTTGAGTCGCTCTGTATTTATGCTCTCGTTGTCGCCCTGATCCTGCTCTTCGTCAACCCGTTCGGCATATAGCGGCGCTTATGATAATTACCGGAAAAGGCCGTGTTCACACGGCCTTTTCTTTTGTTGCTCCGAAGAGACCTCCCGGAGTCGTCATATCCCGAGCCTTCACCTGGTTTTCAGTCAGGGTCTTAGTTCGCGGGACCGTTTCCCCGGCGCTGTCTGAGTCGCGCACAGTCATACGGACTCCCCGGTGACAGCTTTCCTGTCCGTCGAACTTGAACAAAGGGGGAGCGACGAATTATTATAGATGTAAACCATGGCGAGGTCTCTGCATTCGCGGATGAGCCCGGTTTTTCCGTTTGATACAGGTCATCAAAGGGCTTCCTTTTGAACAACTCGATTTACCGGAGATTAAAAGATAAGGCCGTAAAGACCAGCGAGAAGCTGGGCGCTCCCTCTTTTTATGAGGCTTTCCGGAAGGAGCTGGATATCTCACGTTTTTCGTTTTCAGTAAGCGATGCGATCCGCAGGTGCAGGTCCTGTCTCGATGAAGCGAATCTCCATCCCGCGCACGGATTTATTCACCTGGAGAAAGTGGCAGTGGAAGCGGGCGCTCTTGTTCAGACGGAGAGTGAGAATTACGGGAGCCATGTTCGGGATACCGGAGAGCTGATGCTCTGCGCCCAGATCGCCGGGCTGCTCCATGACATAACCCGCAACGGTAAAGACCACGCCGTCACCGGCAGCATCGAGGCGGCGTTGATCCTCCGGGATTTCGATATAAGTGAGGCCGGCAAAAGATATATTATCGCGGCTATAAGGAACCATGAGGCTTTCAAGTCTGTACTTGCGTCGGATGAGGAAGCCTGCAGGCTGGTATGCGATTCCCTGTATGATGCCGACAAGTTCAGGTGGGGACCGGACAATTTCACCACCACCCTCTGGCTCATCACAGAATCTTCAGGAATGCCGGCGGAGACTTTATACTGCGTATTCAGGAAAAAAATGGAGGTCATCGCCCGAATCGGGGACACTTTCAGGACCGAAACGGGCAGGAAATACGGACCGGAATTTATAAATATGGGGATGGAAATCGGGAATGTCATTTACCGGGAACTCGGGAAAATATTAGGGGACTGAGGTCATGTTATTAATTACGGATTTGAGCCGCATTACTGCAAAGTTCACCAACACCGTCCTTACCCTCGGAAATTTCGACGGTCTGCACCTCGGGCATCAGGAACTGATAAAGATGGTGATGAAGAGGGCGCGTGAGACGGGTGCGGTCAGCATGGTGGTGACGTTCAGACCCCATCCCCTGAAGATTCTTTGCCCGGAAAGATGTCCGCCACTTATAAGTATCTACGAAGAAAAGATAGCCCTCTTCGAAAAACTGGGCCTCGATGTCCTCGTCAAGATCCCGTTTACACTGGATTTCTCCTCCATGTCTCCGGAGGATTTCACGAAAACAATCCTCTGCGACCTGCTCGGGGCAAAGGAAATATTCGTAGGGTACAATTACCGGTTCGGAAAAGGCAGGACCGGCACGGTCGCTACACTGAAAAAACTGGGGGAGAGGTACGGGTTTCTGGTGAGGGAAGTAGAGCAGATATCGTTGGATGGAGAGGTCATCAGCAGCACGAAGATACGGAAACTGCTGGCCGAAGGCAACGTCGAGCACGCGGCGCGCCTCCTGGGGAGAATCTATGCCGTCACAGGGGTAGTCGTGAAGGGGGACAGCAGGGGGAAAGGCCTCGGATTTCCAACGGCGAACATCGCGCCCAAGCATTCCATCATTCCCGCCAACGGGGTATACGCGGTCAGGTTTTTCGTGAGGGAAAAGTTCTACGACGGCGTTGCCAACATCGGGCTGAGGCCCACATTCGATGAAAACAGACTGACCATCGAGGTGCATGTTCTGGACTTCAATGAAGATATTTACGGTGAGGAGATATCGCTTTACTTTATCGGGAAGATCCGCGAAGAACGGAAGTTCAAAAGTGCCGACGATCTGGTGCGGCAGATAACTTCGGATATCAGGACTGCGAAAGAGATGCTTGCAGAACACGCGCGCATGCCTTCTCTTTCCGCCTAGCCGTCGGCTTTGTGGACGTCCGGGACGGGCTCTCTTGATCTTCCTGCCCTGAAAGACTAAGCTTTGTCTATGGGAGGCCTTGCCGTATGGATAACAGGGCTGCCCGGCAGCGGAAAGAGCACGGCCGCGGACGGGATAAAGAGACTTCACCCTGACTTTGTCATCCTCAGGATGGATGAACTGAGAAAGGTAGCAACGCCCGACCCCGCTTATTCACATACTGAGAGGGAAGTCGTTTACAGAAGCCTCGTATATTTCGCCCGGATGCTAACTGAACTCGGCCACAACGTGATCATCGACGCCACCGGAAACCGCAGAGACTGGAGAGATCTGGCGCGCAGACTGATACCCGACTTCATCGAGGTCTACCTGAAGTGCACGGTTGAAGAGTGCGGTGTACGGGAAAAGAAGAGGACCGACATGCGCGGGGCTCCGGCCGGCATATACGGTAAAGGAAAGGCTGGGTGGCCGGTACCGGGCGTAAACGTCCCCTATGAAGAGCCGCTCAATCCCGAGGTCGAAATCGAAACGACCTGCTCATCTGCAGAAGATACCGTCAGGCTCATAGACGACTCCCTGAAACGAATACTCAAGGACTGACCGCTCTCCTTCACCTGCCGCCCTTCCTCCCCACAGGCATGATGTAAAGCGGCTCCTCTTCCGCCGTCATTCTGATAACAGCTTTCACATCGCCTTCCCCGAAGGCCCCTATTACGACGGTTCCCAGACCCAGCGACACCGCCTGCAGATAGATATTCTCGACCGCTGCGCCGGCCTCTGCGTTGACATACCGTACGCCCCTTTCGCCATATTTGGCATTTGTCCGTCCGTAGCGCGCCGAGAAGACGATGGCCGCCGGGGCCTCCCTTACCGATGTCTGGTTGCGGGCAGCACTATAAAGTTCTTGCCGTTTGTCCCCGTCCGCCGTATTCACGAGTTCATGCCCAAGCGGCCTGTACCTGTAAATTCCGGCTGGGAGATCCTTCACGTTGCCGGATAAGACATACACCTCAAGCGGATATAGCGCGCCGGCCGAAGGTGCTGCACGCAGCCCTTTCCTGTCCTGCGTTATCCCCTGGGCGGCCCAGAGAAGCTGTGAAATTTCCGACAGGGTAAGCGCACTGTCCGTATACGTCCTGACCGATCTTCTTTCAGACAGGGCCTTTTCGACCGGGGTCCGGCTGGTGTATGCCGGAGAGGGCAGCTTTACGACAGGCCCTTCTGATACCAGAATGGAGGGAGCCTCGTGCTTCACCCTGGACGGCCACAGAACGATAACCAGAGCGATGATCGCAGACGCCAGAAGAAGGATCGATATCAGGGAACGCTTACCCGCATTGTTCACGTATTCCTCCTTGAGGTCCGCGGAATCCGCAGTCGCCAACATGTTTAAGTTTCTGTTTATATGATATTATTTTTCGGGCAGATTTCCAATCGCTCTATCCGATGGGCGGTCTTTGTTTGTCGGCCGCCACCACTGCCCGACACGAAATAACGGCATCGAAATTAGCTCAACCAGGACGCAATCGGCATCGGGATGCTGCCGGCGGAAACTCCCGCGGGGAGGCTTTTCCCGCCGTCCTCTCCGCCCGTTAACAGGTGCATGAAATCCCTGGCAGGATAAGCCACTAGAAGCTTAAGGCGAAGTTGAAGAAGGTGAGGAAAAAGGCGAGGAGCAGGACTATCGATATATACGCGGAATATCTGTGTCCGCGTCTCATGTTCCGATTGCGCGGCGTCCCCTCGCGCACCCGTCGCCGGCCGTAATCATAATTTCTGCTTTCAGCTGTCCCGCCTCCCGGATTTCATTGTCATGAGCCGCCTTCGTGGATTCTCGACATCATATCCCATACCACTTTTTTCGCCAGGTCCTCATCGATAAACAGAGCCACCATTTTGCCGATTTTGTCGGCGGCGGCGGCCAGACTCTCCCTGTCCTTTCCGGATTCGGCAATTCTGGCCGACGCCCTCTCCAGAAAGATGCTGCTCGCCTTCTCGTGCAGGGCCTCGTTTATGAGTGTCTGCAAGTCATGTTTTATATCCATGAGCTACAACCCCAGGTCGACAATAATTCTGTAAAGCAGATTTATGACCTTCACTATAAAGACCGCTCCCGCCAGCAGGATAATACCCACGATAATCTGTCTGGAAGTGTCGGGCAGCGAAGGGAAAAGCAGGGTCGCCAGATATCCGGCAACAAGCAGCCCAATCAGATAATACATAAGCTGCCAGGTCTTCTTGACAATCCCTCCGGGGATTCTTCTGTTAAGGCTGACCGCTTTGAGAAATGCATAGATCAATATGCATATTGAAGCACCAAAAAGAAAGAAAACCAACGATTCCATGGCCCCTCCTGTTATTTCTGTCTCGGTCCTTAAAGCACAAGAACCTGTTTCAGCAGTCTAAGCCAGGAGGACTCTCCTGTCAATCCTCCTTTGGTAGGGGTTGTAAAGGCTGCCTTAGACGAGCCGGATTTGAGCAGACTGCAGGACATCTTTGTGTTTTTTGCATTAAGTACAGCGCCGGCCTTGTGCATATCGCCTCATAACCTGGCCCCAACCTGACGAGTCAATGCAGCAATACGTATGCCAGGCGATAAGTGAAGAAAAAAGGTGAGTTTCCAGGGAATCAGTACCCGATTCCCTGGCGTGAAGGCCCCGCTATATAATTTTTACATATCCTGTTCCAGAAATTTATATAGTCAGACGGTGCGGGCGGCTGTCATATTTCACAGTTGAATACAGACCGCTCCGCGTTATCAGAAGGCGGATACGCCACCCGGTCCGGTCGTCTCGGAGGGTCTGGTGGTAAGACCGGCCAGTTCGAGCATCACCTTCATGCTGAAATCCCCGGGCTTTTTGTCCGCCTCAAGGCGTATCCCCCAGCACTGACGCATATACCTCAGGGCAAAGTTCATATCTCTCAGCCCTCCCCCCCTGGCGTCGTACCACAGGCTTCCTGTCATCTGGACCGCCTTGACAGGCTTGAACAAGACACCAGCAGTGTACATGAGGATATCTTCAGCCCTGTTATAGCGTTGTCCTACCGATATAAAGGAGTCCTTCACCTGAAAGCCCAGGTCGGAGGTTATCGTGTCGAACCGGCCGTCGTAGAAATTGTAAGTCGCGTCAAGAAGGAGGGAAAAGGGATACTTGATCCCGAGTTCCATCTCCAAGGGAAGAAAAGGTCGGTCGCCGCTGTATGTATCGAACGACTGGGTCAACCTGAAGATGGCCACCTCCCCGCCCTTCACGATGGCCCGATTGAGGACGCTCAACTCGATGTTCGAAGTCTTGCCGAAGAGTTCGGTAGAGTCGAACACGGGAAGATCTTTCCCCGAAGAATAGATGAAATGATACCTGATCGACGGTTCTACGACGTGGGTAAAATATGAATAGGTCCTGTATAACCGTGTGTGACCGGCTATATCGTATTCGAAGGCACCTCTGACAAGATCTTTTTCATCCTGGTCTTTATAAAAGGAGTACCCTGTGGCCCGTACGGCAGCCATCTGGGTAAGGACGAAGTCTCTGCCCACGGAATGCAGCACCCGGGGATAAATATCCATCCTGCGCGCCGACGTACCGTTCTCCCGCCAAAGATTGGCTGCACTCAGGTCGGCTGAAACCAGAAAGTCGCCGGCCCTTGTATAGTTCAGTACGTAGCCCGCCTCAGGAAGTTTCTGTGGTACCTTCCCCGTATCGTCCAGCAGGTCCACCCAGTACTGGGACAGGAGATAGAGCCGCGAATTGTAAAGGGGGAGGTTGAATTCACCTGTCGACTGGAGAAACCGGAGCGTAGTGGTCTGATAGTGTGTGCTGAACTGGCGGTAAAAGTCCTTTTCATTGACGTAATCTATATCAAGGAAGCCGCCGGCGGCGCCGGAACTGCGCTGCTCATGCAAGGTCTTTACCTGCCAGAAGTCCTTATCGGTCAGCGGGTCTTTTATGTGGTAAGCCCACCAGTTGCTCTTTTGAACGCCGGGCCGAACGAAGCGATATTCAATGCCCGTGCCCAACCCGCCTTTTCCGTAGGCATCCAGTACAAATGTCGCATCGCTGCCGTCGGATATCGCCCAGTAAAAGGGGATACCCGCTTCTACTCCCCTTTCCCTCGTATACCCGACAGTCGGTGTCAGAAAACCTGTCTTCCGCTCGGAGGTGAGCGACGTCCAGATATACGGCGTATAAAAAACAGGCAGCCCTTTTATACGAAAGGATGCATCCCGCGCTCTGACTTCCCGGCCGACGAGCACATCCACCTTTTTTGCTTTAAAACACCAGGCCGGCAAGGGAGCATCGCAGGTAGTGAAGTTCGCCTCCGGGCTGTAGTAATAATTCTCACCTTTTTTCTCTATTTCAGCCGCTGAAAGACGGTAGTTGTCCTTCCTGTAAAGCAGCCTGGCATTGTGGAGTCTCCCCGTTTTTCCATCAAGGTTCATCTCCGCCCTTTCGGCAGTGATGGACATCTCATTGTCGTCATAAGTAAAGTGGCCCGTAGCAACGGTCTCCGAGGTATCTTCGTGATAGACGATCCTGTCGGCATGTATGACGGCGTCGTCTCTTTTAACCTCCACCGAGCCGGTCGCCACATACTCTTTCCTGTCCGCGAAATACTCCAGTTTGTCGGCGGTAATGACCGTCCGTCTCCCGGCGGCGAAGGAAATGTCGGCAACGCTGAAAAGGCACAGGATGCATGCGATGAGGCCGACCACCTGTCGATAACAACACGAGCTTTCTGTTCCCTCCCCCCGGCACCTCGCCGGCTTCATTCCCTCAGCCTCGAAAGGACTCCCCTGCCGCTCAGGATCTCCTTCGCCTCTCCGATGGTGTAAAAAGAACCGGTTACAACGATGATATCTCCCGGTAAGTACAGCGCTTCCGCCTTTCGAAGGGCGTCGGCTACGCCGGTCGATGCAACGCAGGGATGTCCCAGCGAGGCGGCACGGGCGGATAGCACCTCAACGGAGGCGGCGCGGCTGTATGAGGGGGAAGTAAATATCAGTGTTGAGGCAAGGGGAAGCAGGGGCCTGAGTATGCCGTCGATGTCTTTGTCCCCCATTATCCCGACAACCATGATGATCCTTCTCCGCCCCCCGGAGGTCATCCTGCCGAGATGGACCGACAGGGCCGACGCCGCGTCCGGGTTATGGGCGCCGTCGATCAATATGGTCGGATTTTTCCTCACAATCTCTATCCTTCCCGGCCATCTTACCATGCCGAGCCCCTTCCTTATGTTGCATCTCATCCCCGGATATTTCCCCGTCAATATCTCTGTCGTCTTGACAGCCAGCGCCGCGTTTATCGCCTGGTGCTCACCGGCGAGAGGAAGGCGCAGACCGTCATATTCCCTTTCTCCCCGGTAACTGAAAGAAAGGCCTTCAGCATCCTCCCGCACCTGCGAGGACGAAAAATCCCGGCCGCACCTGAAAAGAAGAGACCCTTTTTCCGAAGACCGGGACTCAATGACCTCGATTGCCTCCGGTCCCTGAGGGGCTGAAACGACCGGAACCCCTGGCTTGATTACCCCGGCCTTTTCGGCGGCCACCTCGCGTACCGTATCCCCGAGGAACTCACGGTGGTCGAGAGCTATTGCCGTTATCACCGTTACCTCCGGCAGGATCACGTTTGTGGCATCCAGTCTCCCGCCGAGTCCGACTTCAACGACCGCCCACCCTACATTATTCCGTCTGAAGCAGAGAAAGGCCATTGCGGTAACGACTTCAAAAAAGGTGGGAGAAAAGTCCCCGATTCTTTCCACAGCCCCTTTCACTTCCTCAGCGAGTCCGGACACTTCCTCCTGACTTATCTCCCGGCCGTCGATCCGTATTCTTTCAGTGAAGCTCACAAGATGAGGAGATGTGAAGAGGCCGGTCCTGCCTCCCGAGGTCCGTATGATCGATTCCGTCATCGCTGCCGTAGAACCCTTCCCGTTCGTACCGGCCACATGGACGGAGCGGAAAGAATGATGGGGATTGCCGAGAGCGTAAAGGAGTCTCGTGATATTATCGAGACCGAACTTCATTCCGTACTTCTGGAGCCCGTAGAGATATTCGATCGATCTCTTATATCTCATGCCAGCAGTTCGATAACCTTCGCCACGGTCTCCTTCATATTCTTTCTGTCGACTATCTTGTCGATAAGGCCGTGTTCGAGAAGGAACTCCGCTCTCTGGAAATCATCGGGCAGCTGCTGTTTTATAGTCTGTTCGATAACCCGCGGGCCTGCGAACCCCACAAGACTCTTCGGTTCGGCAATGATGATGTCCCCCAGCATGGCGAAACTTGCGGTTACTCCTCCGAATGTGGGGTCCGCAAGAATCGAGATATAGAGCATCCCCGTCTCTTTCATCCTCGCAATGGCAGCGGATACCCTCGCCATCTGTATGAGGGAAAATATGCCTTCCTGCATCCTTGCCCCGCCCGAGGACGCTATCGTAATAAGAGGTCTCTTCAGTTCCGCCGCCGCTTCCGCCGCCCTCAGTATTTTTTCCCCTACCACGGAACCCATACTCCCGCCCATGAACGAAAAATCCATGACGGCAATAACAGCCGGATGACCCCCGACTGTCGCCTCCCCCGAAATCGCCGCGTCAGCAAGTCCGCTTTTCTTTCTGTTCTCCTCGATCCTGTCCCTGTAGGAAATCTTGTCCCTGAAATTCAGCGGATCGCTCGAAGACAGACCCGCATCCATCTCTGCAAAACTCCCTTCGTCAACGAGGAGCTTGATCCTTTCCCGCGCACTGATCCTGAAATGGTAATTGCATTTCGGGCAGATCCTGAGGTTCCTGTCGATTTCCTTCCTGTAAATGATTTCCCTGCAGCTCTCGCATTTCACCCAGAGCCCTTCCGGGATCTTCACCTTCTTGTCGGCTCTCAGCTCTCTGTCTTTTTTAAACCAAGCCATGATCTTGACAGCCCTTCAAAAGGATAAAGCGGTCGTCACTCAGACGATCGCACTCCTCAGGGAAAGGAGATATGCCCTCAGGTCTTCGTCGTCATCTCCTGCACGCTTCACGATCGCACTCCCTATGATAACGCCGTCGGCAAACTTTGAAACGGCCGACGCCTCTTCGGGCGTCGATATGCCGAAACCAACGGCCACCGGCGTCCCGCTCTCCTGCCGGATCCTTGAAATATGGGACTCAATTGCGATGTCCATGGAAAGCTTCGACCCGGTAATGCCCGTGATCGAGACGTAGTAGATGAAGCCCGTCGAAGCCCTGGCCACGGTCCTGATCCTCTCCTCCGTAGATGTGGGGGCTAGGAGGAAAATGGTATCGAAGCCGGCCTTTCTGGCGCTCTTTCTCAGGACGCCCGCCTCGTCTGGGGGAAGGTCGGGCACGATCATTCCGTCGACGCCTGCAGCAGAGGCGTCACGGACAAACCTTTCCTCCCCGTATCTCAACACCGGATTGTAGTAAGTCATAAGGATTATCGGTATCTCTGTGTCCCTTCTCAGTTCAGCCACGAATCCTATAACACCGTTCAGCGTTATGCCTCCATGAAGAGCACGCTGGGCGGCCTTCTGTATAGTCGGTCCGTCGGCCAGAGGGTCGGAGAAAGGCACACCCAGTTCTATGATATCCGCCCCGCATTCCGCGAGCATCTTCACCAGCTGCCGCGTCCTCTTCAGGTCCGGGTCCCCGGCCATGATATAGGGGATAAAGGCCTTGCCGTTCCCCCCTTTTATCTTTTTGAACGTCCTGCCGATACGCGACATCAGAGTTCTATCCCCTTGAGCCTGGCCACGTGCTGCACGTCCTTGTCGCCCCTTCCGGAGAGATTGACGATTATTGTCTTCTCCTTCGAAAAACCCGGTGCCGTCTTCACCGCTTCTGCAACGGCATGAGCCGACTCCAGGGCGGGGATTATGCCCTCCGTCCTTGAGAGGAGCTCAAAGGCCGACAGCGCCTCCTCGTCAGTTGCATAGGTATACCTTACCCTGCCGGAGTCTTTGAGGAAGGCGTGCTCGGGGCCCACTGCGGCATAGTCCAGCCCGGCTGATACGGAATGAGTGCCGAGGACGTTTCCGTCAGCGTCCTGCAGGAGGTAACTCTTCGCCCCCTGGAGAACTCCGATCGATCCGCCGGCAAACCGGGCGGCGTGTTCCCCGCCCGCTATGCCTGTTCCGCCGGCCTCTACGCCCACCATTTCGACGCCCTCGTCTTCAAGGAACTCGTTGAACAGGCCCATCGCATTGCTTCCCCCTCCTACGCATGCTATCAGACAGTCGGGCAGCCTGCCCTCCTCTTCCAGGACCTGTTTTTTTGCCTCTTTTCCGATTATCGACTGAAAGTCTCTCACCATCGCCGGGAACGGGTGAGGGCCGAAGACCGTACCCATGACATAGTGGGTCGTCCGCACATTCGTTGTCCAGTCCCGAAGCCCCTCGTTGATTGCATCCTTCAGCGTACGGGACCCGATAGAAACCTCGACAACCCTGGCGCCGAGCAACTTCATCCGGAAGACGTTCAGAGACTGCCTCGCCATATCATCCGAGCCCATATAGATGTCACACTCCAGACCGGTGAAAGCAGCACCCGTAGCCGTGGCAACTCCATGCTGTCCCGCGCCGGTCTCGGCGACCAGCCTCTTTTTGCCCATTTTCTTCGCCATAAGGGCCTGTCCGAGGGCGTTATTGATCTTGTGGGCGCCGGTGTGGGCGAGGTCTTCACGCTTGAGATAAATCTTCGCCCCGCCCAGCGAGTCCGTCAGCCTCTTCGCGAAATAAAGGGGGGTCGGCCTGCCTATATATGTCTTCCGGAGGTGGGCAAGCTCCTTTTGGAACTCCCTGTCCTTCCTGGACGCATAATATGCCTTTTGGAGTTCATCCAGTGCGGGCATCAGCGTTTCGGGCACAAAACGCCCGCCGTATCCTCCGAAATATCCCTTCTTGTCAGGTAAACGCTTTATTGCAGACCCCTTTCTACCCGGCGGCAGCCGCCATAATAGTAATACATATACAAAGTATGAAGAGTTTATTATATCTCAAAAGCAGCGGATAAGAACAGGGAGGGTAAGCCGGAGGCGGACCTGTCTGTTAGGGCAACTTCGACGTACCATTCTTACATTTTATGCTACATTAACAACATGTATATAGTCAGCTACCGGAAAAAGGGCCCGTGGAGGGCCGGGATCGCACTCGGTCCGCTCCTTGCCGACGTTACGGCGCTGGCTCCATCGTCGATTCCCGGGAAAGTTTCGACAGTGCGTGACCTTCTCGAGAGGGGGCAACCTGCCGTTGAGGAAATCCTGCGGGGCGCTCAAAATGCCCTCGCCGGAGGCGGCGAGGACCTTGTGCCCCTCGAGGAAGTAGAACTCGGACCGCCTGTCCCCGACCCTGACAAGATCATCTGCCTGGGCCTGAACTACTCCGAGCATGCAAGGGAAGTAAATATCGGCACGGCAGGCGTCCCCTCGCTTTTCGCCAAATTCCGGAACGCCTTATGCGGTCCGTACGGCGACATAATCCTGCCGCGGGTAAGCGCGGAGGTTGACTATGAAGGAGAACTGACGGTGGTCATCGGCCGGAGGTGCAAGGACGTTTCCGTAGAGGAGGCTATGACATGTGTCACCGGATATACGGTCATGAATGATGTCAGCGCCCGCGACCTTCAGTTTCAGACCAGTCAGTGGACAGCGGGAAAAACCCTCGACACTTTTGCGCCTACCGGACCGGGGATAGTCCCGGCATCGGCGATTCCCGACCCGCAGGACCTGGAAATCATTACGCGGGTCAACGGCGCCACTCTGCAGCACGGAAACACGCGGGACATGATCTTTCCGGTGGCCCGGACCATCGCCTTCCTCAGCTCGCTGATGACCCTTGAGCCCGGCGACCTTATCGCCACGGGCACCCCCGCCGGAGTAGGGTTCAAACGACAGCCCCCTGTTTTTCTCAAAAATGGAGATGTCGTCGAGGTCGAGATAGACCGGATCGGAACAATCCGCAACACCGTCGTTGCACTGGACAGATAGAATTCCTTCGGGGTTCTCAGTCCGGCGAAACGTCGCCTTGTTAAGGACCGCCGACGGCGATATTTTCGACTGTCAACCGCCCGCCTGAAACGATGAGTCCTGCGAAATGCCGACAAAAAAGGGGCTGATCTTGCTTCGAACAGTTTCTGCCTGATCTCTTAAAAGGCCGGACCTCTTCTTCCACCTTTTTCTGAGGTTCCGGGAAAACCGGGAGCACCCACCTCCCGGCGCTGCCTAAGAAGGCAGGGCGTGCTGTCACCGAAAAAAAGGGACTGTATGTTAAAAGCTCAGTCGGAAAGACGATTGAGGTTTTAAGGGGTTTCTTCGGGGTGGGCCATGTGTCTTATGATCTTCCCCTCAACGAGGTAGATCACCATCTCCGCGATGTTTGTTGCGTGGTCGGCAAAGCGTTCGAGGTACTGGGCCACGAAACTGATCTTCATCGCACGTGAAACGGTCGTAGGGTCCTGGACCATGAAGAAGGCGAGTTCCTGAAGGACGCTGTGCTTGAGTTCATCAACCTCGTCATCGCGCATTATCACGTCCATCGCCAGTTTCTTGTCCCTTCTCACGAAGGCATCCAGGGCATCCCTTATCATGCCCTGGGCCAGTTCCCTCATCCTGGGTATGTCGATATAGGGCTTGAGCAGAGGTTCTTCGTTCAGTTCGAGTGCCCTTTCCGCAATGTTTACACCGAGGTCCCCCATCCTCTCGATATCCGTGGTTATCTTCATTGCGGTAGTGATGAACCGCAGATCACTGGCCTTCGGCTGCCTCAGGGCGATAAGCCTGATCGAGTCCTCGTCTATCTGCACATCGAGGGCGTTTATCTGGTGATCCCGTTCAATCACGAGCCGTGCAATTTCGTTGTCCCTGTCGACGAGGGAGCGCACCGAATCCTTGATCGCTTCTTCGACCATGCCGCCCATCTTCAGAACCTTCTCCTTTAGCTGCATAAGTTCTTCGTCAAAGACGGACACTAGCCGAACCTCCCCGTAATATAATCCTCAGTAAGCTTCTCTGTCGGAGCCGTGAACATCTTATCAGTTTTGTCGAATTCGATCAACTCCCCAAGCATCATGAACCCGGTCCAGTCCGAAATCCGGGCGGCCTGCTGCATGTTGTGGGTGACGATGATGATGGTAACGTCTTTCCTGAGCTGTACCACAAGCTCCTCTATCTTCCCGGTGGATATGGGGTCGAGGGCTGAAGTCGGCTCGTCGAAGAGAAGTATCTCCGGCTCTACGGCCAGTGCCCTGGCGATAACAAGCCGCTGCTGCTGGCCGCCGGAAAGGTCGTAGGCGCTGACGTTCAGCTTGTCCTTGACTTCATCCCAGATCGCCGCATTTTTGAGAGCCTTCTCCACCTTTTCGGAAAGGTCGGCCCTTTTCCTGATGCCCTTCAGTCTGAGGCCGTAGGCGATATTATCGAATATGGTCATGGGAAAAGGCGTGGGTTTCTGGAAGACCATCCCCACATTGCTCCTCAGCCTTATAACGTCGATTCCGCCGGAAAGTATGTTCCGGCCCCGAAGCAGTATCTCGCCCTCATACCTGTTGCCCGGATAGAGGTCGTGCATCCGGTTGAAGCACCTCAGGAGTGTGGTCTTTCCGCATCCCGAGGGGCCGATCAGGGAAGTGACGCCCTTCCTGAACACGGTGAGATTCACCTGCTTGAGGGCGTGGACATTTCCGCCATAATAGAAATTAAGGCTCCTGGTCTCCAGTTCGACTTCCTGCACTACTTATACCTCCATTTCACGATCAGTCTCCCCAATATGGTCAGGATGAGTATAAAGAAAGTAATTACGAACGATGCGGCCCACGCCTGGGCATGCCAGTCGTCGTAGGGACCCATGGCGTACTGGAATATGGTGACGGTCAGGGACGATATGGGGCCGTTCATGTTGAGTGAGTAGAAGGAATTATTGAACGACGTAAACAGGAGGGGCGCGGTTTCACCGGCCACCCTCGCTATCGAAAGCAGGATGCCGGTGAGTATCCCCGCCGCCGCCCCCCGATAGACCACCTGCACTATCACTTTATAGTAAGGGGCCCCGAGTGCAAAGGCGGCCTCCCTGAGTGTCCAGGGTACGAGGGAAAGCATGTCCTCCGTGGTCCGGAGTACGACGGGTATCATGATGACCGCCAGAGCAACAGCGCCGGCCCAGCCGTTGAAATGACCCACCGGCCGCACCAGGATGGCATATATGAACGTACCGATCACTATGGAGGGCACGCTCACCATAATATCGGAAAGTATGCTGATCACCCTGGCAAACCGGGTGCCGCGGGCATATTCGGCCAGGAACGTGCCGCCGAGTATGCCCACCGGGACGCCGATAAGCGTCGCGCATGCAGTGATCAGCAGTTGTCCGACAAAGGCGTTCCTCAGCCCCCCTCCCTCGATGCCCGGCGGGGTCGGGTCATGCGTGAACAAACCGGGGCTGAGGGCCCCGATGCCGTGGATAAGGACATCACCGAGGATGAAGACCAGCCAGAAGAGCCCGAAGACGGCCGCCAGGGTGCTGAAAGACAGGGCGATGAAACTCTCCACCTTTCTTCTCCTCTCGTAGTTCATCTCGAATATCTCCTTTCAGCCCGGAGCAGGAATATCTTCGCGATAGCGAGAATAATGAAGCTGAGCACGAAGAGCACAAGCGCCAGATAGAAGAGGGATGAAAGGTAGATGTCCGTGTCCGCTTCAGTGAATTCGTTGGCGAGCGTTACGGTGATGGTTGCGGCTGCGTCAAGGAGCGAAGACGTTATCTGATGGTTGTTGCCCAGCACAAAGGCCACGGCCATGGTCTCGCCGAGCGCCCTGCCGAGGGAAAGCACCACCCCTCCGAATACCCCCAGCTTGGAATAGGGAAGAACCACATTCTTAACGACCTCCCATCTCGTCGCGCCCATGGCATAGGCCGATTCCTTGACCACAGGCGGAGTGAGCCGGAAAGAGTCACGGGAGATGCTGGCGGTAAAGGGTATGATCATTATGCTCAGTATCACGCTGGCCGTGAGGAGGTCTATCCCCATGGGTGTCCCCTGGAACAATACCCCCACGAGAGGCAGCTTCCCGACCGTGGCCTGAAGGGCCGGTTCTATATGCTCCGACATGATCGGCGCCAGGGCGAACAGGCCCCACATTCCATAAATGATGCTCGGTATGGCCGCCAGGAGTTCTATTGCCACGCCTATGGGACCCTTCAGGAAGCTGGGGGATATCTCCGTAACGAAAATGGCGATGCCCACTGCGGCGGGTATCGCGATCAGGAGGGCGATGAAGGTGGTGACAAAGGTCCCGAAAATCGTGGTGGCCGCACCGAAGGACTGCTTAACCGGGTCCCAGTCGGTCGATGCCAGAAAGCGGGCAACACCGAATTTCTCTATCGCCGGCCAGGATTCCCGGAGGAGCACCGCGAGTATGCCGGCTATCAGCAGGGCGACGGTGAGAGACGCTAGGGCGGTAACCAGTGAAAAAGAAAAATCGCCGATATTTTTTGTCCGCAGGGCAGCCAACAGATCACGCGCCCCTTCGCAGCGGGATACCGGTACTATCCAGCCTCACTCTTGCCCTCCGCCGTGATACGTCACAGGCCGTTGGCCTTCCAGTATGCCCTGACCTTCGCCTTCAGGGACGGCGGCAGGGGCACATAGACAAGGGCCCTGGCCCTTTTGTCGCCCTTCCTGAACGCCCAGTCAAAAAATTGGACGGTCTTTTTATTCGCGGTCTTCTTCTCCTTCGCAAGGAGTATGAACGTCGCCCCTGCTACAGGCCAGGAATTCTTTCCCGGCGCATCCGTAAGCCAGAGGTAAAAACCCTTCTTCGGATCGAAATGTGCGGATGCTGCAGCGTCCTCGAAGGACTTGAAAGTCGGCTCCACGAAGCCCCCCGCAGCGTTCTTCAGGCTGCAGTAAGCGAGCTTATTCTGTTTCGCGTAAGCGAATTCCACATACCCTATGGAGTTCGGTCTTCTCCTCACATAATTGGCAACCCCTTCGTTGCCCTTGCCGCCTATCCCCACCGGCCAGTTTACCGCCTTGCCTTCTCCGACATGGGCCTTCCAGGCGGGACAGGTCGCACTCAGATAGTTCGTAAATATCGCGGTCGTGCCCGAACCGTCCGATCTGTGTACAACCGTTATCCTGCCGGCCGGCAGGGCCAGACCGGGATTGAGATTCTTTATTTCGGAGTCGTTCCAGGAGGTGATATCCCCGAGGAATATTTTGCAGAGGGCGCCGGCATCCAGTTTCATGGCGCCCGGCCTGATGCCCCTGATGTTTACGACAGGGACGACACCCCCGATAACCGCCGGGAACTGGAGAAGATTTTCTTTCGACAGCAGCCGGGGTTCTACCGGTGCGTCCGACGCACCGAAATCCACCGTCCTGCTCGTGATCTGCCTCACCCCCCCGCCGGAGCCGATCGACTGATAATTGAGCCGCGCGCCGGTGGCCCGGTTATAATCGTATGCCCATGCCTGGTAAACCGGCGCGGGGAAAGAGGCGCCCGCTCCGTTGATGATCTCCGCCGCCTCGGACGTCGAGAAAAAGAGGACCGCTGCACACAGAACCGCCAATCGCACAAAGTTTTTCATCCTTTCTCCTTTCAAATTCCCGGATTAATTAAGGATAACCAACTATTGTTACAACAATGTTACAGCAACGTGAAATTTCCGTTACCGTCTCGCCTTACCGAATTATATCCCCCAATTGCCCGGAAGCAAAGCATCGGGCCGATGACGGAAATGCAGGCAGGACGGATAATCGCGGACTTGAAAATGGGGGCGCCGGGCAGGCAATCAGGTCAGGAATATCACTGTCTTGCAGATCACCCACGCGAGGGCGGCGCAGGCCGGGAGGGTAACGATCCACGCGACGACGATATCGCTCCCGATGCCCCATCGCACGGCGGACAATCTCTTCGAGGCCCCCACGCCCATGACCGTCGAGGAGATGACATGTGTCGTCGAAAGGGGCAGGCCGATCCTGGAGGCAATCTCTATGATCGTGCCGGCGGCCGCCTCGGCGGCAAATCCGTTAATCGGTCTCAGGCTTACCAGCCGCACGCCGAGGGTCTTTATGATCCTCCAGCCCCCCAGCGCGGTCCCGAGGGCCATCGCAGTCGCACAGAGGAATATGACCCACAGCGGCACATTAAAGGTCGGGAGCTTATAGTAACTGACAAGGGCCATCGTGACTATACCCATCGTCTTCTGGGCGTCGTTGTTGCCGTGGCTGAATGCCATGTAGGCCGCCGAGACCACCTGGAGCTTGTTAAAGGTCTTGTTGACCCTGGAGGGCGAAACGTGTTTAAACAGCCTGTATAGCAGCATCATCAGAAGAAAACCCAGGATCAGTCCGGCAATGGGAGAGAAAAAAAGCCCGAAAAGGATCTTGTAAACGCCTTTCATTATGATGATGCCCGACCCGGCCGTGGCCACCCCGGCCCCGACGAGGGCCGACAATATGGCGTGGCTGGAAGAAGTAGGAAGGCCGAAATACCAGGTGAATACATCCCAGATTATCGCGGCAAGGAGTGCGGATATGACAGTGACCTGGGTAACGACGGACGCCTCTACCAGCCCCGCCCCGACCGTTTTCGCGACAGCGGTGCCGGTGAGCGCCCCCACCATGTTCAAAACCGCTGCCATGGCAACGGCCGCCTTCGGGGACAGGACTCTTGTGGAAACCGACGTGGCGATAGCATTGGCAGTATCGTGAAACCCGTTTATAAAATCGAAGACCGTCGAGAGGACTATCACCAGGACAAGCAGGGAAAAGGTGTTATGCATACTTGAGGACTATGGCTTCCAGGACGTTTGCGACGTCTTCACACTTGTCCGACGCGTTTTCGAGGTGCTCGTAGATCTCTTTCCATTTTATGATGAGAACGGGGTCCCGGACCTCGTCAAAGAGCCTCCCGAGGGCGTCCCTGAAATCCCTGTCCACCCTGTTTTCGAGTCTGTTGATCTCGATGCAGTATTCCTGGACGTGTGAATAATTCTTTTCCTTCAGTTTGTGGATCGCCTTGTGTATCACCTCGGCGGTGGCAAGGAGGTCCTTCGACATGGAGATCGCCTCTTTTGTCGACTCTTTCACCTTGAACACCAGCAGCCTGTCCACTGCGCCCCATATCAGATCGAGGACGTCGTCCAGGCGGGAGGCAAGCGCGTGCAGGTCCTCCCTGTCGATGGGAGTTATGAATGTCTTGTTCAGCTTTTTCATGATCTCGTGGGTGAGGATGTCGCCGTCCTGCTCCACCTCATAGATCTCCTTTACCCGGGACTCGATATTATCGAAGTTCTCCATGAGCGAAACAAGGAGTGCGGCGGCCTTGGTGAGATTCAGCGAGGCCCTGTCGAATATCTCAAAAAAATCTATTTCCTTGGGAAACAGTCTCATGACTCGTGCCGCACATAGGATATAAGAAGGAAAAGTGACATGTCAAATAAAGCCGTGTCAGTTTTAAAAGACGCTTATCTTCCGCCGGCAACGACAACCGGCGCTTTACCCGGTCTTTATGATACAAAGATCTTCACCTTCGTCCCCTTTCCCTGCACACTCTCGATCTGCATGTCCCATCCGTGAGCCCTGACAAGGTGTTTGACGATCGCCAGGCCGAGACCGGTACCCCCAAGTTTTCTGGAACGCGCAGGATCGACCCTGTAAAAACGCTCTCCCAGTCTCGACAGGTGTTTCCGCGGGACCCCGATGCCGGTGTCTTCGACGAAGATGAAGGCCCTTTCCCCTTCCTCCCCGCCCGTGCCGACTCGCACCACTCCCTCCTCCGTGAACTTTATCGCGTTATCCACCAGGTTGGTCAATATCTGCGTGAGCCTGTTTCTGTCGGCCTTGATGATGCGGACATCTTCCGTAACCGCCGCTTCAAGGGAAAGTCCCTTCTCCGACGCCCTGTCCTTTAACAGCGCCCTCACGTTCTCGATAACATCCCCGACATCCACTTCAGACTTCTCCACCCTTATTACGCCGAGCTCTATCTTCGAGATCGTCATCAGGTCGTCGACCAGGGAGTTAATCCTCTCGCTGTTGGACTTTATCGTCCTCAGAAATCTGGCGGCATTTTCCCGGTCGTCGAGGGCCCCTTCCAGCAGGGTCTCGGCAAAGCCCTGAATCGCCGTGATGGGTGTCTTAATTTCATGGGAGACGTTTGCCACGAAGTCCTTGCGCACCTGCTCGAGTTTCTCGCGCTCAGTGATGTCGTGGAATATGGCTATAAAACCCGACAATTCACCCTCTCTGTAAAATAGCGGTGATATCCGGACTACGAAATACCTCTCTTCGGGAAGGTCGATCCGGGTTTCCGCGGTCACCGGCTGCAGCTCCCTGCGGACCTCGTCCATCGCATCGGAGAAGTCCCGGTTTCTCACCACCTCGATGAATTGTTTCCCCGTAAGGACCCCCTCGCCAAAAAATTCCCTGGCGGAAGAACTCGAAAGCTGGACCAGACCTTTCGAATCGATAATGAGCAGGGCGTCCGGGATGCTCTCCAGGATCACGTTCAAACGTTTCTTTTCCTCTTCGCTGTGCGCTATGGTGCCCTGGAGGCGTGCCGACATCGCATTGAGATTTCTGGCGATCTCATCGAACTCCCCGATCTCCCGGAGGTGAAGACGTTTGTCGATCTGCCCCAGGGCAAGAGACTTTGAAAAATCCGTGAGCTGTCCGCACAACTTTCTGAGGTGTTCAGTCTGCCACACGGAAAACAGCCAGGCCGCCAGCAAAATGACGGCCACTACCAGGACCATCTTTATCCGGAACCCGCCGACCGCCTCGTCTATCTTCCTCAGGGGGACTGCAAGCCTCACAAACCCCACTAAACTGCCGTCTCTCACGATTTTTGTTGCTGCGTAAAGAAAGTCATGATGAAGCGTGCGGCTCGACCGTTCGGAGGAGCCGCTTCCGGAAACCAGCGCCTGCTCGATCTCGGGACGGTGGGAATGGTTTTCCATCCCGCGCGACTGCGTGTCGGAGTCTCCGATCACCCTGCCGTCCGGCTTTATGACAGTGATCCTGGTACTGGCCATCTTTTCCTTTATCCGTCTGCAAAGGGCATCGATGTCGGTCTTATCGAAGGGTATGGAATCCGATATCAGGTTTATCCTCGTCAGGAGATCACTTCTGAGGTCGTCCTTATAGCGTCTCCCGACGGCGGCAGTGATGTAAATTTCGATGAAGAAAACGGCGAGGATGAAGACGACGGCATAGAGGGCGAAAAACCGGCGAAATACACCTTTTTTCATTGTCCGCTGTCCACGCAGAAACCGGTTCGCCGGATCACAAAACCCTTTCCATATCTTCGCGGGTAAGGCCGCTCTCTATCCTCACCCTGCCTATCCTCTCGGGAAGTACGCACCTCAGCTCTCCCGATACCGCCTTCTTGTCGAGTTGCATGGAAGAAAAAAGTACGGCCGGGTCGGCGTCGGCCGGCAGTTCCGCCGGAAGTCCGTAAGACCTGACAAGGTCCTCTATGCGCCCGGCATCCTCCGCCCCCACAAGTCCCTTTGCCTGAGCCAGCCTGGCCTCGAGGCACATTCCCATAGCCACCGCTTCACCGTGAAGATGCTTACCGTAGCCGCTTGCCGTTTCTATGGCGTGGCCTATCGTGTGTCCGTAATTCAGTATCGCCCTCAGCCCGGCTTCCCTCTCGTCCCTGGAGACGACATCGGCCTTGATCTCGCAGGACCTCTTCACGACATGGGCGACGGTGTCACCTTCCATGTCCAGGAGCTTGTCCCTGTTTTCTTCCAGGAAGGCAAAAAAATCCGCGTCCCAGATTACGCCGTACTTGATGACTTCTGAGATCCCGGCCAGGTACTGCCGCCGGGGCAGGGTCTTTAGGGTGTCGGTGTCGATCCAAACGAGCCTGGGCTGCCAGAAGGAGCCTATCATGTTCTTACCCAGGGGATGGTTCACCCCGGTCTTCCCGCCGACCGAGCTGTCGACCTGGGCGAGAAGGGTCGTAGGCACCTGGACAAAATCCACCCCCCTCATATAAGTCGATGCCGCAAACCCGGTGATGTCGCCTATCACCCCGCCTCCGAGGGCCACCACGGCAGATTTCCTGTCCAGCCGGGCCTTCAGCAGTTCCCCGTATATATTTTCCACCCAGGCGAGGTTCTTGTACTCCTCACCGTCGGGGATGATTATTTCGATGAGTTCGAAGCCCGAAGCCCTCATCGAGTCCGAAACGGTCTGCCCGTAAAGCCCGTATACCGTGGGGTTGCTCACCAGCGCCAGCCTTGCGCTGAATTCAAATTTTTCGAGAGCCCTCCCGATTCCTGCAAGCATCCCGCTGTCTATCGCGATATTGTAACTCCTGTCAGCCAGCTCGACCCTTATTTTCTGCACTGGAATATCTCCGCGATCTCCCGGGCGACCTGCAGCGGCGTCTTGCTTTCGGTATCTATGACCTTTCCTGCCTTCTCGTAGAAAGGCCGCCTGAATTCCAGCAGCTCCCTTATCCTGGCCAGAGGGTCCTCGACATTAAGGAGAGGCCTGCCGGCGCTGCCCCTTGTACGGTCCAAAATAGTGGCAGGACGGGCGCGCAGGCAGAAGATCATCCCCTTCCTCCTCAGCGCCTCCATATTTTCTTCTCTAAGGACCACCCCTCCGCCGGCAGAGATGACCACCTTCTCCATCTCCCCTATCTTCCTGATCATCTCGCTCTCAATCTCCCTGAAGCGCTGCTCCCCGAAGGCCCCGAAGATATCGGTAATCTTCATGCCCTGCCCGGCTTCAATCTCGGTATCTATGTCTATCAGCTTCATGTCGAGCATCCGGGAGAGTTCCTTGCCGACCTCGGTCTTGCCGGTACCCATGAAGCCCGTAAGCACGATATTTTTTGCCCCGCATTTCATCATCATCCCCCGGCCCGGCGGAGCCGGTACCAAAATATTCTCACCGCAGAGCCGCGCGGTGGACTTTTACTTTTTTAATATCGGCCGTACAGCACTCGTATGTCGGGCGATTGGGTGCTATAGCCTTTTCATCGAGGTGAGGTAGGAATCGAAATTCCGCACCGTCTCTTCGGCGCTGTCGCCGCCGAATTTCTCAAGGAATGCATCCGCCGCCACAAGGGCCGCCATCGCCTCCGCGACTATTGCCGCGGCGGGTACGGCGCAGACGTCCGAGCGCTCATAAGCGGCCTCGAAGGGCCTGCCCGTCCTGATATCCACGGAGCGGAGCGCCCTCCTCAGCGTGGGGATGGGTTTCATGGCCGCCCTGACGATCACAGGCATCCCGTTTGTCATCCCCCCCTCGATTCCGCCGGCGTTGTTCGTTTTGCGATAGAAGCCCCCGGCGCGGTTTTTCTCGTTTCTCTTCCGGCCGAAAAATATCTCGTCCATCACTTCCGACCCGGGCCGCCCGCCCGCCTCAAAACCGGCGCCTATTTCGACACCCTTGATCGCCTGTATGCTCATCACCGCCTGGGCCAGCCGTCCGTCGAGTTTGGTAACGAAGATATCGAACGTTCCGCCGAGTGAGTCGCCCTCTTTTTTTGCTTTGTCTATCGCCCTTATCATCTTTTTTGAGACTTCGGGGTCGGGACACCTGACCGGGGATTTCTCCGCCTTTTCAAACATCCCCGACAAGACTTTCTCCTCCGGAGAGGGGCTTGCGGCGGCCTTTGCCTTCCCGATTCCGGTCACGTAACTCCCCACCCTGATATCGAACAGGGAGAGGAACTTCCGGGCCACCGCCCCCAGGGCCACCCGCATGGCCGTCTCCCGGGCGCTCGACCTTTCGAGGACGTCGCGTATATCTTCTCGTCCGTACTTGAGAACGCCCGCCAGGTCCGCGTGGCCGGGTCTGGGCCGCGTCACGGCCTTGATCGAATCCAGGCTCCCGGCATCCGGCGACATACCCTCCCGCCAGTTCTGCCAGTCCCTGTTCTCGACAAGGATGCTTACGGGAGAGCCTATCGTCATGCCCCAGCGGACCCCGGCCATTATCCGGGCGCTGTCGGACTCTATCTTCATCCTCCCGCCCCTTCCGTATCCCTGCTGCCGCCTGCGCAGCTGGCGGTCTATGTCTTCCGGCGAAACGGGCACCCCCGCCGGTATGCCTTCAAGGATCCCTACCAGCGCCTGCCCGTGCGATTCACCCGATGTCAGGAACCGCAGCTTTGTCATATCAGGGGCCTCACAATCAAATGCATTTTTAACCTGCAAGAACAGCGGCCGCAACAGGCGCATATAACACAAAAAATCAAACCTTTTCTTCTCTCCGTGATTTTTGCGCCCTCTGTGGCCGTCCGCCTCTCTTACATTCCGGCGTCTTAGATTATATCATAACTCCCAGAAAGACCACATTCGCCAGAAAGTGGAATACGGTCGAAGGCAGGACGTTGGACGTCTTCAGGTAGAGGAGGCCCATTACGAGCGACGGGAAGAAGGTAAGGGGGGCATAGATATCTCCTCCGAACAGGAAAGAGGCAAGGTGGGACAGGGAAAACATGAGGCTCACGATCACGACCCCCGCGATATTGTTTCCAAGAACGTCCTGGAGGAACCCCCTGAAGAAGACCTCTTCCGGGAAGGAGACGAGAAAGAGCTGCGTCATGACCATATGCAGGGACAGGGGCCGGGACCCCTTCTGCACATGCAGCCAGACGAATACCGGGGTGAGGATAAGGAGAGAAGCGAGGACACCGGTCATAAGGTCCTTCATGGAAAAGGAGAAGTTGATCCTGCCCCTGAGGAGCACGGGAACGCCCGCCAGAAAGATCGGGATCGCATAGGCAAAGGCGCGGGCGGGAAAGGCGTGGGAGAGAAAGACGATGACGAGAAGAGCTGCGTACGCAATGACCGCCTTTTTCTTCATCCGGCTGAAAAGAAGAGAGGGGCCGGAGCCCCTCTTAGTCACTTGTTCACCGCAGCCCGTCTTATGCCTTCCTGCGCCTGACCCTTTTAATAACGAAGAGCACAACCAGGGGGAGCAGGAACACGGCGATGTCCCCGGGGGCCGTGGAGTCGCCGGGACGGGTGGCGACAGAGCACCCTCCTCCGCTCCCTCCGGTCTCCGCAGAGGGGGCCGACCCGGGCGTAGTCACTGTAGCCACATTGCCCGGGCCGTCCAGTGACTCTCCGATATTGTTGAACGCCCTCACCCGGTAAGTGTATGTCGTGCCCGCGACGAGGCCGGAATCGGTGTAGCCGGCTGCGTCCGGCCCGAGCGTCTGGACCACGGCATAGCCGCCGTCGCCCGTTTTCCTCTCAACCGTGTAACCGTCCTCCCCCGTCGCGTTGTCGGACCAGGACAGCGAGACTTCAGAAGGCAGTGTCGACGAGGCATCCAAGTCCGTCGGTGCAAGCAGGGAGGAAAGAGCTTTGTAGGCGTTCACCCTTCCGCCGGTCTTGACCCAGCCGTTAAGAGTGGGGCGTCCGTCCACATATCTGAGGATCGTGGAGCGGACCTGCCCATAGTCGAAATTAGTGTAGTAACTCTCCAGAAGACCGGCAAGCCCTGCGACGTGCGGCGCGGCCATGGAAGTGCCGCTGCAGATTTCATACCCTGTAAAGAAGGAAGACGTGCAGAAGGAACTGAAGGAACCCGCGACGCCCATCGTGGGCACCGTGCTCAGGATATAGACCCCCGGCGCGGCGACCTGGACCGAGTTCGGCCCGAAGTTGCTGAAAGACGCCCTCTCGTCGTTCTGGTCGGTGGCCGCAACAGCTATTATGTTCGGCAGATTATAGCCGGCCGGGTATTCCGGCATGATGTCGTTGTTGTCCCCCGCCGTGTCGAGGCTCCCGTTGCCCGCGGCGGCTACAAAGAGCACTCCGGCATCGTTTGCCGCACTGATTGCGTCGTGCTCGTCCTGCGAAAAAGTCTCTGCCCCGTAACTGGCGTTAATGACCTTCGCCCCGTTGTCCACCGCATACTGGATCGCAGCCACCTCGTCCGCGACGTCGCCGCAGAATCCTTCTTCTCCCCCGCATGCAACGGGACCCAGCTGAGATATGAATTTCAGGGGCATGATCCTCACGTTCCACATGACGCCGGCTATGCCCTGTCCGTTGTTGCCGACGGCGCCGATAATGCCGGCGACATGGGTGCCGTGTCCGAAGTCGTCCATGGGATCATTCGTACCGGCCGGAAAGTTCCATCCCTGGCAATCGTCTATGTAGCCGTTTCCGTCGTCATCGATGCCGTTGTTGCAGTCTTCGCCCGTATTGATCCATATGTTGTTTACCAGGTCGGGATGGTTGTAATCCACGCCGCTGTCTATGTCGGCCACGATAACGTCCCTGCTTCCCTGAGTCAGGTCCCACGCCTGCGGCATCCCGATATCATCGCCCACTGTACCGCTTGCGTATGTTCCGGTATTATCTAATGCCCACTGCTGGGGGTTAAAATAGGTATCGTTGGGGGTCATCATCGGGTATCTCAGGTAATTAGGCTCGGCATAGAGGACGTCCGGGTCCTGCATGTACCGGGAGACGGCGTCCTTTACTGAAACGCCTTCCGGGAGCTTCACCTGTTCGGCGTTGACCAGAGGGAACTTCCTCACGGATTTTGCCCCGACTGCCGAGTTCATCCTGGCGGACGCAGCGGCGGCTGTTCCTGTTTTATAACGGACCAGGAGTTCCCCCTTCCTGTATCCGCCCTTTTCAGCCTCGGCAAGTATGGACTGGACCGTCGCAACAGGGGCCTTGACCGAAGGGGCCGCTACGGAAGCCGCCTCTTTGGCGGGGGCCTGCTGGACGGAATTCAGGGATATGTCGCCGGACTTCTGGCTCCCGCACGACGCGAGTATGAGTGCGATAGAAATATAGATAAACCTTTTCATCATCTGCCTCTTCCTCCTTATAAAAAGGGGGCGGGCCTTCGCCCGCCCTGTTGCTCAAGCCAAAGGTCTTCAGTCCTCACGGGTTTGTCACCGTAACCGGAACGGTGAGAACGGTACCACCACTATCGCTGACCAAGATGTTCACCGTATTGTTTCCCACAGGAACCGATGCGCAAGCATTCGATTTCACTGTAAACGAGCCGTTAGCTGACAAATTAGTTTTATCGAGAGTGACAAGTGTCGTTGTCACTGCCGGCTGTACCGCGTAAGGCGAAACACCCCCGGTCACGAAGAAAATTGCAGTGGCACCCTCGCACGGAATCGTTGCATTAGGCGGCGTAACCACCAGTGCAGGCACCGGCGTCGGTGTGGGCGTCGGTGCGGGCGTCGGTGCAGGCGGCGCCACTATTGTAATCTTTACAGTATCGGATTTCCCTCCCGATGAAGCCGTTATTGTGGCCTGCTGGCCGAAGGAACCCGGGACAAGTGTGGGCGCCGTAAACGTGGCTTTTGCGATCCCGTCCGTTGTCTGGCTGAAGGGCGTCACCCCGCCGGTGGTGGTCATGAAGCTCACCGCCGTTCCATCCGGGGCCGTGGTACCCGCCGTTGTCATCAACAGGGCCGAGATATTTGCGGTCCCTCCGGAATCCACCGTCTGCAGGTCCGAGGATACGGATAGTGTATCGATAAGCACGGGGTCAAGGAACAGGGAAACAAGGTTCGATGCCCCGTCATCCGACATCGCGGTGATATTAAGGACTGTATTGAAGTTCCTCAGCACAACAGGGTCGACCTTCACCAGAACGGACGCCTGTCCGTTGACGTCGGTAAGGACGGTGTCGCCGAGTGGGAACGTCCCCTCTTCCGTGTCGGAGCCGAAGGTAATCAGGCTCCCGGGTATCGGTATATCTCCCGTCGTGAGAGTCGCCCGGACAATCACCTCGTTGTCCTCCGGGGTTTCAAAAAGAATGAAGTCGCTGGGCTCATTAAATATGCCGTTATTGTTCCCGTCCACATCGAGGGTGAGCACTGGCGCAGGCGCCGGGGTGGGCGACGGCACCGTAAGGTCGAAGTTCGAGAAAAATACGGTCCGCTTGTCCCTCACCATCCCTGCCCCGGTGTTGACTTCGGACTGGACGGTGGAAAAACCCGACGTGGAAGAAAACAGACTTACGGTGGCAATGCCATTCCGGTCCGTATTGGCGGTCGTTGAGCTCAGACTGCCGACCGTCGAGAGGTTTGTGAACGTGACGGGGACGCTGGGGAGGAGGTTCCCGTTGCCGTCAAGGACCTTGGCCTTGAGGGAGATGGATGAGTTGGTCTGGGCAATGGTCTGGATAGGCAGCAGCTGGATGACGGATGGCGTCCCACCGTTGACACCCGAGGGCTGGCTCGAAGACCCTGTGCCTCCCCCGCAGCCCGCCATCGCTATGGAAAGTGTAAAAAGAATCGCAATCAAGAAAAATTTTTTCATCTTCTCCTCCCCTATCAGCACAAATCGAAATCGGCCAGCCAGACGTCCACTTCGGTCTGGAAATTGCCGCTCTTGCCGAAGGCGTTCATGTATGAGCAGTTGATCACCCCAATATAGTGGGTCGGATAAGTAGCGGGGTAATTGGTTGCCCCCACGAGGGCGTCCCAGAAATCGACCTTCCTCTGGATGTCCATGAACGTCATTATGCATGTATTTTCACCATCGATAAGCGGGCAGTTAGGATACGCTGTAAATTCCGGGATGATCGGCGCCGCCGGGTCTTCATCGGCCTTTTTGTAAGTGATAGTGCACCTTTCTACGCTGGCAGGAAAAGGGTCTGAAGCCGTATCAGGATTAAGCGCTGCGGTCGAGACCGTGAGTATGGCGTCCGTCCTGAAAAGGCCGGCCTCAGGCTCCCCGCCCGGGCAGAGGTGAATGGCCGTGTCGATGTCGGGATTTGAGGTGCCGCCACCGCCCGCCGTACCTCCACTCGACGTAGGGGTGGAGACGACCGCACCGACAGACTGCACAAGAACACCCGTATCGGCGCTGCCCGAGGAACCCGGAGCGCCCGAGCCGCCCCCGCAGCCCGCCAGCAGCAACGGGAATAATAATATCGATATGAATCCAAGGTATATGTCCTTCATCACTCCTCCTCGCTTTTTTCTCTATTCCTCAATACCGAAATCAGACCCCGATAAATTTCGTTGCCATGTTTACATCTCATGCTTGACTATCCTCGGTGTTATGAAGATCAACAACTCCGATACACTCTCTACCTTCGTATCTGTTTTGAACAGCCATCCGATTACAGGTATTTTACCCAGCAGAGGGACCCGGTCTCTACTATCAGTTTCGACGTTGGTATAGATGCCGCCCAGAACCAGCGTCTCTCCGTTGCTCACCAGCGCCTGGGTAGTGAGGCTCTTCGTATCGACCACCGCCTGGGCCCCGGCCGTCCCGGGCTCAAGGCTGTTGTCGGTTGCATTCACCTTCAGCTGGACATAGCCGTCGGGGGCGATCTTCGGGGTGACGGTGAGGCTAAGTGTCGCCTGCTGCGTCTGGGTCGTGGGGCCGGCCTGGCTCGTCAGCGGGATGAAGAATGTCTTACCTTGCTGGATAGTCGCCGACTCGTTATCCATCGTCAGGATCTTCGGGTTCGACAGGGTCTTCGCCTTGCCTATGGATTCCAGCGCCTCCAGGGACAACTTCACCTGAAGGGTATTGGCGTGGCCGACGGTCATGCCCATAGTGCCGCCGGGACTGTTCTGATCAGGACCCCCCGTCACGGTCGGGGTGTTGACCGAGAAATTGCCGTCTACGACATTCGGGAACGTCTGGGTAGTAAAGGACCCGCCCCACCTTATGCCGAGCGACCGGTTGTAGTCGTTCGAGACCTGCACAATCTTGGCCTCTATCATGACCTGGGGCTTAGCCACATCCATTATCTTTACCAGGTCTTTCATCTTGTCGATGCTGTTCTGGGTGTCCTTCACGATGAGGGTGTTCATTCTGCTGTCGATGGTTATGCTCCCCCTCGGGCTCAGCAGTTTTCCACTGCTGATGGCGGACTGGATAGCAGACGCCGAGGAGTAATTCACCCGTATGATCTCCTGTTTCAGCGGTTCGACGTTCTCCTCCGCGCTCCTCAATTTTTCCTTTTCTTTAACCAGCGCCTCGAATTTGCTCACGGGCGCCACCCACAGGATATTACCCTCCAGCCTGTAACTCAGCGGAGGCGTCGTGCTGTTCAGTATAATCTCCAGTGCCTGGTCCCAGGGGACATTCATAAGTTTGATCGTGATCCGCCCGTGTACGGACCGGTCGAGGACGAGGTTGTAGCCGTTCACGTCCGCCAGCAGCCTGAAAATAGGCCCTATTTCCGCGTCCTGAAAATCAAGGGATATCTTCTTCCCCTTGTACTTGCCTCCGCCCAATGCCTTCACACCGGCCTTAGCCATCGCGCCGCCGGTTGCCGCAGTCTCTCCGGCCGCTATCTTCCCCACCGGGGTCTCCAGCGGCGGAGGTGTGGCTGCCTTTGAGGCGGCCTCGCCGGGGGCTTCGGCTTCAGCAGAAGGCGTGGCCTCCGCGACCATGCCTTTCTTTTCCAGCAAAATCTCGACCGAGTCTCCGACTGCCGCGACCTCAAAACCTGTTTTTTCCTTAAGGTCCAGCACCACCCTTATCTTATGCCTGTGCTTTCCGGCCCGTATGCCGGTAAGAGGAGAAATAACACTTTCAGGCAGCGAGGCATTCATGGTAACGGCGGGGATGTCGATAACTATCCTCTTGCCAAGGGGAAAGACATTGGGGACCATGGTCCCGTTGCCGCTGATGACGACCTTCACCGCCGCACCCGACCTTTCGAGTTTCACCGCCGTGATCTCGGTCGCCTTCTGTTTCGAGGGAGCGCCGTTCCCGGCACTTTCATCCGCCGCCTTTTCGGGCCGGGCTTCGGACGTCTCTCCGGCTGCTTCAGCAGTCGCCTTAGCGGGTTCATCTTCGCCGGATATTTTGTCTTCGTGCAGAGGCGTGCCCATCGGTTCGCCCCCGGCTGCGGATTCAGCTTCTGCGGTCGGCTCGTCCGCAGCCTTCATGCTCTCCTTTGAGGTGGCAGGCCCTTCGGCGCCCGCGGGTTCTTCCGCCTTCACCCGGATGGTGAGGGTATTGTCCTTGTAAGAAGGCTCTACCGGAACCGGAGACTGAAGTACGACATCGATCTTTACCGAGCCGGGGGTCTGCCGGGGAATGACCTCCGTAAAACCGGCCTTCTCCGAGACTATCCTGCTGGTAAAACCGCCGGCCGACATGTCGGGGATGTTCACGGTGATCCTGTAGGGGTCATCGGTGGAGTAGATCGTATAGGTAAAATGTTTGTTACTGCTGATCGCGAGACTGTTGTCCCCAAGGTTTATGCCCGTGATTACCGCTTCATCTTCAGTGGCGGACTGCCGCACATTGGAAGACGTCGCGCACCCTGCGGCCAACGCCACCAGTATGACAGGCAGAAGTAGTCTCAAGAGGATATATCTTTTCATTGTTCTCCCTCCTTGCGGAGTCTCAATATAGTGTCTTTAGTTTTGAGTCGCCCCCTGTAATCCCGCACCTGTTCCCTGACCAGGACGGAATCCCTTGTAATCTTCTCGACTTTGCCGCCGTAAAGGCCCAGCGTCATCCCTTTAGTTATGGTATAAGACTTGTTGTTCGGCAGTGTAATGAGCGCGTAATAATGGTCCCCGGCCCATACGATGGCGGTCAAGCTTATTTCACTGACATCGAAATTTTCCATGGGATTGGGCGACTTTTTCTGCTGCTGCTTCTCCTTGGCTATCGCGATGAGTGAGGTGAAAGGGTCCCTCCTGCCCGCCGGTTCATATTCGTAGACCTCCGGCTGCTGTTTCTTTTCCTGCTTCTGCACGGCAACAACCCGGGGCGCCGGCTTTGCTTTTTTAGCCACTTGTTTCCTGCTCTGGACAGGCGCCTTGTCGCATCCCCCGGAAACGGCCAGTGAGAGGGCCAGCAGAAGACAGGCAAGTATCCCCAGCGGACGCCTCATTTCCTGCCCCTCCCGCCTTTTTTGCCCTTCCCGATCTCTTTTTCAGGAATGGCCGAGTAAGTTGCCGCCGTGAAGGATATCTGCAGGATACTGCTTCCTCCCTTCAACTTCGGGCTCCCCATCTGTATGTTGTTCACATTCACAATTCTGTTAAGCCGGGTCAGGCTGCCAAGGAATCCGCCGAAATTGTGAAAAGTACCGCTTACTTGTACTGAAACCGGTATTTCGTAAACGACGCCGCCGGGATACACCCTTTTGGAGCCCGGCCTCCAGGAACGCATATCGAGTCCCGAAGCGAGGCTTTTGTCCGACACCTGCTTCAGAAGCCCCGAGACCTCGCTCTCCTCCGGCAGCTGCTGTTTCAATTCGTCCCACCTGACCTTGAGCCTTTCGTTCTCCTTTATGAGAACGTCGAGTCTCGCCACCTTGGCCTGGGCTGCGGCTATCTCGTTGTTCTGTTTGTCCAGCCTGGCATCGAGCTGCTTAATCTCCTTCTGCCTGGGCATCACCATGAATATAATGACAATCGCAGAGATAAGCACTGCCGGGAGCACGGCTATTATTATCCGGGCATAGGACGGCAGGCTTCTTATATCCGGTCTGGCCATTATGACTTCACCTTGAACGTCAATCTGAAGTTATAAGCGGAAAATCCCGAAATACTGGTCTGGACCGATTCTCCCAGGTATACATTGGTAAACATCCGGGAATTCTTGCAGTTGTTGACATAGTTGACTACGTCGGTGTTCGTAAACGCCGTCCCCGACAGACTGATATTGTCGCCGCTGAGTTTCAGCGAATTGAGCCATACTCCCGCAGGCAGGAGGGAGCTTATCTCGTCGAGCGCCTTGACGGGAAGGGTCCTGTTCCTGCTCAGCTTCTCTACAAGTTCCTTCCGCTTCTTGTACTCCGCGTTCCGCTTTTCGTAATCCGTCACAGACTTGATCTTCTCCTTCAGCTGGGCGATCTTCTTGTCGTTTTTCGCGACCAGGTCCTTCCTTGAGGTCAGCGCGGCGTTCATCGAATAGATGACATAGACGAGCACTGCCGCCGTCGCTATTGGCAATACTACGGCCGCGACGAGAAAGCCGGGTACCGGCTTTGCCCTTCTCTTCTTCTTTACCGGGAGTAGGTTTACCTTTATCATCTGTCTCCCTGCTTTCTGAGGGCCAGCCCGACGGCGACCGCCATTATGGGGGCGATCTCTTCTACGTAAACCCTGTCGAAGCTCTTCGGTATTTTGATGTTGCGGAACGGCTCGGCCAATCTCGTCTCCACGCCCGCTTTTTCGGCGATCATGGATGCGAAGTTCCCGAGCAGGGCGCAGCCCCCGCTTAGTATAACCTCTGAAATATCCTCGTGGAGGGTGGTGGTACGATAGTAGTCGAAAGACCTGACTAGTTCTCCGAGTATCTCTTGCGAGGCCGATCCGATAACCGACAGGGCGTCCTCCTGCGCGATGTTTTCGACCGGCTCCCCTCTTTTCAGCCTTTCCGCCGTCTCGTACGGGATGTTGAATTCTCTCTGCAGCGCCTCCGTGTGGACATTGCTGCCGAGAGAACTGTCCCTCGTGAAGACCGAAATGCCTCCTTTGAGGATGCTCACATTTATTGTGCTTGCCCCTATATTCACCAGGGCAACATTTCTTCCAGCCTCGACTTCGTAATTTATGCCGTACATGTTTTCGAGGGCAAAGGAATCTATATCCACGACAACGGGCGTAAGGCCGGCATCTTTGACAGCGGAAGTGTATTCGTTGATTATCTCCTTCTTAACCGCTACAAGGATGACGTCCATCTGGCCGGGCTCCTCCTTCGGTCCGATGATCTGAAAATCGAGGTTCACGTCTTCAATGTCGAAGGGCACATACTGCTCGGCCTCGAATTTTATGGACTCTGAAAGTTCCTCCTCGGACATTTCGGGCAAAGAGATCCGTTTGATGATCACTGAAGAGTGGCCGGAAATCGATATAACAGCCTCCTTCGACTTTAATCCGGCCTTCTCGATCATCTCCTTTATCGAGTCGACCAGCCGGAGGGAGTCTATTATGGCGCCGTCGACAATGAGCTCGGCCGGAAGGGGATGGATGTCGAATAGTTCAAGTTCATAGCCGCCCTTTGATTCTTTCAGCTTGACAGTCTTGATGTAGCTCGATCCTATGTCCAGGCCTATGGGCCCCCTGCCGTCAAGGTTTTTTTGACAAAATAATTCTGTTATATCAGACAGTTCAAATCTAATATGTAGAAATTAGTTTAAGGTTTTGTGATCTAGATCACATTCCTGCTCGGAATTTGGTGGGAGATGAAGAAGTCTCTCGACCCGTATTACGCCGGAGTTTATCCTGCCGATGCCGAAAAGTTTTCCCCGGGGGGCCTTCAATCTTACGTGGGATCCGTCCGCCAATTCGTTGACTTTCGGCGATCTTATACGGACTCCGTTTTTTATCAGTCTGTACTCCTGGTCGGAGAATATTATTTCGGGCAGTCCTGAGAGCACCTGGTCTATTGAACAAAAAGACCTTCGGGAAAAGACACTTCCCTCTCCGCCCAACCCCTCGAGGCTCACTGCGTCATCCACTGAAAAGAACCCGACCCTTGTCCTTTCCAGCGCCGTAAGATGCGCCCCCGTACCGAGCCTTGTCCCCATATCGTCGCAAAGCGTCCTGATATAAGTCCCTTTGGAACAGGAAACAGAGAGGTCGAAATAAGGAAGTTCCACTTCCAGCACGCGGATGTCATGGATCTCGACCCGCCGTTCCGGTCTCTCGATCTCGATTCCTTTGCGTGCGAGTTTGTGGAGAGTCTTGCCGCCGATCTTGACGGCAGAATACATCGGAGGCTTCTGACTGATCGTGCCCAGGAACATCGAGGCGACACTTTCGATCGCCGCTTTCTCCAGCGGAGGCACATGTCTCTTTTCGATCACCGTGCCCCGGGAATCACAGGTATCCGTTCTTTCCCCCAGTTTTACCCGGGCCACATACTCCTTGTCCATGTCCATGAGGAACCTGGTGACTTTGGTGGCCTCATTCAGGCAGACCAGAAGAATACCCGTGGCAAGGGGATCGAGTGTTCCGGCGTGCCCCGCCTTCCTCACCCCCAGCAGCCTCTTCACCCGCGAAACCGCCCCCTGGGAAGTTATATCCCGGGGCTTGTTAAGGTTGATTATTATATTGGCGCCGTCCGGCAACAGTCCCTTCTCCCGGCCGGATTACTTCCGGTGGCCTTCGTACGCCCTGAAAAGGGCGTCTTTTACAGTCCTTGCGCTTCCCTCCGTTTCGTAACCAGCGGCATTGGCATGTCCTCCGCCGCCGAAGAGTTCGGCTATCCCGGCAACGTTTACTTTTCCCCTTGACCTCAGACTGACCTTCCAGGTCTTTGCACCTTTTTGCCTGAACGACGCCGATACCTCGACCGCGCCGATCATCTTGGGGAAATTAGGGAAATTTTCGGTGTCGGCGGCCCTGGTGCGGGTCTTGTCGAACATTTCCCGCGTGATAAAAACAATGGCCATCCTGTCCTTTATTTCCAGAGTGTCGAGGGTCATCATGAGCAATCTGAACCTCTTCTCCTCCCAGGATTCATACAACTGCCGGGAGATGTGTCCCGGGTCGGCGCCGTATCTGACAAGTTCAGCGCCGGCAGCAAGCACTTCCGCAGACGTATTGCTGAAGCGGAACGTTCCGGTATCGACGGCGATTGCGGTGTAGAGATTGACCGCCATCTCCCGCGTGAAACGCACACCCATGGCCTTTATCACATGATAGACCATTAACCCGGTCGCAGCGGCACCCGGCTCAATCCATCTCAAGTCCCCGAAGTCGCTGCCGGTTTCATGGTGGTCGATCACCACCGAAAGCGGAAACGTATGTCTCTCGACCCCGGCCCTTTGCGCGCTGTTGCAGTCAAGGAGGACCAGTACCCGCGCGGTCTTCGTCACTTCCTTCAGCCCGCGGGCAATTTTCTCCTGCCCCGGGAGGAAGCGGTAGTACTTCGGGATCCGGTCCCGGCAGTAGACGGCGGTTTCCTTCCCCATGGCCTCCAGGGCCGCCGCGAGCGCCAGCCCCGAGCCGATCGTGTCGCCGTCTGGGCTGATGTGCGTCGCCACAAGGAACCTTTTCTCCCTCTTAAAGACCGAAAGAATTTCTTTAGGAGCCTTCATCATCTTTCTTTATCTCCTTCAGGAGCCTGTCTATCTTGAAGCCGTAGTCGATCGAGGTATCCAGTCTGAACTCAATGCTGGGGATGAATTTCAGTCTCAGTCTCTTTGAGAGAGACGAACGGATGAAACTTTTTGATGCGTTCAGTATTTCGAGCGTGCCCTCCCGCTCTTCCTCCCTGAGAATGCTCACAAATACCCTGGCCATCTTCAGGTCCGGGGTCATCTCCACCCCTGTCACGGTAACGAAGCCGATCCGGGGGTCCTTAAGTTTGTACATGATCAGATCGGCGATCTCCTCCCTGATAAGGTCGGCCACTCTTTCCGAACGTTTGTATGGAAGCATATTTCACCTTTGAAATGCCGGATTCTTCCGGTTATTGTTTGTCCTGCCGGATCGGGTCAGGGAAGTAACGGCAACAAGAGGCCATGGGTTTTTGTCTGGTAGAACCTCCGTCTTCCTCCCCCCGCGTCGTCGGAAGTCCCCGGACAGGTTCCACGGAACTGAGGGCTATCCGCGGCAGGATCTGCTACAGCTTTGCTGCTATTTTTTCGATTATGAAATTCTCCAGGATGTCCCCGACTTTGAGATCATTGAAATTCTCGACGAGGATCCCGCATTCGTAGCCGGCCTGAACTTCCTTGACATCGTCCTTGAACCGCTTCAGCGTGCTTATCTTGCCTTCGTAAATAACCACGTTGTCCCTGAGAACGCGGATGCCGTCACTGGCACGGGATATATAGCCGTCTGTAACATAGGAGCCGGCTATGGTGCCGAGTCGCGATACGGGGAACAGCTGCCTGACTTCCGCCCGGCCGAGCACCTTCTCCTTCAGGGTCGGCTCCAGCAGCCCCTCCAAAGCCTTCTTGACGTCTTCTATCGCCTCATAGATAACGTTATAGAGCCGGATATCAACCCCCTCTTTTTCGGCGGTCTGCGAGGCCTTCACCTCAGGCCTTACGTTGAACCCTATAATGATGGCATTGGAAGCCGTAGCAAGCATCACATCGGACTCGTTTATCCCCCCCACCGAGGTGTGAATAACCCTCACTTTCACCTCCGGATGGGTGATATTCTCAAGGGCGTCCTTGATCGCCTCCACGGAACCGTGCACGTCACCTTTGATGATGATGTTCAGCTCCTTTATCTGCCCCTCTTTTATCTTGGTATAAAGTTCGTCGAGGGTCAGTTTTTTCGCTCTTGCTATCTCCAGCGACCTCTGCTTCTGCTGCCTGGACAGCGCTATCTGCCGGGCTCGCTTTTCGTCCTCGACTACTGTAAATATATCGCCGGAGCTGGGGACCTCGGAGAAGCCTATAACTTCCACGGGCGTTGAAGGACCGACCTCCTCTACCCTCTTGCCGCTGTCGTCGATCAATGCCCTCACCTTGCCCACATGGGTCCCCGACAAAAGCGCATCGCCGATCCGGAGCCGGCCGGTCTGAACGAGAAGCGTAGCGACTGGCCCCCTCCCCTTGTCCAGTTTCGCCTCCACGACCGTTCCCCTCGCCTGTCTTTCGGGGTTCGCACGCAATTCCATCATTTCGGACTGCAGGAGGATCATCTCAAGGAGGTTCTCTATCCCCATCCGCTTCTTCGCCGAGACCTCAACAAATATATTCTGTCCGCCCCATTCCTCGGAGATAATCCCCTGCTCGGAAAGCTCGTTTTTTACCCTGTCCACATTCGCTTCAGGCTTGTCTATCTTGTTTACGGCCACGACGATCGGGACGTTCGCCGCCTTGGCATGGTTGATCGCCTCAACAGTCTGAGGCATCACGCCGTCATCGGCAGCCACAACGAGAACAACGACGTCGGTAACCTTCGCCCCCCGGGCCCTCATCGAAGTGAACGCCTCGTGACCCGGCGTATCGAGAAAGACAATGTCCTTCCCCTTGAGGTTAACCTTGTAAGCCCCGATATGCTGGGTAATTCCCCCCGCCTCGGTTTCGGTGACCTTTGTCTCTCGTATCGCGTCCAGGAGAGACGTCTTGCCGTGGTCGACGTGGCCCATGATAGTCACGACAGGGGCCCTCGGCTGCAGTTTTGCGGCGTCCTCTTCGACTTCTTCGACCTGGACGTCTTCCTCTACGGACGACAACTCCATCTTGACGCCGAAACCCTCAGCAACTAGAAGGGCGGCATCAGGGTCCACAGGCTGGTTGATGGTAGGCATGTAGCCCAACTCCATGAACTTCTTTATCACATCGGAAAATTTGAGCCCCAGCAGTTCCGAGAACTCCTTGACGGTTGTACCCTCGCGGAGCTTGATGACCTTCTTCCGCGGCATTGTGGACTGTATCTGAGGTTTCTGTTCCTGCCGCGGCGCGAACTTCGAACCGCCCCTCTTGCCGCCTCTGACTTCATGCCATTTCTTGGGCTCTATCTTCCTGATGGACTGAAAAGCCCTCTGAAGACCGGGCTTGGCCTTGAACTTCTCGATCTTTTCCGCCTCGATATCCTTTTTGAACCTGTCGGGCAGTTTTATCTCTTCTTCGGCTTCGAGGGCCGCTGACGGGGTCTTCTCTTCCGGGGGCCTCTCCTTCTCTGCAGCCTGCTTCTCCTGCCCGCCTTTTCGTTTTTCTTCCCCTGCCCGGCCTTTCCGGCCGGCCTCAGCCGCAGCTTTTTCAGGCCGGGCCGCCCTTTCTTCCCGGACGCCTGCGGCCTTGCCGGCTTTTCCGCCCTCCCGGGCAGAAGGCGTCTTCTTCTCCCCGGCAGCGCCCTCTGTTTTCAGGGCCTTTGAGACCTTCTCGGCAATGTCTTCTTCTATGCTCGAAGAATGGGTCTTGCCCTCCAGGCCCATAGAGGAAAGCGCCTCCACAATCTCCTTGCTCTGGAGATTGAGCTTCTTTGCCAGTTCGTATACTCTTATTTTCGCCATTATCAGATGCCTAACCCGCCCCTGCACTCTAAAAACCGGGGCGCTTCATTCTTGTTTCGTTAATCTTAAAATGTTATCATAAAAAAGCCTTATTATGCAATTTCTGAAAGGAGGAACCTCAATTGGCAAGCTGTATCGCATGTGGAAAGAAGAAGACCGTCGGCAACAATGTCAGCCACGCCAACAACCGGACGAAGAGACAGGTACTGCCCAACCTTCAGAGGACCAGAATCGCCACATCCAGCGGGGTGAAGAGGGCCTATGTCTGCACCAGGTGTCTCCGCTCCGGCGCCGTAAAGAAAGTGGTCTAGGGGTGGAAAAGGCGTCTCATGCGCTGTCGCCGCTGATCAGGAGGCTCGGCTTGACGGCCGGGGTCCGGCTGGGCCGGATAAGAAGCGAATGGGATACCCTCTTCGGCCCGACCCTCTCGATGCATATGTCGCCGTCGAAGCTCGCGGAAGGCGAACTCCTCGTGAACGTCGATCAGCCGATATGGATGCAGCAACTCACCTTCCATAAACGGCAGATCGTTGAGAAGCTGAGGCACCATGGAGTCCGCGACGTACGTTTCAGGATCGGAAGGATATACAGGGTCAGAACTCCCGGACCGGTCGTCCGGGAGCCAGCCGGCCTTTCAGCGGAAGACGCCTCCTTCGTTGAGACCCTTGTCTCAGACGTGGACGATGAGGACCTGAGGCAGGCGATCAGGAGCGCGGCCGAAAAATCGATGAGATGCTCCGCCCGCAGGACAGAAGACCAAACATAGCTTCTGCCTCCCTCTACCTGACTTCAAAAGTCGTCTCCCGGGTATCCTTTGAATTGGCGATTGCAATGGTCGTGTACACCTTGTACTTTCCGGATTTCGCATCGGAAGGGAGTGTAAGGGGCACCCGGGACGTATATGTACCGCCGCCGCGTCTGACCGTCACCTCCGGTTTCCCAACCAGTTGGCTTCCGAACTTGATCTCCCGCGTCTCCGTAACGGGGACCTCCTCCGTCGGTGAAGGAGTCATGATGGCATAGGTGGCCAGGAGTTCCACCTGTTGCCCCGGTCTTGTCGTCCGGGGTTCGACCGACGTGTCCTCCAGCCTCATAGAGACTCCTGCAGAGGGCTGATAGTTATATTTCCTGTCCGTCTCCTGTCTCGACCTTTTTACATCATACGCATAATGCCCGATCAGTCCCCCGACGAGCGCGCCGAGGAGTCCTCCTATTATGGCAGTCTCCGTCCTGGCGCCGTGAGCACCCATCAGGGACCCCGCCACGGCCCCGCCCGCGGCTCCCACCGCCGCTCCGGTCGCCGCGCCCGGATGCTCCTGTGTCTGCTGGCTTACGCTGGCACACCCGGCGGTCCCAATGACAAACATGACCAGTGTAAGAAGAGAAATCACCCGCATTCTCATTGTGTACCTCCTTAATTATCCGGTTGGAACTTCAAACGCCTTCCATTAAAGTCTACCACTAATCCGGGAGAGGTGAAACTCCTTCCCGCAACTTATTGCCGGGCAGGGAATGTATAGAACGGATTCCGGCGCAGGCCGGCAGGTTTACCTTACTTTTGCAAAAAGATTTCCCGAAAGCCCGGAAGGGGCGCTGGAAAATGTCTTGTAGCGACACCTCACAGCCGTATAGAATGGCGGCCGGCCTTTTTTCCGGCGGCCAACGGGCGTTGAGTGCTCATTTATGTGGGAGATAAATAAAATCCTGTCGTCATTACAAAACTTTTTCGGCGCTCCTTTCGGGCTGTTTTGCAACGTCTGAGTTTACCCAAACGCGGAGCATATACTGCAATGAGTTGAGATGACCGGGGAACAGGTTCTGTTCCCCGGCTCCTCAATCATGCTAGGCGGATTCCGCCTGTTGCTCATAAATCAGGATGGGCTTTTCCTTCCTGGTCACTGTTTCCTCGGTTATCATGCATTCCTTGATCCCCTTCTGGGAGGGTATCTCATACATCACCTCCAGCATGATCTCCTCGAGAATGGCCCTCAGGCCCCGGGCGCCGGACTTCCGCTGTACCGCCTTCTTTGCGACCGCCAGAAGCGCACTGTCAGTGAACTTCAGCCGCACGTTATCGAAGGACAGAAGCTTCTGATACTGCTTTATGAGCGAGTTCTTGGGCTCCACCAGTATCCTGATGAGAGCGGCCTCGTCGAGTTCCTCCAGCGTCGTAACCACTGGGAGCCTCCCGACAAATTCGGGTATCATCCCGTACTTGATCAGGTCTTCCGGCTCCGTCATGCTCAGGACATCGCCGACCTTCTTCTCCGTCCTGCTCACCACATTGGACCCGAAACCCATGGTCTTCTTCCCCGTCCTCTGCTCCACAATGCCGTCCAGGCCCACAAAGGCGCCCCCGCAGACGAAGAGGATGTTCGACGTGTCCACCTGGATGAAGTCCTGCTGGGGGTGTTTGCGGCCTCCCTGCGGAGGGATGTTCGCAATAGTACCCTCCACGATCTTGAGCAGGGCCTGCTGCACACCTTCGCCGGATACGTCCCGGGTAATCGAGGGGTTGTCCGATTTCCTGCTGATCTTGTCTATCTCGTCGATGTAAACTATGCCCCTCTGAGCCTTTTCGACGTCGTAATCGGCCGACTGAAGGAGTTTCAGTATGATATTCTCCACGTCCTCGCCTACATAGCCCGCCTCGGTGAGGGTCGTAGCGTCCGCAATGGTGAAGGGGACGTCGAGGATCCTCGCCAGGGTCTGGGCCAGAAGGGTCTTGCCCGTGCCGGTAGGCCCGATCAGAAGGATGTTGCTCTTCTGGAGCTCTATATCCGATTCCGAAGGGTTGTAAATCCTCTTGTAATGGTTGTGAACCGCCACGGAAAGTGTCTTCTTCGCCTTCTCCTGCCCTACCACGAAATCATTGAGAACGGCGTGTATTTCCTTTGGGGTAGGGAGCTTCGGAAGCAGCTCCTTCCCCGCATCCACATAGAGTTCGTCCGCTATTATTTCATTGCAAAGCTCGATACACTCATTACAAATATAAACCGTGGGACCGGCGATAAGCTTCTTGACTTCCTCCTGTCCCTTGCCGCAGAATGAGCACTTCAGAGCTTCCTCATCTTTTCTTGCCATCTAATCCTCCACTGAATAAAAAACTTCATTGACGTTTAACGTTCTTCAACAGTTGGTGCACAGACCTCCGGTCATCCTTCCTTTTTCTTGACGGTATGGATCACCTCGTCCACTATTCCGTAGGCCTTCGCCTCCTCTCCCGACATAAAGAAGTCCCTGTCGGTATCGGTCTGTATCTTTTCGAGAGACTGACCCGTGTGGTTCGAAATTATCCTGTTAAGCGTATCCTTCATCTTAAGTATTTCCTTGGCATGGATCTCGATGTCCGTTGCCTGGCCCTGAAACCCTCCCATCGGCTGGTGGATCATGACCCGAGAATGGGGGAGGGCGAACCTCTTGCCCTTCGTGCCGGCCGCCAGGAGGAGCGCCCCCATGCTCGCCGCCTGTCCTATGCAGTAAGTGGAGATGTCGGGTTTGACGTACTGCATGGTGTCGTATATGGCCAGCCCCGACGACACCACCCCTCCGGGTGAATTCACATATATGTGTATGTCTTTATCCGGGTCTTCCGTCTGCAGGAAGAGGATCTGGGCGATCACCGTGTTAGCCACTATATCGTCTATGGCGGTGCCCAGAAAGATTATCCTGTCCTTGAGCAGTCTCGAGTATATGTCATAGGCCCTTTCGGACCTCCCGGTCTGCTCTATTACGATAGGTATTACACTCATTATTTATGCTCCTTTTACCTTTTCAGCTTTCGATAAAACGAGGTCCATGACCTTCTCGTCTCTGATCGTCCTTCTGAACGTATCAAGTGATCCGTCCCTGGTGACAAAGAGGTTGATCACAGCGTCTGGTGTAGTCTGCAGATGTCTGGCCAGAAGACCTATCCTCGTCTTCATCTCTTCTTCGGTGGCTGTGATGCCTTCCTTCTCCGCGATTATGTCCAGCAGAATTCCCGCCTTCACGTTGTGTACGGCCTTCGGTCTCAGTCTCTCGGCTATGGCGGAATCTTCCTCTTCAACGGGCTTCTCATCACCGGGTGCCCCCGGCTTATTTCGGGAATGCTTTTCATTCACCACCAGTTTGTCAAGCTCATGTTCAAGAAGCGCCTCGGGGACTTCGAATTCATGACTCTCGACCAGCCTGTCGAGGAGCTTCTCCTTCTGCCCGGCCGCAGCCTTGTCCTTCTTTGCCTGCGCGATCTTCTCCCTGACGTTCTCCCGGAAGGCCGAGATCGTTTCGCTGCCGAAATCTTTGGCAAATTCGTCGTCTACCTCAGGCAACTTCTTTTCCTTGACCTCCTTGACGGTTATCCTGACGAGGCTCCCGCCGCCCGGCTCTTCTTCCTTTGCCTCACCCTTTTCGAATGAGGGCACCGATATATCCACCAAATCGCCTTTCCTTCTGCCTACCAGGGATTCGAGTATTGCCGGGGGGGCCAGCTTGTTGCCGAGGTCCATTACCTGCTCCTTCGCTGAAGACAGTTCCTTCTCGCCGGAGGGATCGAGCTTAACGTAATCGATTACCAGGAGATCGTCTTTCCTGATCTCCCTGTCCACGGCCTCGAACATCGCCCTCTCTTCCCGCAACCCCTCGATCATCTCGTCTATTTCTTTCTCTTCCACTTCCGGGACGGACTCCTCCACCTCGAGTCCCGTATATTCGAAGTCAGGCACCGCCGGTCTCACCTCAACCGTAAGGGCGAAGGAAAGGGGCTCGTTCCTCTTCAGTTCAACCGCCGTCTCGAACTCCGGCATCGTCACCGGAACCAGTTCCGCTTCTTTCAAGGCATCGGAATAGTACCGGGGTACCAGCTTGTCAATGATTTCAGCCTTTATGTCTTCTCCGAATTTTTTCTCGATCAGGCTCGAGGGGGCCTTGCCCGGCCTGAAACCCGGTATCCTGGCCCTCTGTTTCACCTTGTCGATCGACTCCGTGTATTCTTTCTCCACAACGTCGGTCGGTATTTCTATCTTCAGACGTTTCTTGGTACCGCTGATATTTTCAACTGCGCTCGTCAATTTCGCCCTCCTGTGGTATTTATCTACTCTAAAATAATACCGCAGATTTAGTCAATTTTCCCTGTTATGACAGCAATTTATGATCGACGGTCCCAAGTGTTTCCGTCGGCTTTCGCCGGAAGACGATACAAGACCCTGCCGGGACGGGGACAATTACCTCAGTCGTCCGGAAAGTGGCAGCGCGGTCGTTTCATATCGGCCGCTCCGGCTGGAAAGAGTGAAAACGTCGGGTCCGCCTATGGTCGTCGTTCTGGACGGGATAAAGGACCCCGGAAACCTGGGCACTATCATCAGGACCTCCGACGCCGCCGGTGCCCACGCCGTGGTCCTCCTGCCGGGGACATGCGACCCCTTCATGCCCAAGCCCCTGAGGGCCTCGGCCGGCAGCGTCTTCAACATCCCGGTGGTGGAAACAGAAATTGCGCCGCTCATGAAATGGATGAAGGAGCGTTCCATTAAAATGACCGTCACTTCCCCCGATGCAACCGATATTTTGTATGATGCCGATCTTACGTATCCTGGTGCCTTTGCCTTCGGGAACGAGGCGCACGGGGTAAGCAGGGAATTGAAGGAAGAGGCCGACCTTACGGTCAAAATACCCATTTACGGAGGTGCTGAGAGCCTCAACGTCGCCTCGTCGGCAGCCATTTGCCTTTACGAGGCGGTGAGACAGAGAGGAAGCGCCGGCCGGAGATAACAAGGCCTTTCAGCGGATGTGAACCTCTTTTTTTGAGCCGTCATTCCCGAAGTCCTCAATCGGGAATCCATTCTTTCAAGCGTTCTATCTGACTTGGATACCCGCCTTCGCGGGTATGACGATTTTCTACGAATCCGCCGGTTACGGAAGACATCTGAGTTTCTGCAGCGAACTTTCATGTTCAGGGATGATCCGTTCAAAACTCCTTGAAGACCTTCGCCAGAGAGTCGCCGGCGACGTGCATCCTGAACTCGTTGAAGTACCCGAAGGGGGTCGTCATTACGCGGTATCCTGTCTTTTCCAGCCTCGACTTCACCTCATCGAGCACTCTCTTCGCAATAAAAGGAGGGGCCTTGCTTGACGAGAGATGGTTGAAGGAATGGAGGACAACGTTCTTCGTATCAAACTTGCCGGCAAGCCATTTTGTGTTCTTTGCAAACTTCTTGACGATGCCGTCAAAGTCATTTTCATCCTCTGCTTCACAGTGAAAGAATATGACGGCGGCGTATTCAATTTTCTCTTCCCTGTCAAGGTCGGGCATCTCTTCGAGCGTCTTTGCCGCCGTCCTGTACCACCATTCCTTTGTGTAGAACATGAGGAGCTTCATGAGTGATTTTCCGATAAAGGGGCTCTGACTGTCAACCAGGCAGACAGGATGGCCGGTCACAGATGTGATATCATTTTAATCATGACGGATAACCTCCCTGACAAGTTTCTAAAGATCGCCGTCTCCGCTGCGCGGCTTGCGGGCGACATCATCATCAAAAACCTTGGCGGTCTTTCTAAGGAAGACGTGCAGAACAAGCAGGCCTTCGACTTCGTCACAAAGGTGGACAGATGGTCCGAGGCGGTGATCATGCAGACGATAAGGGAGAAATTCCCGTCGCACCGCTTTCTCACGGAGGAGACGCTGAAGCAGGATGACACGGGAGATTTCCGGTGGATCATAGACCCGCTGGACGGGACGACGAACTACATCCATGGATATCCGATGTTTTCGGTCTCAATCGCGCTCGAATACGAAAGGGAGCTGGTCATCGGCGTGGTCTTCGACCCGGTGAGAGACGAGTTGTTTCACGCTGTGAATGGGAAAGGGGCGTTCCTCAACAACCGAAAATTATGGGTGTCTGAGACAACAGAACCCGAAAAAAGCCTCATCGCCACCGGCTTCCCCTTCAGGGCGAAGGAGATGATCGACCTCTATCTGAGGGCATTCAAACGGGTATTCGAAGAGGTGAGCGACATCAGGCGCGCCGGTTCGGCCGCCATCGACCTTGCCTGCGTGGCAGCCGGCAGGTTCGAGGGTTTCTTCGAGTTGAAGCTGAGTCCCTGGGACATAGCCGCCGGAAGCCTTCTGATAGCCGAGGCTGGAGGGATGATCACCGACTTTGGAGGGGGGACCGATTTTCTTTCGACAGGGAATGTGGTTGCGGGAAACAGGTATGTCCATCCGGAGATTCTTAAGAAGATAAAGGATGTCTTCAGGGGCACGGTCGAGAAATAGCACACGAGCCCCCCGGAATCATAACTCCTCCTTCCCCCTCTTATCTTAAGAGGGGATGCCGAAGGCAGGGGCGTTACCCTAAAGAAAAAGTCGTCAATCCCTAGGTAGCAATCGGGTATCCAGGTTTTCAGACAGATTGGATGCCCGACTAAGAACCCCGCGCATGACGGAAAAGAGGCTCAACCTGGCCTTAACATCCTGTGGATTCGGTAGTCTCAGCATGCTTGAAAAGCCCCGTCATTCAAGTCTTTGCCGTATCTGTGTGAAAAATTTTGCAACTGTAAGGTCAATATGTCAAAGCCCCGTAGGATGGTCGATGAATTCGACCGGCAGGCCCAATTTCTTTTTCAGCATCTCCCCCACCGCCTTAACGCCCAGCGTCTCCGTGGCGTAATGGCCCGAGAATATGAGGTTTATTCCCATCTCCTCTGCAAGGCTGTATCCGCTATGCGAGGGCTCTCCCGTCAGGAACGTATCGATGTCAATCTTTTCGGCGTCGGCCAGGGCCGACCATCCTCCCCCCGAGACAACACCCACGCTTCTCACCTTCCGGCCGAAGCTTATCCATGAAGAGGTCGTCTTCAGCCTGCTGTCGACGGTCGAGACGAACTTCTCGACGGACGTCTCTTTCGCGGTCTTTCCCCAATATCCTATCCTTTTTCCGTGATACGAACCGAATTCCCCGGCTTTCCTGACGGAAAGGGTCTTCAGGAGTCCGGCGTTGTTGCCATATTCAGGATGCCAGTCAAGGGGGAGGTGACATGCGTAAAGGGACATCTCCGAACTGAGGAGCATCCCTATCCTTCTTCTCATCACCCCTGTTATGGATTTGATTCCGCCCCAGATCAGTCCGTGGTGAACGATCAGAAAATCGATCTTCCTGTCGGCGGCCTTCTCGAAAACGCTGCCGCAGGCGTCCACCGCGACCCCGATTTTCCGGACTGTTTCGCGGCCCCCGACCTGAAGGCCGTTACTGCTTTCGTCATCCGGAAATTCATCAAGGCAGAGTTCACTGTCGAGCAGGGAGACCAGTTTTCCCAAGTGGACCGCCTTCATGCGGGCTGTCCGGCGCCCAGGGTCGAACACGTACCGTCAAGGTTGAACTGGTATGTATTCCAGCTGCCGCAGTCGGGGCATCTTCCGGACCACTCTTCGGCATTAAACCCGCATTCCTTACAGCAATAGGCCAGCATGAGCGATTTCCTGATCTCCACGACCTTCTGATATTCCTCGACCGCCTTCGCAGGCTGGTTTCTCCTCATGTAAAGACTGCCCATGAGCTGGTGAAGTTCGGGATAGGGCAGGCCGGCGATATCCAGGCCCGACAGGGTGTCGATTGCATCGTCGATCATTTCGAGCCTGTAAAAGAGCTTGGCCAGGAAAAATCTGACTGTCGGGTCGTTGGGACGCCTGGAAATGGCGCTCTTATAGATGCGGATTATCCTGGAAGGCTCTCCCAGACTTATCAGCAGGTCCTCCAGTCTGGCAAGAACGATGACGGAAGACGTGCTCTCGTAAGCCTTTTCCAGCAGGTTGACCGCTTCCTCACTCTCCCCCTCCCTCAGCATCACCTCCGCAATGCCCAGGGTTGCAGGCGTGAAGTCCTTATCCAGGCGGAGGACCGTCTTGAAAGCCTTTTTTGCCTTCTCCAGCTGGTTGTTTTCGAGACTGTGCCGGCCGTATTCGTATTTGTATCCTATCAGGTTCTGGTGTTCACGTTTCCTGTCCTTTTCGCTGTGCTCATGCTTGAGGATCGCCTTCTGCAGGTATACGAGGTCGTCCCACTTCGACTGTTTTTCAAGCAGTCCCCTCTTTCGGTACATGGCGGTAAGGTTGTCTTCATCTATTTCCAGGATGTCCTCTACATACTTCAGCGCTTCCGACCACCTGCCGCCTTTTTCGAGCAGTTCCTCGATGGCGAAGAGCGTCTCGATATTCCGCGGATTCACCGCTCTCGCCTTCTGGTAATAGGTGTTCGCCTTCTGGTAGTCTTCCTCGGAGGCATAGATGTCCCCCAGCCGGAGCAGGGAATCGATGTGGTCGGGCTCTTCGGCGAGTATTTCTCCAAGGGCTTCCCTGGCCGTGTCTTCCTTATGGGCCAGGATCGAGTTGAGCGCCTTTGAATAAAGTTCCTGGAACTTGATGTCACGCTTCTGCTTCTTCTGGAACTGTATATTGTCGATGAATTTCTTGGTGTCGCGGAATGCGAATATCAGCAGCATGGCAAGCGCCCCCCCTGCGCTGGAAAGGAGGATCAGGGCAATCTTGGGGAGCTCATAGACGGCATCAAAAGGAATGGTGACCGTCGTCAGTTCCTTGTTGTGAATGGCGAATACCGCCAAGGCCGCCAGGAAGAGCACGAATATGAAGACCGAAAGCTTACCCATCAGTGATGGTAACCCCTCCTGTTAACAATCGTAAAAGACCTGTATATCTGTTCCAAAAGAAAAATACGCGCCATATCATGAGTGAATGTCATCTTCGACAACGCGACAGTTTCCCGCGCCGCCTTTTTCACCTGTTCAGAAACCCCGTATGCGCCCCCGACCACAAAACTGATTTCCGGCCCGTGTGAAAAGACAAATTCAGCAAAACGTGTGGATGTAAGCATCTTTCCCTTTTCGTCAAGGAGTACGTAAGGCGTCCGGAGTTTGAGGATCCTCTCTCCTTCCCGTTCCAGCATCCTGTGCGAGTCCTTTACCTTTTCTTCCCTGATCTCCGTCACTCTCACGTCAGCATAAGACTTCAACCGCCCGAGATACTTCCGAACTCCCTCAATAGCGAACTGCTCTTTTGTCTTTCCCACCCATATCAGGTGTATCTTCATGTACCTCTATGGTCTTTGCGTCCATCCAGAGCTTTTCGAGTGCGTAGTAGGACCGTGTCTCTTTTTCAAAAACATGGATGATGACGTCGCCGTAGTCCAGGAGCACCCAGTGACTGTAATCCAGCCCTTCTATCCCGAGGGGCCTTATCCCCTTCCGTGCAAATTCCTCTTCTATGGATTCGGCTATAGCCTTTACCTGCGTGACACTTTCTCCCGAGCAGATCACAAAGTAATCGGCAATTACCGTGAGCCCGGTCAGTTCGAGTATGATGAGATCTGCAGCCTTTTTTCTGAGCGCCTGTCTTGCCGCTTCAAGCGCGATTTCTTTACTTTCTAAGGAAATATCCTCTCTTTCGGTCCTGATTTCAAGCGTCTTCTTTGGCCGAATACAGCCTGTTAGAAATTATAAAGGATTCGACATTCTCTGGCAACAGGTATTTTACGGTCAATCTCTTTTTGACACGCATTCTGATGTCCGTCGAAGATATCGCCATGGGCGTTACCCGGGTCAATATGATGTCCCTTGAAGAGCGCAATTTCAGGGTGCATGACACGACCTCGCCGTTATCAAGGTCCGCCAGGCATTCCCTCCCCGCGGACAGATAGGGCGAAGAGAGCAGGTCGGCAAAAAGTGCCCCCGGCCTCGACAGGACGACAAAATCGACCAGGGAAACCAGCTCTTCGGGTTCATACCAGTTGGGCAGGTCCAGAAATGCATCAATGCCCAGGATGAAATTCAGGTCCGCGCCGCTATATTGCTCTTTCAGCGTCTTCACAGTATCGACGGTATAGGACTTCCCCGGCCTGGCGCACTCGATATCGAGGACATCGAAAAACCGGTTGCCGGCCGCAGCCAGCTTCACCATCCCGTACCGGTGTGAAGCATCCGCGAGCCCCTCCGTCTTGAGGGGTGGGTTGCCTGAAGGGATAAAGAGGACCCTTTCAAGGCCCAGGACTTCCCGCACCTCCTCGGCGGCCCTGAGATGTCCGAAGTGAACAGGGTTGAAGGTCCCCCCTAATATGCCGATCTTCATTTCACCTTCATGTGGAAAGCGCCCGGACGCGGCGCTGTCAGGAAGCCGGGGATCATAACTCCCCCCCTCTCGTCTTAAGAGGGGATGCCGGAGGCGGGGGCGTCACCCGAAGAGAGACGGTATTTCTACCCCTGACAAAGCTACTCACGCAGTTGTCCGTTGCCAAGGACGATGAACTTTGTACAGGTAAGTTCCTCAAGACCCATCGGGCCCCTGGCGTGTATCTTGTCCGTGGAGATCCCGATCTCGGCCCCCAAACCGAACTGGTAGCCGTCATTGAGCCGGGTGGAGGCATTGATGAAAACTGCCGAAGAATCTACCTCCCTCAAAAACCTCATCCCCTTTGCATAATCCCTGGTGACGATCGTGTCGGAGTGGGACGAACCGTATCGGGCGATATGCTCCATAGCGATATCGATGTCCTTCACTACCCTGACGTTAAGGACCAGGTCCAGGTATTCGCGATAATAATCCTCCTCCTTGACCCTGTCGACAGAAGGGACGACCTTCCTCGTTTCCGGACATCCCTTGATGACTACGCCTGCCTGCCGGAACCTCTTTGCCATCCCGGGGAGGAAACGTTTTGCGACCTTTTTGTCCACCAGCATGGTTTCCATCGCGTTACAGGTCCCCGGCCTCTGCACCTTCGCGTTAAAGCATATGTCTTCCGCCATCGACAGATCTGCATCGCTGTCTACAAAGACATGGCAGACCCCTTTATAGTGTTTCAGGACGGGTATGCGCGAATTTTCGGTCACCGCCCGTATCAGCCCTTCTCCGCCCCGGGGGATGATGAGGTCCACTATACCCTCCAGCTTCAGGAGCTCCATGACCGCCTCCCTGTCGGGGATATCAATAAAGGTAACGGCGCCTTCGTGGATGCCTTCCGCCTTTACGGCGTCCCTCAGGATCTTCACAATCGCCCTGTTGGAGTTGATGGCCTCGGAGCCTCCCCGAAGCACTACCGCGTTGCCGGACTTCAGGCAGAGACTCGTGGTATCTGCGGTGACGTTAGGCCGCGATTCGTATATGATGCCGATCACCCCTATAGGAACGCGCATCTTTCCGAGGGTCATCCCGTTGGGACGCTGCCTCATCCCGATGATCTCGCCGACCGGATCCGGCAATGCGGCAACCTCCTCGAGCCCCCGGGCCATCTCCTCTATCCTCTTTGTGGTGAGAGTCAGCCTGTCTATCATCGCCTTCGAAAGACCTTTTTTGCGGGCATACTCAAGGTCCTTCCTGTTTTCCTTCTGAAGCTCCTTCCCGCGCCTCCTTATCGCCCCGGCCATCCTCGTCAGGGCGCTATTTTTCTGAGTCGAAGAAAGCCTGGCGAGGGAACGGGCCCCGTTTTTCGCCTCCCCGGCCTTCGAACGAACGTATGCAGCAATGTCCATGAAACCTCCTCTTAAGCGCTTGTCGTGGCAACGCCTCCTCCCCTTCTCTCAAAGGGAGGAGACGGATCTGTGCCTCTTCCTTTATAAAATCCTTAATTAGGATACAAAAACAGGTGAGGATTTTTAAAGACTGTCTTTTTCTGAAAGGTCAGGAAAAATGGGATGTGTCCCAAAAGATGTGTCCGGAACGTCCTGTGAACAGCTGATTTGACAGTCTCCATCCTTCGCGTTACATTTTGAGTAAGATAGTCCGTTTCCGGACAAGTCAGTTCAAAAAAGGACCATCGGGGAAGATGAAATCCATCACGAGGGGACCGACAGCTTTCATCAGGTAAAAAAAGGAGGTGCGACGATGCACGCCCATATTGTCTTCTTTGGTTACAAAGCAGAGAATCCGGACTAAGGAGATCCCGGCAGTCAGATAGGTGTAATGATCCGGAGAAAAGCGGAGGTTGTCCATGAACGGTGCAGAGATGATAATGAGAACGGCCAGGAAGGCTGGTATTGAAGTATGCTTCAGTAACTTCGGGACTACGGAGACGCCGTTGGCTTTGGCCTTTGATACGGAACCGGGTGTTAAACCTGTATTGGGGCTGTTTGAAGGTGTCTGTACCGGGGCGGCAGATGGCTACGGCAGGATGATGGATAAACCGGCCATGACCCTGCTTCATTTGGGTCCCGGCCTTGCCAACGGAGTTGCCTACCTGCACAACGCCAAAAGGGCAAAAACTCCATTATTGAATCTGGTCGGCGAACATACTATGGAGCATATCCCTCTGGATGCCCCTCTTGCAATGAACATCGAGGCCCTTGCCGGTACGATATCGGGATGGTACAAGACGAGCCGGTCTTCCCGGGAGTTATCACGGGATCTGGCTGACGCCTTTGAAGCCTCCCTCTATGGACAAATATCCACCCTGATAATACCCAACGACTATCAACAGGCAGAAATTGCAGACGATAAGGTCGCCATTCCCGGTTTTGAATTCGAACGGATCGAGACCGGCAGCATCGAAAAAGCGGTTCAGATCATGACGAAAAACCGTAAGGTGGCACTAATTATAGGGGGGAGGGCTTTGCGCAAGCGGGGTCTTGAGGCTGCGGCGCGTATCAGGGCGCTTAAGGGATGCGACCTTCTCACTGATTACCTGCCGGGCTATATGGAAAGAGGCGTGGGTTTGCCTGAAATAACCCGTATCCCCTATTTCCCGGAACCGGCAATAGAGCTCCTTTCCGGCTATGAAGCCGTGGTGATATGCGGTACCAGGGAGCCGGTAGGATTTTTCGGCTACAAGGGCATCAGAGGCAGATTGCTTTCCGAGGATCAGCCCCGGGTTCTTATAGATTCCGGTAAACAGAACACCATTGAGGCCCTGGAATGTCTGGCCGACGCCCTGGGCTGCTCCAGGAATATTACACCGGAAACAACGGCGGCACGGAACTATCCCTCTTTAGCCAGGGGAGAGCTTACAGCCGAAAAGGCGTGTCAGACGCTTGCGGCGGTGCAGCCTGAAGGGGCGATCATCGTAGATGAGGGAGTGTCATCTGCCTTTCCCTATTACTCTTTAAGCTGTGGCTTACTGCCGCATACGATGATGACTATCGCCGGCGGCGCCATAGGGCACGGCATGCCATGTTCAACAGGCGCGGCCGTGGCGTGTCCGGACAGGCCGGTTATCAACCTGGAGGCCGATGGAAGCGCCATGTATACTGTGCAGGCATTATGGACCCAAGCCAGGCAGGGCTTAAACATAACTACATTGATATGTTCCAACCGTCGTTATAATATCCTGAAACTGGAACTGGAAAGGGCCGGCATCAAAACTCCCGGTCCCAACGTCAGCTCACTTATTGATATCGAAAACCCCCATATCAACTGGACTGAAATGGCCTTAGCCATGGGGGTTCCGGCAGTTTCGGTTAACACCGGGGATCAACTGGCAGAGGAAATCCGGCGCGCTTTGGCCGAGCCAGGCCCTCATTTGATAGAGATGCTTCTGGCGTAATGCCGACATTGGGCCGGCCAGCTGTAGTCACCAGAGAGGAAAGAATTTATGAATAAAATCCGGTTCTTGTCATTGCTGTTGAGTTCATTCTTCCTTGTTGGGTATGCATGGACAACAACTGAGGCTGATACTATAAGAACGGTTGATCTGAAAATTTATACAGAGACATACCCTCCTATGAACTTCGCTGAAAAAGGAAAGCTATCCGGCCTGGCGACGGAGGTGGTTCAGGAGCTGGTGAAAAGGACCCACATTCGCGCAGACATTCAGCTTGTGACGTGGGAACAGGGATATAAGGCGGTTATGGAGAAGCCGAATGTGGCTCTTTTCTCCGTTGCGATGACGCCGGAGCGTAAACCCTTTCTCCGGTGGGTGGGTCCGATTGCCTTTGCAAAATTCCCCATATCGTTGTTGTGAAGGATGAGTACATGGAGCAATTCTTAAGGAAGAAAGGGTTCTCGAACCTGGAAAGCGTTGCAACGCAAGAGATCGCCATAGGGGAACTGCTCAACGGCAAGGCGCAACTGTTTCCCGGCAGCAACATCACGATGCCGGCATTGCTGAAACGGGTCAATGCTACGATGGATGATGTGGAAAGCGTCCTGAACCTCTCCACGAACATGCTCTACATAGCTTTTTCGAAAGGCACGTCGCCCAAACTGATTACCCTGTGGCAAAAGACGCTTGATGAGATGAAAGCCACAGGCGCCTTCAGGCAGATCTATGCGAAATGGCTTCCCGATGAAATGCCGCCAGGAGTCATTAACATGATGACTGAGGAATATCCACCGGTGACCTTCATGAAGAATGGAAAGATCACCGGTTTCGTCACGGATATCGTCAGGGAAATATGTGCCAGGCAAGGTATTCCGGACAACATCCGCTTGACGTCTTGGGATGAGGCGTACAAAGTGGCACTGAGTAATCCGAATGTGGTGCTCTTCAGCGCCGAGAAGACGCATAAACGGGAGAAGCTGTTTCAATGGGTGGGACCGGTGGGAAAAAATAGCGCGATCTTTTACGCAAAGAAGGGTTCCAGCATCAGGGTAAAGAGCATCGACGATGCCAGAAAGGTGGCCGCCATCGGCACAACCTCCAACTGGTTTACCGAACAGGACCTCAAGAGTAGAGGCTTTACAAATCTGATCAGTTCACCGCTACCGGTCGACAACGTCCGAAAGCTGATGAGGGGGGAAGTCCAGCTTTCCGTCTTTACCGATATCACGGTCCCGCAGATTGTAAGAAATGCCGGATACAACATGGACGACCTGGAACCGCTCTATACTTTAAGCAGCACCTATTTTTACATCGCGATGTCGCTTGGAACCTCGCCGGAGATGGTTAAGAAATGGCAGTCAACACTGGATGAAATGAAAAAGGATGGCACATTCGAGAAGATATACGGGAGTTACCTTCCCAATGGGGATATGAATGGTCTGCTCGGGAAATGGAAAATGGGGAACAGAAAATCAGTCGTAGGGCCTTAGTCCCGTGGTGCTGTATGGATGTTGTTGTCTTTATGCGGGGACAAGATAAGAGAGACAAAGACCATGTAAAAAGACCAAGGCCCGTTGCTGGCACTCTTTCGCTATTTCTATAACTTCCTTCACGGTCATACGTCTCTGGTCATCGTTAAATCTGCTTTCTGATCTCCTCTCCTCCTCAGAAGTCCGACCCCCTGCCGGCACAGAACCCAAAAGAAGGAAAAATATAAAACACTTCCGTAATTGATCCTCCCCCTCAGCGAGCCGCCGGGAATCTGGTGCAAAGAACTTTGTCCATTTAAACTCTTGTCACAGGTGAGGACGCGGGCGTCCGTAAAAGTTGACATGGGAATATGCACGTGATAAAAAGGAATTATTGAATGACGTATAAACATTGTCCTCTTTGACTTTACCCCTCTCCCGTGAGGGAGGGGCCCCCGAAAAGCCGGCAGACTTTTTGGGGAACAAAGGCGGGGAGCTCCCGCTATAGGAAGACTATGACAACCACCCGGAAGAAATGGTTCAGCAGAGCCGCACTGCTTCTGTTGGTATGCGCCTTGGCCCTATTGGCGGTCAAAAGATTTGCCCTGAATCAAAAAAATGAAGACCTTGCCAAAGGCAATGGCCGGATAGAAGCCGTAAAGATTGACATAGCAGCCAAATTGCCTGGCCGTGTAAAAGATGTTCTGGTGAAGGAAGGAGATTTTGTAACTCCCGGACAGATATTGGCGCATCTGGATACACAGGTGCTCGAAGCGCAGCTCAGAGAGGCAGAGGCGAATCTGCAACAAGCGAAAAGTAAAGTGGCAAACGCCAATAGCGCCTTGGCACAAAGGGTTGCAGAAAAAAACGCCGCAGTCGCGGTTGTGGCTCAGCGAAAGGCCGAGCTTGACGTCGCGAAAATACGCCTGGCACGTACGAAAACCCTGGTATCCAAAGAATTAGTAGCCGTCCAGGCTTTGGATGATGATCTTGCAAATTTTCGGAGGGCTGACGCCGCATATATTGCCGCTCAGGCCGAGGTGAAGGCCGCAGAAGCAAATATTGACAATGCCAAATGCCAGATCCTCGGGGCACAATCGGCTCAAGCCGCGGCAAAGGAGACGACAAATCGGATACAGGCAGACATCGATGACAGCGCCCTTAAGGCGCCCTGCGACGGACGGGTGCAATACCGCATAGCTGAGCCCGGTGAGGTGCTTGGCGCCGGGGGCAGGGTCCTGGAGCTGATAGACCTCAGTGACGTATACATGACTTTCTTCCTGCCCGAAGCGGCTGCGGGGCGGGTAGCAATTGGGAGTGAAGTGCGTTTGATACTGGATGCAAGCCCCCAATACGTGATTCCCGCCAGGGTGTCCTTTGTAGCCGATGTTGCACAGTTTACGCCTAAATCGGTCGAAACAGAGCAGGAACGTGAGAAGCTGGTCTTTCGCATTAAAGCGCAGTTACCCCCCGATTTGCTGAAGAAGCACATTACCCAGGTCAAAACGGGGCTGCCGGGTGTGGCTTATCTACGGCTTAATTCAGGAACTCCATGGCCGCCTTTTCTGGACAGAAATATACTGAAGTGAACAAACCGCTCTCTGACTCAGTTGTCCACCTGACCAATGTGGGTCTGCGATATAGAAAAAAGGAAGCCCTGAAAGCCGTAAGCCTTGACGTGCCGGCGGGCCGCATGGTTGGTTTTATCGGCCCGGACGGGGTGGGCAAATCAAGCCTGTTCTCATTGATTGCGGGCGCAAGGGTAATCCAGTCGGGACAGGTCTCGGTTTTGGGCCGGGATATCTCCAACGCGCACAGCCGGACCGAGTTATTGCCGCGCGTCGCCTATATGCCGCAAGGTTTGGGAAAGAATCTTTATCCCACTCTATCCGTATTCCAAAATCTCGACTTTTTCGGCAGACTGTTCGGATTCGGCGGCAGCGAACGTGTACGGCGTATTTCATACATGCTCGAAGCCACTGCTCTTGCGCCCTTTGCCGGGCGCCCCACAGGCAAGCTCTCGGGCGGTATGAAACAGAAGCTCGGCCTTTGCTGTGCGCTGATCCATGATCCTGATCTTTTGATCCTGGATGAGCCGACCACCGGTGTCGACCCGCTGTCGCGCCGCCAGTTTTGGGAACTAATAGATCGTGTCCGCGAAACCCGGCCCGGGATCAGCGTGCTCGTGGCCACCGCCTACATGGATGAGGCCATGCGAATGGAATGGCTTGTTGCAATGAGCGCCGGCCGGGTCCTTGCCACGGGCGCCCCACAGGATTTTCTGGATCGTACCGGGGCTCATACTCTGGAGGAGGCCTTTATCGATTTATTGCCGCCTGCGGAGCGTAAAGACCATCGGCCCGTCATCATTTCCGGATATCAGGGCGAAAAGGGCGAAACAGCCATTGAGGCACGGGACCTCACCATGAAGTTCGGCAATTTTGTGGCTGTAGACCATGTGAGCTTCCAAATAAATCGAGGGGAGATCTTCGGCTTCCTGGGTTCCAACGGATGCGGAAAAACCACTACCATGAAGATGTTAACCGGCCTGTTGCCTCCCAGCGAGGGACAGGCATGGCTCTTTGGGCGGACGGTTGACCCTCACGATCTCAATACACGCCGGCGCGTCGGCTACATGACCCAGGCCTTTTCACTTTACGCTGAACTAACCGTGCGTCAGAATCTGGAATTGCACGCGAGACTATTCAGTATACCGAAAGAGCGCGTAGAATTGCGTGTTCAGGAAATGGCAGAGCGTTTTGGCCTGACCGAAGTCATGGATACCCTGCCGAAGGCCTTGCCTCTGGGGCAGCGTCAGCGGCTATCTTTGGCCGTGGCGATGATCCATGGCCCGGAAATGCTTATTCTGGACGAACCTACCTCCGGAGTGGACCCGGTGGCGCGTGATGCCTTCTGGCAGATCATGATCGACCTGGCGCGTAACGATAACGTCACTATCTTCATCTCCACACATTTTATGAATGAGGCTGAACGCTGCGACCGCATTTCACTCATGCATGCCGGTAAGGTACTGGTGAGCGATGCGCCTTCAGAAATTATTCAGAGGCGCAAAGCAGCAACTCTGGAAGAAGCCTTTATTAGCTACCTCGAAGAGGCTGTCCAGGAAGGCAGGTCTGAAAACCGGCCGATTAGTGTGGATGCCGGGCGAGATGTACCCGCTCAGGTCGCATCTGTTGCAGCTGTGACAGGGCACGGTTGCTTTACCAAGTTGCGGCGCATGCTCAGCTGTACCCAACGCGAACAGCTTGAACTTCGCCGCGATCCTATTCGCCTGGCTCTTGCCGCAATCGGCAGTTTTTTCCTCATGCTCGTACTGGGCTACGGCATCAGCATGGATATCGACAATGTAACCTTTGCTGTACTCGACCGGGATCAAACCACAATGAGCCATGATTACGCTATGAATATTGCCGGTTCACGGTATTTTATAGAAAAGGCTCCGCTGCATGACTATGCTGAAATGGAAAAACGCCTGCGCTCGGGCGAGCTCAATCTCGCCATGGAGATCCCTTCCGGATTCACCCGTGATGTTTCACGCGGAAGAACTCCTGTCCAGATGGGGGCCTGGCTTGACGGCGCCAATCCGTTTCGCGCAGAAACGGTTCGCGTTTACTTGCAGAGTATGAATCAACAGTGGATTGACAAGCGGGCGAGAGAGGGCTCTGACTTTCCTTTTCGTCCCGGCCTGGCAAATATCGAGACCCGTTTTCGATACAATCCCGATATTGCAAGTCTTCCGGCCATGGTCCCGGGGGTAATCCCGATACTCCTGTTCTTAATCCCGGCAATTCTCAGCGCTCTTTCGGTGGTTCGTGAGAAGGAACTGGGATCCATTGTGAATTTCTATGTAACCCCGGTCACCCGCCTGGAGTTTCTGGTTGGAAAGCAGATCCCCTATATCGTGCTTGCCATGATCAATTTCCTGCTGTTGGCAGGGCTGGCGGTCTTCCTGTTCCGTGTACCATGCAAGGGCAGCTTTCTGACACTGAGCGGCGGAGCCCTGCTCTATGTTATGTCCGCCACAGGTTTCGGGCTGTTGATATCGACTTTCATGCGCAGCCAGGTCGCGGCCCTTGTTGCCACGATCTTTCTGAGCATCCTGCCGGCCGTTCAGCTGTCAGGAATGGTCGAGCCCGTTTCCTCCCTGCAAGGCGTAGGAGCTTTTATAGGCCGGATCTTCCCGACCACACATTTCCTGACAATATCACGCGGTACTTTCTCCAAGGGCCTCGGCTTCACTAATCTCCACGGGGCTTTTGTATCTCTGGCTCTTTCCATACCCGTAATCATCGGCCTTGGGGTGGTACTACTAAAAAAGCAGGAGCGGTAAGAATGCGGACGGTGAGCAATATATTTCATTTAGGCGTGAAGGAACTCCGCAGTCTGATGCGTGATCCGATCATGATTTTTTTGATCGTTTACGCCTTGACCCTCAATATTTATACCGCGGCGACGGCAATCCCGGAAGTACTCCATAAAGCTCCTGTCGCTATTGTAGATGAGGATCAGTCCGCGCTTTCGAAGCGGATTACCGATGCCTTCTATCCGCCATACTTTCAGGCGCCGGCGCTGATCACGCCCAATGAAATGGATTCCCGGATGGATGCGGGACTCGATACATTTGCACTATACATACCCGGCGGTTTTCAGCGCGACGTCCTCGCCGGGCGAGGCCCGGTCTTACAACTCAATGTGGATGCGACGCGCATGGGCCAGGCATTCAACGGGAGCCGATACGTCCAGGTTATCGTTTCAGATGAAATCAGCGAGTTCATGCAACGATACCGTGCACAGGCCGGTCCGCCTGTGGATGTGTCAACACGGGTGAGATTTAACCCGGAGCTGAATAAGACCTGGTTCGGTGGCGTAATGGAGATTATCAGTGCAATTACCATGTTGTCAGTCGTGCTTACCGGGGCGGCGCTGATAAGGGAGCGCGAGCATGGGACAATAGAGCATCTGCTGGTTATGCCGCTAAATCCGTTCGAGATCCTGAGCAGCAAAATCTGGGCGATGACGTTTGTAGTCCTTACGGCTTCGGCCTTCTCACTGAACGTCGTTGTGCGCGGCTTTCTTTCGGTGCCAATCAAGGGCTCGCTCGTGCTGTTCTTCTCAGGAACGCTTCTGCATGTGCTGGCCTCCACTGCGTTGGGAGTTTTCCTGGCTACGGTTGCCCGATCAATGCCGCAGTTCGGGCTGCTCTTATTCATGGTTCTTCTGCCCATGCAGATACTGTCGGGCGCCGGAGGCATCATGCGTGCCACGGTAATCTCGGGTGCCCGGAAAAGTATGGGTATTATTGATGTCATCATGCAGGCTGCGCCGACCACTCATTTCGTGACGTTTGCCCAAGCCATCCTGTTCCGGGGAGCGGGGCTCTCGGTTGTATGGCCGCAGTTCGTATCACTTGCCCTGATCGGTGCCGTTTTGTTCACATTTTCGCTGTGGCGTTTCCGAAAAATGCTCAGGACGACTGCTTAAGGAGGAGGCATATCTTGAATTGCAGGCAAAAAAATTCAGAAAGGAGAAAGAGATGAAAAAGACAGCTAAAACAGGCAGAGCCGGAATGCGGAAGTTTTGGACGACCCCGGCAGTTCTTCTGGTTGCGGGAGTACTGGCCTCATGTATTGCAGCAATTCCATTGATTTTAACGAGCACAAGCCATAAAAAGACGCAGTCACAGGCGGAAATGCCCTTGCCCGCTGAAAAAGTGCATACGGCGGCAGTAGATATGGCCAGGGAGAAAAATTTAAAGATTTCGAAGGAAGAAGAAAACAACTACCTCGAAGTGACCGACGGGGTTCAGACAGTGGCTTACGTCACAGAGCCCGACGGGCCTGAGAAATGCAAACTGACAGTGTCCGCAGAAATTTCTCCTGCGAAAGATGAGAAAAGGGAGCAGACCACACAAAGAGAAAAGGACCTCACACTTCAGAAAATCGATGATCTCTGCGAGAGGTTGAACGTAAAACCGGTCAGCATAAAACAGTAAGACGGAGGAGGTGCAAAATGCCCATTGTTCATATCTATTTACTCGAAGGAAAGCCCCAAACCTATCTTCAGGCTTTGGGTGATTCTATCCATCAGGTTCTCGTGGAAACGTGGGGGCTCCCTGAAAAAGACCGATTTCAGATATTCCACGAGAAAAAAGCAGAACATTTCAAGATTGATCAATCTGCGTACCTGGAAGACGAAGGAGTCAGACGGTCCGATGATGTGATTATGATTCAGATAACAACCTCCCCGAGAACCATACACATGAAGCGCGCCTTCTACAAGCGCCTCCCCGAATTGCTAAAGGACAGCATCGGCCTCAACCCTGCCAATGTGTTCATAAATGTGATGATGACAGACGAAGAGGACTGGTCATTGGGGGTTGGAAAGATGACACTTATTGAAAAACTGGAATAGTGTCTTCGGCTCTACCGATTCGTTCTTTCTTTGACAGGCCGTGTGGAGTCGACCGCGTGATAAATCCTGCCGCTCAGGATATCGTAGGCGCTCACAACGCTCTTCATGGATGCCCCTGTGTCAATAGCCGTGCATACGGCCTGTCTTCAACCGTGACATTCTTTTTCTGTGCTATATATCCCAAGGCAAGCAAGGTTTAGGTCAACCATTGAGAACAGTAAAAAAGAAGGGACAAAGCTAATACCTCTACTTATGAACTGATCAAACGGGCTCACTTTCCGGGGGGGCATAGATGATAACGATTTCAGTAATCTGGCAGATTTTAATACAAAACGAAATGAGCTGATTCACGGGCATGAGCAAGCGGTGTTGGCTGAGACATGCAAGGAGGCTTTGCGAAAGGAATCAGGTTTTTAGAACGGAATGAGTTTTGACAAATCTAACGATTCACAATGCGATCTTAGATCCTAAATAAAGTTGCGTTGAAGGCAGCCATGCATATTGAGTCTTTAAACTGCATCAGCTAGGAATATATCCACGTTCTCCTGCGTAATCACGTCAATGCCTGTATCAATAGTCTGAGGTATCTGAATGCCAAGAGATGCCTGCCATAACATCAGGACTGACATCGAACCTTGCATTTTCGGAATGGTAGCCGAGGAGGATTCGATCACGCCTTCTTCAATGGCATCGAGTATAGGCTTGATCCCATCCATGCTGACTACTTTTACTTTGCCGGCCTTCCCGGCCCTTTTGATAGCGCTCGCTATGCCTATCGGGCCGGAAGCATCACAGCACAGATAGCCGCTTAGATCGGGATGCGATTCGAGTACAGCCGAGGCTTGTCGGCTGGCAGTCTCAATGTCGTCATTGTCAATGCCACCGTCTACAAAAGTGATACCGGGATACTTCCCCAATACAGCCATCTGGGCGTCGTATCGTTCCTTGTGGTTTGGTGCCGTGGGATACCCTTGCATCACAGCCACTTTGCCAGCGTACTCGATCAGCTTGACGAGACGCTCGGCCGCGATGATCCCCTGCTGGGCAAAGTTGTTGCCGATGCTGGTGATATCTGCATCTGGCGATGGTGAGTCGAAGAGAACCACCGGAATAAGCTGCTCCCTGATGCGGTTGATTGCCGTCATATGGTCTACTGCGTCAACCGGATCAACAGCGATGCCACTTGGGCGGCTCTTGGCAGCCTTTTCCAGGATCTTGTTCTGCTCGGCAACATCACAAATTGCTGGTGGCATATAGTCGACCATTATCTCGACACCAAGCTCACGGCTGAGGATTTCGGCCTGAGCCCGCGCACCTTTGTTTACCTCGTCGAACCAGGGATGTGCCACTTTAGGGACAATGACTAATCGAAGGGCTGTTGCCATTTCTCGTCACGTACTCCACTTGCTCGGCCAGGTAGATGCCCGCTCAGACGGTATAGGTATCAGGGCCTGACTGAACCTTCCGCACAAAGTCCTCTCATGCCCCGGCGTATACTGTCCTGGTTTGTACCAGTATTGGTACAGCCAGGCGCTGTCGTCCTGACCGGCAGCATCCAGATCATCCTGCCGATAGGCCTTCCTATGATGTCCTTCATGTCGGCCTCGTTCTGCTCTTCGTGTTTTTGCAGGCCTTAGAAGCCACGACAGCATCTGGATTCAGTGGCTGCATACCGTCGAGGCTTCGCCGGTTGATACCTATCAACAGCTTACACCGTTTTCAGGCGTTTGAATAGTGTGCGTACGTCTGAAAGTTTCATCTCCTAGTCAAGCTTGCCTTCAATTGCCCTTTAACATTTTCACATTATTCATTGCATTTCCAACGTCTTCCGTCCCAATCAAGACTTTCTCTCTTCTCCTCTTCCCATTGCTTCAACAACTCGGGATCAAAAATCTTCCAGATTGTCACCGCACTTCCAAGAGAGCGGCCCGGCAAAAAAGAGAAGCTCATCGGCGTGTAACCTACAGCCTGATAATCTCTTCTGTAAAGAAATTTCTGGGAATGGGTATAGGCCAGCGTAGCGTCCGCTCTAAAAATCCTCACTCCATTTTCAAGCGCGGTCTTTTCAAATTCAGCCTGTATTTTATCGCCAATGCCTTCTCTCCGGTACTCAGGAGCAACACATATCCATCCTTCATGTGATCCGTGAATTGGTTCGTAGTATAGTGCCAGCAGACCCGCAATATTGTCGTTGTCCTTTGCAATGACGAGTTTAAACCAGTCATGTGTCTCATAAATCTTTGCCACTTCAACCAATTTTTTTGCTCCAGCTTCCCCGATCAACGTCGATAGAGACCCTACAAAGATGGCTTCAGCTTTTCGATTCAGAATGTTGTTCCACTCAAATGTCAATTTGGTTCCAAAACTATCATTGGTAGTCATAATTACCTCCTGTTTATCAGATTGCTTTATCAGGCCGTAGGCGAACAAGGCATCTCCGGTTATTCTCCGGGTATATGTCATGTCAAGAAGATTCTTTTTGACGTGAACGCGCGAAGAATTCTAGCCGCTATCGACAGCTCAGACGAGTCATTCAAATGCTTTTTGAAAGAAAGGCTATTATTCAAATGAGTGTCGGCCAGCTCATCTGCACTTCAAAGGGAAACCGCTGTCGGAATCCCGAGCAGGCTACAGGTTTTCCCAGATTATGTCGACTTTCTTCTTTCCCGACCTGGCGGCTGCGGCTTTTTTGTACTGGAAGTATGAGGTAATCACCCTTTTTACATAATTTCTGGTTTCCGGATAGGGAATGTCCTCGATAAAGACGTCGACGGATTTATAATTTCCCTTCTGTTGCCACTTCCTTACGGTGATCTCTCCTGCGTTGTATGCGGCAAAGACATGAGAAAAAGATTCGAATTCGTTGAAGAGGGACTTAAGGTAATATGTCCCAAGGGTGATGTTGATCTTCGCGTCTGTTATCTGTGCGTCGTCCCTTATCCCGAGCTTGAGGTTCCTGTCCAGGCGGTGCGCCGTACCCGGCATTATCTGCATAAGCCCCCTGGCGCCCGCGACCGACCGGGCGTCCGCATTGAAACGGCTCTCCTCCCTCATCACCGAAAGCGTGATCATGGGATCCATATCATATTTCTTCGCAGCCTCTTCCACGTCCTCACGGAAGGCAAAGGGATAGAGGAACATCTGCACCTTGTCCGGATAAGGGACTTTTGTGGCCAGCCCGATGGAACGCCTGAATTCTCCGAGTTCCTGGAATTTCGACATGACGTAAAGCAGCTCCGGGAACGTATCGATTTTATTCAACCGGTCCGAAAGTTCGGTGACCGCCTCCTTGTTCATGTTCAGCGACAACAGCGCCTCGACCCTCTCGAACCGGGTGGCCCCGTCCGCGGGGGCCGGGAGGGACTCGTCCTTGAGGGAGGCCGGTACGATGTCAGGCCCGCCGCCACGCATATATGCGAGCACCCCGTAAAAATTATCGTCCATGGAGGCAAGCTTTCTGAACAGACCCTCCGCATCTCCACCTGACTCGTCCCTGCTTCTTGCCTCCCAGTAAAGATATCTGGGTTCATCGTATTTACCGTACAGTTTCGAAAAGATATCGGCTGCTTTCCTGTGCTCTCCTTTTATGAAATCGGTCCACCCCATTCCCCACAAGGCATCTTCCTCTTCCGACGGGAAACGTTCAAGCACTTCCTTATAGGTCTTCAGCGCCTCATCGAACTTTCCATCCCTTCTCTTGTCTGAAGCAAGGGCCAGAAGCAGGGAGGCGGCCCTGCCGTCGTCTGCGGCAAGAAGCTTTTTCAGAGCCTTTTCAAATCTTTCGTCGTCGCCGGCCCTGTATAACGAGCGGGCCCGCGAGAAAAGGTCCCTGACGCTGCCATAAACCTCGGCTGCCTTTTCGTATTTCTTCTGTCTGAAAAGTGAATATGCCAGATTCCTCATTATCTCCTCGCGCTGTTTGCCGCAGTCCATGGCGAGGGCCTTCCGCAACTCCCGTTCTGCCGCGGCGAATTCGTACCTGTCTATAAGACGGGTCGCCCTTTGGAGGAGGTCTTCGGGTTTTATACTTTCGGGATCAAGCTCTTCATAGGCCTTCTCTGCAAGGCAGCCCGCGCGGAGATAAAGCTTTTTGAAGAGCGCTGCGGCCTTTTCAGGCTCATGGTGGCCCTTCAGGTAAAGGCCGTATTCCAGAGTAATATCTTCATCCCCGGGATAATCCTTGAGGTAGGATTCATACAGGCCGGGAAGGTCTTTTTCGGAAATTTCTCCGGCCTCCCTGATTTCGACACCCCGTGCCTTCTTCAGCAACGGCGAAGCCGGGTATTTCCCAATCAGCCGCCTGGCGGCGTCAAGAGACTTGCAGTGGTCGCCCAGCTGATGATACGCCTCGGCGAGATAGGAGAGAGTATAGTCGGCCAGGACCGGGAATTCGTCAAGCGCCTGCGAAAGGCTCTTGACGGCATCATCATAACGACCGTCATCAAGGGCCTGTTTGCCGGCCCTGAAAAGTTCCTTTCCTCCGCAGTCATCCGCGGCGCTCCTGTTGACCGGCAGTATCCATCCCGACAGGCAGAGCACAGCCGTTAAGAAGAGGAAAACGGCCTTTGTCAGAAGAGAATATTTCATTGCTCCCGCGGTTCGACAGATACTTTTATTTCATATAATAGCCAAATCGTTCTCTTTCGGCAAGGGGACTTTTTTCGGCAAAAGCCGGCAGGCCTTTCGCCCCTGCCGGCCGCCATTTCACCGTGGACGCATGGCATCCCATGCCCCTGCTTCGGGGCAATGACACTCTGCTCTTCTCCGAGGCGATTGCCGTAAATGGAAGAATTCTGCCGGCTATGGTATATTTCCATATGATTACAGATCTCAGACTACATGGCAGCCTGGGTCCTGTTGACTTTTTTACCTTCGTTGCGGGAGCGACAACACACAACACCTATTTCTACCAGGAAGAGCCGCAGAAAATCAGATTTTTCGCCCGGGGCAATGAATTTACCATCTCTGAGGGGAGCATAACCTACAAAGGGACGGGCGGCAGCTTCTGTGAGTACATGTTCGGTGTCGAAAAACCTATCAAGGACATGGAAAAGGGCGATATCCTGAACAGACTGGTAATGTTCGGGGCGTTTCTCGACGAGAACGAGCACGTGGTCTTCACAAATAATACCGAGGGCACTGAGACATTTGACAGACTGTTCCTGCAGGGACATCCGGTTGTCAATTATTACTTCATAGTCTCCTCCGATTTCAGGGGAGAGTACAGGAAACGGCAGAAACAGATACTGAAGGCAGCGGGTAAATTCCTGAAGAGGGCCCGTCTGCTCGGAGACGACAGGGACACTGAACTTCTCGGCAGCTTTAGTATCGCCCTGAATGAAGAAAGGTCATCGATATTCCTGTTCAAATTGATCAACCGCGCCAACAGGGAATACTACGATGCCTTCAACAGGTTCTACTCCGAAAAACGGGGGCTGAGCCCCGAGGACGCGCACCGGGTCGAGCAACTGGCCCTCAGGTACGATATCGACCGTTACCAGCAGGAAAGGATGAAGATCGATGTGATGTATAGACATCCCGAAAACAGGGTCGTAGTTGATGAATACCGCGACGTTCTGATCAGAGGAAGCTTCAGGGATACCCTTCAGGCATCAGAATACGCCCGCCTGAAGAGACTGAGGACCCTCAGCATAAGGAACGATATACCGACAAACCTCTTTGACAAGCTGGATAAACTGCTGTTGAAGGATAAGAAGATACAGGAAACTGAAGAGCTGGAATACATAAAGGATGCGAGGGCCATACTGGAGAACCTCTTTTTCAAGGACGCACTGCTTAAAAGAAATATAATCAAGGAAGACATTGTAAGGCTGATAAAGGCCAAGCACCGGGCTTATTCGCAGAACGACCGGGGGTTTGACCAGGTTCTTCTGGACATCGGCCGGGTATGCGATGAGCTTTCCAGAGAGACCGATGATTTTCGCGCCTTTGAAGAATTCAGCTCCATCGTCACTTATTTCGACAGGTACGACAACCTCTATTCCCTGCTCAGTCATCTGGCCTTCATGGAGAACATCGAGCTGAGGGAAGAATCACTGAGGAGTTTCATGGGCAACAAGGAGGCCTTTGATGCGCTGGACGAAAACCTCTTCAGATCGGTCTTCATCCACGACCTTCTGGAAAACAAGTATGTAACCGGATACGGGAAAAGGAAAATCGAGGCCATCCTGAAGGGAACGGAAGATGTAAGGAAAGGTGAGGCAACCATCAGGGACGTAGTGCAAGAAGTGAAGAACCTGACGGGTGAAGAAAAGTTATACCATGAAATTCATGCGGCCCTGAAGAAAAGGATGCGCAACCTCTACCCCGGCCTCGACACCAGGGAAGAAAGGGAGAAAATCCTGGAAGACATCGCTGCGGAACTTACCGACGGAGGCAGCGCACCCGGCGGAATCCCTGTCAGACTTTTTGAAAAAGTGTTTATCGACCTCCGCAAGGAATCCGTCTATCTCAACCAGATATTCCCCCTCGTGATACGTTCGAGTGACAGGGGCCTGAGAGAAGATTTCCTCCTCAACAGCGGTCTCGACAGGTTTTATGTCGAATCTCTCGAACGGGAGTTCTTTGAAGAAAAAGGACTAGATACTACGGCGCTGGACCAGCTCAGGGGAGAAAAAATACTGTCGGGAGTTGGAGGCGGCGAGCGGATTTGAACCGCTGCATAAAGGTTTTGCAGACCTCTCCCTTAGCCACTTGGGTACGCCGCCGTCGGAAAAGCTAAAAGCGACTTCTTTGCCGGAAGTTTTTTCTTAAGGCCGTCATTCCCGAAGTTTTCAGTCGGGAATCCAATTTAGTACCCCCTTGGATACCCGCCTCCGCGGGCATGACGACTCTTTTCGAGTCTATCAGTGAATAGTGAAATACGGAAAAAACAAAGAGTCCACGTGAAAACCTGATCGACTATTCACCGTCTTATTAATGGAGCGGGAAACGGGATTCGAACCCGCGACCCCAACCTTGGCAAGGTTGTGCTCTACCAACTGAGCTATTCCCGCATTCACACCCGTTCATTTCTCTAGTCCCGGCAACAGCTTAACTTCAGAACGGGCAATAAGCTATAATCATATGATAAAGGATATACTAATGAAATTCGGCAGCGTTTGTCAACATGTTCTACCCTGACTTCAGGGAGTTCAGACGCCTCTCTGCAAAGGGAAATCTGATCCCGGTATACAAGGAAATCCTTGCGGACATGGATACGCCGGTTACCGCCTTTCGCAAGCTGGACGAAGGGAAATATTCCTTCCTCCTCGAAAGCGTGGAAGGCGGGGAGAAATGGGCCAGGTATTCTTTCATCGGGAGCAGGCCGTCTATTGTCATCAGAAGCTTCGGAAAGTCCGTGGAGGTCGTCCGCCGGGGAAAGAAGGAGACCCGGCCGGTGCTCAGTGACCCCCTTGAGGCGGTAAGGGACATCCTGGCGGAATACAGGCCGGTCCCCAACCCCGGTCTTCCACGTTTTTACGGAGGCGCGGTAGGGTTCATCGGCTACGACACAATACGTTTTTTCGAGAGGATGCCTGAAAGGGACAAGCCGGGATTGGGATTGCCGGATATCTTTTTCATGATTACCGACACCCTTGTAATCTTCGACAACATCGCCCACAGGATCAAGGTGGTCTCCAACGCCCACGTCAACGGCTCCTCGGCGGCTTCGGCTTATGAAGAGGCGGTCGGCAAGATCGAGGCGATAGTGAACAAATTGAGAAGAGGTTTGAAGGGCGCTTCCCCCTCCTCCCGGTCACTTCGCAGCACTCCGAAGAGACGTGCCGTCCTCAAGTCCAACTTTACGCGTTCCCGCTACGAGCGGGCGGTGCTCAGGGCAAAAGAGTACATCAGGGCGGGGGACATCTTCCAGGTGGTGCCCTCCCAGCGCTTCAGGGCGGAGATTAGTGTCGAGCCCTTCGAGATATACAGGGCACTCAGGCTTATCAACCCGTCGCCCTACATGTATTTCCTCCGCTGCGGCGATGCGACCATAGTGGGTACGTCGCCTGAGGTCATGGTTAGGCTGGAGGGGGACAGGGTCGATCTGAGGCCCATCGCGGGTACCCGTAAGCGGGGCTCAAGCGAAGAGGAGGACAGGGCTCTGGAAAGGGAACTGCTGGATGACCCCAAAGAGAGGGCGGAACATATCATGCTCGTCGATCTCGGCAGAAACGATGTCGGAAGAGTAAGCAAGCCCGGGAGCGTGCACGTAAGCGAGCTGATGGTTATAGAGCGCTATTCCCACGTGATGCATATCGTCTCGAATGTCCGCGGTACACTCTCCGCGGCGAACGACGCCTACGATGTCGTCAGGGCCTGTTTCCCGGCTGGAACGGTCTCCGGTGCGCCCAAGATACGGGCGATGGAGATCATCGACGAGCTGGAGCCGACCCGGCGGGGACCTTACGCCGGCGCCGTAGGGTACTTCGGGTTCTCGGGCAACATGGATACCTGCATCACGATCCGCACCCTCGTGGTTAAGGACGGGGTCGCTTACATTCAGGCGGGCGGCGGCGTGGTCGCAGACAGCGTACCGTCTGCCGAGTACCAGGAGACGGTCAATAAGGCCAAGGCGATGATGCGTGCAGTCGAAATGGCGGAGAGGGGGCTTGAGTAGCATGCTTTTGATGATAGACAACTATGACTCTTTCACATACAATCTGGTCCAGTACCTGGGGGAGCTGGGGCAGGACCTTAAGGTCTTCAGGAATGATAAAATCTCGGTCTCTGAAATCGAGAATATCGCGCCGGACAGGATAGTGATATCTCCGGGGCCCTGCACGCCTAAGGAAGCGGGAATATCCGTAGAAACGATAAAGTATTTTGCCGGCAAGGTCCCGATCCTCGGTGTCTGCCTGGGGCACCAGTCCATAGGTGAGGCCTTTGGAGGAGAGGTCGTCCGGGCGCCGTATCTGATGCATGGAAAGACGTCAATGGTACACCACGACGGGAAGACAATCTTCGAGGGACTGCCGAACCCTTTCGAGGCGACCCGTTACCATTCCCTTATAATCAAGCGCGACAGCCTGCCGCCGGTCCTCGAGGTTTCGGCGTGGACCGAAGATGGGATCATTATGGGGGTACGCCACAAACATTGCGCGGTCGAAGGCATGCAGTTTCATCCCGAGTCGATCCTGACCACTGTCGGAAAGGACCTCCTCAGGAATTTCCTCAAACTCAGACAGTAACGGCAGATTGGTTACTTGTCATTCCGGCTTGGAATCTTTCCGGCGGCTTTACAGAAGGATTCCCGACGCGCTTCGCTTGCGGGAATGACGGCTCTTACAGCCGATAGCAATTTGCGGACAGATGCCGGTTATCCGTGTTGGTCCGTGGTTGAAATATTCCCTTAAGGTTAATCGGAGGCGCTGTCCGCCTCTTTCATCGCCTCTTCCGGGGCCTTGGAGAGCGCCTTCTTCGCCCTCGCCTCTCTCGCAGCCATCTCCGCCTTCGTCCTTGCCGCAGTGCGTTCTCTCGCCCGCTGCCTGGCTGCGTCATTGACCTTGAAGTCGCCTTCCCCGAACATGGCAAACCGCAGCCATTTCAGAGAAAACTTCAGGAGTTCCAGCTCGTCTTCCCTGATCTTCTCAGTTACTTCGGGGCCAATTTCATAAGAGGCGAGGAAATTACTGTTGAAAACGAAGTCCCTGAACATGTCAAGATTGGAACTTACCATATAAAAAAGGTCCAGGGATTTCTGGCCGAATTCGACAAAGCCCAGGGTCTTGGCCTTCAGGACTACCTCCATCCAGTCACCGTTCATTTCATCATAAAGGTCTGACTCCTGGTCGGCGCGCCACTCGTCGATCGTCCAGTTCCTGTCTTCTTTATGTCCCAGACAGTGGTCCTCCTTGATCTTTATGAAGAAGTCTTCCCCTGTCTTCAGATCGTGCTTCTTCATTATGGCCATGCCTATCGGATAATACCTGCATGTCACGGGCCTGTCGGAATAAACGGTGCAGCCAGCCGGTGTAACAAAGGGACAGGACTTTATGTCATCATCCTTCATCTTCAGCACCACAACGGGAAGAGGCGTACCGTCAATCGACCGCGGCGTCGTATACTCCATGAGAAAATCATGATAAGACATGCCCAGTCTGTTCTTTAGCCTGTATATGTCATAGGGAGTAAGATTTATCCGGATGCCGCTGCAGCATTTGGTAAAACACCCGATACCGGGATAACATCTGAACGACATCCGGTCCTTCCGGGTCAGCTGCTGGGGCACTATAACGCTCTGGCGGAGGTTTTTCTTCACCTCGTCCATTTTCTTTTCGAATTCTTTTTGATCAAAAGCCATTGTTAATTCCTTTCATGGCGTCATTGGTGTTGCCGGAAATGCTGACCGCACCCAAATCGAAAAAGGGGATATTCCGGAAGCGCCGGGATGACGACTCGAAACTGCTTCTTCTTATTCTGACTTCCTGTTTCGCAATTCACGGTATTATAACAAAAAAGCCGGTCCCGATGCCCGGGACCGGCTTCTCGAAGTAAAACCGATGCCGATTAGTGCAGCAGCGGCACTATCAGAAGGGCAACGATGTTTATAACCTTGATCATGGGGTTGATAGCCGGACCCGCGGTGTCCTTGTAAGGGTCACCGACCGTATCGCCGGTTACAGCGGCCTGATGGGCGGGGCTCTTCTTGCCGCCGTACATGCCGTCTTCAATGAACTTCTTGGCATTGTCCCATGCTCCCCCGCCGCTGGTCATCGCGATGGCCTGAAAGAGGCCGGTAATGATGCTGCCGATGAGGACTCCGCCGAGGGCCTCGCGACCGAGCACGAGTCCCACGATTACAGGGGCGACAACAGGAATCAGGGCGGGAAGCATCATCTGTTGTATCGCCGATTTTGTAACGATGTCAACGCACTTCCCGTATTCGGGCTTTGCGGTACCTTCCATGATTCCCTTGATCTCTCTGAACTGTCTTCTCACCTCTTCCACAACACCTCCTGCCGCCTTACCGACGGCCTCCATAAGGAGTGATCCGAAGTAGTAGGGAAGAAGTCCGCCGATAAAGAGTCCGACGATAACCAGCGGATTCGAAAGGTCAAAGAACATCTGGGTACCGAAGGATCTCGAATACTCTGCAAAAAGAACGAGCGCGGCGAGTGCCGCAGACCCGATGGCATACCCCTTGGTAACGGCCTTTGTCGTATTTCCGACCGCATCGAGAGGGTCCGTAATGTTGCGGATCTCTTCCGGCAGTTCGGCCATCTCGGCGATGCCGCCGGCGTTGTCGGTAATAGGACCATAGGAATCGATGGCAACCACGATACCGGTCATGGAGAGCATCGAAACTGCCGCCAGCGCGATGCCGAAAAGGCCGGCAACCGCCTGAGAGGAAGAAAGGTTCGCAAAGCCGCCGGCGCCGATATAGAACGACCAGACGATAGCGCCGCTGATCACGATGGCGGGCAGTCCGGCCGATTTCATGCTCACCGCCAGTCCAGCGATCACGTTAGTGCCGTGGCCTGTCTGGCTCGCGGCCGCAATGTGCTTAACGGGTTTAAAACTCTTCGATGTGAAGTATTCGGTGATCATAACTATCAGCCCTGTGAGGAGGAGGCCGATAAAGGCTGTCGTAAAAACGCCGACCTGGGTAAACGTCTGCTCCACGCCCGGAAGACCGAGGAACCATCCCGCCACAAAGTAGAAAGCTATTGCAGCCAGGATGCCCGCAACCGCGAGTCCCTTGTACAGGGCACCCATTATATACTGGCTCTTTCCGAGCTTTACGAAAAATGTTCCGATAATGGAGGCGATGATGGAAACACCGCCCAGCAGGAGTGGGAATTCGACCCAGGGACTTTGGGCGCCGAAGGCTGTCCTTGCCAGAAGCATGGCGGCAACGAGTGTAACCGTATAGGTCTCGTAAAGGTCGGCAGCCATTCCGGCGCAGTCGCCGACGTTGTCACCGACGTTGTCGGCAATAACGGCGGGGTTCCTCGGGTCGTCTTCCGGGATTCCGGCCTCGACCTTACCCACCAGGTCTGCACCCACATCCGCCGCCTTGGTGTAAATGCCGCCCGCGATACGGGCAAACACGCTCATGAGGGAGCATCCGAAGCCCAGACCGACAAGAGCGTGGAACGCCTGCTCACCCGCAACAGCCTTGGCAAAGGCATAATATCCGGTAATTCCGAGAATACCGAGGCCGACAACCATGATGCCTGTCACCGAGCCGCCCTTGAAAGAGAGGTCGAGCGCCGACTGCAACCCCCTGTGGGCCGCCTGTGTTGTACGAACATTGGCGCGGACCGTCACCATCATGCCGATATAACCGGCGAGGGCGGATCCGACCGTACCTATCAGAAAGCCGAGAGAAATCCAGGGCTTTCCTCCCCCCAGAAAAAACAGAAGAATAAGGAGTATTACCGCCACCACTGCGACGGTCTTGTACTCGCGTGCAAGAAACGCCGCCGCGCCCTCCTTCACGGCATTGGATATCTGCTGCATACGTTCATTTCCGGCGTCCTGCTTCGACACCCATGCGGCAGTGAACAGGGAGTATATGACCCCCACTGCGCCGCAGATTAATGCAAAGACTACAATAGTGCTCATCTGTATCCTCCTTTTCGGTAATTTAAGAAACCAAAAACACTCTGCATAAAGCTACACAAGAAGAGTGGAACCCGGGGCTGTCACCTCCTTTATGCCGTCTCTATTTTTTCGCAAAAAAACGTAATACCGCTTAACCGGGATACTTATCGGAAATATAGTCTTTCAGATAATGGTTTTCCGCCCTCAGGTCGGTGACCTGGGCCTTCACAACGTCTCTGATCGAGAGCATCGCAACCAGCCTGTTTTTTTCGAGCACGGGCAGATGCCTTATCCTGTTCTTTATCATGATGGTTGTTACATAGCAGAGGTCGTCACCGCTCTCGGCTATAATCAGGTTAGTGGTCATCACTTCTGCGATATTGATATCCCTGAAATGCCGGTCGCCCTTTCTCGCCCAGCACTTCAACACATCCCTCTCGGTAAACAATCCGACCGGATTTTCCCCTTCAACCACAACAAGCGCGCCGATTTCGTCCTCCACCATGAGGCTTACGGCATCGGCTACGGTCTTGTCCTTTCCGATAGATATTACGTCCCGCCGCCCGGAGCCCAGAATTTCTTTGACCGTTGCCATAACTGTTCACCCCCGTCCTTGTATTTGTCGAACAGCCTTAAACCTTCTCCGCGTCCCTGCCCGTCTGCTTGGCGTAGACCAGCGCAGTCGCCCTGTAGACCATGTGTGCCATCTTTGAAAAAGGCGCATAAGCAAAGAGGAAGAAGATGGCCACCAGGTGGATAAAATAGACCGGGTATGCAATAACAGCGATGTTGGCGAGCCTGAGAATCTCAGACAGCAAACCTGTTACGACAATGGTCAGGATAAGGTTTATGAACAGCCAGTCGTAATAACTGCCCTTACCTGCCTTTTCCGCATTTCTGTTCCTGTTGGAGATGACCCACAATATGCCCAGCAGAAGAGCTATTCCGCTCAAGTTTCCGAGTATCTTCATCGGATCATAAAGTGGATAGGGAGACTCTATCTGAAGGCCGTAAAGGTAGAAGATCGCCCAGGTGGTGGTTATCGCCAGTCCCAGAAAACCGTAAAATACAAACAGGTGGGACCTGGAACGATCTATCGTCACCTCGCATTTCTTGAATTTCTTATGGGTCAGAAACTCCGTAACCATTGCCATTATCGCCTTGCCCAGAGGCATCTTTGTCTCGGCTCCGCCGGCGGAAAGGTCTTTCCAGTACCTCACGATGCCGACCACAAATCCCAGCAGGGCGAACGCCGCAGCCGCACCGAAGATGGGGTCTATGTAATGGACGGCCATAAAAGTTTCAGCGTATCCCCAGTTCGATCCGCTCGGTGTCGGAATGCCGAGGTGTCCCTGCATCCAGAGCGCCCAGCCCAATATAAGGACCGGGATCGCCAGGAGAAAGAGAAGGAATTTGGAGTCCCCGAGCGCCCTTCCAAGGAAGCCGGACATCGCATAGTGCTCGATGCTGAGCTTCCTTACGGCACCGAGCACCTCACCGGGCTTGGCACCCCTCGGGCAATAGGCCGTGCAATCGCTGCAGTGATGGCAGAGCCATATATCGGGATTGCCGAACAGCTTGTCTTTCAGTCCCCACTGAGCGTGGATCATTTCCTTTCTGGGAAACGGCTTGTCCTCGGGTGTCACGTTGCAGACAACCGAGCAGGTTGCGCACTGGTAACACTTCTTCAGAGACTCACCCCCGGAGCTCATAATCTTCTTCACAAACTTCACATCAGGCTGAATCACTTTTCCCTCTGCCATTCCTTACCTCCTAGAAGCCCTTCATCGGGTTAAATCCTACACCCTCTATCGTCTCCATGAACTGGTTGATCAGTTCCGGGACCTTTTCGTACTCGTCTATCGCAAACTGGATCTGCTGGACCCTCTCCGGCTCGAGCCTCAGTTTGCCCAGCGTTTCCGCTACGTTGTCCATCCTTTTGTTGCAGAGCTCGCTGCCCTTCACGAAGTGGCACTGATAGTCGTCGCCGTATTTGCAGCCGATAAGAAGGACCCCGTCATGGCCTTTTGACATTGCGTCGGCTATCCATATGGTGTTGACCGAGCCGAGACACCTGACAGGTATAAATCTTATATCAGCGGAGTACTTGAGCTTGTGGAGCCCGGCCATGTCAAGGGCCGGATAAGCGTCGTTTTCACACACAAAAGCAACGACCCTGTATTTCTCCTCGTCCTCTTCGGGAACATTGACGGCCTTCACCATTGAGCCGATCATGTCGATATGGTAGTTCTTAAAGGAGATGATCCTCTCCGGGCAGGCTCCCATGCACGTTCCGCATCTCCTGCACCTGGTGGGGTTGGGTTTGGGAGTACCCTTCTCGTCGTCGTCGAGTGCGCCAAACGGACACTCTTCAGTGCACCTCTTGCACTGCGTGCAGCGCTGGAAAAAGAACTCCGGGAAAGACATGTCACCGGACCTCGGATGTACCGACATGCCCCTGTTTACGGATTCCAGGCACTGGATCGATTTCAGCGCGGCACCCGTGGCATCTTCAATGCATTCGCCGTTAGTCATGGTGCGTCTGACGTTTCCGGCGGTGTAAATCCCTGTCCTCCGCGTCTCATAGGGAAAGCAGATATAGTTCGAATCGGCATAGCCGTCGAAAAGTTCGAGGTCTCTGAAGGCAGGGCCCTGTCTGTAAGCCAGATTTATTACCGGCTCAAACTGCGTCTCAGGGACCATCCCCGTTGCAAGCACCACCATGTCGACATTTACCGCGACCTTCTCTCCCAAAATGGTATCATCCACTTCGACGGTGAGACCCTTGTCGGCGTTTTCAGTAACGGACTTCACCTCTCCCCTCGTAAGAAATACGCCGGGATCGTTCTGCGCGGTCTTATAGAAGTTTTCGTAAACTCCAGGGGTCCTCATGTGCTTGTAAAAGATGAACGCCTTTCCGTCTTCGTAATCCTCTCTCACGTATTTCGCCTGTTTAAGCGAGATCATGCTTGTAACAGACGAACAGTATGGGAAATCGCTGTCGTCGCCGTCGAGGCCCGGGCTCTGAATAAACGCAACCATCTTGGCTTCTTTCCCGTCCGAAGGACGGACTATCTTGCCTTTTGCCGCAGCCTCTTCCATCATCGTGTTTGTAATGACATTTGCGAACCTGCCGTATCCGAGATGCTCGAATTCAGAGGGATCGGCCGGCCTTCCCCCTGCGGCGACTACGACTGCGCCGAAAACTTCGGCGTCCGGATCGGAACTGAGGATGTCCTCGCACTTCACAAGGTCGGCCGGAAGTTCCTTCGGTTCCTCCGCAGGCTGCTCCCCGGCAGGCTGCTCCTCGGCCTTCTTTTCGCCGGAGGCCTTGGCCTCGGCTTCCGCCTTCTCCTCTTCCTCCGTCTTTTTCTTGGGCGGAACGTCCCAGTTTGTTTTGGTGCCGGTCTGTTTAAACGACACGGCGAACTGGCCCGGCGCGCCGCTGATCCTGGCGATCTCCTGGCCGGTCTTTACGGTGATCTTCGGGTGATTCGATACCTCTTTTATCTTTTCCTGTATATCCGTCGGCTCCAGGTCGGCATAAGGAGCCTTCGTGGGTATCTGCTTGCGCTGTTTGGCGGCAACCCCTCCGAGTTGGCCCTCCCTTTCAACTATGGTGACGTCATAGCCGGTATTCGCAGCCTCAAGCGCCGCAGTGAGACCGGTTATTCCGCCGCCGATAACCAGGATGCCCTTTTCCACCTTCTCCAGAAGATAGGGATCAACCTGGTTCATTTTCTGGGCCTTCACTATGCCCATCCGCAGGTAATCTTCCGCCAGCATCTGGGTGTCGTCGTTGGGCTGTGTTTCCTCTGTTACCGTTTCCTTTCCTTCGGCGTCCTTGGTCTTAACCTGCACCTGCTTAGTCCAGTCGTGGCTCCATGCAACCTGCTCCCGTATATTCACCCTTTCCAGGATATTTGAGGCTCCGAAGTCGAAGACGTCATACTTGACCCTGTTAGAGCAGGCGGCTATGACGATTGTGTTTATCCCCTCCGACTCGATGTCGTTCTTTATCATGCCCACGCCTTCTTCACCACACATGGCGGGATGGGTCTTGCACACCGGCACCTTGTATTCTTTGGTGGCCACGTCGGAAAGCTGTTCGAGCTTCACGGCCTCCCCTATCGAACAGCCACCGCATATATAAACTCCGAGTTTTTTCTCCATCTATTACTTACCTCCTCACCATTTGAATCGCCTTGAGTGCGGCCCCTGTAGCCGTCTGCCCCGATGATATGACGTCCGTCGGTTTCCTCACACAGCCGGTGGACAGTATCTCGTCGGAAATCACAAAATTGTTTTCATCGTACCTGGCATTGCCCGGGACCTTTCCGGTAGCCGTAGATGGCTCCATCCCGGTCGCAAGGACCGCCATTTCGAAACGCCCCTCAATCTTCTTTCCCGAGAGTGTATCCTCAACGGTCAGGATGACGTCCTTAGTGGCCGGGTCTTCTTCAATCCTTGCCACCTTCCCTTTAACAAAGGAGACGTTCTCATCGGCCTTCACCTTCTTGTAAAATTTCTCATACCTGCCGGGCGTCCTCAGATCTATGTAATATATAGTCGCCTTTGACTCCGGATTGGCCTCTCTTATATAGGTAGTCTGCTTCAGCGATGCAAGGCAACATATATAGGAACAGAAAGGTAGGTGGTTTTCGTCCCTCGAACCCGCACACTGAACGAAGGCGATATTGTTGACCTCTTTACCGTCTGAAGGCCTCACGATCTTCCCCTGGGTGGGCCCGTTTGTTGCGGCCAGCCTTTCCATCATCATGTTCGTAATCACATTCTGGACCTTGCCGAAGGAGAGGTTATCCATCCTTGTCGCATCATAGGGGTTCCAGCCGGTCGCCCATATGACGGATGCCGCCTTGATGTTAAAGGTTTTCTCCTTATCTTCGAGGTCCACCGCATCGTATGCACAGGCGTCCTTGCATTTCTGGGCAGTAGGAGTACCTATTATGGACGGATCGATGACGTAGCGCTGCGGGAAGGCCATCTCATGAGGAAGGTAGGCGGCCTTTCGCTTGTTCATCCCGAAATTGAAATCGTTCGCAATCTCTGCGTCGCAGGCCTCAGCGCACTTATTGCAGCACGTGCACTTTGAATTAACGTAACGCGGTCTGGTTTTGAGGGCAACGTCATAATTTCCGGGTCCTCCGGCTATCTTGTCCACTTCGGTAAGGGTGAACCACTTGATGTTCTTGTTCTTCTTTATTCTCTGGAAGTTTATTTCGAGACCGCACGTGGGCGGGCATATTTTAGGGAAATACTTGTTGAGCTGGGCCACTCTTCCGCCCAGATACGGGTTCTTTTCCACGATGAAGACTTCGTGGCCCACTTCAGCCGCTTCAAGGGCTGC
>JARRRI010000004.1:0-52243 GCA_037380845.1 Candidatus Sulfobium sp. | reverse complement strand
CCCCCCACAACCAGGATGGTTCCGGATACGGGAGCGCCGGTTTTTTCATCCGCCATATTTTCCTCCATATTTACACGGGTTAACAAAGCAACTGCTTCTAATCTATCGAGCCGGGCAACCCATTATAACATTATGATTACAAAAGAGGTTGTCCAGCCGTTATCCTTTTTATTTCCCTGCCGCCTGGGGAAAAGACTCAATCTGTCCGATGAAGTCCTTTCCCGAATCAGCAGCCCTTATCCGCATTGTGCCCAGGGCGCGAGGGCCCTGGGCACAACACAGAAACAGCTTATTCAGACTAATCCGGTATGATCTGGATGTAGTCTTTCTTGAATGTCGACCATTCCTTCTTTTCAGGATCGAACTTCGAATTCACGAAGCACTTCCAGTTCTGCTCGTCGACGAGGTCGAAGTCTGACCTGTAGTAGAAGCCCGGATACCTCGACTCTTCCCTGAAGAGGATGTGCCTGAGGTGGGCCTCAACTGTGCCGAGCCTGTGGTAGTTCTCCCAGGCCCTGAGGAGTTCGTGGAGGTCGCCCGCAGCCATCTTCTCGGCATCTTCCCTGAGCATGCCGAGGAGATGAAAGGCCCTTTCCAGCATCGCCTTGCTTGTGACGTATGATGTTGCAATGCCTGCACCGTATTCGTCCGTGATCTTCATGAGTCTTCTCTGGAAGCCGGCCGGCTTGATGTAGTTGGGGTTGACATCAACAGCGGTCGTCTTCTCATAATGCTCCATGAAGTTCCTGACCGGCCTGTAGACCAGGTCAACGAGGTCTTTCGAAGACTCTTTAAGGGCCGGTTTGAAGTCCTTGTTGTCCGTGAGGAACCTCACCATCGACTTTGCGACCATCCTGCCTTCGGAGTGCGAGCCGGAGGAGAATTTGTGGCCGGAAGCGCCGGTGCCGTCGCCAGCGGTGAAGAGACCGTTGACGGTGGTCATACCCTTGTAGTTTTTGCCCTTGTAAGGGATCTTGTAGGAATCCGGAACCCAGTCCTCATTCGGACCTGCGACCCAGATGCCGCAGCAGCCGGAGTGCGAGCCGAGGAGATAGGGCTCTGTGGGCATGATCTCCGAACCGACCTTCTCAGGCTCGGTATTCGTGCCAGCCCAGAGACCGGCTTGGCCGACGGACATGTCAAGAAAGTCTTCCCATGCCTCGGCGAGGAGGTGCTTGACTTCCTTCGGCGTCATGTTGGCAGAGAGGTTCGCAAGAGCGGTCGGCGTATCCATGTAGATCGGGCCTCTTCCTTCCCTCATCTCTTTCAGCATGAGGTGGTTTCTGAGGCAGGATGCGGGGACTTTGGCGAGACCGTAAGGAGGATACTGCTTGAGCATCTCGGCATTTGTTGCCATGTAGTTTTCCCCGAGGGTGTTGGTAGCCTTCGCCTTGAAGAGGAGGAACCATGCGCCGACAGGACCGTAGCCGTCTTTGAACCTTGCGGGCACGAACCTGTTTTCCATCATCGTCAGCTCTGCGCCGACTTCGCCGCACATGGTATAGGTCGAGCCTGCGTTCCAGACAGGATACCAGCACCTGCCCATGCCTTCACCGGTAGCCCTCGGCCTATAGATATTGACAGCGCCGCCGCATGCGACCATCATCGTGTTGGTCTTTATCACATAAACCTTGTTTTCCCTGACGCTGAAGCCCACCGCGCCAGCGATCCTGTTAGGCTCATTGGCGTCGAGAAGGAGCTTCACGATAAAGCACCTTTCGATGATATTGTCCGAGCCGAGGGCTGCCTTTGCTGCTTCGGCAACGATCCTCTTGTATGACTCGCCGTTGATCATGATCTGCCAGCGGCCCGAGCGGACAGGCTTCGTTCCGACCTTGAGGATCGGGGCGCCCTGAGCGCCGTCAACTGTCTTGCCGTCTTCGAGGGTCTTCCAGATGGGAAGTCCCCACTCTTCAAAGAGATACACCGACCTGTCAACGTGACGGCCTACGTCGAAGATGAGGTCTTCCCTGACGATGCCCATGAGGTCGTTCCTGATCATGCGGACATAGTCGTCCGGGGTGTTCTCGCCGAGGTAGGTGTTGATGGCCGAAAGGCCCTGTGCAACCGCGCCACTTCTTTCAAGGGCTGCTTTGTCACAAAGAAGGATCTTGGTGCCTTCCGGGGCCCATTTCTTTATTTCGTATGCCGTGCCGCATGCCGCCATGCCGCCGCCGACAATCAGGATATCCGCTTCCATCTCAGCTACTGCCGGATCTAACGTTGCCGGTAATTCGCCTATTGGCTTGTTAGGTAATGCCATGTCTCTATTCCTCCTGTTTTGATTTTTTTGTCAATTACTTGCCGTGGATGGCAATCGGCCTCTTGAGCTCTACGTTGTCGATCTCTTCATCGGAGAGTCTCTCGGTAGCGAGGTCCTTTCCCTTGTGAGCATCGTTTTTCGGGTCGATAGAACCTTCTGGCGTCGTCCTGATCGGGAATTTGAAGCGCTGCAGGTTGCCGTTTCTGAACTGGATCGTCCACATGATGGAGTCCGAACTCATCATCGGCTGCACGACACCGCCGAGGGGAACGATATCGGAATAGGCCCTTACAGATATCGCGCCCTGGGGGCAAATCTTAACACAGGAATAGCATTCCCAGCACTGATCAGGCTCCTGGTTGTAAGCCTTCATGCTCTCGACATTCAAGACCATTAAGTCGCTCGGGCAGATATACATACATGCAGTCTTCTCACCGCCCTTGCAGCCATCGCATTTTGATGGGTCCACAAAACTTGGCATCTCTAAACCTCCTGTTTAATAAAATGTTTAACTTACAGCATTCTCTTGAAGCTGCTTCCTGTACTTCCCTGACTTCACCCCCTCTCGTTTCAGCGAAGCAAGAGGCGGCCATTGGGGTTCCCTTTAGCCGCCTGTTGCATTATCCGGTAAAATTTTAAGCACCTTCAGAATATTTATGTGTTTTAATTTCGACCTTTTCGGTAAGACCTTCATAGTAATTGCGCAGGATTGCCAGGACCTCGGGCCTGCTGAAGTGGTCGGGCACATCCGTTCCTTCCGAAAGCATCTTGCGGAGTTTCGTTCCACTGAGGAGAAGCCTGTCTTCCTTGCCGTGAGGGCAGGTCCTCATGGATGCCATTCCGTCGCATTTAGTGCAGTAGAACGTCCAGTCGATCTTCAGGGGCTTCGTCTCAAGGGCGTCCTCCGGGATCTCCTCGAATATCTTCTGCGCGTCAAAGGGTCCGTAATACTCTCCCACACCTGCATGGTCTCTTCCCACGATTAGGTGGCTGCAGCCGTAATTCTGCCTGAAGACTGCGTGGAGCAGGGCCTCTCTCGGTCCCGCGTATCTCATATCCAGCGGATAACCGCCGACAACGATAGTGTCTTTTACGAAGTACTTCTCATTGAGCGTATCGATGGCCTTTTGTCTCACGTCCGAAGGTATGTCGCCCGGCTTCAGCTTTCCCAGGAGCATATGGACAAACACGCCGTCAAGGGTCTCAATGGCTATTTTGCAGAGGTACTCGTGGGAACGGTGCATGGGGTTTCTGGTCTGGAAGGCCGCAACGGTATTCCAGCCCTTCTCCAGGAAGAGATGTCTTGACTGGGCCGGTGTAAGGTAGATCTCAGGATAATCCTTCGGGAAGTTCCCCTCGCTTAGTACCTTCACGGGGCCCGCGAGGTTCGTCCCCGCCTGGTCCATGACCATTTTCACACCGGGGTGCTCCAGATCTGTAGTCTTGTAAACCTGCTTGCACTCATATTCCTTGTCGATCTTGTATGTCTCGGTGACCTTCATGGTGGCCATGATCTCGCCGAACTCCTCCGAGAAAAGAGCGATCTCTTCGCCGACCTTCACGTCATCATCGGTAGAAACAGTTATCGGAATCGGCCAGAAGGTACCATCGGCCATCTTGTAATCGGCACAGACGTCCTTCCAGTCCTCGTAGGTCATGAAGCCTTCAAGCGGGGTAAATCCTCCTATTCCCATCATGATAAGGTCCCCGGTCTCGCGGGACGATATCTTGATCTTCTTGAGACCTTCAGCCTTCTTTTTCTCCGACTCAAGCTCTGCGCCCGTCAGCAGAAGAGGTTTTAATTTCTTCTCTTTTCCATGCGGATTTACTAAAGCCATTGGTGTTCCTCCTGTTTATGAATTTATTCTGACTTGACTCTCGGATCCAGACGGTCCAGCAATAGTGATTTCCTTCATTTTTCCGTTCTACCGATTTTTGCAAAGGCCGTCGTAAGGGAGGTGCGTCCAGTCATACCTTCCTCTTAACTCCCTGCTGAATCTTCAAATCTTCCCGATTAAACCAGACTGATTCCCACTAAAAATAAAAATCACTTATAGGAGCGATAAACTTCCAAAACCTTATAACTATAAGCCCCATCAATTTTTTAAGTCAAATTCATATTTCTGATGGCTAAATAAAATTTACTTATTATTCTGATTTTTGGATTATAAAGTCGCCTAAAACTGGCCGACGGACGACGGCGGGGCGGAAGATAGCTTAATAAACTTTATGGTTGATAATATGTATTTACAGGACATCCTTCAAAAAAAGGTAGAATTTTCTCATGGCCTTTCCTCTGTGACTCAGTTCGTCCTTCTCGGAGTCTGTCATCTCGGCAAAAGTCCTGTCATGTCCCAGGGGATAAAAGACGGGGTCATACCCGAACCCGTTCGCCCCTCTTCTCCTCTTTCCTATCCTGCCCTTCACATATCCTCTGAAGGTCTTGACCTGACCGTCCGGCAGGGCAAAAGCGATGCAACATACAAACCTCGCCAGTCGCTGCCCCTCCCCTACCCTTCTCATCTCCTTCATCAGCTTTGCCAGGTTCTCCCTGTCACCGGCCTCTTTACCGGCATATCTGGCCGAGAACACGCCCGGAGCACCGCCGAGTGCGCTGACTTCAAGCCCCGAGTCATCGGCGACTGCGGGGCACCCGGTGAAACGGGCTGCGTGAAGGGCCTTCTTAACGGCGTTCGCCCGGAACGTCTTGCCGTCTTCCTCCACGTCCGGACATCCGGGGAACGCATCGAGCGTTACAAAGCCGATATCGCAACCGGCGAATATACGCCTCAGCTCTTCAACCTTATTTTTGTTTCGAGTGGCAAGGACTATGGTCATATGGAAGATCCTGAATAATAACTATATATATTGCGGCGTCATTTGTCAAAAGGCGAAATAACGGGGTGCTTGCCGAGTCGAAATGACCACTTCCTGCCGGGCACTGAAAAAAGTGCTTTCAACCTCTTTTCGTCACTGCCGTGCATGCCGGAATCCAATCATTCCGGGTAGTTTGGATATCCGCCTCCGCCGGTACGACAGAAATTGGGCACGGTCGTGAGACTTTTTCAGCATCTTGGGGGTGGCGAGTCGCCAATGACAGGCTTGCAGGCACGCCGAGTGGCCGGCCTTCAGACCAGCAGCTTCTGAAAAGGGTACGACTTCAGGTACGTAAGGAATTCGTCAACGGCATGAGAAGACACCGCGTTTTTGTTCAGAATGAGTGAAAACTCCCTCAGGACCTTCTCTTCCTTTATCCTGAGGAGGTGAAGGCTCCCGTATTTACTTTCCTTCCTCGCCGCCCATCGGGAGATTATCGATACCCCGAGCCCGTTCTCCACCGCCTCCTTGATCGCTTCCGTACTACCCAGGACCATCGATACCCTCATATCCTGCGGCGAGATGCCGTGGCGGGCCAGAAACTTTTCTATCATCTGCCTCGTACCGGACCCGCCTTCCCTGAATATGAAAGGCTCCTTGGTAAGTTCACTTATGGATACGTCCTTTTTCTTCGTCCAAGGGTGGTGGGAGGGAACGACCAGAAGCAGCTCATCGGGAATCAGCTTCTCGACAAACATCTTCTGCCTAGCAACCTCTCCTTCGACAAGCCCAAGGTCGATATTGCCTGAATTGAGGAGCTCCACCACCCGCTTGGTGTTCCCCACCAGGAGATGGATCTTTATCTTCAGGTGGGCCTTCTTGAAATCGGTTATCACCCCGGGGAGGAGATAATTGCCTATCGTGGAGCTTGCACCTATGCCTATGCTCCCTTTCACCAGGCCGGTAATATCACCGATAACCTTCTCGGCCGAAGCGTAAAGGGTAAGTATCTCCTTTGCATACTTGTACAGCGCCTCCCCCGCCGGCGTCAGTGTAACGGTACTGCTCGATCTGTCAAAAAGCTTTGTCTCGTAAATCTCTTCGAGCCCCTGTATCTGGAGGCTCACTGCGGGCTGGGTGAGGTGGATAATCTCGGATGTCTTGGAGAAGCTCCTGGTCTCAGCAACAGTACAGAAAACCTTTAGTTTGTGATCTTCCATGTATCCCTTTCGGGCCTGTTAATCAGGCCGAAGCAGTCCATAAGCCGAGTTCTGTCCCCGTTGCCGAGGTGTGGTCATTCATCTGGTCCCGGCCTTACGGCCGGGATCTTGCGGCCTTACCCGTTCCGCCTCCCTGATGAACAGGGACTCAAAGGGGCCCTTTTCAAAGCGGAACCTATTTGGCCTTGCTCCAGGCGGGGTTTACCAAGCTGTTCCGGTCGCCCGGGACACTGGTGAGCTCTTACCTTCCGCCCCTTGCAGGGCGGATCCCGATAAATCGGGACACCTTTTCACCCTTTCCCCGACCATGCGGGGTGGTTTCCCTTTCTGTGGCACTTTCCTTCCCGTTGCCGGGACTCCGTATTACGGAGCGCCTTGCCCTGCGGAGCTCGGACTTTCCTCCCAACCGGCTTAAGCCGGTCGGGCAACCACATGTTCTGCTTCGGCCTATAACAAAATTTAATTATTATATAACATTTCCTGAAATTAAAAAAAGAGGGAAGGATTTTAGCCAGTGGGTCAACATCTGACAATCACGCGACCTTTTTCGCAAACCTGAACCGTTGCAGGAATTTCAAACCGACACTACGGATTTTAAGGCGTCACTCTTCGGAGTAATACAGTATACGCCTGCACTGGGGACACTGGATCAACTCCTCGTTCTTTCTGATCTCTACAAACAGCTGCGGCGGTATGTTCATGTTGCAGCCAAGGCAAATCTCATTCCGGGCCTCTGTCACGGCGACGCCGTTGCCCGAACTAATAAGGGACATGTACCTGGAGTATACTTCAGCAGGAAGGGAATTCACTACCGCCGCCCTCTGCTCCTTGAGCGACGACAATTCTTTTTCGTACCTCTCCACTTCCCTGTCCAGCTCCGTCTTGAAGGCGTTGATCCTTTCTACCTCCTCGTTCACCCTTTCTTCCTTTTCCTGCTGCTCTTTCACCACGCTGTCAAGGTCTTCCATTATCACAAGGACTTCTTCTTCAATGCCCGAAACTTCTTTTTCAAAAGACTCTATTTCCTTCAGGTGCGCCTGATATTCCTTGTTGGTCTTGATATCCGAAACGCGGGACTTCATCTTTCCGATTTTTTCATTGAGCTCATCGAGGATCTTTTCCTTTTCACGCCTCTTCCCGGCAAGACCTTCACTTTTCTGCCTGATCTTATCCAGTTCCTGCCTCGCAAGCTTCAGCGGTTCGTCGACCTCGTGAATCCTTTGGGGCACCTTGTCGACAAACACCCGTTTCTGGAGGATTCTCGAATCCATCTCCTGTAATTCCATCAGAAGTTTGATGACGTTATTCACCAGTTCCTCCAGAGAATTGGTGGGCCCACCAGGACTCGAACCTGGGACCAACCGGTTATGAGCCGGTAGCTCTACCAGCTGAGCTATGGGCCCTGAGGAAAAAATGACGGGCGCCGGTCCTGCAACGTCCGCAACTTGTTACTATAATTCCCGGCGCGACCATAAGTCAACCTGACAGTTACTGTCAGCAGCAGATCAATAAACGATCATTTTCAGATGCCGTCGCACTCCGGCCTGACCGGAGCATCCGGACGGGAATACCGGATTCCCCGACAACCATTCAACCATACCCCTTGTGAACTTACCCTTTCGTTGTAACCGCGATCAAGGCCTCTCGACGAAAGCCCTGAGCCATTTGCTTCTCGAAGGATGCCGCAGTTTCCGTATCGCCTTCACCTCTATCTGCCGCACCCTCTCGCGCGTAACATCAAGCTCCTGGCCGACCTCTTCAAGGGTATGAGGGGCTTCTTCCCCGAGACCGAACCTTCTCTTCAGGATATTCCTTTCCCTTTCGGTCAGTGAATCCAGAGCCTTTTCAATCTGACGTTTCATATCGTCCTGCATTGCAACATCAAGGGGTGACAGGGTCGATTTGTCCTCGATAAAGTCGCTTATATGGCTGTCCTCGTCCTCACCCACAGGCGTTTCAAGAGAGATGGGCTCTCTCGATATCCGCAGCAGTGTCCTGATTTTTTCGACAGATACATTCAGTCTGCCGGCTATCTCTTCCGGGGAAGGCTCCCTCCCGTTATCCTGTACAAACTCTCTCATCGCCTTTGCCATCATGCCGACTGCTTCGGACATGTGGACCGGGATCCTTATGGTCTTGGACTGTTCGGCGATGGCCCTGGAAATCGCCTGTTTTATCCACCATGTAGCATAGGTGCTGAACTTGTATCCCCTTCTGTAATCAAATTTGTCCACCGCCCTCATAAGTCCCACGTTTCCTTCCTGGATCAAATCGGAAAACCCAAGTCCCCTTCCGAGATATTTTTTGACTATACTGATGACCAGCCTCAGATTGGCCTCTATCAGCTCGTTCTTGGCCTCCCTGATCCTCCTCTCTCCCTCGTCGAGAGTCGTCACTGCCCTTCGAAGTTCATGGTAGTTCATGCCCACTGCCTTTTCTTCTTCGGCGATGCCGGCCTTATATTCAGCATATGCCGTCCGCAGATCCGATATTTCCGGATCCAGGTCCCCGGCTTTCTCCGCGGCACTGTGCAGACATTCAACGTCGACTCCGAGAGATTTCGCCTTTCTCAGGACGGAGCAGATTTGCGAACGCAACCGGGCCGTCTCGCCCAGCGCCTTTCTGATCTCATCCGAAAAAGCAGACACGACCTCGTCCTTCAAACCTATCTGACGCAAGTCCGCGTATATCAGGTCCATGTTTTTTGAAAGCTCATCGCCGATCTCCTTGCGGACCGAACCGCCGGCGTCCTCCCTCCGGGCAAGCAGGCTGCTGCGTTTTTGCGAAAGTGATCTGATGCTCACCGTGCGACTGAAAAACTTCTCCCGCTCCCCTTCCAGTTCTTCTTCCGTCTCATCTTCCCCGAGGGTTATTATCTCCTCCAGGGGTGCTTCCCCCGCCTCGACCAGTTCCCCGAGGTCCACCAGTTTCTTCAGCACAAAAGGCAGGGAGAAGACGACCTTCGCTACCTTTTCCTTCTCCGCTTCGATCCTGGCGGCTATCTCGATTTCGCCCTCCCTCGTCAGCAACGGCACCTCACCCATTTCCCTCAGATAGATCCTTATCGGGTCCGCCTCTTCCTCACGGAACAGCGAGTCCCGTGCCTCGGTGTCCTCCGGCCCGGAGCCGCGGTCCTCGTCATTCCCGTCGTCCGGCCGGGACTGCCGCTCGTCAAAATCCTCGAAATATTCGTCGCGGTCTTTCATAAACCGTCTTCCCTCACAAATGTTTCTTTTCCGTGATAAGGTCATTGAGACGCCTGAGGTCTCCGGACATTTCCGCCGCACGGATCCTCTCGTCGAGTTTACGCCTTCTGATCATCCTCACGCAGTCCTCTATATTCCTGTCTACGTGCTCCAGGTCAAACCCCGGATCAACAGAGAATTTCGATATGAGCCGCCTTTCGCCTTCGTCCGCCGCCTCCATAATGCCCGAAACATCCCTGTTGCCCGGCAGTGATGCAATCTTTCTGCACAGGGAACGCACGGTAGCGTCCGTGAGATCCTCGATATCCAGCGCGGAAAATACATGGCCGGATTTTTCCGGAAACGCAATGACCGCGCTGAGCAGGATATATTCTTCTTTGTTCGGCGTCCTCCTTTCCTCCGCCGGGCGTCTGTCGTCATGCCTGGCCGGTTTGGTGCGGATCCTCCTAAACTCCTCTCTAAGTGTCCCCTCGTTTATCCTCGTCCTGTCCGCCAGCTCTATGAGCATTTCGTCGGCCAGAAGCAGGTCTTTTACTTCAGAGACGAGCATGAGAATTTCTCTCGCCGTGTCGGTTCTTCCGGTGCGCGAGACACCCAGCATAAATTCAACCAAAGTCTTTGCTTTCCCGAGTAATTCCTGGAAGGACCCGCTGCCATACTTCCTGAGATAGCTGTCCGGGTCTTCGTTGTCTGGCAGGACCAGAATACCGGCGGTGAAATTGTGCCGGCAGATAACCGGCAGCGATCTCTTTGCTGCGGCGATTCCTGCGGCATCCCCGTCAAAGACCAGAACGGCCCGGTCTGTCATGTGTCTCAATTTATTCAGCTGACCCGCCGTCAACGATGTCCCGAGCGGCGCAACGGCGTTCCTGAATCCATGCTGATAGCAGATAATGACGTCGAGGTACCCCTCCACGATCATCACTCGGTTCTGCCGGCGTATCTCATCCCTGGCGGCTGAAAGACCGTACAGGGTATCTGATTTTTTGAAAACGGCTGTCTCGGGAGAATTGATATATTTCGGATTGACATCTGCCAGTGCCCTCCCCCCAAAGGCGATGGTCCCGCCGCTGACGCTCGTGATGGGGAACATCAGCCGCTGCCTGAACATGTCATATAATCCCCTGCTGCCCTTTACGGCCAGGCCCGCGTCTTTGACAACCTCATCGTCGTAACCTCTCTGCCTCAGATACTTAAGGAGACTGTCCCATCCGGCCGGAGCATACCCCAGCATAAAAGTCTTAACGGACTCCTCGTCGATACCTCTTTTTTTGAGATAGCCGGCTGTCGAAGCAGAACGGCTTAACTGGCCGGAAAAGAAAGTCCCCGCTTCGCGCATCGCATTCCGTATCTTCTCTTCTCTCCGGAAGTTCTTTTCACCCCTTCCCGACACGGGCAGCGCAACACCGGCCTTTTTGGCAAGAAGGCTGACCGCCTCGGGGAAGGAGAGATTCTCGTAGGCTGTAACAAAGGCGACTATGTCCCGCGCCGCAGCCGAAACAGTGGAACATCTGCTTGGCCTGACTGACCATGAAGGAAGGGGTTTTCTCGGAGTGGAAAGGACAAAGCCCCTTCCAGTTCTGCCCCGCTTTCTTCAGCTGGACATACCCGGATATGAGATCTACAATGTCCAGCCGCGACTTTATATCTTCAAGAAGCGTGGCAGTCTTCATAACTTTCCCCGTAGGTAAATTCATTTTACCACGAAGGAGATCGGAAATTGTCGAAGCGGCGAACACAGGCAGGGTTCAGAGACCAGGATTTCAAACACGGATGTTCACGGTCGATTCGAGCCAGGGTTCTGTCTTCGTTGTCAATGTAAAGGAATTGGATCTTCTGCCGAAACGGCGGGTAAGGATTTCACCTCAAGACCCGCATTTGCGGCCTCCAAAATCACGGGACACTAAAAAGGAAGGGGATGGTCTGGTACCATCCCCGGAAAATGAATTCTTCTTGTCTTGATGTGTTGCGGAAACTCGCGGCCCGGCCGGCCTTATAAGATCCGGCTTTAGTGCATTGTGCGGGATGTCCGCGGTCTGTTCGTAAGAATTACCGCGATATCCTGCCTCTTTTCATGGCCTTTTTACGGGCGGCGATGGCTTTTTTCTTCTTTTTCACACTAGGTTTGTCATAGTGCTCTCTCTTCTTTATCTCGGAAAGTATCCCCTCTTTTTCGCACTGTTTCTTGAACTTCTTCAGCGCATTTTCAAAGGAATCATTTTCCCTCACCCTAATTGAGGGCATTCATCTATCACTCCTCCCTGTCTGAAATATGGATAGATTGTAGCAGTTTCTCAGACAGCGTGTCAACGTAATCTTTGCCCGAACGGTTTGATAATAAAGAATAATGGAGACCATCAAAAATATCTCGCCGGGTTGTCCGGAGACGGCATTGAAAAATTCCGTTTCCCTGTGATAAAGTCTTACACGTCCTGTTAAGAAAACTGATTGCTCTACCCGTACAGTGACGGCTGTCCTTTTTGCGAATGATCTCTTGTGACGCGATAATAAACAGTCTGGAAGAGGCGATAATCCTGTTTGATAAGACGACCAGAATAATTTACCTGAACAAGACAGCCGAAGAACTTCTCAGAAAGAGTTCGAAGGATGTTCTGGGCAAAGTCCCTTCTCAGGTTCTGCAGGTGGAAGACTCCGTTCATTCACTCATAAAGAAGACGATATCTGAAGGACGTTCTTTCAGGGGCAGGTCGGCCGGCATGAACATCGGGCGGGTAATCAGCATGGATTTCAATCTCGCCCCTTTTTTTCAGGACAACAGAATAAAGGGCGCCGTCATGTCTATCTCTGAAAATATAAACATCGCCGAGAGAGAAGATTATGACTTCGATTCCATTGTCTACCTGTTAGGGTCCATCGCCCACGAGATCAAAAACCCTCTGGGGGGAATAAAGGGGGCTGCACAGCTTCTCCGGAGGAAAGAGCGGGACGAGTCGGCGGACGAGTACGTCAACCTGATTATACGGGAAACAGACAGGCTGAATTCAATCCTCCAGGATTATCTGACAATCTGCAAGAAACCGGTGTTCAACCCGGTGAATATCCATGAGGTAATGGAAAAGGCCCTTTCAATTATGAAGGCACCTCTCGGCAGGGCGGGTATAACGCTGAAGCGCTCTTACGACCCGAGCCTTCCCAACGTCCGGGGGGACGAAGCAAAACTGTTGCAGGTTTTCCTTAATATAGTAAAGAATGCAGCTGAAGCGTCGAAAAAGGGGGGCAAGATCGAGATATCGACCTGTCCCTCAAGAGAATCCGTGAGGGAAGGCGGCAGGATTAAACGGTGGGCGCTGATTTCGATCAGGGACACGGGCAAAGGCATCCCCGAGCAGGACCTGAAAAAGATATTTATCCCCTTCTATACTAAAAAAAGACATGGTACCGGTATCGGTCTCGCCCTTTCAAAAAAGATCATCAAGGACCACGGGGGAATCATCAAAGTGAAAAGCGCGAAAGATAAGGGGACGACTTTTTCCATTTACATACCCTTCGACCGTAATGCATAAGAAAATATTGGTCATAGACGACGACGAGAGCATCATCTGGGTTGCAAAGAAGACTCTCGAACCTCTCGGCTACGCTATCACCTCGAGGACGAGACTGGCGACCGGCCTCAAGGCCGTCCAGGACAACCCTCAGGTTGTTCTCCTGGACCTTATACTTCCGGACGGGGACGGACTTGAAGGCCTGAGGGAAATACGTTCTCTCAATCCTGAGGCCATCGTAGTCATGATAACGGCCCATGCCAGGATGGAGAGCACCATAACGGCCATGAAGGAGGGCGCTTATGATTACCTTGAAAAACCTTTCGATATCGAAGAACTCAAGATAGTGATTGAAAAAGCCTTCCGCGACCTTTCCCTGCGGGAAGAATTGAGGGAACTCAGGAAGGCGGCCTTCGAAACAGATCATCCCCATATGGTCGGTAAAAGTCCCGGTATGCTGAAGGTCTTCAAGGACATCGGGAAGGTGGCGCCGAAAGACATCACAGTATTAATAACCGGTGAAAGCGGGACGGGCAAAGAACTTGTGGCCAAGGCCATACATTACAACAGCAGCCGCTCGGCCGCCCCGTTTGTAGCCATAAACTCTGCTTCCATTCCGAAAGAACTGCTCGAATCGGAACTTTTCGGATTCACGAGAGGCGCATTTACCGGCGCCGTGAAGGGCAAAAAAGGCAAGATAGAGTCTGCCAGCGGCGGCACTCTTTTTCTCGATGAGATATCCGAGATGGACGCAGGACTCCAGTCAAAGCTGCTGCGTTTCCTGCAGGACAAGGAGTTCACACCTCTAGGCAGCAACCAGTCGATAAAGGCGGACGTCCGCATTATCGGCGCCACAAACAAGGACCTGCCGGCGGCCGTATCGAAAGGGGGCTTCAGGGAAGACCTTTACTACCGCTTCAATGTGGTCAGTATAAGATTGCCGGCCCTGAGGGAAAGAAAGGAAGATATTCCGCTGCTTATCAAGAGTTTTTTGAGAGAATCGGTGGAAAGACTGGAGACGGGGGACAAGAAGCTCTCGAAGGAGGCAACGGCTGCGATACTCCGGTATGATTGGCCGGGCAACGTCCGCGAACTCGAAAATGTCATAAAGAGGGCCTGCGTCCTTTCCACAGGAAGCGTCATAGAAAAGAAGGACCTCCTGATCGAAGAAAGTACTTTCACCATGAAGGAATTTCTTGAAGAAAAACTGAAGCGTTACCTGAAAGACATGACTAAAGCGGTAAACTGCAACCTTTACGATACCGTGCTTTCAGAGGTGGAAAAGGCCCTTATAGACATAGTCCTGAAAGAGGCAAACGGAAATCAGCTCAGGACCGCAAAGATCCTGGGGATAAACAGAAACACACTGAGGACGAAGATCAAGGAATACCGCATCAAGTGACTCCAGCCCTCCGACACTCTTCTATTCTGGATTTGAAAGAATCCTGGTTCGAGGCCGTCATTCCCGGGGTAGCAGTCGGGAATCCAAGTTTTCAGGCAGGGTGGATACCAGGCTAAGAACCTCGGGCATAACGGATAATACTGCGACAATGCGACAATTATTATGAGACTCTTGATATTATCTGCAGGCCTGTCAGTTTATGTGGACGAGAGGCTCCTTGTGCTTCGGCCTCCTGTTTGATTCAAGGACCTTTTTCCTCACCCGGATCGATGCCGGTGTTATCTCGACAAGCTCGTCTTCCTTGATAAATTCTATCGCTTGTTCGAGGCTGAGTATCCGGGGCGGAATAAGCTGAAGGGCCTCGTCGGCTCCCGACGCCCTCATGTTCGTGAGCTTCTTTTCCTTGGTGACATTCACATCTATATCGTTCTCCCGCGAGTTTTCACCGACGATCATACCCTCATATACAGGCGTATTTTCCTTCACGAAGAGCGTACCCCTCGGCTGGAGGTGAAAAAGGGCGTAAGTGGTCGTCTTCCCCGCCCTGTCGGCGACTATTGCCCCGCTTGAGCGCTTCGAGATCGGACCCTGCCATGTTTCGTAACCGTCGAAGATGTGGTTGAGAAGTCCGGTCCCCCTGGTGTCCGTCAGGAACTGGGATCGAAATCCGATAAGTCCCCTTGAGGGGATCCTGAATTCCAGCCTCACCCTGCCGTGGCCGTTGTTCTGCATCTTCTGCATCCTGCCCCGGCGCATCCCCACCTGCTGTGTAACTACGCCCACAAACTCCTCCGGCACGTCTATTACCAGGTGCTCCATAGGTTCATGCAGTGCTCCGTCGACATGCCTGGTGACAGTCTCGGGCATGGAGACCGACAGTTCGTAGCCTTCCCTCCTCATCATCTCTATCAGGATGGCCAGCTGAAGCTCTCCCCTGCCCAGCACTTTGAAAGAATCGGTCCCGTCGAAATCCACCCTTATCGCGACGTTGTAAAGCAGTTCCTTCTCAAGCCTCTCCCTCAGTTTCCGGGAGGTCACATGCTTGCCTTCTCTTCCCGCAAAAGGGGAGGTATTTATGGAAAAAACCATCGATATGGTAGGCTCATCGACAGTGATCCTCGGGAGAGGCCGCGGGTTCTCGGAGCCGGTTATCGTGTCCCCGATATTCACACCCTCGATGCCTGCCAGGGCTACTATATCGCCTGACGAAGCGCGTTTCACATCGACCCTGTCGAGACCCTGGAATTCGTACAGCGAGGTTATTTTCGTCTTCATCACTCCATCCCCGCCGCGCGCCACACCTACAACGTCTCCTATCCCTACAGAGCCAGAAAATATCCTGCCGATGGCGAGCCTGCCGACATAATCGTTATAGTCGATGTTTGTGACGAGAAGCTGAAGGCTGTCCGGATCGCCGGCGTCGGGCGCGGGGATAGTCCTGAGAATAAGCTCGAAAAGCGGTCTGAGGTCCTCCCCCTCCTCTTCCAGGGCGGTTTGGGCGGTCCCCAGCTTGGCATTTGTGTATGCCACAGGGAAATCGATCTGTTCTTCAGTTGCGCCGAGGTCGATGAAAAGATCGTAGACCTCGTTGAGGACCTCCTGGATTCTCGCATCGGGTCTGTCGATCTTGTTAATGACGAGAATAGGCGGCAGATTGAGTTCCAGCGCCTTCTGCAGGACAAATCTCGTCTGGGGCAGCGGTCCTTCGGACGCATCGACGAGAAGGAGGACCCCGTCTACCATCTTGAGTGTCCTCTCCACCTCCCCGCCGAAGTCGGCATGCCCCGGGGTGTCTACTATATTTATCTTCACTCCCATATAGGAGACGGCGGTATTCTTCGCCATAATAGTGATGCCGCGCTCTCTTTCAAGGTCTATGTTGTCCATGACCCTTTCCTGGACTTTTTCATTCGAGCGGAAAATCCCTGACTGTCTGAGCATCCCGTCGACAAGTGTTGTCTTGCCATGGTCAACATGGGCTATTATGGCTATATTTCTTAAATCTTCACGTTTCACAGCAGGTCCTCTTGTGTTTCGTATAAATATGAAAGCCGGCAAGGCCGACAGGCAGAAAACCGCACCTTTCAGTAAGCAGTAATTCGGGAAGGTGTAGACGGGCGATAACTGCCTTCTATCTTAACCACTTGAGCGCCGAAAAAGCAACAGACCGCCGGTATCAAGCGGTTCGTACTTGTTTACCGAATCAAAATACCAACCTGATACCGTCCTCATACACGGCCTGAATTTCGCCGGCCGTTATAAAATCCTTTCTCACCAGCAGGTAATTGCCCTTGTCCATCTCTTCCCGAGGCATGCAAGCTGCCGTCAGTATCTTCTCCGGAGACAGACCTGCTTTATGGAACTCAAGCAGCTCTTCAAAAAAAGACCCTCCGTGCGGGACTCCTCTGGCCCCGCCGTCGGTGCCTGTCTTCAACGTCACACCTGCCGTGGAAGCTTCGCTGATCGCAATAAGGTGTCGGCCCAGGACTTCCTCCATATATCTTTGCTCGTCGGCATTAAGAAACCGGAGAATGTTCCGCAGGCCGATAACGGTCGGCGTCCATGACACACCAGCCCCGGCCATCATATGAACCGTCTCGCGCGAAATCAGGAAGCCGTGTTCTATGGCCGACACTCCGGCAAGGACTGCATTCCTGACAGACTCATCGGAATTTGCATGGCAATGCACCTGGAGACCTCTCCCCCCGGCTTCCTGGCATACCACCTTCAACTCCTCCAGGGGGAACCCCCCGGCCGTGACCGGTTCGTCTCTCCTTGTGCTCACGATCCCGGAGTTTATCACCTTTATGAAGTCCACGCCGGCGCCGGAAAGTTCTCCGACCGCCTTTTTAATTTCGTTATTGCCGGAAACCGCCTTCCCGGTGAAACCGCCGTACCCTCCTTCGCGGTAAAGTGACCACCCGGCAGTCTCTAAGCTAAAAAAGCCTCCGAATAATTCTTTCGCTTTCAGGCCGATTCCGCTCTTATGGCCCATGTCATAGACGGAAAAAATTCCGCATTTCCTGTAACGGTCTCTTATCTCCGGCAATTCTTCAGCCGTCACAGGCCCGCCTTCGGTCATGAAGTGCATGTGGGCATCCCTGAAAGGGGGTATCCTGAGCAGATCAGGGCCGGATTCTTCTGGAGAGACTGTCATGATAATACTATAGCCATTTTCCGGGCTTTCCGCGCCAGTTGGGTGAGGCGGCATTTCTTTCCGTGAGATTCGGGTATTTTATCCTCATTCCCGCGCAGGCCGGAATCCACGTTGCCATGTTTCTAAAGAAAACAAATCCCCGATTACTACCTCGGGAATGACGGCGAGCTTGTCCCCGAAGCCTGCCCCGAAATCCTTGCGGGAGTTTTCAGTCGGGGATGGATCTTTTCAGGGCGCCTCTGAGGTAATTCGCGGGATTCAGCGGGTTGTGATCTAAAATCCAGCTATCGCTACGCGCGCAAAGTTGATGAACGCTGAAGGAAGAACCCCTATGAAAATGACGGCGGTCACGGTTACCCCAAGCGCCAGTCCGAGGGCCGGGGATTTTGCAAGCTCCACCGTCTCCTTCGGCTCCCTCATATACATGTACATCACAACCCTCAGGTAGAAGTACGCGGATATCGCGCTGAAAAGCACGGCTATGATCACCAGCCAGGTGTAGCCGGCATTTATCGCGCTCATGAAGAGATAGAACTTACCCATGAAGCCGGCTGTCGGAGGGATTCCGGTAAGTGAAAACATGAACACCAGCATCATTGCGGCCGCAAGGGGATGGGTCCTGGAAAGCCCCTCGTAATCGGAAATATTATCACCTTTGAAGCCCTCAGTCCTCAGCATGATAATGACCGCAAAGGCTCCTACGTTCATAAACGCATAGATCACCAGATAATTCATGACACTGGCAAGACCGTCATGTGTTCCGGCTATGATGCCAAGGAGGATATATCCTACGTGTGCAATTGAGGAATAGGCCAGCATCCTTTTGATATTCGTCTGTGATATGGCAACTATGTTGCCCACGGCCATGGTCAGGATGGCGATCGGGACGAGTACAGCCGTCCATTCGACCCTCAATGATCCGAAGGCGGTAAGGAAAACCCTCCCCAGCACCGCGAAGCCAGCCGCCTTGGGGCCCACTGACATAAAGGCCGTTATCGATGTCGGCGCTCCTTCATAGGCGTCGGGGGCCCACATGTGAAAGGGTACCGCAGCTATCTTGAAAGAGAAGGCCACGGCCATAAGCATCATGCTGAGGGTAAGTGCCGGGTTGCCCGTAAGTCCGTGATTAAGGATATAGGAAGAAATGCCCCTGAGATCCGTGGTGCCGGTGAGCCCGTATACCATGGAGGTCCCGTAAAGAAGGAAGGCTGATGCGAAAGCACCAAGCAGGAAATATTTCATGGCCGCCTCGTTGGACTTAACATCGTGTCGCATGAAGCCCGCCAGGATATAGGTGCTCAGAGCCATGAGTTCCAGCCCCAGATAGAGTACGATGAGGTCACCGGCAGACGCCATTATCATCATGCCCAGCGTTGAGAAGAGAAGAAGGCCGTAATATTCGCCCAGGTTCACTCTTTCTATCTCTATATACCGCACCGATATCAGGACGGTGAGCACTACATTGAGCAGGAAGATCAGCTTGAAAAACAGCCCGTAGCCGTCGGCTATGAACATGCCGTTGAAGGCGGTACCCATGGAGCCGGCGAGGCTGTAAGTCACCACTGCAGCACAGATCATGGTGAGGAAGCCGATGTTCTCCTTTTTCCGGACAACAAGGTCCGAAAGAAGGATAAACAGGGCCAGGACGGTCATTATTATCTCCGGCATCAAAGGTCGCAAATCAGGCATCACAGACTTCCCCTTTTCTCATTTCATGATCTCCGCAATATTTTTGCCGACTTTCGCCCCGGCAAGGCCGCCGGTATTGACACGCTCAAGCAGGTGGTGCACCGACTCATGCATGAAACCGAGGAACGTGTCGGGATGCACCCCTATCCAGAATATAAGTATTATCATAGGGACCAGGGTGAGCAATTCCCTTCCGTTGACATCGGCGAGGCCCGAGACCTTTTCGTTTGTCTCCATGAAAAAGACCCGCTGATAGAGCCATAGCATATAGCCGGCACCGATAATCACGCCGGTAGCGGCAAGCACACCGGCCCACTGGCTTGCGGTAAATCCGCCCAGGATTATCAGGAATTCGCCCACAAACCCGTTTGTGGAGGGAAAACCGATAGATGCCAGGGTAAACACAATAAAGAGCGAGGCATATATGGGCATAACGGTGGCGACACCGCCGTAATCGGCGATCTGCCTGGTATGGGTCCTGTCATAGATAACACCCACGCTGAGGAAGAGCGCCCCGGTGACGACACCGTGGTTGATCATCTGGAGAATGCCGCCCTCCATGCCCTGTATGTTCAGGGCAAATATCCCCAGTGTCACGAAACCCATATGACTGACCGAACTGTAGGCGATGAGTCGCTTCATATCGGTCTGCGCAAGACAGATCACTCCCCCGTAAATGATGGCGATTACCGAAAGCGTCATCATGACGGGTGTCATGGCCCTCGACGCATCAGGCAGAATGGGAAGCGAAAACCTGAGAAAACCATAGGCCCCCATCTTGATAAGGACCGCCGCCAGTATTACGCTGCCCGCTGTCGGTGCCTCCGTGTGGGCGTCGGGAAGCCACGTGTGCACAGGGAACATAGGGACCTTCACCGCGAAAGCCGCGAAGAAGGCCCAGAAAAGCCAGAACTGCATCCGGTAAGGATACGACAGGGTAGAGAGTGTGACGATGTCGAAGGTCCTGCCGGAATAGAAGTAAAGAACGATTATGCCGACCAGCATCAGGACACTTCCCACCAGCGTGTAGAGGAAGAACTTGACCGCCGCATACACCCGGTTGGGTCCGCCCCAGACGCCGATCAGGAGATACATGGGTATAAGCATGGCCTCCCAGAAAATGTAGAATAGGAAGAAATCCAGGGAGCAGAAGACCCCTATCATCGCAGCCTCCATCAGGAGGATCGAGATGTAAAACTCCTTCGTCTTCGTCTTTACGGAGTTCCATGATATCAGGACGCTAAGGACTATGACGATGGTGGACAGCAGCACAAACAGTATGCTTATGCCATCCAAACCCAGTGCGTAGTTGATGTTCCAGGCCGGTATCCACGCGTGCCTTTCGACAAACTGCATGAGATGAGATGTCTTGTCAAAGCCGGTAAAGAGGGGAATGGAAATGAAGAAATCCAGGAGGCTTACGGCAAGGGCGATCCACTTTATGAGTGTTTCGCGATCTCTCCGGACCAGAAGAAGCAGGGCCGCACCCGCAACAGGCAGAAAGATCACTGTGCTTAGTATGGGAAAACCTGTGCCGTTCACCATGTCAAATTCACCTCAGGAGCATCAGGGCCACAATAATCAGAGCGCCAGTGGCCATTATAGCCGCGTAATTTTGCAAAAAACCGGTCTGCACCCTTCTCAGCTTCCGGCTGACGCCGCCTATGGCCGCTGGAACGCCGTTGACTACCGCCTCTATGATCTTCGTGTCCGTAATTCCTATAAGTATGTTGCCCGCAGCCCATATGGTCGGCCGCACGATGAAGAAACTGTATATTTCGTCAATATAGTATTTATTAAAGAGGAATTTGTAGACCAGTCTGAACTGCTCTAGCAGGTGAGGTATGCCCACCCACCCCGCCGCGACGGCCCCTACGCAGAGGAGCATGAGCGGAATGGTCATAACCTTCGGCGATTCATGGAGGTGATGCTCCTGCTCGTGGGTACCACGGAACTTTCCATGGAAGGTCACAAAGATAAGCCGGAACGAGTAGAATGCCGTAAGGAAGACAACTATGGTCCCGATAAGCCACACGAATTTCCCGACCGGGCTCGCACCCGAATAGGCGAGCCACAGGATCTCGTCCTTGCTGAAGAAGCCCGCAAATCCCGGAACGCCCGAGATGCTGAGCGAAGCCAGGAGCATGGTCATATAGGTTACGGGCATATATTTCTTAAGACCCCCCATCTTCCGCATGTCAAGCTCTCCCGCCATGGCGTGCATCACACTGCCCGCGCACAGGAAGAGAAGGGCCTTGAAAAAGGCATGCGTATAAAGGTGGAATATGCCGGCGCCATATGCGCCCACACCGCAGGCAATGAACATGTAACCCAGCTGGCTTATGGTCGAATAGGCGATGATCCTCTTTATGTCGTTCTGAACAATGGCGATTGTGGCGGCGAAGAGGCACGTTAATGCTCCGACGACGGCCACAACCGAAAGGGCCGTAGCCGAGAGATCGAATATGGCGTGGCACCTGGCCACCAGGAATACCCCGGCAGTCACCATGGTCGCCGCATGGATCAGGGCGCTGACCGGTGTCGGGCCCTCCATCGCGTCGGGCAGCCAGACATGCAGCGGAAGCTGTGCGGATTTGCCGACTGAACCGCAGAAAAGAAGGAGTGCGATCAGCGTAGGCAGGCTGATGTCATAGCCGAGAAAATTTATTGTCCTGCCCGCGATATCTCCTGCGTGGCCGAAGACCGGAGCGTAAAAAACTGTACCGAAAGTGAGGAATATCACTATGATTCCCAGGCCGAAACCGAAGTCGCCGAACCTGTTGACGATAAAGGCCTTCTTCCCGGCGTCGGAGGCCGACTTCTTCCTGAAATAATATCCGATCAGGAAATAGGAACAGAGGCCCACACCCTCCCAGCCGAAGTAGAGTTGCAGGAAATTATTTGACATGACGAGCATGAGCATGCAGAAGGTGAAAAGGCTCAGGTAGGAGAAGAAGCGATAGAACCCGTCGTCGCCGTGCATGTACCCCACGGAGTAAATGTGTATGAGTGTACTGCAGGTAGTCACGACGATGAGCATCACCGCCGTGAGCTGGTCGATAAGGAACCCTACCGATACCGTGAAGTGGCCCGAGACTATCCATGTGTAGAGGTCTTTGTCGAGGGTCCTTCCGGACATTACATCGATGAGTGTCACAACCGAAACGACCCATGAAGCGGCAACCGCCGCTATCGCGACCAGGTGTGCCTTTCCCCTGATGAATTTCCTGCCCAGCAGGATATTGATCACAAAGGCTGCAAGAGGCAAAAAGGGTATCAGCAGGTAACTATTCATAATCTTATCCCTTTACACATAACTTTACGGATTTATCCTTTCATCTCGTTCATCTCATCGACATGAGCCGTAGATTTATTTCTGAAAAGGGCCATGATGATCGCCAGCCCTATGGCCGCCTCGGCTGCCGCAACGGCGATCACAAAAAAAGCAAAGACCTGCCCTCTCAGGTCCTGCAGATAATGGCTGAAGGCGATGAGACTTATATTGACTCCGTTCAGCATAAGCTCGATGGACAGAAACATTATAATGATGTTTCTCCTGGTCAGAAAGCCGAAGATGCCTATACTGAAAACAACGGCGCTGAGCATCAGATACCAGTTTAACGGTACGGCCGTCATCTGACCTTCACCCCTTTCTTCGCCAGTACTATCGCGCCTATGACGGCAACAAGGAGGACTACCGACACCACTTCGAAGGGCAGGAGAAACCGTGTAAACAGCAGTTGTCCCAGTGCCTTGGTGTCAGTCACTCTCTGCACAAAGTTGATCGTATAAATCCCTGCCGGTCCCGGAACGAAGGACCTCAGGGCCGCGGCAATACCTGCAAATAAAGCGGCAGCAATGAGAACCCCTGCGGGCCATGAACCTATGAACCTCTCCGTCCGGAGTTCCTCCCTCAGGTTCAAAAGCAGAACCACGAACAGGAAAAGGACCAGGACCGCACCCGCATAGACGATCACTTGTATCGCAGCTATGAACTCAGCGTCCAGGAAGAGGTACATGCCGGCGATATGGAAAAAAAGCAGGAGCATCCATATCACGCTGTGGACCGGGTTTCTTCGCGTAACTACGAGGATAGAAATAATCGTTATGGCAGCGGCAAAATATCCGAAGAACAGCCTAGGCAGCATGTTGCCTCCCGTAATCATACCCTTCAGTTGCATATCCAGCCCGGAAAAGAGAGGAGAATGTGCTGAAAAGGGTCCATAACCTGAGGCTCCGCGCAGCCCCCGGCTGCGGTGACAGGCGCCTTGAGTAAAACCACACAGGTCTGAAACTGCGCTTACGTGAGTCGGAATCAATACCTGACAAATTTATGGACTTTTTCAGCATGTTCGCCTCTCCTTACTTTCTTCTGACTTTCGCAAAAGTCGCCTGCTCGTCGGCGCCGGCGAAGTCCACCGTCTTGGGCCGCCAGAAATCCCTGAAATATCTTCTGCCCTTCTCGCCGGCAAAGTACTTGTCCCAGTTCGAAAGGAGCTTCTCTTTAGTCATATAAAAGGGCTCCCTTGAATAATCGGAGTACTCGTAATGCTCGCTCAGAGTAATCGCCCCGAATGGACAGGCCTCGACACAGAACCCGCAGTATATGCACCTCAGCACTTCTATCTCGTACCTGTCGACGACCTTGGTATGGTCCTCTCCCTCCGAGGTATAAATATATATACACTTCGAGGGGCAGTAGGCGCCGCAGAGCCCGCACCCCACGCACTTCATCTTCCCTTCTTCGTTCTTCGCCAGTGCGTGAAGACCCCTGAAACCCGGCTGGACCGGTCTCCTGACCTTCGGATAACGCCGCGTGACCGGATGTGTAAAAAGGGTCCGAAGGGTCAGCGCCATCCCCTTGAGTATCTCGACAAAAAATATCTTCCGTATAAGTTTTTCGGTGCTCATAGCAACCCTTCCACCATGACTTTTATAAACCCCGTGATCGCTATGTTCAGCAGGGCAAGAGGTATAAGTATCTTCCAGCCGATCGACATGAGCTGATCATAACGGTACCTGGGCAGGGTCGCCCTGACCCAGTAATAAAGGAACATGAAGGCATATACCTTCAGCAGGAACCACACAATCCCCGGCACCACGGACAGGAAAGGCAGCACGTCAGTTACAAAGCGCGGAATCGTCCACCCCCCCAGGAAGCAGACGGCCGCTATTGAAGACATCACGATCATTCCCGTGTATTCGCCCAAAAAGAAAAGGGCGAACCTGAACCCGCTGTATTCGGTGAAGTAGCCTGCCACCAGCTCGCTCTCTGCCTCCGGGAGGTCGAAGGGCAGCCTGTTCGTCTCTGCAAAGGCCGCGGCGATGAACACAAAGAAACCCAGGATCTGGGGAACGGCATACATGCCGGTCGGATAATTGTGCTGGGCCTTGACTATGTCGGAAAGGTTGAGGGAGCCTGCCATCATCATTACGCCGACAAGGCTCAGTCCCATCGCGATTTCGTAGCTGATCACCTGGGAAGCCGAACGAAGCCCCCCCAGAAAGGCATATTTTGAATTCGACGCCCAGCCGGAAAGGACTATGCCGTAAGCACCGAGGGAGGACATCGCAAACAGAAAGAGAAGTCCTATATTGATATTGGCGATGACAAACCCGTTAAAGAAGGGGATCACCGAAAGTGAAGACAGCGCCGAGACAAAGAATATTACCGGTGCCAGATAAAAGAGCGGCTTGTCGGAGTTCGCCGGGATGATGTCTTCCTTGAAGAAAAGCTTGATCCCGTCTGCAAAGGGCTGAAGAAGGCCGTGCCAGCCTACTTCTATCGGCCCGAGCCTCACCTGCATATGTCCGATGACCTTGCGCTCCCAGTATGTTGCGTAAGCCACGTGGAGAAGGGCTATCCCAACCACAATGGCGATTTCTATCAGTATGATCAATATCCTCACCGCGATATCGATGGAGCCGGGTGTCACTATCGTCTCAAAAGCGCCCATCAGGTTCATAATTTCACCAGCCGGCTGAGCACCATCCGTTCATACCTTCTTCTGACATCATTTTTATCCTGCACCTTGACCATATGTCTGATCTTCACCCTTTCTCAACGCGGACTTCAACACCGTCAAGCGCGGGAGCCTCAATAACAGGGTCCAGAGCATACCTGATCAGGCCGAAGGCGCCCTTTCCCTCGAAATTGTTCGTAAGCATTATACACCGGCCGTCAACGGACTGGTCGACAGAAACAGGCAGTTCCAGAGATCCCGCTTCCGTGGATATCCTCAAGACGTCGCCGTCCTTGACAGAGAGGGAACCAGCCGCTTCCGGACTGATCCTGGCCACCGCGCCGGCATATATGTTCACCAGGGCCTTCGCCCTCCTGCTCAGCGTACCCGAATGAAACAGAGGCCTCTCGATCCTGAGAAAGAATTTCCCGGCGGCCTCCATGCCTGTTCCCCGGTCCGTCCTGATCTCTGCCGCAACCCCGCGGAGAGGTTCACCTTTATAAGGATAAATAGCCTTACCACCCTCAAGATCTTCATATGCAAGATCACGGTGAAGGGGTGAAACCCTGGACATCTCGGCGAACACTCCTTCGGCGTCCGCATAGTTCATCTTCACCGCCATATTCTGTGAGATCTCGGAGATAATCCGCCAGTCCTCCAGCCCCTGTCTGTGGACCGACTTCCTCAGCCGCTGTATCCTTCTTTCCATGTTCGTGAATGTCCCTTCTTTCTCTCCCCAACTCAAAGCCGGAAGGACAACGTCAGCCAGTTTCGCGGTCTCGGTGAGAAAGATGTCCTGGACGACAACAAAATCCACTTTCTTCAGCGCAGCCTCCACAGCCGAAGAATCCGGCACGTTATATACCAGGTTCTCTCCCATTATGTATATGGACTTCAGATCTCCTGCCCTGGCGGCATCGATCATGCCGAAGAGTGAAAGCCCCGGCTTCTCAGGCAGCGCCTTCTTCCAGAGAGATTCGTATCTCTTCCTGAACTCCTCATAGCCCACCGGCCTGCATCCCGGCAGGAGATCGGGAACACAGCCGACATCCAAAAGACCCTGTTCGTTGGCACGCTCCGAAAGAAGGTAAATCCTTCCGTTTACGAGATAATTCAGGGCGCATATGAGAAGAAGCCTGTAGCTTGCGCCTGCGCTCTGCAAGAGTTCCTTGCCGATCAGCACCGAAGGCGTGGCGGAAGACGCAAGGACTTCCACAAACCGGAGGAGGTGTTCTTCCCGAATGCCGCAGGCTTTTGTGACATCCTGCGGAGAAGTGGCGATGATTTTTATTTTTTCTTCCAGGGCGGCATGTGAACCCGGAAGCCCCTTCTTGTCCTTCAGGGCAGACACAATACCTTCAAGCAGAACATCCTCGGTGTTCACTGATGGTTTGACTTCCACAGGGCTGTAATGCCTGAGCCCCTTCACATGCCCCACGGTGAGTATTGTTCCTCCCTTGCGCGCACAGGACCTCACCTGGAGGCCCAGTATGGGATTCACCGCGGTAGGGTCGCCTCCGATCACCAAGACCGCATCGGAGTTCGAAAGACCCGGGATCAGGTTGGCCGTAGCCCCTTGACCGAATATGTTTTCGATGAAACTCTGGGCGCCCGCGAAACCCAGTCTGGCCGTGCTGTCGATGTTGTTTGTGCCGAGTGTCACCCTCATGAACTTCTGGAAAACATAGTTGTCCTCGTTGGTGCACCTCGGGGACGCAATCCCGGCCACAGCTCCTCCGCCGAATTTGTCCCGTATCTCCGAAAGCTTGTTGGCGACCAGGCCGATCGCCTCCTCCCAGGTAGACTCTTCGAGCACACCGTTCTTCCTTATAAGGGGACCGGTCAGTCTTTCGCCGCTCCCGACAAACTCATATCCGAACCTGCCGCGCGAACACAGGAGACCGTTGTTCACCGGCGTTCCGATTCTGGGCACCACTCTCTTGATGACGTCGTCCCTCACCTGGACGACCATTGTGCATCCAACGCCGCAATAGGGGCAGATGGTCTCCGTCTCGCTCACCACCTGCCAGGGCCTGTAGCTGTGCCTGTGAAGTCGCGACATGATGGCCCCCACCGGACAAACCGAGACGCAGTTTCCGCAGTATTCGCATTCGAACTTCCCGCCCGAGAAAGGCTCTATGTGTGAGTGTCCGCCCCTGCTGATAACCGAGATGGCCGATGCGCCCTGAACCCCTTCGCACATCCTCACGCACCTCGTACAGACGATGCATCTTTCCATGTTCCTCACCAGGACGGGGTCTTCCAGGCTCTCCGGGACCTTCCTCTTCATCTCCCTGAACCTACTTGCGGTGGGACCGTATTTTTCCACCAGGTCCTGGAGTTCGCACTCGCCAGCCTTGTCGCAGTATGGACAATCGAGGGGATGGTTTATCAGCAGGAATTCGAGTATCCCTCTCCTCACGCCGGCTATGGCCTCGGTCTCCGTCCGCACCGCCATGCCGTCGGTCGTCATGAGTGTGCAGGCAGTCTGGAGCCTGGGCATCTTCTCGACCTCGACCAGACAGAGCCTGCATCCCCCGTATTTCTCGAGTTGCTCATGGTAGCAGAGGGTGGGTATCTTTATACCCGCGGACCTTGCGGCCTGGAGCACCGTCACGGGTTTCTCCAGTTTAATCTCTCTGCCGTTTATGGTGACCGTAATCATATCAGCCCTTGACCGTGCAGGCACCGGTTCTGAGGTGCTCCTCGAATTCCGGCCTGAAATGTTTTATGAAGTTCTGCACCACTGAAGCGGCGCCGTCCCCGAGGGGACAGAACGTCTTGCCCAGCATGTTTCCCGAAACGGACAGCAGGAGATCCATGTCTCCGTCCATCCCTTCACCGTTTTCGATCCTGCCGAGGATCTTTCTCAACCATCCGGTGCCCTCGCGGCACGGCGTGCACTTGCCGCACGACTCGTGCTCGAAAAACCTGAGCGCCCTGTAGCAGACCTTTACCAGGCAGACACTCTCGTCCATGACGATCACCGCACCCGAACCGAGCATACTGCCGTGTTTGGGCATATTCACAAAATCCATCGGGCAGTCTATCTTGTCGGGAGGTAGAACGGGTGTCGAAATCCCGCCGGGGATGACAGCCTTGAGCTGTCTGCCGCCCCTTATGCCCCCGCAGTGGGTATAAATGATGTCCCGCAGGTTCGTCCCCATGGGCAGTTCATACACACCGGGTCTTTCCACGTGTCCGCTCACGCAGTAGATCTTCGGACCCGGGCAGTCGGGACTGCCTATCTTCGAATATGCCTCCCCGCCTATTTCCAGGACGTACGGCAGGTTGGAAAGCGTCTCTACGTTGTTTACTACCGTAGGCTTTGAAAACACGCCTACATTGACTGGGAAGGGGGGCTTGATCCTGGGCTGTCCCTTGTCGCCTTCGAGAGACTCGATGAGGGCGGTCTCCTCCCCGCATATGTAGGCGCCCGCGCCCTGGTGGACGGCAAGGTGGAACCTTATTCCTTTCCCAAGGATATCGTCTCCGAGAAAGCCTTTATCGTAGGCCTGTCCGATTGCCGCCTCCAGTATATGCTTTGCGGCCGGGTACTCTCCCCTCAGGTAGATGTAACCGTATTCCGCCTTCAGCGCGTGCCCTGATATGGCCATTCCTTCGATGAGCAGGTGAGGATTCTTTTCGAGAATCGGCCTGTCCTTGAACGTTCCGGGCTCCCCCTCGTCTGCATTGCAGAGAAGGTATTTCGGAAACTTGGGGTCGGCGGACGCGAACGTCCATTTCATGGCGACCGGGAAACCGGCTCCTCCCCTCCCCCGAAGACCGGATTTCTTTACTTCCTCTATAATGTCTTTCGGTTCCATGGTGAGGGCCTTCGGAAGGCTCTGATAGCCGCCGCTTTTCAGATACTGGCCGATGTCTGCCGAATCAGGATTGTCTATGTTTTTTAAGAGGACTTTTTCCATGATGCTATTTATATTTCCCCAAAATCCCTTCTATAGAATTTTCGGTCAGATTTTCGTAAAAATCGTCGTTCACAAGCATCGCAGGCGCAGTTCCGCAGGCTCCTATGCATTCCATTATTACCAGGGAAAATCTCTTATCCGGAGTAGTTCCGCCGGGTTCGAGGCCGTATTTGTTCTTCAGAAAGTCGACCAGCTTCTCCGCTCCCAATATCATGCAGGAGACGTTTGTGCAAAGCTGAACGACATTCCTTCCCGCCGGCATGTTCTTGTACATGGCATAGAACGTACCGACTCCCCGTGCGATCGCCCTGGGCACCCCCAGTATATCCGCCACGGCCTCGTAAGCGTCGGCCGAGAGCCACCCGAACTCCCGCTGGGCGACGTATATAGCCGGAAGAAGCGCCGCCCGCGCCGTCGGATATTTCGCCTTTATGCCGTCAAGTTCCTTTATCGCCTCTTCGCTGAACATTATACTCCCGGTACTCCTAGCGGTCGCACTCACCGAGAACGATGTCGATGGTGCCTATGTTTGCGATAACGTCCGCCACCAGCCCTCCTTCGCACAGCCTGGGAAGCACCGAGGCGTGGACGAAAGACGGGGCCCTTACCCTCATCCTGTAAGGCTTGCCGGTTCCGTCGCTGATAAAATAGAAACCCAGCTCCCCCTTGGGCACTTCGGAGCCCATATAGACCTCTCCTTCAGGAGCCGCCGGCCCTTTGCTGATAAGCACGAACTGGTGTATCAGATGCTCCATATCCTTCAGGATCATCTCCTTGGAAGGGAGGGTAAATTTCGGGGCATCAGCCATTACGGGTCCCGTCGGCAGCTTTTCTATGCACTGCTGGATGATCCTGTTGGCCTGCCTCATCTCCTGCATCCTGACGATGTAGCGGTCGTAGCAGTCACCGTTCCTGCCGACCGGCACATCGAAGTCAACCTGGCCGTAAGCATCATACGGTGCATATTTCCGGACATCGTAGTCGACGCCCGAGCCCCTCAGTGTGCCTCCGGTGAGGCCCCAGTTTACAGCCTCTTCCGCGGAAATCACGCCGATTCCCACTGTCCGCTCCTTCCAGATCCTGTTTTCGGTAACGAGCGTCTCATAGTCATCAATCCTGGAAGGGAAATCGAGAACGAAATCGTAAAGCTCGTCCATGAATTCCTGTGAAATGTCGTTCTTGACCCCGCCTATTCTCGGATAACTGACGGTGAGACGGGCGCCGCATAGCATCTCGAAAAGGTCCAGTATGCGTTCCCTTTCGCGGAAGGCGTAGAGAAAGGGCGTGGTGGCGCCGATATCTAGGACATGGGTGCCGAGCCAGATGATGTGACTCGATATCCTGCCCATCTCGGCGACTATGGTCCTGATGAATTTGGCCCGCTCAGGGGCTTCGATACCGAAGAGTTTTTCGACGGCGTTAACATATCCGACGTTGTTGTTCATCGACGATATGTAATCCAGACGGTCGGTCAGTGGCAGGGCGGCCAGGTATGTCCTGTTTTCGCCAAGTTTTTCCACCCCCCTGTGGAGATACCCCACGTAGGGCGTGCATTTCTTCACGGTCTCGCCGTCCAGGTCAAGGACCAGTCTCAGAACACCGTGGGTCGCAGGGTGCTGGGGACCCATGCTGATCTGCAGGTCTTTTGTCTCTACCGTCCTTTCACCGGTTTCCGTGTTTTCCATATCCTTACTCACCCGGCTCGTGCCATTCAAATTCGTGAAATCTCTTCGCCCTGTCAAGCACGTCCTGGAAGCCGGACCATTCCTTCTCGGGCCCTTTTACCGGATAATCCTTTCTCAGGGGATGACCTTCCCAGTCCTCAGGCAGGAGTATTCTTCTGTGGTCGGGATGACCTTTGAAAGTTATGCCGTAGAGATCGAAGGCCTCCCTCTCATGCCAGTTTGCGCCGGCCCATATGGAGGTGACGGAATCTATCTCGGCGTCCTGTTCAGGCACCTCCGCCTTGAGTCTTACCGAATGCCTGTGCCTGATGGAATAGAGATGGTAAACGACCTCAAACCTCTTTTCCTTCCTGCCGAGATAATCGACACCACACACGTCTACCAGATAATCGCAGAAAAGGTCCGGGGAATCGTGAAGGTGCCGGCAGACGTCCAGAATCCTGTCTTTCCTGAGGGTGACCGAAACCTGTCCCCTGAACTCCCTGACATCCAGGACTTCCTCCGGGAATTTTTCTCTTATATTTTCTGCAATCTCTAAAGGTTCCATATCCCTGTTACGATTTCAAATCGCCTGCTTCGCGGAAAGTCCTTCCAGTAGCCGTCATTCCCGAGGTTTCAACCGGGGATCCGTTCTTTCAGAATCATCTCCACCGGCTCCATCTGAAGTGCTCCGCCCTTATTTTTTCCTGGAGCTTGATGATGCCTTCCATAAGGGCCTCCGGCCTGGGGGGGCATCCCGGCACGTAAATATCCACAGGCACAAAGGTGTCGCATCCCTGTACCGTGCTGTAAGTATTGAATATCCCTCCGCTGCATGCGCAACTGCCCATGGATACTACATACCTCGGCTCCGGCATCTGGTCGTAGACCCTCCGGACGATCTCAGACATCTTCTTGGTCACAGTGCCTGCAACTATCATGAAGTCCGCCTGCCTCGGTGAGCCCCTGAAGATGATGCCCATCCTGTCCAGATCATAGTGTGACGATCCCGTCGTCATCATTTCAATGGCGCATCAGGCAAGGCCGAAGGTCATAGGCCATAACGACGAACTTCTTCCCCAGTTGATGATCTTGTCGATGGTAGTGATGATGACGTTGGGCGCAAGGACCTTTGTCCTTTCGTCCACTTCGACAAGAGCAGGTGAAGAAGTGCCGACTGTCAATCCCATACGAAAGCCTCCTTTTTCCACGCATAAATATATCCTACGAGGAGTATCACTATAAAGATTATCATTTCGACAAAAGCGAACAGCCCTATCCTGTCAAACGTCACCGCCCACGGATAGAGGAAAATCGCTTCCACATCGAACACCACAAAGAGCATGGCTATGATATAGAACTTTACGGAAAATCTCTGCCGCGGCTCTCCCACCGGGGGATTGCCCGACTCATACGGCATCAATTTCTCGGAATAGGGTCTTTTTATTCTGAATAGCTCGCCGATTAAGAGTGCGCCGATTCCAAAGGCCGTTGCGACCATCAGGAAGATCAGTATCGGCAAATATGCTGACGGCATAAAGGCTCCGGGCATGACGATATATAATTTGATGCAATTGGCTTAAATTGTCAAGGAAAAAATTAAACTTGTAAGTTTAGGCTTGTAGGTTTGTACCGACCTTATGCATAATAGATGCAAATGACTTCATTGTGGGCCAATGCTTGTTAAGAAATCCTTCCATTCGCTGACCGGCAAGCTCATTCTTACCATCGGCACCCTGATGGTAGTCGGCAGCTCCATATTCTGGTATTTCCTCTTCAGACACCAGGAGCAGGAACTGGTAGAGTATTCGGTTAAATACGGCTCCTCTTTCGTCGATTCCGTAAAAAAGAGCACCCGTTACGGAATGCTCACCTTCCAGAAACTCCTTACGCAGCAGACAATCGAGGCGATCGGTTCCGCAGAAGGAGTGATGGACGTCCGGGTGTTCGACACCGGCGGCAAGATCGCCTATGCATCTTCGAAAAAGGAGATCGGTACCGTTATAGACATGAAGTCCCCCCTCTGTCTCAGCTGTCATTCCGCCACTGGCCAGTCGCAGTCAACACCCACCTGGTTCATACACAAGACAGACAGTAATGCCAGGGTCCTGACCATCGTGCAGCCGATCTTCAACGAGCCGGCCTGTTACACCTCGGCGTGCCACGTGCACAGGAAATCTCAGAAGATCCTGGGGCTCGTACAGGCAAACCTTTCCCTCGCCTTTATGGACAAGAGCATGAAGGAGCAGGGCATCGCCATTACCGTTTATATCCTCATATTCCTTTTTATCATCTCGATCGTTCTTTGCACGATCCTGTGGAATTTTGTCTCTACCCCGGTGAGCATGCTTGCGCAGGGCATGCAGAAGGTGGCCGACGGAGACCTCGATTACCATGTCGAGATCAACACCAAAGACGAGATGGGCGAACTTGCCTCGGCGTTCAATGAAATGACATCAGACCTTAAAGCCGCAAAGAACGAGCTGGTCGAATGGGGCAACACCCTCGAAAAGAAAGTGCAGGAAAAGACAGAGGCTATAAGGATGGCGCAGGCCCAGCTCATCCATTCGGAGAAGCTGGCCTCTCTCGGAAGGATGGCTGCCGGCGTCGCACATGAGATAAACAGTCCGCTGACGGGGATCGTCACCTTCGGGCATCTCCTCCTGAAGCGCCTGCCTCAGGACACCGAAGAGAGGGAGGATGTGGAAGTGATCATCGAGCAGGCGAACCGGTGCTCGAATATCATAAAGGGACTGCTGGGCTTCGCGAGGGCTTCGGCTGCCGAGAAGGCGCCGGTGAACATTAACGACGTCCTTTCCCATTCCCTCAACATCGTCAGGAACAAGGCCGACTTCTTCGACATTAAGCTTATCACCGACCTCGACCCCGCCCTCTCAAGGGTGAAGGCCGATGCGTCCCAGTTGCAGCAGGTCTTCCTTAACATGATAATGAACGCAGCGGATGCGATCGAAGGCAAGGGCACTATCACCGTTTCAACGAGGAACGTAAACGAAGACGACATGGACTATGTTGAAATCGAGTTCCACGACACCGGTCCGGGTATCAGCGATGAGAATTTGGCGAAGATATTCGAGCCTTTCTTCACCACAAAACCGGTCGGCAAGGGCACCGGCCTGGGGCTCGCCGTCAGCCACGGCATAATCAGGGAGCATGGTGGTAAAATTGACGTAAAGACCTGGCCAGGTGAGGGGACCAGTTTTCTTGTCAGGCTGCCGGCTTATGCGGATGTGATATGAACAAGGGCAAACTTCTGGTAATCGATGACGAAAGTATCGTAAGGACCAGCTGTAAGAGGGTCCTCTCGCCGGAGGGGTACGAGGTAAGACTGGCGGCAAACGCCTTCGACGGTATCAGGATGCTGGAAGAGGAACCGTTCGACCTGGTACTCACCGATCTCAAGATGCCCGACATGGACGGCATAACGGTCCTCCGAACAATCAAGGAAAGGTGGCCTCAAACGCAGGTAATCGTCATTACCGGCTACCAGACGGTCGACACGGCGGTGAAGTCCATCAAACTCGGGGCCTTCGATTACATAGAAAAGCCCTTCACTCCGGACGCCCTGACCTCCGCCGTTGCCGCCGCGCTGGACAATAGACCTTAAAGTTGCGTGAATGAGAGAATTTATGCAACTTTAAGGTTAAGTCGGCTGTGATTCCACGACTTGACCGGACAATGACATAATAAAGGTCGATTTGCCGGGGTCCGGACAGGCTGAAAACCACGATAACGGGGTCCTTTTGGGCACAGGCCCTGAATAACCCATGGGGGAATCCGACGTCATGAACAGGGGCAGCATCCTTATCATCGATGACGAAGACATCATAAGGATCAGCTGTGAACGAATACTCAGGCCGGAAGGCTACGGGATAAGAACCGCTAAATCCGGCAATGAGGGACTGCAGGCACTCGACTCTTCTCCCTTTGACCTTGTTCTCACCGATCTTAAGATGCCTGACATCGACGGCATAGAGATCCTGGTAAGGATCAAGGAAAAGTGGCCAGAAACCGAAGTGATCATCATGACAGGGTACGGGACGGTACAGACCGCTGTGAGGGCGATGAAAGCCGGCGTCTTCGATTATATAGAAAAGCCCTTCAGCCCGGGCGACCTGCTGTCACTCGTAAAGCGGGCAATGGAGAGGAAGGGTCTTTCGGCGGCCGGCAGAGAGATGGTACCTTCTCACTATGAGCTTGGGAACATCGTCGGTGTGTCCCAGGCCATGCAGAGGATTTTTCAGCTCATAGCGAAGGTGGCGGTAACTGGAAGCACGGTGCTCATCACCGGTGAAAGCGGTACCGGAAAAGAGCTTGTCGCCAAGGCCATCCATTTCAACAGCCCGAGGAAGGAACAGCCCTTCATAATTGTAGACTGCAATGCCATCCCCGAAACACTTATCGAGTCGGAATTGTTCGGACATGCCAAAGGGGCCTTCACGGGCGCCTTCGAAAAGAAAAAAGGACTCCTGGAAATGGCGGGCGGAGGGACCATCTTCTTTGACGAGATAGGCAATCTCGCCCTGTCGACACAGGCAAAGCTGCTTAGAGTACTGCAGGAGAAGGAGTTCAGGCCGGTCGGCGAAAAAAAGACCGTCCAGGCCGACGTCAGGTTTGTGTCGGCTACGAACAAGGATCTGAAGACGATGGTAAGGGATGGAACCTTCAGGGAGGATTTCTTTTACAGACTGAACATCTTTCCGATCCATATCCCGCCACTTCGGGAAAGGAGGGAGGACATCCCCGCCCTTGCCAACCATTTTCTCCGGAAATACAGCCGGGAGATTGGGAAGAGCGTGACTCATATAAGCGCGGAAACGATGAGGATGCTTTTCCTTTTCGACTGGCCGGGCAATGCGAGGCAGCTCGAAAACAGCATACAGCGCGCCATAATCATGTGTCAGGGCAAGACCCTCCGGCCGGAGCATTTTTCTGCCCTTGAAATACCGGTAGCGGAAGAGGTGCCGAAGACCGTGGACGAACTGAAGGAAAAGAAGAAAGACCTGAGGCTCAAGTCCGTCGAAAACATAGAGAAATCCTTTTTAATGGAGGCCCTGAAGAGAAACGCGTGGAATATATCGAAGGCGGCTTCCGACGTGGGAATGCAGAGGCCCAATTTCCATGCTCTCATGAAGAAATACAATATCTCGGCGAAGCAGAAGCATCCCTCCGGCCGCTGAAATCTGCTGCCAGGCGAGCGATGACGCGGAAAGCGTCCAAATCACCGATTTCCCCTCAAATGAGCAAGGTTGTGCTTAGTAAGCGCTATAGCCCGACATCCTGAAGCCCCTTCGGACATTGCCTCGACCTGTACAGGAAACGCGGTGGAGAGTATCTGGCTGAAACTACCGAAACCTTCGAGACCAGTCGCTCTCATTTGAGGTTGTATTTCAATGCGACGATATTTTGCCGGAAAGAAGGTCCCCTGCTGTCCTACTGTCCAAGGGCCTGAATAAATAAAATCCCTGCGCATATTCGCCCTGTAACGTTTTGAATACATCAAGCTGTTCGACTGTTTCCACTCCCTCGGCAATAACGTCTAAGCCAAGGACCTTCCCTAAAGCAATCATTGTTTTGACAATTGCCACATTATTATTGTCAGAGGTAAGGGCGTTAATGAATGAGCCGTCGATCTTCAAACCTTTTATGGGGAAGTAGCGAAGATAGTTCAGGGCAGAGTACCCGGTGCCGAAGTCATCGATGTCGAACAAGACGTTCATTTCCTTGAAGCGATTTATCGTTGCGGCAGCCGGCTCGGGGTTTTCTATAAGGGTCCTTTCCACTATCTCGAGTCTTAGACAGCTTCCCGCAAGGCCGGTTTCCTCAAGGATGCTCTTCACGGAGGCGAAGAAGTCAGGCTGTGAGAAGACCTTTGCGGATACATTCACGCTGACTGTCAGGCCCCGGTAAGTTGGGAATTGGTCCTGCCAAGCCTTGAGCTGCCGGCATGCTTCCCGAATAACGCGTTCGCCGAGGGGAAAGATGAGGCCGGTCTCTTCGGCCGCCACAATAAACTCCGAAGGCGTAATAATCCCGCGTTCCGGATGCCGCCAGCGGAGGAGCGCTTCGAATCCACAAACTTTGTTCCCTTCAAGTGAAATGACGGGCTGATAGTGGACAATAAAGTCGTTACGCTCCACTGCACTCCGCAGCTCTGTTTCGAGCCAAAGGGCTGCGGTTACCTTCTCATGCATGGTTGCGTCGAAGATGATATGACAGGCCTTGCCGCGCTCTTTCGCGTGGTACATTGCCGTGTCGGCGTCGCGGAGGAGCTCCTCAGGTTTTGTGTAATCTCCCATATTGCTGAGCACCATGCCTATACTCATGGTCGTAAATATCTGACGACCGAATATTGTAAAAGGCTCTTTCATCTCGTTATGGAACCGCTCGGCAATCTCATTCGTAGCGGATATTTCTTTGGTCTCTTCCAGGAGGACGGCGAACTCGTCACCCCCAAAACGGGCAATTGTGTCAATAGCCCTGATGTGTTTTTTCAGCCTTTGAGCAAGCATTATGAGCAATTGGTCCCCGATTATATGCCCCAGGCTGTCGTTGATAACCTTGAAGCGATCAAGATCAAGAAACAGCACGGCGAAGGAATGATCAGGATACCGCTTCCTGCGCTGCAGTGAAGCGCGCAGACGCTCGATAAAAAGCGACCGGTTCGGCAGATTTGTAAGAGAATCATAAAAAGCCTGACGGGTCAACAGATCTTCCGCCTTTTTCCGTTCGCTATTTTCACGTGTCAAAAGCTCGTTGACTTGTTCGAGCTCGGCAGTTCTTTGCCGTGATTCCTTTTCTGCAGCCAGGGCCTTTCTGAAAAGATTTGCCCTGTCATTGATGAGATATCCAAGTAAGGTCAAAACAAGCGGTACAAGCAGTACGAAAGCCCGGAGTCTAAAGCCCGGCCTATCCGCTATCAGGAAGGGCCTAATGATGTCTTCGCTTAACTCTCCGTCAATATGCAAAATATAGACAGCGAGTAAAATCCACGCCAGAATCACAATGTAGAATGCTGTTCTGGATAAAACCTTATAAGCAGAGTTGTCTGCTTTTACAGCACGAATCTCTTCCTCATTTTTCATGCTTTTTCACCCCCGCCCCAAAAAAGCCTTCTTCACCCAACGGTTTTCTTGAACAAGCAATTTTAATATGTACTGGTTTATTCCCGAAGTCAAGTCAGTACAGCAGGATTTTCTCAGTGCACGAGGAGTTCACCCCGCACTTTAGTCTCAAGATGTGTCTTGGTGCAGCCCTTTTTATACCCCCTCCTGCAAAGCCTCTAAAACGCCGGCTATAAGCTAAAATGAGAACCAAACTTTGAAGTTGACACCTCCGCTATAATAGGTCTATTGTAATCAAAGAGGAGTTGACCAATTGACTGGTGTTGCGTTTTCTCCGAATTACGGTAAGGATGATGTATTGTAATAGGCGTAAAAGTATAAGCTGATGTCTTCTGGTACAGTCACCTCGGCAGCTATAAGAAGAGCCACAAGTGAAGAAGAAAGGAGAATTGTTGCGCGCGACGGAATTATTGCTAATTTTCGATTCTTCAATGGCATATCCGAAGAAATTTTTGAAGGTATAACAATTGACATTTCTTCCCGCGGCTTCGGTTTTCTTACTCAGGCAGGCATTAAAGAAGGACAGACTTTAACAATAACGGAACACATGATGCCTGATTTTAGCGGCCGCAAGGCCTTAATCAAATGGTCGAAAAAAGGCCCTCGTTATTTTGAGGCTGGAGCCCGGTATATTTCAGATGTTTGAAATGCTCACCTTTGAAGATAAACACTGCGGACGATAAAGGTTATCCGTAGTACCGCTTTCCGAAGCCCCCTTTTCGATACAATTAAAGAATAGGTCGTGAGTTTGAACAGATTAACAGCTGTGTCAGACGTGATCATAAGCAGCAATTACCGTAATGTTGCTTTTTATTGCGCTTACTCGGTAATGCCAGCAATAAAGAGCAATCTCTTCCGCAATAATTGCCGCAACAAAGGCAGTGAATATCATAGCAATCGGGCGGTAAAGCCGGTAAGCTACAAGTAGGAATCAGGACCCTGATTCAATTAGGTCACTAATCGAGAAACGAAAGGAGGAGGAGAATGAGAAGGTCAATAATTTTTGGTCTTATTTTGGCAATGGGCCTCGTTGCAGACTACGGTTCTTCATTTGGGTTGACCTTCGTCGGGAAGCCGGGACGCAGGTCTACTGACTGAATGTGCTTCTCCAGGTCAAGGGGGGTGGCAATTATGACTGCGAAGGAAGTTATAGAGATCCTGAACGAATCCAATCTTTGGGCACGCCTCACGGATAAAGAAAAAGAGGAAGTAATCAGGCATGCCCTGAAAAGTACCCAGTCCTCAACAACGGAGGGCGACATAGGCGCTACTGTTGGTGAAGTCTATCTGGGATTCCAATAATGCGGTGCCTTTATTGGGAATTTCAGGCAGGAAGCCGTAAGCATTAGAGAGTAAAAGCCGGAAATTCTGATCCGCAGCTCTTGGGCTGAATATCCGACAGTCCAATAGGGTCTATCGACTCCGGACCAAGATGTTCCTGTCCTATCAGTTTGAGAAAACATGCCATTCATGTTCGGATACCTTGCCGAAGTTCGCGACCGAAGTACTTCTTCCGTTTTGAGTGACAACCTGACCAATGACATGTCCGGAGGGAAGTCGCGGTCAATTGTGGGGTGCTGTTGACATATCAGGATCTTTATTGATATGTTACCAGAGGCGATGGAGTTCGCCTTTAAGCGCCGATTCCGGCTGATGACTCCTGCTCTTTTTCGAGGGCAGGAGTTTTTTGTGCCGTTAAGGTTTGAGAAACTGGGTCATTGATGATAAATTATCTGGTAATAGGGGCAGGCGGCTTCATAGGGGCAATCGCCAGATACGTGATCGCGACCTGGGTCGGGATGAAGTGGGGCAGGAGCTTCCCCGCCGGTACGTTCGCCGCCAATGTAAGCGGCTGTTTTTTTATCGGGTTATTGATGACACTGCTTACCGAGAAATTTGTGGTCAGCCCGCAGATAAGGCTTTTTCTTTTCGTCGGGTTTTTGGGGGCCTATACGACTTTCTCGACCTTCGAATATGAGACCGGCAAGCTGCTGAAAGACAGCGAGCTTCTGCTGGCGGGCCTCAATATTGTTTTGAGCGTGTTTCTGGGGTTTGTCGCACTTAAGACAGGCGAGGTACTCGCCAAGATACTATAGGAGGCTTGATGGTAACCAAGGGACCGGCAAAGAAGCTTGTCGTATACGTCGACGAGACGGAAAAGTTCCACGGCAAGCCCGTATATGAGGTTCTGCTCGATATCTTTTTCAAAAACAAGATCATCGGGGTGAGCGTATTCAGGGGCATAGCAGGGTACGGAAGCGACGGTGTTGTTCATACAGCGAAGATGCTCGAACTCTCTACAAGCCTGCCGGTCAAGATAGAGGTAGTTGATTCAGCGGAAATGATCGACAAGGTCCTTCCGGACGTTTATCACGTCGTTGAAAAGGGCCTCGTGGAGGTGTCTGACACTAATGTTGTTAAGTGCTGCAAGAGCGCCAAGACCGAGGAGCAAAAGGAAGAAACCATGAAACTGCAGGGCAAGGCAAAAATGCTTCGCATCATGATAAGCGAAGATGACAAGTGGGAGGGGGAGCCACTGTACGAGGCGATCGTAAAGAGGCTCATCATGACCGACATCGCCGGAGCGACCGTATATAAGGCAATCGCGGGATACGGCCCTCACCGCCGCTACCACAAGAAGAAGACTCTGACGTCAACGGGGGAAATGCCCATACTGATCACGGTGATGGACGTCGAAGAAAACGTCAGGAAGGTGATGCCCATCCTGGACGAAATGGTGACGGAGGGTATCGTCGCCCTTTCCGACGTGGACATTATCAAGTATACCCACAGGGACGCGGGAGAATAACCCTTGTGTTACCGGCAGCACGGAAAAGGCCTTGCAATCGCAACATTATTTCACCCGTCTCACATATAAATACAGACCTGACGGCTTGTGACTTCGGGGAAAAGATGGCGGACCCCTGTACAGGGCCGTAGGGTGTCGCTGCACGGCATTCTTCACCGCGCCCTTCGTGCTTCGTGAGGATTCTTTTTGCAGCCGTAAGGATAATAATCCCGGGCTGCCTGCCTGGAGGCAACAATGCACGAGATAGAAATACCCGGTTTCGGGTCCGTAAGACTGGAACACCTTGTATCCGATTTTACCGGAACGTTGTCGGTCGACGGAAAACTCCTGCCCGGGGTTAAGGAACGCCTCAACAAAGCAGGTGAGTTCCTCACGATACACGTTCTGACAGCCGACACGTTCGGCATGGCAAGGAAGGAACTTGAAGGTGTGCAATGCACGTTGCATATCCTCCGCGGTAAAGGCCACGACATCCAGAAGGAATCGTACGTCGACAGCCTGGGGCCGGAGGGTGTAGTTGCGCTGGGCAACGGCAACAACGACAGAAGGATGCTGAAGGCCGCAAGGGTCGGCATCGCCGTCTTGCTCGAGGAGGGGTGCGCGATGGATGCCGCCACTTCCGCAGCCATCCTGGTACGTTCCGCTGTCGATGCGCTGGACCTGCTTCTGAATCCGAAGAGGATGAAGGCCACCCTGCGTTTCTAGTGCAATACATCCAAAGCTTCTTCTCTTATGTTCAGGGTTGCACGTCGTCATTTTCGCAAGGCGGAAATCCGGGCACATCTGCTTAGAGACAGGGATTCCCGGCTACTACCCCGGGAATGATCAGGCGGAGTTCCCCCCAACCTGTTGCCTCTGGCCTATTGCCGCTTGCCTTCGGTATTTTCAGTTGCCATATATACGTGTATAAAAAGAAAATACATACTTCAAATCCTTCTCTTTACCGGCTTCCGACGGCGATTTGAGGTCGATGCACCCTCCCCTGTATTATTTTCTTATACTTCGCAAGCTTCTGTTCCGGCCTTTCGCCCAATCTTTTACCGATAACTGTCTGTTTTCGAAGGTTTTTTCATTTTGGCATCTCATTTGCTTTGATTGATGACGTTCAAGGCTTCAAGAACTGAACAGGAGGAGGCGACTATGGAAAACAAGGGAAAAATACTGGTCCTTGACGACGACCCGGTTGTAACGCTCAGTTGCAAAAGAATCCTCGGAGCGGAAGGATTCAACATATTGACCGCGGACAAGGGCGAGGACGCGATAAAGAAGATCTCCAATGAAGAGTTTGATCTTCTTATTACGGACGTCAGGCTGCCCGACGTCAACGGGATCACCGTCCTCAGGGAATCGAAGGTCATCCAGCCCGGTCTGGACGTAGTAATCATAACGGGCTATCCCACGCTGGAAGACGCCAAAGAGTCCGTCAGGCTCGGGGCGTTCGAATTCATCGAAAAGCCCTTCACACCCGATTTCATGTTGAATGTGGCCACGAAGGTCTTCGACAACAGGGGATGGATACTCAGGAAGGCATTTATCGACGAATTCAGGAACGAGATCGTTTCTCTGAGGGATACGGCAAACCCCGTCATCTTTTATAAGGAGGGGACTTGGGCACGGCCGGTGAAAGACGGATTATGGGAAATAGGCTGCGACATACGTTACTGGTTGTTGAGCGGCCAGCTCATGTACATAGACCTCCCCGCGGACATAAAGGCGGTCGCCGCCGGCGAATGTTTTGCGAAAGTCCTTTCGGGGGGCGGACAGACCGACGACCTCATCTCGCCCATGTCGGGCGTGGTGACCCAGCTGAACCATCAGGCAAATGACGCGATGAGCGCCCTGGTACGCGACAATCTGAGCGAAGGCTGGCTGCTTTGGCTGGCACGCATAAAACCGTTAACAACCAATCAATAACTCCAGGAGGAAATTATGGCGGGAGACCCGAAAATACTGATTGTCGATGACGAACTCATCGTCATCCGGAGCGCGGAGAGGGTCCTGAAGGGCGAAGGGTATGCAGTGGAAGGCGCCCAGGGCGGCAGGGAGGCGATCATGAAGATGGGGCAGGGGGATTACGACCTCGTCTTCACCGACCTGAAGATGCCCGAGGTAGACGGTATCACCCTGATCAAATGGATAAAGAAGACGAAGCCTGCGGCGGGCATAGTAATCATTACCGGCTACCCCTCCCAGGAAACGATAAAGGAAGCCCTTGAGCTCGGCATCATAGATTATGTGCCGAAGCCCTTCACCCCTGCGGTCCTTCTCGACGTGACCCAGCGGGCCGTGGAATGGACGAAGGGCAGGCAGAAAGAGGAAGGTGCGGAAAAAACCGCCGAGGAACTTCCTCCCGCGATGGAGGCTGAACTCCAGAGGGTGATAGAAGCGTTCAGAGAGAGGCCGGGGTCCCTGATCCCCGTTCTTCAGAGGGCGCAGGAAATCGTAGGATATCTCCCGCCGGTCGTACAGAAGAAGATAGCCAGGGGGCTCAACCTTCCTCCGGCGGAGGTGCACAGCGTTGTATCGTTTTACTCCTTCTTCACGATGAAGCCCAGGGGTGACCACAATATCAGGGTCTGCCTCGGCACGGCGTGCTATGTTAAAGGGATCGAAGGTGTGCTGGGCAAGATCAGCGACGCACTCAAGATCCACATAGGAGACACCACCGACGACAGGAAATTCTCCCTTGAGGGCGTCAGGTGCCTCGGGGCCTGCGGCCTTGCCCCTGTGATGGTGATCGATCAGGACACGCACGGGGCTATGACGCCGAAGAAGGCACTCGAAATCATCAGTCAGTACGAGCCGTCAGTCATCCAGGCCGCGGCTCCGGAAGAAACGGAAGAGATGGCCGAGAAGGAGGTTTAGTATGCCAAGATTAAAGATAGAGGATCTTCAGAAGATCAAGGAACAGCACAGAGCCGAGTTCACACTGAGGGAAGGCGGATACAGGGCGAAGGTTACCGTACACATGGGCACCTGCGGCATAGCGGCCGGTGCCAGGGCGGTCATGACGGCGCTTATGGACGAGATGGCGAAGGCAAAATCCACTGACATCATCGTCACCACGTCAGGCTGCGCGGGCCTCTGCGCAAAAGAGCCTCTGGCTACGGTGGAGCTGATGAACCAGCCCCCCGTCAGGTACTGCGACCTGAACGAAGAAAAGATGAGGGAGATATTCAGGGAACACGTGCTGGGGGGCGCCCCCGTCGAGAAATACGCCCTGGTTGTCGGCAGCGAGACGACATACTGAAAGTGAAAAAAAGTGTGAGGAGGAAATAGATGGAAAAGTTTCGTGCAAATCTGATGTTATGCGCGGGGACGGGCTGCGTGGCAAGCGGGACGATGAAGGTAAAAGACGCCCTCCAGGAAGAGCTGAAAAAGAAAGGCCTCGCCGATGAGATCAAGATCGTCCTGACGGGCTGCAACGGCTACTGCGCCGAAGGCCCCGTCATGTCCGTATACCCCGACGAGGTCTTCTATCAGAAGCTGACGGTCGAGGAGATACCGAAGCTCGTAGAGGAGCATTTCCTTAAAGGAAGGCCCTACGAGAAACTCATGTTCAGGGAGCCGGAGAAGAAGACCGCCATACCTCTGATGAAGGAAATTCCCTTCTTCAAGCATCAGGTGCTGAGGGTGCTGAGGAACAAGGGGCTGATCGATCCGGAAAAGATCGAGGAATATATCTCCAGGGACGGCTACCAGGCTGCGGCCCGGGCGCTTACGGCAATGACACCGGAAGAGATCATAAAGACCGTGAAGGACTCCGGAGTGCGCGGCAGGGGCGGCGCCGGATTCCCCACCGGCTTGAAATGGGAATTCGCCTCCAAGGTGAAATCCGATGTTAAATACATGCTCTGCAACGGCGACGAGGGGGACCCCGGCGCGTTTATGGACAGGTCGGTTATGGAAGCGGACCCCCATTCCGTGATAGAGGGAATGATCATCGGCGCAAAGGCGATAGGCGCCCACAACGGCTACATTTATGTGAGGGCCGAATATCCCCTTGCCGTGAAACGTCTGCAGATGGCAATAGACCAGGCGACCGAGATGGGACTCCTCGGAAAGAACATCCTCGATACCGGGTTCGACTTTGAACTCGGCATCTACCTTGGCGCCGGCGCATTCGTGTGCGGCGAAGAGACTGCGCTTATGCGCTCCATAGAGGGCAAACGGGGAATGCCCAGGCCCAGGCCTCCCTTCCCTGCCGTAAAGGGATTGTGGGACAAGCCATCGGTGCTGAACAACGTCGAGACACTCGCCCAGATAGCACCGATCATCCTGAACGGATCGGACTGGTACAGGAGCCTGGGGACGGAAAAGAGCGCGGGCACCAAGGTGTTCGCCCTGACGGGTGCGGTAAACAACGTGGGCCTGGTCGAAGTGCCGATGGGCATTCCCCTCAGAAGGATCATCTACGACATCGGCGGCGGCATCAGAAAGGGCCGGACTTTCAAGGCCGTACAGCTCGGGGGGCCTTCCGGCGGCTGCATCCCGGAACACCTCCTGGATACGCCGGTTACCTACGAGGACATTGTGGCCACCGGAGCCATCGTGGGTTCCGGCGGAATGGTCGTGATGGACGACAATACCTGCATGGTCGGCACCGCCAGATTTTTTCTCGAATTCACGGCCGATGAATCCTGCGGCAAATGTACGCCCTGCAGGGTAGGCACGAAGATCCTGCTGGACATGCTTACCGATATCACCGAGGGGAACGGCAAGGAAGGCGACATCGAGACCCTTCAGGACCTCGCAAAGGACATCCTCACCACCTCGCTCTGCGGCCTCGGTCAGACCGCTCCGAACCCGGTGCTGACAACGATAAAATACTTCAGGGACGAATACGAGTCGCATATCCACGACAAATGGTGCAAGGCCGGCGTCTGCAGAAACCTTACGACGTTCGTGATAGACGAGGAACTCTGCAAGGGATGCGGCGCCTGTCTGAGGGCATGCCCCTCAAAAGCGATAATAGGAGAGAAGAAGCAGCCCCACAAGATCATCCAGGAGGTATGCGTACACTGCAGGACATGCTATGAGGCATGCAAATTCAAATCGATAAAGATCATGCCCGCCGGCTATGACGCGGGATCGCCCGAAAAGGCCGAAGAGGTCAAGACCGGGGCGCCGGAAGGCGGGACGGCAAAGGGGGAAGCATAATGGTTGAACTTACGATCAACGACAAGGCCATATCCGTCGAAGAGGGCACTACAATACTCAAGGCCGCCCAGCAAAACGGGATCCATATACCGAACATGTGCTATGACAAAAGGCTGAGACCTTACGGCGGCTGCAGGCTCTGTGTCGTGGAAGTGGAAAAGCAGCCGAGGCTTTTCGCCTCCTGTTCCACCCCCGTGGCGCCCGGCATGGTCGTCAAGACGGAAACACCGAAGCTCCGGAAGGCACGCCAAACGGTCCTTGAACTCCTCCTGATACATCATCCTCTGGACTGCCCGATCTGCGACAAGGCAGGCGAATGCGACCTCCAGGACATTGCATATGAATACGGTAAACCGGAGGGGCGCTTTGTAAGGCACAGGAAGGCCGCACCGCCGGACGTGAGGGGGCCTCTTGTCGAGCTGACGGCTAACAGATGCATCCTCTGCGGAAAGTGCGTCCGCATCTGTGCAGAGCACCAGAGCAGGGGGGCGCTGGGTTTCATAGGGAGAGGCTTCCCGACGGTGGTGCAGCCGGCCTTCGGCGAGATCCTGGAGTGTGATTACTGCGGACAGTGCATAGACATCTGCCCCACCGGGGCTCTCCTCAGCAAGCCCTTCAAGTTCCAGGCCCGTGCATGGTTCCTTGAGGAGAAGGAAACGGTCTGTTCTTTCTGCGGCTGCGGGTGCACGCTTACCCTGGGCCTCAGGGAGGGCAAGATACTCCGCTCCCGGGGGAAAGAGGACAATGGCCGGTCGGAGGGAAACCTCTGCGGAAGGGGCCGGTTCGGCTTCGACTACATCTACAGCGAAAACAGGCTGAAGACGCCGATGATCAGGAAGGAAGGCGTTCTTGTACCGGCCTCATGGGACGAAGCACTGTCCTATATCAGCGACAGGCTGAAGTTCATAACGAATTCCTATGGCAGCTCGTCCGTCGGCGCCATCGGCTCCCACAGGTGCACAAACGAAGACAACTACATGCTGAAGAAATTCATGGCCGGCGTCGTGGGCTCCGGCAACCTCGATTCCGCTGCGGCCTTCGGATACACGAAGGTGCAGAGCGCACTCGGGAAGGCTTTCGGACTAGAGACTCATCCCATAGACTTGAAGGCCCCTCTGGGAAAGGAGGCGATCCTGGTCGTCGAGTCCGACATAAGCGTAACCCATCCCGTCTTCGGCCTCAATATACTGCAGGCAAAGAGGGAAGGCTCCCGACTTATCGTTGCGGACTCGAAAGAGACGAAGCTCACCAGGCACAGCACCGCTTACCTCAAAATGAAAAGGGGCACCTCGGTGGCCTTCCTGAATGGTCTAATGAAGGCCATTATGGACAAGGGCCTTTACGACAGAGAGACGATATCCGGGGTGGAAGGCTTTGCTGAATTCGAAAAGACGGTCGCGGATTACACCCCGGAGAAAGTCTCGGAAATCACCGGGATTCCCGGCGACGAAATCGTCGCGGCGGCCGAGGCACTGGCAAAGGCAAAGAGCCGCATGATATCCCTCACGGTCAACCATACCGAGAACACCAAGGGTTCCGACACCGTGCTGGCGGCGGCGAACCTCGTCATCCTGCTGGGGGAAGAGGCGGAGGCGCTGCAGATACCGGCCGACTACGCAAATACCTTCGGTGCCTATGAGATGGGTATCAGGCCGGAGGGAGGCAAAGACCTCTTTGACATGCTCTACCAGCCGGGCTCGCTTCATGCTCTTTATATCATGGGCGAAGACCCCGTCTCCGCATTCCCCTATAATTCAAAGATCATACACACGCTTAAGGCACTGGAACTGCTGATAGTCCAGGATATCGCGATGACCGAGACCGCCAAGTACGCCCACGTCCTGCTCCCTGCATCGAGCTGGGCTGAGAAGGACGGGACTTTCGTAAACGCCGAGGGCGTCGCCCAGAAGCTGAACAAGGTGGTCGAGACCACGGGGCAGTCGATGCCGGACTGGCAGATAATAAGGAACCTCTCGCTCGTGATGGGCTCCGATATTTCGATCAGGAACATCGGCGACGTATCTGAAGAGATAGCGGCTATGGTAAAGGCGGAAGGGCAGCCGGAGGGGAAAAGGGCCTTCCAGCCGGTGGCGCATTCCGAAGGCGAAGAACCCGATGCTGAATATCCGCTCTCACTGGTAACGAGAGACGTGCTTCAGCACTCGGGGACCATGTCGACGAGGTCAAAGGCCCTCGACCTTGTCGTTTCGGAAGCATTCCTGGAGGTGGGCGAAGACGACGCAAAGAAGTTCGGTATATCCGACAGCAGCCATGTCAAGGTCACTTCAAAGCGCGGAACGGTATACCTCAAGGCGAAGGTATCGGATGAGATTCCGTCCGGAACCGTATTCACGTCGTCTCACTTCCCGCACGGCAGGGTCAACGCTCTCACTTTCCCTTCGGAAAACGGAACCCCCGTTACGACCGCGGTAAAGATTGAAGCGGTACAGGGATAAGGTAGAAGGAAATGATAAAGGCGGAAGTCCTGAGACGTACGCGGCCGGTCCGGGCTTCCGCCGGGTTTTCCCGGCCCTCTCCGTTACTCTCATGACACTCGACGAGATAAAGAGCGCCCTTGGTGCCAGGATTCTTGCCAGGGCAAAAGATATGGGCATCAGGGTCGATATGGCTTACTGTGCGGACCTCATGAGCGATGTATTGGCCTTTTCGATCACCAGCTCGCTCCTGATTACGGGTCTGACCAACACCCAGGTAATCCGCACGGCAGAGGTAGCCGACATCAGGGCCATAGTCTTCGTTCAGTCCAAGAGGCCTGATGTCGACACGATCGCCCTTGCCGAGGAAAAGAGGATCCCGTTGCTTGTGACCGATTACTCCATGTTCGACGTGTGCGGAAAACTCTATGAGAAGGGACTGCGGAGCAATGCGGAGGGCGGCGGGTGAGCGGCTGCACGGAAGGCTGCTTCTTTCTTACCGGCAAGGACTTCACCAATGCAGGAGCGGCATCGAGCCGCCTGAAGGGCCTGCTTGAAGGGATGAACGTCCAGGGACGAGTGATCAGGAGGGCGGCCATAGCCGCCTTCGAAGCGGAGATGAACCTGATCATATACGCGGTGGCAGGCATGATGAAGTATTACGTAACACCGGACAAGATCCGGGTCGTGGTGGAAGACATGGGACCGGGGATCGAAAATATTGAACTGGCCATGACGGAGGGATATTCCACGGCACCAGATTATATCCGTGAGATGGGCTTCGGCTCCGGGATGGGACTTCCGAACATCAAGAAAAACACCGACCAACTGAAAATCAATTCGGTCGTCGGCGCAGGGACAACACTGGAATTTATCATCTATCTGAACCGGTGACAAAGAAGACGATGCCCGGCGGGGAAAAGGATGAGTTATAAATTGCAGCGCAAGTCCGAAGCAGTTTGTCGTTCCGGCCCCGGTCGCCTTCGGCGCCGCCTGGGGCGGGCAAACTTGTCCGGCCTGTCCCGACCTTTACGGGGAACCTTTCAAGCGGTCTTACAGAAGGATTCCCGACCTGCCTGCCGGCAGGCAGGCGCGCGCAGCCTGTCCCGACCCGGTTGGGGCTTGCGGTCATGACAGGACTTCGGCGAATAAGACAATTCTCATACAGACTCTAATTAAGGAGGTGGCCATGAAACTCGTGGATCTTGTCGATTCCCTCTCTCTTGAAGTAAAGACACCCGGCATTGACCTGAAAAGGGAGGTCACGGGGGGTTATGTGAGCGACCTCCTGTCGGATGTGATCGGAAACGCCAGAGAGGGTTTCCTGTGGGTTACACTCCAGGTACACTTGAATATCGTCGCCGTCGCCTCCCTTAAGGGACTTTCCGGGATAGTCCTGGTAAACAACAGGACCCCTGACCAGGAAACCCTGAAAAAAGCTGCCGAGGAGAACGTCCCCATACTGGCAACCACCCTGCCCACTTTCGAACTGGTCGGCAGGCTCTATTCCCTCGGCCTGAGATGCCGGTAGAGTTCAGGGCCGACCTGCATATCCATACGTGTCTTTCCCCCTGCGCCGGCCTGTCGATGACGCCGCGGGCCATCGTCGAAAGAGCGGCATCCCTCGGGATCAACATCCTTGCGATATGCGACCACAACTCGGCGGAAAACGCGGAGGTGACTAAACACCTGGCGAAGAAGAAAGGGATAAATGTTGTCCCCGGGATGGAGATCACCTCGATGGAAGAGGTCCACATCCTGGGTCTCTTCGGGGCTGTGGAAGACGCGGAGGCGATGCAGACGGTGGTATACGAAAACCTGCAGGCAGGGGAAAACGACGACGAAAGATTCGGGATGCAGGTCGTCGCCAATGAGGCCGATGAGGTAGTGGCGTTCAACAGGAGACTCCTGATCGGCGCGACCGGCCTTCCGGTAGACAGGGTCGTCGATCTCATACACAGCTTCAGCGGGCTGGCTATCGCCAGCCATATCGACAGGGAAGGTTTCGGGATCATCGGCCAGCTCGGCTTCGTCCCGGCCGGGATAGAGTTCGACGGGCTGGAAATCTCCCCGCGGATTACAATGTCTGATGCGGCAAAAACTTTTTCAGATTATCTCCACATACCGTGGGTTACATCCTCGGATGCGCACGAGATAGAAGACATCGGAAGGAGGACGACCGGCCTCCTCATGTATCATTCGACATTCGACGAGATCCGCCTCGCGATGAAGGGTACCGGGGGGCGGGGGATCGTTCCGTAGACTTATGGAAGACATCTCTCTCCATATACTGGACATCGTAGAAAACTCGATCAATGCGGGCGCCACTCTCGTTAAGATCCGGATTACCGAAAAGAGCAGTGAGGATATCTTTACCGTCCGCGTGGAAGATAACGGAAGGGGAATTCCTCAGGAGCACCTGCGCGAGGCACTCGATCCCTTTTACACCACCCGCACGACCAGAAAGATCGGGATGGGCCTTGCGCTCCTCGCCCAATCTGCAAGGGAGACCGGCGGCGACATAAATATATCGTCCGCAGCGAACAAGGGCACCGTCGTGGAAGCCCGTTTCAGACCGGGCCACATAGATATGAGGCCCCTGGGCGATATCGCCGATACCCTGATCGTCCTGATAACGGGCAATCCCCGGGTGGACTTTGACTTTAGCTATGTAAAGGACGGCCGGGAGTGTAAATTTGATACGCGGGAGATAAAGGCGGAACTGGACGGTGTCCCCATAAACTCCGCCGCGGTGACAGTCCATCTGAGAAGTCACCTGCGGGACATTTTGACTGATATTGAGCGGGGAAGCATGTAGAATAGTGGCATAGGGCGCGGATCAGCTTCGTGTCCGGCCATTGAAGAGAGAAGAGAGTTGATCCCTTATAAAGACGACAATCCCGTCAGGACCGTGCCCTTCGTTACGTATCTCATCATGGGAGTGAACGTCGCGGTCTTCATACTTCAGTTCGTGTCGGGTAATGACGCGGGCAGGATGGCGCACGTTTACGGGGCGATACCAAAAAACATACTGACCTTCGGATCGGACCAGGCGATACCCCCGTCCCTGACGGTCTTCACCTCGATGTTCATGCACGGCGGACTCTTGCATATAAGCGGCAATATGTTATACCTCTGGATATTCGGGAACAATATAGAAGACGTGCTGGGACACATGAGATTTTTTCTGTTCTACCTGGTAAGCGGCGTCATATCGGCTTATGCATATGCGTTAACGGTGCCTTCGTCGACCGTCCCAATGATCGGCGCCAGCGGCGCGATTTCAGGGATCCTCGGAGCATATATCCTGCTCTTTCCGAGGGCCAGGGTCCACACCGTTGTTTTTCTCGGCTTCTTTGTCCAGATCATCAGGATTCCCGCCTTGATAGTTATCGGCTTTTGGGCTATTATACAGGTCGTGAGCGGCCTGCTCATCCATGCCGGACCGAACCAGGGGGGTATAGCCTGGTTTGCTCACATGGGAGGTTTCCTGGCGGGTCTGCTCACGATCAAATTGTGGCTGCCAAGGAGGATTCGCAGGTGGTAGTTTTATGTCCTAAATGCCGGGCAAAGCTCAAAGTGGACGAGACAAGGCTTTCGCCTTCCGGTTCGAGGTTCAAATGTCCGAAGTGCGGTGCGGTGCTGATCGTCAGGAAGCCGGCGGCCCGGCCCGGAAAAAACCTCGACACCGGCAAGATACTCGTTGCCCATTCAAACCCCGAAATGATCAACAGCATTACTTCCATTCTTTCTCCTCTGGGCTGTAAGATCATAACGACATCGGACGGAATCGACACCGTCGTCAAGGCCCTCAGGGAATATCCTTTTCTCACAATAATGGAAGTCGCCCTTCCCAAGATATACGGCTTTGAGGTATGTAAAAG
>JARRRI010000003.1:100550-111422 GCA_037380845.1 Candidatus Sulfobium sp. | reverse complement strand
CCCCGAAGAAGATATATCGGATATAACGGGGACACTTTCAGAAAAGCGGTACCACACTTTTCTTGTCCATGCCCCCTCTTCGACTTACGAGTACTCGCTCGTTCGGGCGCTTCTCGGGACGGGCCTCAGGAACATACTCGTCATACTCCCGGAAATCTCCCGTGCAAACACGCTGGCGGGTGCTCTTGCGGACAGATTTCGGGACAGACTGTGCGTCCTTCATGCGGGGATTACCGGAGGCAGGCGATCGGAATACATCAGGAGGATACTGGCAGGAACTCACGATGTGGTAGTCGGCACGGGCCTGGCCCTTTTTGCCCCGATGCCCAATATATCCGTCATCATGGTCCTCCGTGAACACGGCAGTTCATATAAACGCGAGGAGGGTATCAGATTTAACATTAGGGATGCGGCTGTTATGAGGGGCTATATGGAGAGATGCAAGGTAATGTTGACGTCCATATCGCCCTCGGTAGATTCTTACTTTAATGCCCTCTCGGGGAAATACTCTTTTATAAGGCCCCGGATGCGGGCGGAACGTCCGAAGATAAGGACCGTCGACATGAAATTCGAAAAAAAGGCCAGCCCCGGCATCTCGAAAACAGCTCTCGATATATCCAGGAGCAGGCTAAGCCTGGGTAAGCGAGTGATGTTTGTTATCAACAGGCGGGGCCATTCCACCCTTTTCCTGTGCGAGGATTGCGGACACACCGAGCGCTGCCCTTCATGCGATATCCCGCTCGTCCTTCATAAGAAGGAAAAAGTCCTTAAATGCCATTACTGCGGCGTCTCCAGGGATATCCCCGGGAAGTGCGAAAAATGCGGCGGCCACCGACTCAGACTTGCCGGTTACGGCACCCAGAAAGTGCAGGAAGAAATAGAGGTGCTTCTGGGCGCGGAGGCCCTCAGGTTCGACAGCGATGAAGTGAAGAAGCGCTCGGAAGTTGCCGAGATCCTGAGAAGTATATCGAAAGATTCGACAAAGGTGGTAGTGGGTACGAGGATGATGACGAAGAGGCTGGAGATTGAAAAATTCGGTCTGGCCGTGGTTCTTAATATAGATGCTTCCCTGAACATCCCGGACTTCAGGTCTTCAGAAAAGACCTATATGGAACTGGCATCGATAGGCGAACTCCTCGGGCCGGGGGGACAGATGGTCATACAGACGCGGTTTCCCGGGACCCCGGTTTTCAGATATCTCAGGGAGGGCGATTATCTCTCCTTTGTGCGGGAAGAACTGGCCGTAAGGAAGAACATGCATTATCCCCCCTATTCCAGGCTGCTCCAGATAACATTTTCGGGCGGCGTAGACGTCCCGCGGGCGGAAGAATTGGTCCTGCGGGCAGGGAAAAATGTGGAGGTGCTCGGGCCGGTGATCGACAAGGACAGGAAAGGGGAGGAGCGGGTCACGTTTCTTCTCAAATCGGGAGACAAGAGACTGCTCAGAGCGGCGGCAAAGAAGATAACGGGCATCACCCGAAACGTCAGGGGGCCGAAGGTTGTGATCGATGTAGACCCGGTCTAATTCTGTTTTTTCATATCCTTTATCAGAGAGTTGTATAACTCCTTTACCCGCTCCCGGGTCTCCTCCATGTTGCCGTTATTGTCGATTATGTAATCCGCCAGTTCCTTTTTGCGGTCGATCGGCATCTGCGAATTCAGCCTGAGCAGGGCCTCCCGGCGGGGAACCCCCTCTGCTTCCAGCCTCTCAAGGGCTGTCTCCTCGGATGTAAAGACGGTCATGGTCTTCCGGAACCGGTCGCCGTAATTGCCTTCGAAAAGGAGAGGGATTTCCACCACGACAAACCGGTTTGCGTCTTTCACGCCCTGGACGAGATGGTCTACCCTTTCAAGTACCAGAGGATGGAGTAATGCCTCAACGCTTCTTCTTGAAGCCGGATCACTGAATATTCTCTGCGCGACCGCCTTCTTGTCCAGTCTGCCTTCCCTGTCCAGTACATCCTCGCCCAGCAGTTTTTTCATATCGCTTACGACTTTTCCCTCTCTCAGGAGCCCGTCGACGATCCGGTCACTATCGATTGTAATGGCGCCGAGGTCCCTGAACAGCGAGAGAACGAAACTCTTGCCCATCCCGTAGTTTCCGGTCAGTCCTGTGATGAACATGTATCTATTATAGTCACTATTCATGTTCTGCGCCCGCCCCTGGAAGTTTCGGATATTTCTGAGTCTTTCCCGGCTTTCTCTCTTTGCCCGGCAGGGGCGGCATGCATAATGCGGCACGCCGCTGTTTCCGGGGAAAGGTTATCCGCCGAAATTGACGAGTTTTCAGTGTCTGGGTTATATTAATTAGTTAAGTCTATCGACGGAGGTATTAATCATATGCCTATCTACGAATATCAGTGCGAGGGATGCGGAAAGCATCACGAGGTAATGCAGAAGATTACGGACGCCCCCCTCACGGTGTGCCCGGACTGCGGCGGGAAAATGAAAAAACAGATCTCCAATACGTCTTTCGTCCTTAAGGGGACGGGCTGGTACGTTACGGATTACGCGTCGGACAGAAAGAAAGGTACGGACCAGGGGAAGAAGGGAGAAGGCGTCAAATCCGACAAGCCTGCTGCCTCAGAGAAAAAAGAAGCGGCAAAGGCCGAAAAGAAGACCGCATCTGAGGAAGCGCCGGTCACAAAGTAGTGTCTTCGCCTCACGCGCATATCCCCTTCCAGAGGATACCCGAGCATATCGACGTCATAAGACATTACGCACTTAACCTGGAGATATACTTCGGGGCAGCTATCCTTGATTCGGTACCACTGCCTGAAATCACCGACCTGAAAAAAAGACTCGACTATAACCCCGAACTTTCTATTCATGCCCCCTTTATGGACTTGTCCCCCGGTGCGGTAGACTCCATGGTGCGCACGGCGACCATGGAGAGGTTCCGTCAGATCCTCGATGTGGCGGAGGTGCTGCGGCCGAAAACGGTTGTCTTCCATTCGGGCTATGAGAAGTGGAAGTACGCACTGAATGTTGACCTGTGGCTGGAGAAGAGCCTTTTGACCTGGCGAGAGGTGAGTGAAAGGGCCGCCGGGATGGGATTGAAGGTGGCGATAGAAAACATTTTCGAGGACGAGCCCTCGAATCTGAAACTTCTGATGGAGAATATGAAGTCCGACAACTTCGGTATATGTTTTGATACGGGGCACTTCAATCTTTTTTCGAAACTCCCGCTCGCAGAATGGATGGAATCCCTGAACCCCTACATATTCGAACTCCACCTTCACGACAACGACGGCACTTCGGACCAGCACCTGCCCATCGGTGACGGTACTTTTGATTTCAGGGAATTCTTCGGACTCCTCCGGAACCTGAAATGCGTTTACACGATCGAGTCCCATACCCCCGAAAACGTCCTGCGAAGCATGGAATCACTCAGGGAGCTCACCCTGGAATTACAATAAAACTCCGCAGGGTCTCTGCCCCCGCCTTATGAATACTCCGGGACAGGATGTCCTGCAACGTCGGGAGGGCTACAGGTGTCTGATGCTGTTCCTTATGGAGAAGCCCTTCAGTTCAGGGTTCCCCTTACCCTTGTATTGAGCCATCACCATGTGGGATTCACCCATTCCACCGGGCATGATAAGTCTCTTTATGCGGGCAAGTTCAAAGACATAATCCTTCCGGGCTGCAGCAATTTTTTCCATCTCCTCGTGTATGCCCAACGACATGAGGAAGGCGCCCTGGCTGGTAAAGCCCGCAGTGCTGAGGCCTGTCTCTTTACCCCATAGGTGAAGGTCCGAAAAATTCACGTGTGCAGTTATGTCCTGCTCCCCTATGTGTTCAAGGGGGTCCTCATTGAGCCGGTGCTTGTAGTAGCACATGATTGTTCCCCTGTCCCTCTCCCCGCTGAAATAATCCCGGGCCGCATAGCCGTAATCGATCGTCAGGACAAACCCCTCCTTCAGTCTTTCACTTACCGAATGAAGCCATTCCTTTGCCCTGAGATTTACTTCGGTCCTGTAACCTTTTGTCAGTGCCAGACCTCTTTCAGCGAAATACTTCACCAGTTCCCGGACGCTTAAAGGACCGGTCAGCTCCCTGAGGCCGTCATCCTGCAATCCAATGTAGACCTCCTTCATCGAATCTTCCATGACGACAAGGTGTACGGGAAATGCATCGATGAGTTCGTTTGAGAAGACACAGCCTGTTACTGTCCCGACATCCTCAAGGGAAGAATACCACGTCACCTTTTCTCGGAAGCCGGCCAGCATGGCCTCCTGCCTTTCCTTCATGGATGGGGTTCGCTCTACCAGAAAACAGCTCAGTGCATTGAAGAATTTCCGGTCTTTGAGACTGTTCAGCATGTCTTTGCAGATCCTGCCTTCACCGGGGCCGGGTTCCACGACCGTAAACCTCCCCGGCTTGCCCATCAGCGTCCACATCTCCTCTATTTGTCTGCCTATCATGGCGCCGAAGGCCGGGTGAAGGTGAGAGCCGGTGAAGAAATCGCCTTCCCGGCCGATTCTGGGCGCGCCCGACATATAGTACCCGAACTCCGCGTCATAGAGGGCCGCCTCCATGAACTGCTCGAATGTCATCGGGCCTCTTTCCCTGACTGTCTTAATGATCTTCTGCTTCAGTGAATCCATAACGATAAAGATTATAGTGCTGCGCATGCCCGATTGACAAGACGGTCGGCCAGAACGTAAATTAGGAATTGACATGATTCCTTATCCGCACATAGACCCCGTAATAGTGAGGATAGGACCCCTGGCCGTCAGGTGGTACGGGGTCATGTACCTCCTCGGGTTCGTGGCCTCATACCTTCTCGTCAGGTACCAGCTGAAGAAAAAGAAGCTCGATATCACGATGGAGGATATTGACTCCCTTTATTCCTGGATTGTTGTCGGCTTGATTGTCGGGGCGCGGCTGGGATACGTGGTTTTCTATAATCTGGCCGACTATCTTCGCCACCCGCTGGAGATTTTCGCCGTCTGGCACGGGGGAATGTCTTTTCACGGCGGCCTTATCGGCTCTGTCGCAGCCGGAATACTGTTTTGCAGGAAGCACCGGCTTGATTTCTGGCAGCTCTGCGACCTCATAATAGTGACCGCCCCCATAGGGCTTGGCCTCGGAAGGCTCGGCAATTTCATCAACGGCGAACTTTACGGCAGGGTGACCGATGTCCCCTGGGCAATGGTGTTCCCTTCCGGCGGGCCGCTGCCGCGTCACCCTTCTGAGCTTTATGAATTTCTTCTGGAGGGTGTAGCACTTTTTACTATACTCTGGTCTCTCAAAGACCGGAATCTGCGCAGGGGGACGCTGACTGCCCTGTTCCTGATTCTGTATGGCATATTCCGGTTCTTTGTAGAATTTTTCCGGCAGCCGGACCAGCAACTCGGGTTCATTGCCGGTCCTTTCACGATGGGCCAGATACTGAGCGTGGCAACTGTTTTGGGCGGGGCGGCTATTTTGATCTACATGAAAAAGAAGATGATGCGCGGCGAATTAGTGTCGCCATCAGTGACCCATAGTCGCCATCAGTGACCGATACCGGAAAAGGTAGGGCATCATTTCATGCCGACGCTTATACCCGGTGTGGAGTGACGGGAGGAGAATCGCATGCAGGCGACAATCACCTTGCCGGAAAAAGAAGTCAGGTTCTTGCGTGCGCTGATCGAGCATCACAGGAATATTGAGACGAAGCACTGCACGATAGAGGACGCCGTTCACGAATGCATACGGACCGCAATGTCCGATGAAGGCGAACAACGGGCGCAGGCGGCCGGAATACGGGAGTGTTGAAGGACGTTGACGGAGGGCAGTGCTTGACCGGCCTTCCGTTATGTGCTATTTAGTAGTTACACCGTTGCTATACCCGATATAAAGTCCGGAAGATGGACAGAGCTGACGGGAGAGGAAATCAGCGATGAAAACGGTAACGGTCCTACTCGAAAAACTGTTGTCGGCCATAATTGTGGTCCTCATCATTTTCCTTATTGCCGAGGTGCTGTTCGTTATGCGGCACGGCTATCTTTTCCGGCTGGAGGACCTGTTGTCTTTTATCGGCTGGTAAACAACCGCCTCCGCTTACACGCGATCATTTTTTGCCTTCGTCCCGGCCTGCACAAGCCTTCTCAGCTTCCTGAAATCCCGGAAAAAGGCTTTCTTCCCCGACGGGAACCGAAGGGCATAGGCAGGATGAAAAGTTATCAGACAAGTCATGCCTTTGAGCCTCACGATGCTGCCGTGGTCCCTGGCAGGCGACGCTTCCCATGAGGACCAGGATCTTGGGTTTGATTATCGAGAGCTGCCTTAGCAGGTGTTCTCTCCCATGGAGGATGTTTTCCCTGACCGGCGTTCCGCGGTGGGGCAGATATTTGACGGGACTGGTGATGAACACCTCCTCTTCCCTGAGCCCGATGTCGCGGATCGCCGATCTGAGCAGCTGTCCGGACCGCCCGACGAAAGGCCGGCCGGTCCTGGATTCTTCTTTGCCCGGAGCTTCGCCTATGAAAAGAATGTCGGCATCTGGATTCCCTTCTCCTGAAACAGCGCGGCCATCGCCCCATTTTTTACAGAGAGGGCATGACTCTATTTCCTGCGTAATTTCAGACAACGCTTTCTTCTTGTCCATAGGAAGCCCCTGAAAAGAAGTTCTTAAAGGGGAAAGCAACCTCCGGTCACTTGCCGCAGCATTTCTTGAATTTCAGGCCGCTCCCGCAGGGACAAGGTTCATTGCGCCCCGTCTTGGGGGCCGTCCGCACCACAGGCTTTGGCGATACGGCCTCGCCGCTCTGGAAGTACCATGTGCCGTCGACCTTGCTGAAACTGCCCAGTTCATGGTGCGTCATTCTTTTGCCGTTCTGAGTGAAAGAGACGATGAACTCGACCTTTCCTTCGGCATCCTCCGGCCCGCCATATTTTGTTTCCACTATCTCCATGCCGTGCCATTCAGAACTTTCCGCCCATTCCCTGGTATTCTTCTCGTCAAAGTCCTGCCTGTGGTCCGGATGCAGCGACGTCCTCAGGTATTCTATCCGGCCCTTTACATATGCAGAGTAGCGGGAACGCATCAGCTGTTCTGCCGTAAGCGCATGTCTCTGCCCTTCGATTACGGGTCCGCAGCAATCAGCGAAGGGCATACCGGAACCGCAGGGACATACATCATCCATGATCGATTCCTTTTCCTGTGTTGGGTGTTGTCTTACCATGTAAATTATCAGTTGATATAATACATCATTTCGGCGGACTGTGGCATCAGGAAGTCATGCAACGGCAGGCTGCTGGAAAAAAATATCACGACTTTCCTGAATGCCGTCATACCCGCGGGGGCGGGTATCCAAACTAACCGGAATAATTGGATTCCCGTCGGCACGGGAATGACGAAAAAAGGCTAAAAGCACCTTTTTCAGCAGCCTGATAGAGGGTGAGAGAGGGCGAACTCTTTCCAATTTGAATATTTCCGCAGATATCGGCTAAAATTGTTGGGTGTTTAGGCTACGGGAGGTTTTCTGATGGAACTGGATATAAGCTTGGAAGGCGATTCCCTCTCGATTGATATCGACGATCCTTTCCATATGGATGTTGATTCCCTGATGAAGCAGATCAGCATTTTCCTTTCAGAAAGAGGTGAAGGATTGAACGGACTGGATGTCAGGGGGCTTCTGCCGAAGATGGTACGGGGCATTGCCGGTTGCGAAAAAGGTTGTCCGGCAGATGCGAAAAGTTTCGTATCACGGGGGTTCGATAATTTTGAACTCGCCTATGTCGAAGGGGGTATTCTTACCGCAAAGGCCGTAACTGCGAAGGGGAAGGTCTTCTCCGTCAAGATGTTCCCCGAATTCTGATCCGGACGCGGCATATGGTTGAGCCGCCGCGTCTTAATTCCTATTCCCCGCCGGCCTTCAGCCTCTCCATGGCGGTATCGAGAAGGTGGTACGCCTGTTCGATATCGTCAAAGGAGCGGTGGACCCAGCGGCTCCCCCAGTAAAAGTTGCAGCTGGTTTCCGCAACCAATATGCGGTCGTATGCCTTTACGATCAATTGGCGGATATCTTCGGGGTCGGCTGCACCCTCCTTCCGCTTATCAAAGGTCTTTCTTACCTCCTGGTAGAATGCGCTGACATTTCGTATTTCGTCCCAGCCTCTCTTCTGAAGGAGTGAACCTGTCCACTGGGTAAAATCGCCTCCCCAGTGGTGTCCCGTATTCCATGCCCCCCGGTGGACGTCAACCTCTTCGGCAGGAGGGTATCTGTCGATGTAGTCACTGATATGCACGGGTGTAAAGCCGAGGGTGCCCTCCCTGTATCTGTTCAGGATGGTGTGATAAAAATAGCCCCAGAAGCCGCTTTCAAGGTGGGCCGTCCGGAACCATCCCCCGTTTTCGCCGTCGGTCCATGTGGTGACAAGAGCGGGGAAATCGCACCACTTGGTCCTTTCGTAGACCTCGTGCTGAAACCAGCCCGGGTCGAGTCCGGATTCCTGTGAATCCGAAAGTTCCCTGTCCCTGGGGACGACGACTATCTCTTCTCCGCCATACCGGGCTATATAAGGGCGGTAGCGCAATTCCTCCCACCTCATTTCTCTTTTCGGTTTGATGTACCAGGAATCGACGAGCACATACCTGTAGCCGTGCCGCTTCAGCATCGGGATCATTTCCATGCAAAAGCCCATCTCGGGCGGCCAGAACCCCTGAAAATTCTCGCGCCCCAGGAGATGCTTCCCCAGACCTATCCACCATTCGGTCTGCGCATCCCAGTCTGAGGAAGGTGTCAGCGGATAGACCGGATGATAAAGACCGGTACCCACGAACTCGATACCGGATTTCCTGTACCTGGCGAGGAAATCCTCTATATCGACCACATCGTGAAAGGTCTCCCTGACGGCCGGATCCTCCAGTTGTTTCAGGAGAGTACCGGAGAAACTCATGTGCAGTCTGGCGATATCCTCATATCCCTCCAGCATACGGGTGGGCCGGTCATAACACCAGAGGATCTGCCGTGCCTCCCACGCCTCATCCGAGTTGTGGAGGGCCAGAAGATTCCCGAGGGGCTGATGCATATTGAGTCCCAGCGCATGATAAACTTCGGCCACCGAATCCTACCTCGGCTATCCCCCGGGGCTGACCCGGCCGCATCTTACGTAAATACTCATATCACCGTCACGTTGCGGCTGTTTTCCCAGTAACCGTGCAGATTGCACCGTTGCCTTACCACGAGCGACGCCTTTCCGGCAGGCGCCGACTCCTTTGTCAGGACCACCGTAAAGGTAGCCTTGGGCTGAAGGTATCCCCTGGACTGGAAGCTCGCTCTCCCCGCCGGTTCGTTCCCTAAACTCAGAGACAGATGTTCGATCCAGTGTCTGGGTCCCATAGGGTGGATTTTTTCGCCTATGCTGACTTCCACAGTGAACGGTTCGCCGGCCTTGACCTTGTCCGGAGCTTTTATCATCGGCACATGCGACTTCTCCAAGCCGCTCAAATGCTCAAGATCTTTTGCGCGGTTGATCGCTTTAAAGAGATCCCGGTCCACCTTTACGGGATAGTATGTTTCCGCGGAAAAGGCGCTGCGGGCTATTCCCATTGCCATAGTGCCCAGTGCTGCGCTTTTAAGAAAAAGTCTTCTCTCCATGACTACCTCCTTCCACCGATTTCAGAAATGAAGTTTAACGTCCGGGCCCGTTCCTGCAAACTCCGACAAAAACTATAATCACAGCATATGGCAGAAATAAACCGATGTCAATTCACTTCCGGAGGCTTATGGTGAACCCCTTTCTCCCGGGGGGAAATGTCCAGGGCGATTCCGCCTGTTGTCAGGTCACTTCTCCCTTATGTACTCATAAATATTGAGGTAGTGACCAGCGGGATGGTTCCATGAAAAGTCATATCTCATGCCATTTGTCATCAGCTCCCTGAAATACCGCGGATACATATACCACATGCCTATCGCCCTGTGCAGGGCCGACTCGAGTCCCTGATAGTTGAAATCCCTGAAAACATACCCGTTTCGCTCATGATAAGGCCTTTGGCCATAGTCTGCGTCAAACACGGTGTCCCTTAATCCGCCCGTATCTCGGACTATGGGGACCGTCCCGTATCTCAATGCTATCATCTGGGTCAGACCGCAAGGCTCGAAGAGGCTGGGTACGATTATCATGTCGGAACCTGCATACACCAGATGAGACAGTTCTTCGTTAAAAGTCAGTTCTATATGACAGTCGGGATTATCGTTCAGCTGGTGCTTGAGATGCCAGAAGTAATTGTTTATCCCAGGGTCCGGACTTGAACCGAGGAGTACGAACTGTGAGCCGTTCCCGAGGGCATAGAAAAGACCATGTCTGATAAGGTCGACTCCTTTCTGGTGGTCAAGCCGCCCCACATAGGAGATGATCGGTTTGTATTCCCGGCGGAGCCACAGCCTGTCCCGGAGAGCTTCCTTGTTCCCATACTTGGCCTCTACGTTGTCGATCCCGTATCTGTAAGGTATATATCTGTCGATCTCGGGGTTCCAGACATCGTAGTCGACGCCGTTCAGTATTCCTCCGAACTTGTTTCCGTGGACGTGCAGAGTATGGCCCAGCCCGTATGACAGACCTGTCTGCTGTATCTCCCCTGCATATGTGGGGGACACTGTGGTCACGAAATTGGAGTACACGATGCCCGCCTTCATCAGGTTTATTGCGGAGCGGTTGAAGTTGTCCTGCAGCCGGTCCTGGTTGAAGTAATAGTCCTGCCTGTTCAGTCCGGCGGCCCTTAATATGAATTCGCCCGTTACCCCCTGATGTTTCAGGTTATGCAGGGTGTAACACACCCGGGGATGGGTCATGCCGAGATACTTATATATGTCATAAAGAAGGACGGGTACCAAACCGGTCTGCCAGTCGTGACAGTGGATGATATCGGGATGCTTGCCG
>JARRRI010000003.1:0-100530 GCA_037380845.1 Candidatus Sulfobium sp. | reverse complement strand
AAAAGCGAACCTTTCGGGGTCATCGTGATGGCCGTAAAAAATCCCCCGGTTGAAAAAATTGCGGTTGGAGTGGGGTTCTATGAAGAAACATTTTCTGCCATGGACAAACCCGAAGAATACCGAACAGTGGACGTGGTGGTCGTAAAAGGGGACCCACAGGTCATCATAGACCCTCTGGAGGGCGTAAATCTGGTCATATCGCATGCAGTCGTACTTGGGCAGAATGATCTCGACCATATGTCCCCGTATCTCGAGTTCATGGCTGAGACCATATACTACGTCCCCCAACCCTCCCACTTTGGCTGCGGGTGCACACTCAGGCGTGATCGTGACAATATACACTTTTCATACCTCTTCCGGTCGAAAGAATTTTCCGATATCCGCACCGGAACTTATCGCGAAAGGCCTCAAAACTGAAGGCGTGTCATCACCCCGGGACGGGCATCGGAGCACCCCGCTTGAGCGGGTCATTCCCATTTTATCACTCTTAACTGCCGACCGCTACAACTGCCGCCAGTCGCACCTGCGCCGTCCGGACCTTCGCACAGGCAGTGACCGTCCCTCCTGGTGAGAAACTTTTTCTTGAGAAAAACTGCCGATTTTATGTATTTTATCCTAATCGCGTCTTTTGGTGGAGAGAATTAATTCCCGCAACTTGACAGAAATCGTACTCTTTCAGGGAGAGCGCGCCAGGAGGTCGCATCAGGTGCTCTTTTCACTGAGAGAAGATTGTTATGTAGCAGCAAGACAGGGTATTACGGAGTCGATCCTGCTGTCCGCTGACAAGGGTGTTGTGAAACTGCATGTTGTGACTGGGTGGGTGGACATTTTGAAGGTTGCTCTCTGGAAATCCAGGAACCCATCGCCGTCTGAAGTTCATGACTTCCTTGGGAGGGTCTGCTCGCTTCCCCGGAAGCTCAACTTTCCGGCGGCAGAAGCGGACGCCGTCTTCCGGAAACTTTACGACGGAGGCAGACTGGACGTGTTACGAAAGGTCTGCAAGGCTGCGAAGAGAGTGGCGGAGGCCAGGGTCGGAAGGGGAAAGCTGCTCGTGCACTGCCACCTCGTTGACGATGCAGGAGGACGGATAGTCGCGAGCAGTCTCTGAAAATGCTGACTCGCCCCGTGAGGGCTAAAGGGAAGGGAAAAATTGTCCGGCTCCGGAAAATATGAAGCTGATATGGCGCGGAGGGGTGCCTTGTCGACTGCCAGAGTCTTACTTGTGGAAGATGATCCTCTGCAGGCGAATGTGACCAGAAAGTTCCTGCGGAAAACCGGTTATGAAGTCCTGTGGGTACAGGACGGCATAAACGCGATAAAGACGGTCAAGACTTCGGACCTGGACATCATACTCCTGGACGTGGTCATGCCGGGCATGGACGGCTATGAAGTATGCCGCTGGCTGAAACTTGAAGAAGACACGAGAGGCATACCCATAATTATGCTGACGGTCAGAAAAGATTTGTCCGACAAGATCTCGGGACTTCGCGTAGGGGCCGACGATTACCTCCCCAAACAATATAACGAACTTGAATTGAACGCCAGGATTTATGCATCCCTCCGGACGAAAGCGCTTCAGGATGAACTGAGAAAAAAGAACAAGCAGCTCGAAAAACTGCTCGCCAAACTTGAGCAGATGGCGATTACGGACGCTCTCACCGGTCTTTACAACCGCCATCGTTTTCATGAATCACTGACAAGGGAATTCGAGCGTGCAAGGAGATATGCTACGCCGTTTTCTCTCGTGATGCTGGATATCGACCACTTCAAGAAAGTAAATGACAATTACGGACATCTGGCGGGGGACATGGTCCTGAAGGAAATATCGGCTGTCCTCCTGGGAGCATAAGGGAAATCGATACTCACAATACAAATTTCATGGAACTGATCGACCGGTTACTGTCAGCGTGGGGATTTCGGGCATGCCGGACCCTGGAATCGACAGCGAGGACAAGATGATAAGATGTGCGGATTTTGCACTTTACGAAGCAAAGAGGAACGGCCGGAACCGGGTTGAAGCGGCCGAAGGAAAAGATGTGGAGGCCGCCCTCAGCCCCGGGACCCCCTGACCCGGGAGAGGCATTCGACTCCCTGTGACATTCAGGTCCTGACACGGCCAGGCAGGAAACAAAGAGATAATACAGGACCTTCCAGGTATCTCAGTCTCAGTGGTGGATCTTTCCTCTTAATTTCATACAGGCTGTATCTTCTGAGGAGTATGGTTGTATAGTAAAAAGGAAAGATATTCGGTATTGATAATGGTGAAGGCGTTTTGAGGAAAAGCATATACCTGGAGAACACCCCCCTGGAGAAGGCGCTGGGGATATGGTCGGAAAGGCTCGATTCGGAGGGTGTCGGGCCTCTCGGTGGGGAGCGTGTGGAGGTCTGGGATTCCCTGGGAAGAGTTACTGCGACGGCCGTTATGGCGGCGATTTCGGCGCCTTTTTATCACTCTTCCGCCATGGACGGGTACGCGGTGAGGTTTGCAGACACTTTCGGTGCGGCGGAAACTTCGCCGAAGAGACTCAGGATAGGCGACCAGGCCGTTTACCTCAACACTGGAGAGCCCGTGCCGGAGGAATTCAATGCGGTCGTCATGGTAGAGGATGTAAACCTTACACATGGCGAGGAGGCCGAATCTGCGAAAAAGGCTTCCAGCCGGGCGGCTTTAGGGGAAGAGTTCATTGAAATAATAAAACCTGCCACTCCCTGGCAGCATGTGAGGGTGATCGGTGAAGACATTGTAAGTACGGAACTGATCTTGCCTGAAAACCATGAGATACGACCAGTCGATATCGGGGCCATGCTTTCGGGAGGGCATGTAAGGATAAACGTCAGGCGCAAGCCGGCAGTGACGATAATACCCACCGGCAGCGAACTCATCGAGCCGGGGCAGCAGCTGAGGAAGGGCAACATCATTGAATACAATTCGAGGATTTTATCGTCGCTCGTCGAGGAATGGGGCGGGCGTGCTTTGAGGGTCGACCCCGTTCCCGATGACCCCGGTCTGATCAGGGAGACGATCCTCAAAGGGTGCGAAACAGGCGACCTTGTGGTTATAAATGCGGGCTCATCGGCCGGTTCGGCGGACTACACGGCGCATGCCATAGCTGGACTGGGGGAAGTTATGGTACACGGGATAAATATAAAACCCGGGAAACCGGTTATCCTGGGCTGGGTCAAAAACAGACCCGTACTCGGGATACCCGGTTACCCTGTTTCCGCATACATTGCATTCCACCTCTTCGCAAAGCCCCTGATCTACCGATGGAGGGGACTTGATATGCCTCAGCCGCGGGTCGTGAAGACCAGGCTTTCGAGACAGGTAGCTTCGGCTTTGGGAAAGGAAGAATTCCTGCGGGTGAAGGTGGGCAGGGTGGGCGAGAAAATGATAGCGACCCCTGTGGGTCGGGGTGCGGGCGTGCTCATGTCGCTAGTGCGGGCAGACGGCCTGGCAAGGATACCTGCAATGTCCGAAGGAGTGGGGGCCGGCTCGGAGCTGACAGTTGAACTGTTCAGATCTGAAAAAGAGATAGAGAATACCATTGTCTGCATAGGCAGTCACGACAACGCACTGGACCTGCTTGCCAATATATTGAAGAGGAAGCATCCCCGGTTTTCCCTTTCGTCGGCCCATGTGGGTTCCATGGGAGGGCTGGTGGCGCTGAAAAGAGGGGAGGCCCATATAGCCGGCTCCCATCTGCTGGATGAAGAGACGGGCGAATACAACGTCCCTTTTATCCGGCGGATTCTCGGGGACACCAAAGTGGTACTGATGAATCTTGTCTACCGGCAGCAGGGTTTGATCGTGCCCAGGGACAACCCTAAAGGGATAAAGGGTTTTCACGACCTGGCAAGACGGGATGTCACCTTCATAAACAGACAGGGAGGGGCGGGGACAAGACTGCTTACAGACAAATATTTAAGGGAGCTGGGCATATCTGCGGGTGATGTGAAGGGTTACGACAGGGAGGAATATACGCATATGGGTGTTGCATCGGCAGTGCTGACCGGCATTGCCGACGTGGGCATGGGCATACTGGCTGCTGCCCGGGCCCTGGGCCTCGACTTTATACCACTGGCGAAGGAGAGGTATGACCTTGTGATACCGGCGGATTTTATGGAGAAGGAAACCGTTTCCGCCCTTTTGGAAATAATCAGGGTCGACCAGGAGTTCAGGAGTTCTGTAGAAGGGCTTGGCGGCTATGACACCTCGGATATGGGAAAAATAATGTATGAGTCTTAATCCTCTCGTTTTTTGCCGCGAAGTGCGGATGGAGTCTCCTTCTCCGTCTGACAAGACCGCCGACGCGGACCGGCTGAGAGACGGGCTGGAGAAAATGGGGATTTCCGGTGTTGAGATACCCCTGGACATAATGAAGAGGCTGCCCTGTGAACTCCGCCGCAATCATTTTACGATGAAAGTCGTGATCGGAATAAACAGACTTCCCCGCCCGGCCTGTCAGAAGGGAGAGCAGGGAGAGGGTGCGGGGGGTCCCGGAAATTACGGCCTGACGGTGCTCGGTATAGGGAAGGATAGTGTGTTCGGGCTTGCCCTCGATATCGGGTCCACGAACGTTGAGTGTTCCCTGACAGACCTCATGACCGGGGAGAAGGTCGCCCGTGCAAGTGCTGAAAACCCCCAGACAGGGTTCGGCGTTGACGTCCTCACAAGGGCGCAGATGTCCATGGTGGGTGAATATGGTACGCTGAACCGTGCCCTGCTGGAAGGTATGAACGGTCTGATCCGAAAGGTCTGTGACGACCATGGAGTTGAGGTCGATGAAATATTTGCCTTTACCATTGCGGGCAACACAATCATGAGCCATTTCGCCATGGGTCTGGACGTGAGGAACATACCTGTGACCCCGTATGTGCCGGCGGTAAACGCCCCCGTATTCTGCCGGGCTGCAGAAATGGGTTTGTCAGGGAACCGGAACGCCATGGCCTATATATTTCCGAATTCGGGCAGTTACGTCGGAGGCGACATTATCAGCGGCATACTTTATTCGGGTCTTCACAGGGAAGAATCTCCAGCCTTGTTTATCGACGTTGGAACTAACGTTGAGATTACGCTCGGCTGCAGGGACTGGATCATGACCGGCGCCGGGGCTGCGGGGCCGGCGCTGGAAGGCGGAGTAGCGGCCATCGGGAAGAAAGCCGAGCGGGGTACCGTTTCAAGGGTGAAGTTTGACAGGCTCCGCAACAAACTGGACCTGGAGGTCATCGGAGACACCGAACCCGCGGGCATCTGCGGCTCCGGAATGATAGACCTTATTTCGGAACTCTTTTCCGCCGGCGTTATCGACCAGCGGGGCAGGCTTGTCGATTCGGCCGTGGGCGTGACGGAAAGAGAAGGGGCAAAGGTCTTCATGTTATACAAAAGCGGCACGCGGGAGTTGTACCTGACCGAGGCCGAAATAGAGAATTTTCTCCTGTCGAAAGCGGCGATGTTCTCTTTTCTCTATGTCTTCGTCAAGTCGGTAGGGCTCACATTCAGTGAAATACACAGGGTCTACATTGCCGGCGCCCTCGGCTGCGGCATCGACCTGGAAAGTGCCGTAAACATCGGCATGCTGCCGGACATGCCCAGGGACAGGTTCATTCCCCTCGGCAATTCTTCTCTCGGAGGGGCTGAGATGGTGCTGACGGACAGAGATCTCCTGTGCGAGATCGGCGAAATAGCTGCAAGGATCACTTACAGGGAGATGAACGAAGACGGCGAGTTAATGAATATACTGCAGGGAGCCATGTTCCTCCCCCATACCGAGCCGGAGATTCTGAAGGGTGGCGACTGAGGTCAGAGTGGAGACCGGCGGAGTGATCGGGGTGCTGCTTCTGAACCTGGGGGGGCCGGATTCACTGTCAGCGGTGAAGCCGTTCCTCTTCAACCTCTTTTCGGACCGTGACATCATCAGGCTGGGTCCTTCATTCATGCAGCGGCCGCTGGCACGTCTCATATCCACGATGCGCCACGGGAAGACCGAGGGTTTCTATAAACAGATAGGCGGGAAATCGCCCATTCTTGATATCACGACCGCACAGGCCCGGAAACTTGAAGAAGAACTCAACTCGTCCGGAGGGCCGGGATTCAGAGTCTTCGTGGGCATGAGATACTGGCATCCTTTTATAGAGGACGTGGTCCCCCTGATATGCCGGGAAGGTATCGAGAGACTGGTCGTCCTCAGCCTTTATCCCCACTATTCCGTCGCCACTACGGGTTCGTCGGTTGCCAGGTTCGAGCAGGTAGCCAAGGGGCTGCCGCTGCGCTTTATCAAAAAATCATCCTGGTATGATCATCCGCTTTACATCGAGGCTCTGGTCAAAAATATAAAAGAAGGGGTAAAGAATTTCCGGGACTCCGCGGACCCCGTACATCTTCTTTTCAGTGCCCACAGTCTGCCTGTCAGATTCATTGAAGAAGGAGACCCGTATGTCGATCAGGTAAAGGGCACTATCAGCGAGGTCGTAAAGAAAATCGACATCCCCTACGACCTGTCTTTCCAGTCCAGGAGCGGGCCGGTCAAGTGGCTGGAACCTTCGACGGACCACATGATCGGGCATCTCGCCGGAAAAGGGGTCAGGAACCTTCTCGTTGTCCCCATAAGTTTCGTGTCCGACCATATAGAAACGCTGTATGAGATTGATATATTATACAGGCGCATGGCTGAAGGAATGGGTGTGAGACTGGAAAGGACTGAATCTCTGAATACGTCACCCCTTTTCATCTCCGCCTTGAAGGATATCGTTGCAGGAGGGGCCGAAGATGCGGGGTGGGACGGGTAAAGCGGGCTGCGAAGGTGCTGTTATGTCTCTCTTTGCCGGCGTGCACGGCCCTTCCGGCGCAGAGTGCTGCAGCGCGGCGGGTCGGAAAAATTCAGTTAAAAGGAGATAGAGAAGATGGCGGAAAACAGGGCAGTGATAGAGACCGGATTCGGTAACATCGAACTGAAATTCTTTCCCGATGTTGCTCCGAACCATGTTAATAATTTCATCGAACTTGCCAGGAAGGGCTTTTATGACGGCACGACCTTCCACAGGGTCATCCCCGGGTTTATGGTACAGGGCGGAGATCCGAATTCGAAGAAGCATGATAAGTCACAACATGGTATGGGAGGCCCCGGCTATGCCGTCAAGGCCGAATTCAGCAGCAGGCCGCACAAGAGAGGGACCCTGTCGATGGCGAGGGCTTCTGATCCGGACAGCGCGGGCTCCCAGTTTTTCATCTGTGTGGCGGATGCCCCCTTCCTTGACAGAAATTATACGGTGTTCGGGGAAGTCGTCTCGGGTATGGACACTGTGGACAAGATCGTAAGCCAGCCCAGGGACTCCAGGGACAACCCGGACGAGCGCGTCGAGATGAAGGTGAGGATACTCGAAAACCAGTAACCTGCCTGGGAGGCATCACACCGTCGCCTTGTGCCGGCCAGGGAAGAGGGCTACAAGTTTCCCGTCAACTGTTAGATTGGCGGCTTACGATTCTGTTTGATAATTTTGCCCGAAAGTTTTATTCTATAGACAGGGTATGCGAACGAAATCGTCAGATCATTCGATTGAAGCGTCACTCCTGAAAAAATATCCGTTACCGTCTTTATCTTCCCAACTTTTCTTCAGTTCCATGACACCCAGCCGGCTAAGCCGGTTTTTTAATAATTTTTTCCCGAAAGGAGGAAAAAAGTTGAAAGAACAGGAGATTGCAGACAATCTGGCCAGGGAGAATGTGGAATTCAAGAAACTGATGGAAGAGCACCATAGTCTGGAGGACATGTTGTCCGAGATCGACAAGAAGATTTATCTTACCGCGGAGGAAGAAGTCGAGAGGAAGAAGTTGCAGAAGAAGAAGCTTCTCAAGAAAGACAAGATGGCTGAGCTTATCAGGGACTTCAGAAAGAGCCATCCCTTCAATTAAGATTTTACATAAGAAACTCTTGGCACTTTAAATTTTTTTCGTTGCAGCCCCTCCCATTTCAGCTGGGAGGGGCTGTGGCGGAATGCAGTTCTTGCTTTTTAGCCTTTTCTTTTTTCAATCCATATTTTTCAAGGGGGTATTATGAGAAGCGATGTCATAAAGAAGGGCATAGAGCGCCTTCCTCACCGGGCTTTGCTATATGCAACCGGGATCCCGAAGACCGAGATCGGTAAGCCCTTTATCGGTGTTGCGACAAGTTTTACAGATCTGATCCCCGGCCATATAGGCATGAGGGACCTTGAAAGGTTTATCGAGAAAGGCGTCCACACGGCCGGCGGGTATCCTTTCTTCTTCGGCATACCCGGTATATGTGACGGCATCGCGATGGGACACGGGGGGATGCATTATTCGCTCGCCTCACGGGAGCTGATAGCTGACATGGTCGAGACGGTCGCGGAGGCCCACAGGCTTGACGGGCTGGTGCTGTTGACCAATTGCGACAAGATTACTCCCGGCATGCTCATGGCGGCGGGGCGCCTGAATATCCCTTCCATAGTCGTAACGGCCGGGCCGATGTATTCCGGCCGATACAAGGGGAGAAGGCTGAATCTGACCAGCGATACGTTTGAGGCCGTTGGGAAGTATAAAAAGGGTCTGATTAAAGACGAAGAAGTCGAGGTACTGGAGACCTGTGCCTGCCCCGGCGCGGGATCGTGTCAGGGTATGTACACTGCAAATACGATGGCCTGCGTGACCGAGGCGCTTGGTATGAGTCTCGAAGGCTGCGCAACTGCCCTGGCCGTCTCTTCCAGGAAAAGACGGATAGCGTTCGAAAGCGGTCGCAGGGTAGTCGGCCTTGTCAAAAGGAATGTGACACCCAGAAAGGTCATGAACAGGAAGGCCTTCGAAAACGCCATAATGGTCGACTTGGCGCTCGGGGGCTCCACGAATACGGTGTTGCATATTCCTGCCATAGCACATGACGCCGGCGTCCGCCTGCCGCTTGAGGTATTCGACACGCTGGCCCTTAGCACTCCGCACATAGCGGACATGCTGCCGGGGGGGAAGAACTACCTCGAAGACCTGGAATATGCGGGCGGGATACCGGCCGTGCTCAAGAGGTTGAGGGGAAACCTCCGTGATAATATTACTGTAAGCGGAAAGTCAATCCGCTCAATAGCGGATGCTGCCGAGATTCTTGATGAAGACGTTGTCAGGCCGCTTGATAAGGCCCATCACAAACAGGGCGGAATCGCGATACTGAAGGGCAACCTGGCTCCCGGCGGCGCGGTGGTGAAACAATCCGCTGTCAGTAAAAAAATGATGAAATTCCAGGGGATGGCCGTTGTGTTCGACTCGGAGGAAGAATCGATGAAGGCGATACTCGCAGGGAAGGTGAAGCCGGGTAGCGTAGTGGTGATACGGTATGAGGGTCCCAAGGGCGGTCCGGGCATGAGGGAGATGCTCTCCCCGACATCGGCTATCGCGGGCATGGGATTGAGCGAATCCGTGGCCCTTATCACCGACGGCCGGTTTTCCGGGGGTACAAGGGGGCCGTGTATAGGGCACATATCGCCGGAGGCGATGGAAGGAGGGCCGCTGGCAGTAGTATCCGACGGAGACCGGATAAGGATCGATATCCCAAAGAGGTCTGTAGAGTTGCTGATATCCGGGGATGAGATAAAGGAAAGGCTCAAGTCATGGAAGAAGCCTTCGCCGAAGATCACAAAGGGGTATCTTGCAAGGTACGCCAGGTCGGTCAGTTCGGCCGGCGAAGGAGCCATAATGAAGTGAACGCCGACTTTGCAGGCAGCACGCTGCCTGCTGCTTTTTTAGCATTTTTTAACGATTTAGGGTAAAATACCTGACGCTTTAACAGCTTGTCTGTTTTTCAGGCCGTCATTTCCGCAGGCGGGAATCCATGTTCCTTCAATAAAGAAATATGAATTCCCGATTACTGCTCCGGGAATGGCGACAGAAAGGATTCTCCCGAAGAAGTTTACGCAAGGAAGCCCGGGGTTTGTTACCCCTTGGTCTCCTGCGAAATCTTTACAGAATCAGGCGGCATGTGCTAATCTTACACTTATAGAAAAAGAAGAAAGGTGGTGATTTGATGGCAATCGAAAAGAACAAGTCACAGATCATAAGCGATTTCAAGCTGCACGAGAAGGACACCGGATCGCCGGAAGTCCAGATTGCGATACTGAGCGAGAGAATCGGATATCTAACCGACCATTTCAGAATTCATACGAAAGACCACCATTCACGCAGGGGGTTGCTGAAGCTTGTCGGGCAGAGGAGGAAGCTACTTGACTATCTCAAGAAAACAAATAAAGAGCGATACGATAATATTATTGGTCGGCTTGGAATCAGGAAATAGAACGAATGATAAATAGTGTTGATGTTGAGGTTCGCGGGAAGGAACTGGAGTTAACGACTGGTAAAATGGCGAGGCAGGCCGACGGAGCAGTGGTCGCGAAGTACGGCGATACAGTAATACTGGCGACGGCCGTGAGCAGCAAGACTCCTAAGGAGGGGATAGATTTTTTCCCTCTGACGATTGACTACCAGGAAAAGACCTATGCCGCCGGAAAGATACCCGGCGGTTTTTTTAAGAGAGAAGGAAGGCCCACGGAAAAGGAAGTTCTGACGTCCCGCCTTATCGACCGTCCCATGAGGCCCCTTTTTCCGAAGGGGTTCAGCTATGAGACGCAGGGGATTGTCAACGTTCTGTCTTACGGTGAAGAGAATATCGCCGACATTCTCGGCATTACCTGCATGTCTGCCGCCCTTACAATTTCAGACATACCCTTTAACGGGCCCGTCGGAGCCGTGAGGATAGGGAGAGTTTCAGGCTCCTTCGTGATCAATCCTGATCTGAGAGAGGCCGAGGAATGTGACATAAACCTGGTCGTTGCCGGAACGAAGGAAGCGGTCGCCATGGTTGAGGGCAGCGCACTGGAGATGAGCGAGGCCGACCTCCTGGAGGCGATCGATCTGGCCCATCGGGAGATCATAAGGCTCTGCGAGGTCCAGGAGGAGTTCAGGTCGAAAGTCGGCAGGGAAAAGAGGGCATTCACCAAGCCCGTTGTGGACGAAGTCCTCCAGAAAGGCGTTTCGGATCTGGCTCTCGAAAAGATCAGGCAGGCGATCGTTATACCGGACAAGATCCTGCGGCAGAACGCCCTGGATGAAATACGAAAAGGAGTGATCGAGGAACTGAATACGGGTGAAGATGATATGTCCCGGGGAATCTCCTCGGTTTTTGATGATATAGAAAAGAACCTTGTCCGGAGCATGATACTCAACGACAATGTCCGGGCTGATGGAAGAACCCCGGACGAGATAAGACCTATCAGCGCCGAAGCGGGTATCCTGCCGAGGACCCATGGGTCCGCCCTTTTTGTGAGGGGGGAAACCCAGTGTCTTGCGGTTGCCACCCTGGGGACTTCGGAGGATGAACAGAGGATCGATTCACTCGAAGGGGAGACGTCCAAGACCTTCATGCTGCATTACAATTTTCCTCCTTTCAGCGTGGGTGAGGTAAAACCCCTGAGGTCCCCCGGCAGGCGCGAAATAGGACACGGCATCCTGGCGGAAAGATCGCTGAAGGCCGTAATGCCTACAAAGACCGAGTTCCCTTATACAGTAAGGATTGTTTCCGATATCCTGGAGTCCAACGGCTCCTCATCGATGGCAACGGTCTGCGGCGGCACCCTCGCCCTGATGGACGCGGGTGTTCCGATAAAGCTCCCGGTGGCCGGCATTGCGATGGGTCTTATCAAGGAAGGAGACAGGGTCGTAGTGCTTACCGACATACTCGGCCTCGAAGACCACCTGGGTGATATGGATTTCAAGGTCACCGGGACGGAGAACGGCATCTGTGCGTTCCAGATGGATACGAAGATAGGCGGCATATCGAGGGAGATAATGGAAAGGGCACTGGAGCAGGCAAGACAGGGAAGGCTCTTTATCCTGGGTAAGATGGCGGAGACTATTGCCAAACCGCGGGGCGATCTTTCCATGTATGCGCCGAGAATTTACACCATGCACATAAAGCAGGAGAAGATACGTGACGTGATCGGCACCGGGGGAAAGGTTATCCGGGGCATCATCGAACAGACAGGGGTAAAGATCGATATAGACGATAGCGGCCTGATCAATATCGCCGCTTCAGACGGCTTGGCGGCCCAGAAGGCCATCGACATTATCAATGGCATAACCGCCGAGGCCGAGTTGGGCAAGATATACACCGGAAAGGTGAAGAGGATAATGGATTTCGGGGCCTTCGTAGAGATACTTCCCGGCACCGAGGGACTTCTTCATATCTCCCAGCTTGCCGACAAAAGGGTGGCAAAGGTCACGGACATAGTCAAGGAAGGAGACGAGGTCATGGTCAAGGTCATCGAGATCGACAAGATGGGAAGGATACGGCTGAGCAGAAAAGAAGCCCTGGCCGAGGGCAGTTCCAAGGCTGTTTAATCCGGTCGAAAAAAGTTTTCTTTGAGGGGACGTCAGATCCCCTTTTTTTAATGCCTTTTTCAAAGTCCTGGCCCGGGAAGCAGTCCCGGAATCCTGAAAGAAGCGGGTCAAGCCTGTCCGGCCCCGCGGCATAAGAGACATACATGTTCAAAAAGGAATACCTCGAAAACGGAATACCGGTCGTTATGGAGTCCTTCAAGACGGTCCGCTCGGTTGCTGTCGGGGTGTGGGTCAAGGTCGGCTCCCGGTATGAACCGCTTGAGCAGAACGGCATCTCCCATTTCCTTGAACACATGTTCTTCAAGGGGACGAAGAAGAGAGACACCAGGGACATCGCAGTGGAGATAGATTCGATGGGCGGGGACCTCAACGCTTTTACATCGAGAGAACATACGGCATTTTACATAAAAGTACTTGATGAGTATCTCGACAAAGGGATCGACCTCCTTTCCGACGTCCTGGTGAATTCCGTCTTCCCGGAGGACGAACTGGAAAAGGAAAAGAAGATAATAAAGGAAGAGATAAAGATGGTGGAAGACACCCCGGACGACTATGTTCATGACCTGTTCAACATGACGGTCTGGGGGAATGAGGGACTCGGACAGCCGATCCTCGGGCGAAGAGAGACCGTAGCTTCTTTTACCAGGGACGACATACTGGCCCATATCAGGAGATATTACGGCACGAAGGACATTGTCATCTCCTGCGCCGGTCATTTTGCACCTGATGAACTCATCGGCATTCTCGACAGACGGTTTGGGGGGCTTCGCCATGGTTCAGAGCCGAAGAAGGGAAGTCCTCCGGAGTTCAGGCGGGACATACGGGTCTATACCAAAGATATGGCGGAGGCGCATATATGTGTGGGGGTACCGGCCCTTTCGCAGACGAGCGATGAGAGATACGCCTTCTTCCTCCTGAACACTGTCCTCGGAGCAGGGGTGAGTTCGCGCCTTTTTCAGGAAATACGGGAGAGAAGGGGACTGGCTTATTCGGTATACTCCTTCACTTCCTCTTATGTGGACACAGGCCTGCTGGGTGTTTACGCCGGGGTGAGCAAGCGGAGGATCAGGGAGGTGGCCGACGTCATATTGGATGAAATGCTGGGCCTCAAAGAGACCCTCACCGATGCGGAACTTGAAAGGGCCAAGAATCATCTGAAAGGGAATCTCATACTCGGCCTTGAGTCTACCAGCAGCAGGATGAATAACATAGCCCGGCAGGAAATATTTTTCGGCAGGTATATCTCGCCCGATGAAATCATGAAATCCGTGGAGAGGGTCGATCTCAAACAGGTCAAAGACCTCGCTGACAGGCTTATCAAGAAACACCTCTTTTCGATCACTGCCTACGGCCCCATACAGAAGAATGTTCTGGACGCTGTTTTACTCTGAGGCCCCCCTTCGCTGGAAAATCCCCGGACGGGCAACACAGAGGCATGACCCTGCAAAAAATGTGACAGCTCCTCCCTGCTTACAGCTGAAGGCTCTTTCTCAGTAAACTGACGTCGAGGTTTGCCATGGCGGCCTTGGTGATTGATTCCCCGTCCGGGTTTTCGACATATGGGAAGACACCTGCAACATCTACCGGCAGTATCCGGGGCAACAACGCGAGGTTTGTCTCCTCCGCCAGGTCATTTAGCGGCGGGTAAGAGTAATTGATGACTACGCCCGCAACCTTCAGCCCTTTTTCCACGGCGGTGTTCACCGTAAGGAGCGTGTGGTTGATGGTTCCGAGCCGGGGCCGTGCCGTGATGATGAGGGGCAGCCCGAAATCGCGGGCCAGGTCGAGGATATAGTAATCTCTCCTGAGCGGCACCATCAGACCGCCGAGGCCCTCAACTACAAGCGCCTCGTATCTGGCCGACATGAGTGAAAACACCTCTTTGATACGGGCCACATCGACATCCTTATTCTCTACCCCGGCCGCCGCCATTGGGGCCAAAGGACTTTCAAAGAGTGAGGGAGCGACGTCGGATATGGGGTCCTCAGTCCCGGCGATCTGTCTCAGGAAAGTTCCATCATGGGGTATAAGTTCACTGCCTCTGCGGGTACAGCCACTCTCCACGGGCTTCATTACCCCGGTCCGCAACCCCAGAAATTTCAACAAGGCCGCTACCGCCCCGGCTATTATGGTCTTGCCCACGCCGGTATCGGTTCCGGTTATGAAGAAACCTTTCGGCAATTTCTGAAAATCCTTTCTGTTTCCAAGTTCAGGATCAGCGCCCCTTTCCAGCAGATGCTCTTTCTGTTTTTGGGCCGACACTATTATGGAACCCTTAATAACGGAACTGCAAGGTGAGATCCTGAACTAGGGTGTCATCACAAGTGTGAACCTGTTCCCCGGCTTCCTTCAATACCGCTTTAACGCTGTTTTTGTTGTTTCCTGCACCTTGAGGGGCCTGTTCAGACCGCCTGACCCGTAAAGATTTTTTTAAAACCCCTATGTTAAAATTCTACATGGTAGAGGAAGTCGGCACTGTAAAGAGCATAGATGGTGTTGTGGCCACCGTGGAGGTGCCGCGCAAGAGCATGTGCGATGGATGTACCGCGGGGTGCAAACAGGAAGATCAGTGCATGGAAATCGAGGCTCTCAACCAGGCCGGTGCCAGGGTCGGTGAGACGGTCAGGGTAAGCGTCAAATCTCTTACTTACCTCAAAGGCACGGTGATAGTCTATGGTCTGCCGGCGCTGGCTTTGGTTTTAGGGGCTGTGATAGGCAAGAACGTAATGAGCCGGGTCTTCCCTCATGCCGACCCTGACATATTATCTGCCGTATTCGGCTTCGGAGCCTTCGCGTTGTCCTTTGTCGCTGTAAAGGTCTGGACCGGCGTCTCAAGCAGGAAAACCGAATCCAAGCCTGTCATCGAAGAAATTTTGAAGTAACTGTAACGCGATCTGGAAAGCAGGGCGGTCCGGCGGAAGCGCTGCCGCTGCTGTATAAATTTCATAAAGGGGGAGCCCATGGCAACTTTTGAGGTATCCAGGATCAGAAATGTTGCAGTGATAGCGCACAGCGGAGCAGGAAAGACGTCGCTTGTTGAGGCGATGCTCTTCGATTCCGGAATGACCGACAGGCTCGGGAGCGTTCAGGACGGCACTACAGTCACCGATTACGAACCGGAAGAAGTCGAAAGAAAGATCAGTATCTCCTCGGCTCTCGCCTTCAGCAACTGGAACAAGCACAGGATCAACCTGATAGATACACCCGGTTTTATCAATTTTCTGGAAGATGCCAAAGGATGCCTGCGGGTGGCCGACGGGGCCGTAGTCATCGCCAGTGCGTTGTCCGGCGTGAAAGCCGAGACTCTAAAGGTCTGGAAATATGCCGACGAGTATAACATCCCGCGGCTGGTGTTCGTAAACAAGATGGACAGGGAAAACGCCGACTTCGAGAAGGCGCTGGGGGGCGTGGAAAAGGTTCTGGAACGAGAGGCGATAGCCCTCAATATACCCATAGGCGCCGGGGAAAGTCTTTCCGGAATAGTGGACATCATAAAGATGAGGGCTTACAGGTTCAGCGGAGGAAAGGCCGAAGAGGCCGACATACCGAACGAGATGCAGGAGACCGCTTCGCAGTACAGGAAGAAACTGGTCGAAAAAATCGCCGAAGGCGACGATTCCCTCCTCGAAAAATATCTGGAGGGCGGCGAACTGACAGACGAGGAGATCGTAAGGGGCGTGAAAGCCGGCTCGCAGCAGGGGAATTTTATACCGGTAACGTGCGGTTCGGCGGTGAAGAACGTCGGTATTCCGAACCTGCTTGATTCCATCCTGCTTTGTCTGCCTTCCCCTGCTGAAAAAGCTGAACTGTCCCCGGTCAGGGGGACGAACCCCAAAGACGGCTCTGAGGTCGTCAGAAAGGCCGATGAGACTGAACCGCTAAGTGCATATTTTTTCAAGACGATCGCCGACCCTTTTGCCGGAAAGCTCTCTCTCTTCCGGGTCTACTCGGGGACCATTAAGGCGGACTCCACCGTTTACAATGCTACGAACGACACAAAGGAACGAGTCGGACAACTGTTTTATCTGCAGGGGAAAAAGCAGGTACCGGCTTCTTCGCTCAGCGCCGGGGAGACAGGAGGCGTGGCGAAACTGAAAGGTACCAACACGGGTGACACGGTTTCCGATGAGGCACACCCCGTGATTTTTGAAAAGGTCAGGTTTGCAGACCCCATTATATCTTATGCGATGGCGCCCAAAAACAAGGGGGACGAAGAAAAAGTAAGTGCGAGCATCCACCGGGTACTGGAGGAAGACCCCACTCTCAAGTTCAGCAGGGATGAAGAGACGAAGGAGATGATCATTTCCGGCATGGGGCAGATGCATATAGAGGTTACCCTCGAACGTCTCAAAAGGCGGTTTGGTGTCGAGATAGAGATGAGCACGCCGAAGATCCCTTACAGGGAGACTATAAAGGGCGCGACAAAAGTGCAGGGCAAATACAAGAAGCAGTCGGGAGGAAAGGGCCAGTACGGCGACTGTTATATTGAGGTCGAACCGCTGCCCAGGGGAGGAGGCTTCGAGTTCGTAGACAAGATTGTGGGGGGCGCAATCCCCAGGCAGTATATACCCGCCGTGGAGAAGGGCATTGTGGATGCCATGCACGAAGGTATCATAACGGGATATCCTGTCGTTGACGTTCGTGTGACGCTCTACGACGGCTCTTACCACGCCGTCGATTCCTCTGACATGGCATTCAAGATCGCCGGCTCCATGGCCATCAAGAAGGCGGTGGTTGAGGCAAAGCCCGTCCTCCTTGAGCCGGTCATGAAGGCCGAAGTGATCACCCCGGATGACACCCTGGGTGCAGTCATCGGCGATCTCAATTCCCGCCGGGGCAAGGTGCAGGGAGTGGAGGCGGCCTCCGGGGGCAACCAGAAGATAACGGTTACGGTACCCATGTCCGAGATGCTTACCTATGCCAATCAGCTCGTAAGTCTTACGTCTGGAAGGGGACTCTATTCCATGGAGTTTTCACACTATGAAGAGGTGCCGGGCAGCCTTGCCCAGAAAATCATAGACGAACGGCATGCGGCCAGGGAGGAAAAGAGCGCGTGACGGCGCGGTCCGAAAGTCGAAGCGATCCGGTCAGGGAGAACCGGAATATGGAAGGGGTTATTGTCAGGCAACTGGGCGTCCACAACGACGGGAGAGGATGGCTGGTCGAGATCTTCCGCAGCGACGAAATCGACTTCCGGCCGGTGATGTCGTACGTGTCCATGACGAAGCCCGGGATCGCCAGAGGACCTCACGAGCATATGGAGCAGTCCGATTATTTCTGCTTTTTCGGCAACTTCAGACTTTACCTCTGGGACAACAGGAAAGAATCTCCCACCTATGGTGAAAAAATGTGTTTTGATACGGGAGAAAAGCCACATGTGGCGGTGGTACCCCCGAGGGTAGTGCATGCCTATAAGAACATGGGGCCCGGTGACGGAATCGTGATCAACATGCCCGACAGTCTCTTCAAGGGGGAGGGAAGGGCCTTGCCGGTCGATGAGGTGAGGTATGAAGACGACAGGGAATCCCCCTTCCGGCTGGACTGATGAAGATACTTGTTACAGGGGGCGCGGGTTTTATCGGCTCCAACTTCATACGGCATATGGCGTCGGCACTTCCGGGATACGAGGCGGTCAATCTCGACAAGCTCACTTATGCCGGGAACCTGGAAAACCTTAAGGGTATGGAAGATGCCCCATATTACACATTTGTTAAGGGCGACATATGTGACAGGGAGCTGATAGAAAGTCTCGACTTCGACGGTATCATAAATTTAGCCGCCGAGAGCCATGTGGACAGGAGCATCATGGACTCCTATCCTTTCCTGCAGAACAATGTCGTAGGGACGCAGAATCTTCTGGAGACCACAAGAAAGAGAGGGTGCAGGATGCTCCACGTCTCTACCGATGAAGTCTATGGTTCCATAGCCGAAGGGCTCTTTACCGAAGAGTCTCCCCTCCGCCCGAACAGTCCGTATGCTGCGAGCAAGGCTTCAGCCGACCTTCTCGTCAGAGCGTACCACGAAACATACGGTCTCGACGTCGTTGTCACCAGATGCTCCAACAATTACGGTCCCTATCAGTTCCCCGAGAAACTCATACCCCTCGTCATATCGCATGCCCTGGAAGGCAAACCCATACCGGTTTACGGCGACGGAGGAAACGTGAGGGACTGGATACACGTGAAAGATCACTGCAGGGCGGTTGCAGCCGTCTTTTTGAAGGGGCGGCCTGGGGAGGTATACAACATAGGCGGCAGGAACGAGCGGCGGAACATCGACATAATCCGTCAACTGCTTGCAAAAGCGGCGGAAAAAACCGGTTCGGACGGCGGTGAAATGATGAAACTCATCACCTTCGTCAAGGACAGGCCGGGGCACGACAGGCGTTATGCCATCGACCCTTCACGTATTGAAAGTGAGCTCGGATGGAAGGCTGAAACAGGATTCGACGATGGTCTCGCGGATACTGTTGAATGGTACGTCGCAAACAGGTCCTGGTGGGAAAATATCATCTCCGGCGAGTACATGAAATATTATCGGGTTCAATACGGGGAGAGAATGACGCTATGAAGGTCGTCCTGACCGGCGCCAGCGGCATGCTTGGTCATGACCTGCAACGCGCCTTCAGGGACGTGGAAGTCGCGGGTTTCTCCTCGGCCTCCCTGGATATAACCAGACTGGATGCCGTAATCGCCCGGATCAGGGAGGCCCGCCCCGATCTGGTTATCCATGCCGCCGCCTTCGCCAACGTAGACCAGTGCGAGTCCGAACCGGAAAAAGCCTATCTTGTCAACGGCATAGGCACGCGGAATGTCGTGATGGCGTGTGAAGAAGCCGGGTGCCCCATCGTCTACGTAAGCTCCGACTATGTCTTTGACGGGAAGAAGAGGAAGCCCTACAATGAATGGGACGATGTTAACCCGATAGGTGTCTACGGTCTTTCGAAATTGATGGGGGAAAGGTTCGTATCTACGCTGACCAACAGGTTCTACATCGTGAGGACCTCGTGGCTGTACGGGAGGGAGGGAAAGAATTTTGTCGATACGATTATCAGACTGCTTTCCGAAAAAGACCGCATCGAAGTCGTCAATGATCAGGTAGGCTGCCCAACTTACACACTGGATCTCGCCGGGAAGATAAGGGAGCTCATCGGGAAGGGGTACGGTATTTATCATGTCACCAACACGGGTGTTTGCTCGTGGTTCGATTTTGCCGTTGCGATTGCGGCCGGGAAGGGCATAAGGAAGGATATTGTGCCGGTCACTTCCCGGCAGTTCAAAAGGCCCGCCGAGAGACCCGCGTATTCGGTGCTCGGCAATACAATGCTGAGGCTCGTGGGGATAGATGAGCCCCGGACCTGGGGAGAGGCCCTTTCGGAATACCTGTGCTCATGAAGGTCGGGGGTGAGTGGTGCTGCGGGAGAAAGCATGTGCAGATGCTTTAAGCTGGGATTATTCCTGTGTGTTGTGGGCGCCATTGTTTTTTTGGACGCTCTTTCCTGTTTGACCACATGGGGAAATATATTTATGAAAAAGATGCCCTCAAACCGGCCGACGCAATTGTAGTACTTGCCGGAAAGGAAAAAGAGCGTGTTGAATATGGCGTAAAACTCTTCAGGGAAGACTGGGCGAAAAGGGACCGTATTATAATGAGCGGGGGACCTCTCGTCTGGAAGTTCACGGCGGCGGCTCTCATGAAGCTGCAGGCGGAATCTCTCGGCATACCCGGGAAAGACATCCTTCTTGAAGAAAAATCGGCTACCACGGTGCAGGCTGCGCAATATATTCGGGCGATACTTTACAGACATGGCTACAGATCAATTATCCTCGTTACGTCCCCTTACCACAGCAGGAGGGCGGCGGTCATTTTCAGGAAAGTGATGGGAGACGGCGTAAGGGTGATCTGCGCACCCGTCGAAGACAGTCGGTTCAGATTTGAGGGCTGGTGGAAGAGACCTGGAGAAAGAGACATGGTGTTAAGGGAGTACGCGAAATTCGTGAGGCTATGGGTTTTCGGGGTCGGGCGGAACAGTTCGATGCCGACCCCCGGGGCGGATCAACCCCGGGGGAATATTTAAAGTAAGAAGAATTGCTGCTAATAGCCTGGCATTGCAGGCGCCTTTTCTTTGGCCTGAGCGGCCTCTTTAATCACGATCCTTTTTGCGACGGCTTTGCCGTCGGCCTTTGTGTACTTCAGGGTAACCTTTGCTCCCACCTGAACGTCATCGAGGGCCTTCTTCTCCTTGCCCTCCACTATTTTAGTCTTCTGGTCTATGGTGGCGGTGACTTCACCCCTCCTGCCATGTACGGTGATGGTCATCGCCTTCTTGTCGAGAGCGGTGACCTTGCCCGTAAGCTGCTTCATCGCCGCGAATGACAACGAGGCGGCACCGAAGAGAAAAAATAGGGAAAGGACGATTGCTAATATTTTTTTCATCTGAGTTCACCTCCTTTCTTTTGCGCATTCGCGGGACCCGTTATGGGCTCCGTGCCGTCGCTGGAGAATCCAGGAACGAAGGCATATGATAAAGAAATGGAAAGAAGTAATCTGACGATTGTGCTGTTGTTCTTCCCCGGGACCCCCGATCATTCCCCCAAAATCAAGTGCATTCTAAGGTAAGTATGAGATAAATGTCAAGCTAAAAGTTTGACAAAAACTAAAGGTTTGACTATAGATATTGTTAGTCCAATGTCGGATCTTTTTTAGATGCAGTCCCCCCGGCGTTGAGTTTTTCCCACCTGTACCAGAACGTCTTGTAACTCATCCCGAGCAGTTTGGCGGCCTTTGAAACTACGCCGTTCGACTTTGACATGGCCTTCTTAAGCAGCTTTTCTTCGAGGTCGTCGAAGTTGATACCCTCGTCGGCGATTTCGAAATCCAGCGCATCAGCCGTTTGGGAATATCGCAGTTCGCCCTTTATGTCTTGTTTCGGTATCGCTCATGAAAACGGCCCCCTCCATAATCTGCCCATCTGCCGTATGTTACCCGGCCAGTTGCGGCGGGCGGGAGGTTGAGTATCGATCGGGGGCGAACGCCGGCGACTTCTCAGACAAGCCCGAGTTCCCGGGCATACCTCTCAAAGAGGGCCAGTCCCTTCCTGTGTTCTTCATTGAATTCATACGAGATGCCTTCCCAGTATGCCACGAGCTCTGCCCGTGACAGGACAGTCCTCATGGCGGATGCCTCTGCGATGCGGTCAAGGTTCCTGAGTGCTTCAACTCGTGCCCTGTCCAGGTCATGTGAAAACCTTTCTACCAGTCCCCGCTTCTCCAGGTAGCAAGCCTCCCTTACTATCCACAGGGCGAAAGTGGCGGGAAGGCCGGTGTTCCGGTACCAAAGATCCCCGATGTCATAGATGTGCAGGTCACGCGGCTTATGGACTTCAACGAGTGCTTCGTCCCCGATCAGCAGATAGGCTGCCGCCGATTTCAGCGCTTCATCCACGGGTACCGACGCGGACCGAAAGGTGCAGTCCATGCCATAGAATTTTCTGAGAATTACCTGGATCAGTGCCACGGACGTCTCCGACTGAGAAGACGTGAGGACGACCCTGTCGTTTAGTTGTTCGATGGGCGTTCTGCTGAAAAGATAAATGCTCTTCACCGGTCCGGAGGAGCTTATGGAATTGTTTTCTATAAGACGGTACAGATTCTTGTTTCTCAGGTATTCGATCGAAGAAGACGGGCTTACGTCTATTTCACCATTCCGGATCTTACAGTTCAGGTCGGAAGGCACTCCTTCGATATATTCATAATCGGGCGAGTCGAACTCCGCCTGAAGCATATAGAATATGGGGAACAGGTTTTCGTAGGCGATTTTGCCGATTCTCAATCTCAATGTTTAAATCTCCTTTCGAACAAAACATGCAGAGCGATCCGGTTGTCGGGCGGGATATACGGCATGCCGGCGGTCTCAACTTTATATTATTAACACAACGCTGCAGAAAGCGCAAAATGGAAGCCGAAAAGGTCTTGTGACGGCGAAATAATCTTGTTACCCTTTCACCACCCCAAGGGGTCTGAGACGGATTACCTTTGTCGATATTCCGGCCTTGTGAACCACCTCTACTACCCCGGAAACGTCCTTATATGCCTCGCTCATCTCTTCCGCAAGGGTGCTCCTGCCTGCAGACCTGACGATGATGCCTTTGTCTTCCAGTTCGCGCCAGATAGCCCTGCCTTTGGCTTTCCTGATCGCCTGATGTCTCGACATGAGTCTTCCTGCACCGTGGCACGTCGAACCGAAGGTCTCCTCCATGGCTTTTTCCGTTCCCAGGAGAACAAAGGATGCCCTGCCCATGTCGCCCGGGATCAGGACCGGCTGACCGAGGTGCCTGTAATGCTCGGGTAGTTCCGGGTGTCCCGGAGGAAAGGCCCTTGTGGCACCCTTTCTGTGGACGACCAGTTTCCTTTTTCTGCCTTCGACCATATGTTCTTCAACTTTCGCGACATTGTGGGCGACATCATATACCAGCGCCATTCCGAGCTCACGCGGGGAGGCGCCGAGGACCTTCATGAATGTCTCTCTTGTCCAGTGCATGATGCACTGTCTGTTCGCCCATGCATAGTTTGCGGCAGCCCTCATGGCCGCGAGGTAATCCTGTGCCTCAGGGCTCTGGAAGGGTGCACAGGCCAGTTCCCTGTCATAGAGATCTATCCCGTATTTTCCTGTCGCCCTGCCCATGACTTCGAGAAAATCGGAGCAGACCTGATGCCCAAACCCCCTTGAACCGGTGTGGATCATAACAGTGATCTGTCCTTCGAAAAGTCCCAGCGCGTTGGCCGCCTTCTGATCATAAATTTCATCCACGAACTGTATTTCGAGGAAATGATTCCCGGACCCGAGGGTCCCCTGCTGGGCCCTCCCCCTCTCATAAGCCCTGGCGCTGACAAGTGAAGGATCGGCCCCGTCAATCCGACCTCCCGATTCTATCCTTTCAATGTCGGACTGCTCGCCCATGCCGGCTTCAACCGCCCACACAGCGCCTTTCGTCATGATCCTTTTCTCGTCCGACGGTCCGAGGCGCATCCTGCCCTTTGAACCCACGCCGGACGGGATTTCACCGAACAGCGCGTCTACCAGTTCCTTCATCTTCGGGAGGATTTCTTCCTTCCTGAGATTGCTCCTTAGAAGTCTTACCCCGCAATTGATATCATACCCGACGCCACCAGGCGAAACGATGCCTTCCTTCGAATCGAATGCTGCAACCCCGCCGATGGGGAACCCATAACCGGTATGGATATCCGGCATGGCCGTGGAGGCCTTTATGATTCCTGGCAGGGTCGCTACATTGGCCACCTGGTCTACCGATTCAGCTTCCAGATACTTCTCCAGAATGCCGTCCACATATATTATCCCCGGCACCCGCATGCCCCTCTTGTAGTCCATCGGGACTTCCACTCTCGTCTCGTCGATTCTTTTCAGTTTGTCCATGAACATTTGCGTCTCCGGTTCGCCCCGGTTGAGGGCGACGTTACATAAAGAGCTTTCTAGACATCGAATATGATCTTACTCCGCCAGATGTCACCCTTCTTTTCTATCAGTAAATCATGATAGGTGGCGGCCTTCAACAGTAACTTCCCTTCATGCCGGGAAGGATCGAAATCCTCGCCCGACAGGGAAGCCCTTACTGCAAGAGACCTTACTTCTCTGCCGGCGTATACGGCTTCTTCCGGGAATCCCGTTATCACAATTTTCTTTGCAATAAAGCCGTCTACATCGAAGCGGAATATAAGCTCGTTTAGCCAGGCCACCAAAAGCCCTTCCAGTGAATCCTTCTCGACCGCCACAGAAAGGGTTTTCTTCTCCCGTATCGGCTCCGGATCAGTTACAAGGCTGTACATGCCGGCGGCGGCGTTTTCGAAAAGCTCCTTTATACTCCTGCCGAATGCCACAATGCCGGCGTCACCGGAAATATCGACCAGCTCGAAGCGTTTCATTGCTTATAAGCCAAGAGTATCATCCGCCGGTGACGCAGTCAATCGAGAGCCTGTTCCCCGGGACTTATCAGGGCGGGAAAACCCGACGGAAGAGCAGACTGCCTTGTGAGGAAAGTTGCGGGGTGTCGTCGCAAAGAGCTTGACATTGGGGACAGATGTGATAGCATGAAAATGAATCGCGGCAGGGTTACTGATATATAAATACGGATGTGCGGAAGGAGGAGGTGAAGTCGGGAGAATCTTCCTGATTTGCCTGAAGCAGGGAAGCATAGTCAAGCTGCTTAAGATATTTTATTTTCAGAAGGAGGATACTTATGAGTGAAAGAGCACCGGCAAAGCAGACCAAGGTGAAAAAACCGGCTGAAAACTCAAAGGAATTTTTGAAGGTAATGAAGGAATGGCAGAGGCTGGAAGATGACACCATCAGGTTTTCCGATGAAATGCTGAAGAAGACCCGCAACAAGCTCATCAAACTGACGATGGAGATGATCAAGCACGATTCGCAGAAGCACAAGGCAATGCAGCAGATGCTGATCGACAGTATCGAGAAGGAACCCTTCATACTGAGTCCGGATGAGTTGAACGCGCTGGGCAACGGGTTGAATAAGCACCTCGCAGCCGAGGCCAGGTCACTGGAGCTTGCCGACGAGGCTCTGCTGAATTCTGAAATGTTCGTCACGCGTTATGTGCTTTCCTATCTGATTGCGGATGAACAGAAGCATCACAACCTCCTGGGCAAGCTCAACGAACTGAAACGGGCGACGGTCTTTGTAACCTGAGCCGGTATCATCCGCGCCTTCTTCCGGCGATACCCGAAAAAGACCCCCCGAAGTTTCGGGGGTCTTTGATTTTCTTTAGTTTTATCCCTGAACCGGCCTGCGCTTTATCCCGCCAGGAAACTTTCGAGTCTGCTTGGGTGGGACATTACGGCAGAAAACGATCACGGCTTCCCCTGCCTCACGATAAGTATTCCACAAAAATGCACCGGCCGGTAGAACTGCACATGGAACAAAAGGGGTCTTCATGTCCTGCACGCGCTATTCATAAACCTGAGCGAACCAAATTGTCGATGACAGTCGGGTTCATGCACCAGATTTTGAGGACAGCGGGGATTTGGGCCGAGCATCAAAAGAGCCCGCCGGATTCTCTTGAAACTGGAATTTTTTGACGCCTCATCTGTTAATTCTCATGTTGTGGGCATGACCCTGCCCTGACATTGCGCGGAGGGCGTGCCGAGCGGGGACCTCCTGGGCGAGTAGGGCGGCCAAGAGCAGTACTATTGCAACAAGCATCGCCTCTGTTTTTACACTCCGCATGAACCGCGAGGCTGCGCCGCGAGCGTCCTGATTTCTTCCCGACCGGGGCATGACGCGCACTGCGAGGCGACCTACAAACCCCCTCCTGCCGGGATCGATGCCTCCGAATTCCTGTAACAGTGGTACGCTGACGTAGCGGTTGAAAGCCCCCAGGTTGACAAGGAGAAAAAAGAGAAGAATCTTTATGATTACCGTGTCCCCATAGGGGGTGAGCCACAGACCTTCGAGGCTCCCCACATGGAGCCAGGCATTATACAAAGCGGTGAAAGCGAGAACACCGACAGCGGCGCCGGCCATACGCGAAAACCTGCCCGCCACCGAGGCCAGGAGGGACGCCGGCAGTTCATCCGACCTGATGACCTCGGGAAGGATGACCACGGAGAGCACGAAGAGCCCGCCGCCCCATACGGAGGCCGCCATAAGGTGCAACCAGTCCATTATCTCGGCCATGCTGAAGTCGCCCGCATCCGAGGCGTGTCCCGACGCGCTTCTGGTTGCGGCAACGACGACGACCAAGGACAGGGCGGCAGCAAGAAATATCCTTGAACTGCGATGTCGGAGTTCGACCGCTGAAAAGAAAGACAGCAGCAGAAGCGCGGCGATGCGGATCATCCATACGCGACCGTAATGAGTATGGAAAAGGACTGTTGACATCTCCGGGAAGACATCCGATACGGGCCTGCCGGTCATCCCGGCGGCCCTTAGAAGGAGATCTGCAGCACTGCCGGCAAACATTACAGCCAGGGCGATGCCGAACAACCGCCAGGCCCGGACAGGGAAATATCCCTGTCCGGAAAATCCGGCAGGCGCCGAAGGCGGCAAAACCAGAAGTCGGCATACCAGTACCCCGGTACAGTATGCAAGCGAAATGAGTTCGAACCATGAAGCAATGTCGTGGATGAAGACGTTCATTGGGGATCAACTCCCCCCGGTTTTATTGTAAGAGATAACATTGATCGTATGTCGATTCCCGCAAACCGAAGTATGCCTGCCTGTCCGGCCGGAGGTTCATTTAACATCGAAGGTATAATCTCCCTCGGTGCGATGTCCATCCCTGGCCACCACATTCCATATTACTCTATAGGTTCCGGCCGGCAGTGGAGGCAGGCCGACCTCGATCAGGGTTGCATCGTCGGGATCGACTTGTACATTGCCCTTGTCGACTTGTTTACCATTTTCGTCCCGCACTACCACCGTGCAAAAGGCAGGCTCCAGAGCCCCGTCGAACCAGATCCTGACCCAGGCTGGTGGGTCCTGGACAGTCGCTCCCACCCTCGGATCGGAATGGTCCGGAAAAACATGGGCAAAAGAAGTCCCTGATAATGAACAAGTAAATACGATGACGAGAACCTGGAACGTCATCATAAAACCCGCCTTGAAGAAAGTCTTCCTCACGGTAATATCGGTTTTCCTATGCTGTCCGGGAATATGTCATCGATAAAGAAGTGTATGAGTCCCAGGACACCTACGTTTTTACCCGTACGGTCATTGACGGGTATCTGGGCGGCAATACCGAGCTGGTAGCTTTTGCCTACCCAGATTATCCCGGGGTTTATCGTCCCAAAAGTCCGCCCTTTGCATCCCCTGTTCAGACAGGTCTCCATGGGAAACTCGGCCAGAACTACCATGCGGTTGAAGGGGGCTCCGAGACCGATGTCCTTCACAAAGGATTGAAGGTATATCAGACTGTACTGGATGGTAAATCCCCAGGTAAGGGTATCGGGGTTGCGTTCTATCTCGGTCTCCCCGGTGTCTTCGTTAACGATCACATTACTGCTCCTGCCTGAGAAGTTCGGGCCCACCACCCCGGTGACGGCGAAGGGCCTGAGAAATTTTACCGACGGCGGGAGGTCGCCGAAGCCTTTTCCGAAAAACAGGGCAGACGACAGGACCGAAAAGGACTCTGCGCCCACCCGCCTTGCACCCGTGCCCCCGATCTCCACTCCCGCTCCGGCCGAAAGTATTGTCTCGTGTTCGGCGCTCGTCAGAAACTGATACTTGATCCCCAGTTCGAGATTGCCGAAGCCGCTTGCCGAGCCGTTGCCTAAGAAGTCCAGGTGGCTGTATGACTCGCCGACAAATACGCCAAGATGCGGCGTGATACGCTTGGAGTATTCAAGGTCGAAATCCGTGGTCCTTGACGGCTGATCATCAGGCTCCTTTATGTGATCAAAAAGTATTGAAAACTCGTCGGAAACAAAGGGGTCATCGACCTGAAAGGTGGTAGGGAAAAACCTTTTGCCCGCAAAGCCGTGGGCCGAAGAATATGCCGGCAGAAACAGGACAAGAATCACCGCGGCACACAAATATTGCCATATATCCGCGGCACGAAGAAATTGTGAAGTCCTCCCCGTCGGCTCCATTTTCCTTGGGGACGCTGTCTGATGACTTGTGCTTTTCCCCGTTTTTATTTCCTCCGGATTTTTTTAAAGTCTAGCAATGAATTGGCGGGAGGTCAATCCGGACGGAAAGGGTTGAGAGGAAAAAGCAACTGCCCGTCTGTTCGGCGGATATGGGATCAAAAGAAAAGCTGGATAATAACGGAGGCCGGAAACCTGTTATTCGATCATTACCCTGTAGCCCGCCAGCCCTTTCACAAGGAGTACCTTGTCCTTCAGTCCGGCGGCGTCGAATTTCCCATAAGCCATAGAGTTATCATAAAGGCGGATATACTTGCGCACCGTGTCAATGTCGAACTTGCCGCCGCCTTCAACGGTCCACGAGGATTCACGGATGTCATAACGTTTTCGCTTGCTGTCGTAAGAGCCTTTTATACCCCTTTCCCTGCAAAAGCGCTCAAGGAGATCCGAGTGATAAGGAGTAACTTCCCGAGGAGAAAAGAGAATATATTCCGTATCATCATGTCTTACCTGCAGGAACTTGCCGTTTGTGCGGGGACGGATTGCGCTCGGGCCTCTCTTCCCGGAGGCGGTCTCACGGTAATCGACGATAACGGTCTTCATCGACCCTTACGGCAAATACCGGCGGACGGCGAGGCCGCTCCCCGTTGTCGACTACCGGCTACATCTGTCATCTCACAGAAAGGTTATGCGTCCTGAAAAGATGACAATATCTGAAACAGGATAATATCGGCTATGGCGATAAATATTCCGCCGACTACGGCGTAAAACGGCGCCTGCCAGGGCTGGATATGGGGTATCATTTTACTGAGGCTGAAGCCCCCTCCCAGACCTGCAGCGAGAGTGAAAATCAGCACGGCTATCGTTACCCAGCTGTCGCGATTTTTTGACTCCATGTCGCGTGTCCTCCTTCCAACGTTATTTGATCAATCAGGGGCGCCACCGACAGATCTTGACGCTTCCTGTTTTTTCCGAAACCTCCAAATGAACAATTCTACAACAAAAGACGGCCTGGGTTCAAAGGTATTTTGCGGTCCGTGACTTTCAGCGAATCTTTCAGGTCCGGTATTGTGGGGTGGGGCAAAACAGAGGGTCTACGGCATGGCGACCCCGTATCTGTCTGCGACGGACCGTATCAGGTCCGCATTGGCCTCATCTATCTCGAAGAGCCTCCTGAACACCTTTTTTATCCGTTCATCATTCTCTCTTCCCAGGAGATCGGCAGAGTACCCGAGTTTCTTGTATTCCCTGAGTCTCATTACCATTTCAAGGGCGTCTTCCAGCGAGGTTTTCCCGTCAACCAGCTGTTTCTTGATTTCGCTTGCATAATCGACGGTCTTCCTGATATGGACAAATTCATCCGGAACTTCATACTCCGTGGAGGGCCTCAGGCCTATCCCCTGAGCCAGAATCTCGGCCCGCTGCTCTTCACCTGCGGCTATCCTGTTCCAGAGTTCTTTTTCGCCCGGGAAATCAAGCGCCAGAATATGAAAGACACCCGAACATGCAGACTCCATGACCATGCAGGCCGTTATTCTTTCGAGGGTTAGGTCTTTTCTCTTCATTTATTCGCCCTCCTGGGTTCAGGGTCTGAGACCCGACTTTAATTACATGATATCAAAGAACCGCAGTTGGAAAAAAGGGGGGGTGAAAACAGTGGAGGTTGTGTACGGATTTCAGGACCCATGCCTTTTGGTTCAGTCGAGAGGCTCACGGTACCGCCGTGTCGGGGAATACTGGTTGGGCCAATAATAGGGGATTCTCCCCCAGTTCCACCTGATCCGTTCCGGCCAAAGGTGAAGCTCCTTTATTTCCACCAATGGATATAAATAGGGCTTGCCGTTGTAGACCCCTGTCTCACCGCCCGCCAGTTTCCCTGCCACCGTTACCTTTCGGCCCCCGGAGAATTTCTTCGGGTCCAGAAATTCCGAAGTCTCTGCCATAAACAGGCCGCTGGAAAATTCGTTGCCCCCGGGCTTTCCGCGGGAATCGAGCGGCGTTTCCCATAGTACGAGTTCGCTTCGGCCGGGTCGGCTGACCGTCTTCACAATCACCCCGCCCCAGATTACGACCACACCGCTATAAGCAGACGGCCTGGCGAGGACGTCGGTAAAGGCGAGGTTCTCATCCGCCTGGTTCCTCAGGGCTTTGGATATCGGGTAACTGCATCCGGATATGATCACCAGTGCCAGTCCGAAGAAAAATATTTCAGTAGTCACTCTTTTCGCCACGTCCCCTCCATCTCCTTTGAAGGCCCGGCTTCGTCTACAACCATCATATCACCGCTCCCCCGGATGTCAAGGAGAAGGGAAGGCACTCTTCCCTCTGAAACCGGCCTGAAGACTCCTCAGAATTCATTCTTTGCCGTTCCCTGGTTTGCCTGCATTATCGCGCGTTGCGAACCTGAGACTTTTTCATCGGTCTGCCAAGGGCTTAGAGTGGCCCCCCTTCGTCAGGGCGAGGGGCTCTTCCGGAATCCGGTTTTGTGATAAGTTTCGGTGATTCGGATTACAGAATTTTTGTGGCTTTATCACATATGCTTTAATATCTCTGTTAAAGTGAGGGGGTGCAATGAAATCTGTCAGATTCTGGAGGATGGAGGTGCAGCGGCTTTCGCTTACCGAAAGGATATTTTTCAGAGACGCCATCAGGACTCTGTTGTCCTGGGAAACGATAGAGGGAGAGTACCTCGAACTCGAAGTCATCAGGAAAATACTTGACTCGGAAATAACTATTGTTCCCGCTGCGGCCGCAAGTTACCGCTCAGGCAGGAAGAACTCCCTTTCGAAGAGACAATTACCAGAACATCAACCGGAACAGACAGGACCGCAGGACACCTGCGGGGACAATCGGCAGATCTGCAGCACGGCGGAGGACGGCCGGCAGTGGAGCCGGACTCTGCTATTCTCGTCCTATCCCTCCCAGTACCAGGACACCCAGTATAAGGAAAAATACGATGAACAGCACTCCGAAAGCCAATGACAGGCCGTATTTCATTACCAGCCATACCCATCCCGGCAGGCTCATCTTCGCCTGGTGAAGAATCTCCACGATGTCTCCCCTGAAGCCGAGCCACCATGCAAGCCAGAGGCCGCCCAGCAGACCCGCAAGGATGATGAGAAATCCTGCGACGGTTTTCAGAGTGCGTCCAAAGGTGAGCAGAGGGGTTCTGGACATTTCTTTTCTTCCGGACTTTTCCGGAACAGACTGAAAGGCATTTCCGGCCGTCATCGTAAAGTATACCACAGGAGGGCCTCAGCAATCGCTTCAGTGCGCCCTTTGGCAGGGGAGTGCCGGCTCGGTCCGCATGATGAATGCGGGCACAGAAAAAAACCCCGGGAACCCCGACGCAGACTGACGATTGACACTCCCCGCGGTCATTACGGCTTTATAGTCACGTAAATATAGCCTCCGTTTCTGTATATCAGAAGGAGCACGGAACTTGAAGGTCCGATACCCTCCACTATTTTCTCGTAATCGCCGAGGTTTGAAACAGGTTTCCGGTCTATCTCCTGAATAACATCATTCTTCATGAGCACTTCGGCGGCAGGGCTTCCCTCACTTATTTCCGCCACAACCACTCCTTTCACGTCGGCAGGAATGTTCAAGTTTGCCCTGATATCGGGAGAGAGTTCCTCCACATGGACACCCCTCAGTACATTTTCATATTCGGTTTTCCTGACCTCCTTTTTTTCGGTCAGTTCACTGAGAGTGGCCTTGATGGTCAATTGCCTGCCACCCCTTACGGCCCGTATGTCCACAGTCTTGCCCGGGGGTGTGTTAACAACCATATTTCTTAGACTCAGCGAATTCTCAACCGGCTTTCCGTCGAACCCCACTATGAGGTCTCCTCGCTTGAATCCGGCTTTATCTGCCGGACTGTTCTTCGTGACGTCGGTGACGAGGGCCCCTTTTTCATGCTTGATTCCGAAAGACTGCGCAAGCGCCGGGGTAAGGTCCTGCACCGTAACACCGAGCCAGCTCCGGATCACCTTGCCGTATTTAAGAATGCTCTGGGCGACTGTGTTGGCCATGTCCGACGGGATGGCAAACCCTATGCCCATGTATCCTCCGCTGGTCGAAAAGATGGCAGTGTTTATGCCCACAAGTTCTCCGTTGGCGTTAACCATTGCGCCTCCGGAATTACCGGGGTTGATCGCCGCGTCTGTCTGTATGAAATCCTCGTAGCTGGAAATACCTACGTCAGCCCTGCCGACGGCGCTCACGATGCCCATTGTTACGGTCTGGTTGAGTCCGAAAGGATTGCCGATGGCCAGCACAACATCACCCGCCTTCAGGTTCTTTGATTCTCCCATTTTGATGGCGGGGAGATTCCGGGCGTTGATTTTGAGGACCGCGATATCGGTCGGCGGGTCGTCACCTATGACCTTCCCCTTAAATTCTCTGCCGTCGTACAGGATTACCTTTATCTCCTGGGCGCCTTTAATGACATGGTAATTAGTCAATATGTATCCGTCGGATGAGACTATTACGCCGGAACCAAGGGCCGAAGACTTATATTGTCTTCTGTGACCGGGATGACCGAATTGCTCCCCGAAAAACTTTCTGAAGAGGGGATCGTTAAAGAATTCTCCAAAAGGTCTCTCTTCCAAGCTGACGGTCGTTGTAGTGGACACGTTCACTACCGACGGTTTTGTCACTTCGGCGACCGCGGCCAGGGAACTGCTCATCTTGTTAAGGAAGTCCTTCGCATCCTGAGGGACTTCTTTGGCAAACGTGCTCCCCGGACACAGTGCCTGTAAAGACAGTACGCAGAAAACCGCCAGCATCGCCGCCACTGTCCGTTTCACGTAAGAAAGATTTTTCATTTTGCTACTCCTTTTTGTAAGGGTTTCCGCTGACGCCTGCGGATTCGCATCCCTATGAAGCCTTTATCGAAACAAAGAAGGTTTGCCCCTTTCTTTTTATCAGCAGAAGCAGGGGCTTGTTCTTTTCCCATTTCCTTATGGCGCTTTCGTAATCACTAACGTCCTTTACCGGCATCCTGTTGACTTCCTTGATTATATCGCCGGGCTGTATGCCTGCGTCAGCGGCCAGACTTCCCTGGGAAACATTTACCACAAGGACCCCCGAAGTGTCAGTGAGCCCGAACTCGTTCCGTATCTGGGGGGTAATGTTGGATATTGTGAGGCCGAGCCTCTCCGCCGGCGCGGGAGTCCCTCCGGCCGCCTGTCCCTGAGGCATTTCGGCTATCTTTATATTGAGAGTCAGCTCTTTTCCGTTCCGGACAACCGTCACCGGAACCGTCTTGCCGACGGGAGTCTCCGCCACAATAAAGGGAAGGTCTGACATCCTGTTGATCGTCTTTCCGTTGAAGGACACTATTACGTCTCCCTGCTTTATCCCTGCGGCCTGCGCGGGGCCGTTCGGCACTGCTTCCGCTACAAGGGCCCCCTTATCGTTCTTCAGTCCGAAAGCCTGAGCGATGGCAGGGGTCACGGTCTGTATTGATACCCCGATCCATCCCCGCACGACCTTCCCCTTTGTCTTCAGCTGGGAAACGATCTGCTTTGCCATATTGCTGGGTATGGCGAAGCCAATCCCCTGTCCTGACGCGATAATGGCACTGTTTATCCCGATGACCTGGCCCTCGAGGTTCACCAGCGGACCGCCGCTGTTGCCGGGGTTGATGGGGGCATCCGTCTGCAGGAAGTTATCGTAGGGTCCCGACCCGATGACCCGTCCCGTTGCACTGATAATGCCCTGAGTAACAGTATGGCCGAGACCGAATGGATTTCCGATGGCGAGAACCCAGTCACCGACCTTCATCTTGTCGGAATTCCCGAGCGGAAGTGTCGGCAGGTTCTTGAACATGGACGATATCTTTATAAGGGCCAGATCGGTTTTCGGGTCTCTCCCGACCACCTTGGCCTTGTATTCCCGCCCGTCGGCGAGCTTTACCTTGATTTCTTGCGCCCCCGCAACAACGTGGTTATTCGTAAGGATGAAGCCGTCGCTGTCGATTATGAATCCGGAGCCGAGGCTCTTCTGCTTCATTTCCCTGTCCGGCATCTGACCGAAAAAAGGACCAAAAAACTGACTGAACGGACCTCCCGGGACTCTCACGGTCGTGTCGGTGCTGATGTTCACTACCGCCGGGTTGACCCTTTCGGCAAGTTCCGCGAAGGATTTGGGAAACCCGACTGTCTTATAGCTGGTCTCTATCCTTTCGCATCCCGTCTGGCAGAGGGCAAAAAAGACTGTTACTAGTGAAAAAAGGACAACCGCGGCGAGACTCGCCATCTTCTTTTGTTTCATAGACGCCTCCTGTGTTATGTATTGATGCGGTAATTAATGCATATGTATCAAGTGTATCCCGGGGAGTAACGGCAGTCAAACATCGGCCGGTTATACCCTTGCGATTCAGCAGGCAAGAGGAGATTTTACCCGGACACCGGACTTCGCTAATTTAAAACAGCGCGGCTCCGGACGGGGAACGGCAGCCTGCTCCCCGTCCGCAGCGGCGCCCTCTATCTTACCTCCACGTCGACGGAGTCAATGCCTTTGGCGCCATCGGGAAAGGTCCCCAGAATTTTGGCGAAGAGAGACGCCGATTCCTGCATCTTACCGTGCCTGTCAAATGCCCTGACTTTAAGCGTATGCTCCCCCGCCTCCCGGGGCTCCCAGTCATAGCGCCACAGGGTCCAGGCCCATTTTGAGAGGGGGGGCTTCAGTTCGGCGTCGTGCCACGTGTCTCCGTCATCGAGGGAGACCTGGACTTTGCCGATGCCGTATCTGCCGCCGAAGGCAATTCCGCCCATTACGTAATGGCCCGCAGGAATCGTCCTGCCGTTCATGGGCATAAGTATCTGGGAGCGTACCGGAATTACCGCCTCATCCGACCAGCCTTTCTTCTCCCAGTATCCCTTGAAGTCATAATTCACCAGCTCTATCTTTGAGATCCACTTTACGCTCTTCATGCCGTAAATGCCCGGGACAACCGCCCTCAGTGGAAAACCGTGCACTGCCGGCAAAGGTTTGCCGTTCATCCTGAACGCCAGGAATACGTCGTCGGAAAGTGAGAGAGGATAGGGGATGCTGTCCGAGTATCCGTCTTCTGCAAAAAAGGCGGTTTTAACTATCCCCTCTTTGGGTGCAGCCCTCTCGATAATCTTCCTCAGCGTGACGCCGTCCCACAAGGCATTGGAGATGGCCGACCCTCCGATGGGGTTGCCGATACATTCCAAAGTCACGAACTCGTCCTTGTCTTTCATTCCCTCGATCTCTTTCAGGTTCAGGACATAGGGTTTTTCAACAAGGCCTTCCACCCTCAGCCTGAACTTTTCTGGTGGGACGTGGGGCACCTTCGAAGAATAGCTCGTGATATAGAATTCGTCATTCGGGGTGATTTCCTTTGCCACATACCCCTTGAAGTTTACCGTCCCCTTCATGAGGAGATCGTGCTTCTCCGTTTGAGTGAGCGCTTCGGCATACTGATAGATGCCGTCAAAGACCGAAACACCGAAGCCGAGACCTATGGTCCCCACGCCGACTGCCTTGAAGAATTCCCTTCTGTTGAAATGGTCTTTCACCTGGCCGCCCTCCTTGACTGTTCAGAACGGATAGTACAGCACACCCGTTGTCACATTCCTTTTCTCCTGCTCCAAAGCGGAACCCCGTTGTCGTCACGAAGTTTCCATGTCTTTTCTCCCTTTCTTATCTCTGCAGCTATAAGGGCCGGTTTTCCCTCAAAGGTTATCCTGGACCCGCTCACAGTGACATGGTCCCCGGCTTTGATCGTTATGCCTTCCTTCGCTAAAAACCATGTAGGCCCCAGGTGCACCGAGATCGTTCCCTTGTCGGATTTCATGGTGAAATGCAGCCCGCCGGCCATCCCCCTCACGGGAGCGATCTTCTGTACCGAGACAACTTCGCCGCTGTCGGTTTCCAGCGTGGCAGGGTTGTATAACCTGTTGTATTTGCTTCCGGCGGCCCAGCCTTTGCCGGATTTACAGGCCGCACCCCCAAAGGATTCTCCTCCACAGAAAAAGGCCATTACGGCAAGAACCAGAACAGCGATAAGTATCTTCTTCATTTTCCTCATCTCCTTTGCATTTTTGGTCGAAAGAATTCCGGTATGCCCTGCAGGGGCGGCTACACCTATCCTTTCTCTGATCCGGATTATCTGAAAAATACAACATCCTGCGACGGGAGCCTCGATGTAGGTTTGGGAATACGTGACGGGTAGCCCACGGGAACCAGGGCTACGGGCCGATGGTGGGCCGGCAGATCCAGGGTCCGTGATACCTCAGCCTCGTTAAACGCTCCCACCCAGCACGTCCCCAGGCCTTTTTCCTCCGCTGCCAGCATCATACACATGATGCTGGCAGCGACATCCTGGATGGTGTAAAGCTCAATACCGCGTTGTCCGTACCTGCGGCCGATCCTCGAATCACTGCAGCATACCAGCACTAAAGGGGCCTCCCTGATGAAGGTCTGGTTGAGCGCCGCACCAGCAAGTTTCTTCCTGAGTTCCTCGTCCTTTACCATGTAGAACCTTCTCGACTGGAGGTTGCCGGCGCTGGGTGCCCAGATCAGGGAATCTATCAGAACCGCTACGATCTCTTCCGGGATATCTTTCCCGAGAAAATTCCGGACGCTCCTTCTTCTTTTTACCGCTACCAGGACATCCATTTTTTTGCCGGCTCCCGAGCCGTCAACTCCTTAAAGTATATTTATCATGAATCAGGTCCCGTGACAAGACATGTCTTTAAGCGAAGTCGTTTGGCGCCGTCAAAATGTGAGGAGTTTGAGCCGGATGGGGAAGAACGTTCACTTTCGGATTTACTTGGGTTACGTGCGAATTAGTGTATAATAAGTGTGGTTTGTTCTCCTTATCGCGATTTCATGAAAACGGACTCACGAGGAAATGGCCCGAGAACTATTTTCTCTCCTGACCGGAGTGGCTGCCGGAGATATTCCCCCTGGTGGTTGTGAGAATCGATTGAGAGATGCCTCTAAGCCGTTTTTATCAGATCGGGTAATAGAGTGTTTGGTCGGTCGGGCAGGATGTCGGGGAGAGATTCTCAAAGGCCGTATCCTGTTAACTAGCGAATAATGGCGCGATGGCTGAAAAAAAGTATTCTTTTTGTTCTCTCAAAGGCATACGGCCTCCTGGGAGAGCATGCTGTAATGATTATCCTGGCCTTTCTGATAGGAATACTCGCCGGGACCGCAAACGTCGCCTTCCGATCCGCGCTGGATTTTGTCAATAAGTGGGTTTTCGTCGGGGGATCTGACTTCCTGCATATCAATGAAGGAGGGTTCCACAGGGTACTGCTCCCTTTGCTTCCCATTGTGGGAGCGGTTCTTCTTATCCCCCTGACTTTTGCCTTCCCCGGAGAAATAAACGGCTACGGTTTCTCGAGATTCCTTGAGCTGGTGAACATCAGGGGGGGCGTTCTTAAGATCAGAAACATTATAGCGAAGATGATCGCTCCCGCCCTCACCATAGGTTCGGGAGGCTCGGCGGGGGTCGAGGGGCCGATCGCGATAATAGGCGGTACCATCGGCTCCGGTATCGGGCAGCTCTTCCGCGCTTCGGGAGGCCAGATGAAGCTTTTGATCGCCGCAGGCGCCGGCGCGGGCATAGCCGCCACCTTCAACGCCCCTATCGCGGGAATAATGTTTGCCATCGAGATCGTGCTTCTCGGGAACTATGAGCTTTCCTCGTTTGCGGCGATCGTCATCGCGTCGGGCGCCGCAACAGTCGTCTCCAGGGGATATTACGGTGCCCATCCCCAGTTTGCGGTGCCCCAGTACAATCTGAGGAGCCCTCTCGAGATACCCCTGTACATGCTTTTCGGCCTGATAGTAGGGATTCTTGCGGTTTTCTATATCAAGATCTTTCACAGGATAAAGGACGAATTCAACGCCTCTTCGATCAACCCGCTTGTGAAACCGGTGCTCGGCGCCCTTATCATCGGCATCATAGGCATCTTCCTCCCTCAGATCATGGGAAACGGGTATGATATTGTGGAGCATGCCCTGGCGGGAAGAATAATATTGCCTGTCATCGCCTTGCTGGTGATCTTCAAGATACTGGCAACGTCCATTACACTGGGGTCCGGGGGGTCGGGCGGAGTTTTCGCCCCTGCCATCTTCATCGGCGCAATGATCGGGGGTAGCTACGGGAACGTCGTCCATTATCTCTTCCCCGGTTCCACGGCCGACCCGGGGGCCTACGCGACCGTCGGGATAGGTTCTTTCCTGGCGGCAGCCACCCATGCGCCGCTTACCGGCATATTCCTCATATTCGAGATGACGGGAAATTACCAGATTATAGTCCCGCTGATGTTTGCTGCGATCATAGGCACCGTAGTCTCCAGGAAGATGTATCCCGATTCGATAGACACGGTGGAGCTTACCCAGAAGGGCATAAAGATTCACGCCGGCAGGGAGCTGACTGTCATGGGCAAAATAAAGGTGAGGGACGTCATGAACCCCTACGTGATAAAGGTGGGGCCGGACACGCTGCTGAAAGAACTGATCGATATAATGGTAAAAAACGAGAAGTTCTATATTCCTGTCGTCAGTGAGGCCGGAAAGATGCTCGGAATAGTTTCCATCCAGGATGTGAGGCCTGTGATGTTCGAGGACAAGATAAAGGGCGTGGTGAGGGCAGGCGAGATAGTGACAGAGAATGTGATCACCCTGAAGCCCGGGGACGATCTTAATGTGGCAATGGAAAAATTTGCCATGAAGGACATAGCCGAGATACCGGTCATCGATGAAACGGAAACCGGTGGAAAGGTCGTGGCCATGTTACGTCGTAAGGACGTCATCGATGCCTACAACAAGGAGGTATTAAAGGAAGGTTTCTAGCCTCGCCTGCCGAGGAGTTTGAGCACCTCTCTGTTCCAGCCTTCAGGACCTATCCCCCCGGCCCTTATCATACCCGGCAGATCGATCTGAGGTTCGTAACAGCCCCCGGGTTTCTGGACGATCACCGGATAATCGGCCGACAGCAGCATGGGGAGGTCGTTGGGATTATCTCCCAGCGCTGCGGTATAGACCTCGCCGTATTCCTGCTTATAGAGTCCGGCCAGGATGGCTACTGCCTTTCCCTTGTCGTTGTCCCCCACGATGTGAAAAAACTTGCCCCTGGTGCAGTTAAGGCCCATTTCACGTATGGCGGCGGCGAGCGCCTGCTCGTCGCCTTTAAAGACGAAGGGCTCGTCAAAGTCCCTCTCCCGGGACATCAGCGTTTCTTCGGCGCAGAGGCCGGTCAAGAGGGAAATCTCTTCCGTGGTCATATCGCCGAAGCCTCTTATGTCCAGGCCCTTTTTACGCAGGACTTCGACGGCCCGCCTCAGCTCCCCGTAAGGGGTTCCCAGCCTTATCGTGTAATAGTCTCCGGTTTCCTCGATACTGATCCGGGTGTCCGCACCATCGGGGGCTGATATCCTGTCGGGAGTGGTCGAAAAATAACCTTTGGGGACGAAGACTCCTCCTCCGTTTTCGGAGACGAACGGATGTGTGTTGCCGAGCATTCTTCTGTAAAACTCGATCTCGCCCCTGGTCTTGCTTGAGCAGATGACAAGGGGGACATTTTCCTGTCTGATAATCCTGAGGGCCGGCAATGCCGCGTCGAAGGAGTAGGTGGAATCGTCGAGGAGCGTGCCGTCAAGGTCCGTGAAGATAACCAGCTTCTTCATTTCACGAGTATAATCTGTACGTCCATTACATTTGTCCCCGTGGGCCCCGTTATGAAAAGACCGCCGGCTTTCTCAAAGAAGTGATATGAATCATTGTTCTCCAGGAATTCCCGGGCGACCAGTCCAGCCGCAGCGGCCCTGGCAATAGTGCCGCCGTCGACGACAGCTCCGGCAGCATCAGTGGGGCCGTCGGTGCCGTCAGTGCCTGCCGAAAGCAGCGTTATCCCGTCGCAGCCCTCTATCTCCATTGCAAAAGACAGGGCCAATTCCATGTTCCTTCCGCCGGTTCCTCCCCCTGCAACGGTCACCGTTGTTTCGCCGCCTGAAATGAGACATGCCGGGGTGCCGGGAGGTCCGCCTTTTTTAAGTTCCTTCGCCCTTTCCGCCAGTCCTTTCGCCACCGTCCTCGCCTCTCCCCTTATTTCGGAAGAGACGATTTCGGTCTTCAGCCCGAACGCTATCGACTTCCTGGCCGCCGCCAGCAGCGCGGTCCTGTTGCTGCCGATGATTATATTTTCAACCCGCCCGAAGGCCTTGTTGTCTTCCTTCGGGGTATCGGGAACAGTGCCGCCCGCACCTTTCTCAAAAAGGGCGACGACGGACCGGGGCGCGCTGCTCATGAGGTCGTATTTCTCAAGTACGTCCCGGGCGTCACGGAAGGTCGTACTGTCGGGAGAAGTCGGACCGGACGCGATAACGTCAAGCCGGTCTCCTATCACGTCAGAGAGTATCAGAGAGACGACCCTGGAAGGCCATGCAAGTTCTGCGAGTCTGCCCCCTTTTACCGCCGATAAATGTTTCCGTACCATGTTAAGCTCAAAGATGTCGGCGCCGGCCAGAAGGAGCAAGCGTGTAATCTCCTGTTTGTCGCCAAACGGGATGTCGTCGTATGGGCTGACAAGCAGGGCCGAACCTCCACCGGAGATGAGACAGACGACAAGCGTATCTTCGCCGGATTCCTGCAAAAGACCGGTAAGGTGGCTGGTGCCCCTTAGTCCGTTTTCGTCGGGGACGGGATGTCCCGCCTCAAACACCTTTATTTTCCGGAGCGTCTCCTTGCAGTGGCCGTATTTCGTAATGATGACGCCGTCGCCTATAAGTCTCTCCAGCCCTTCTTCTGCCGCCTTCGCCATGGTGCAGGCAGCCTTGCCGAAACCCACTATCAAAAGTCTCTCAAAATGAGCTTCTTCACAGATCCGGCGGATCCTGTCCACATATTTCTTCACTGCTTCATAAGGGTCGACGGATTTCAGGGCGGCGTAAAAGATGTCCTCTGCCGTCTCTTTGGGTGAAAGCAAGTCCATATCTCCTAGTATACCCAACACGGCCTGTGAGGAAAAATGCCGGTGCTGAAGAATATTGACGGCCGCATAAACGGGGCGGACTTATTTCCGTCGGTCAGAGAAGAATTTTGCGTTTATAATATGTTACGATATTCCCGCTTTCGTCCAGATTGACGGAATCCGGGCTTGTCAGACGCCTTCCCTGCGGTTGTTCCATGGACTGTCAAACAGGCAGATAAGGCGGCTTTTTCTTGACCGCGCTTGTAAGAGCTTTTATACTTAAACTGATTCAGAGTTATGCCGTTAATTTTTTTCCTTTCTGTAACTAACCGGCGAGGGGGTGAAGGATGGCTGATTTTTACCAGACAGGTGTTGTAGCGACCTTCCACAGACTCGGCAAGTTCAACCCTCAAAAGATAGAGGCGGAGTTGTCGTGGTATGCCCAGGAAAGACCCATCGCCCTTGTCCTTCCGTCCCTTTATTCCGAACTCGAAGGCGAGGCGCTGAAAGGGATTATCAGGGAGCTGAAGCAGGTGAAATACGTCAGGGAGATAGTGGTTGCCCTCGGCCCCGCAACTGATGAGGAATTCAAAAACGCGAAGGATTTCTTCTCAGCCCTTCCACAGAAAACCAGGATCATCTGGAATACGGGCCCGAGGATTACCGAGATATACAGGTCCATCGAAGCCGCCGAACTTCCTACCGGCGAAGTCGGGAAGGGAAGGTCGGTGTGGATGGCTTACGGGTATGTACTTTCACAGCAGGATTTCCACGTTATTGCAATCCATGACTGCGATATTCTGACTTACAGCAGGGACATGCTGGCAAGACTCTGTTATCCCGTGACGAACCCGAGCCTGGATTACGATTTCTGCAAGGGTTTCTATACGAGGGTGACGGACAGGCTCCACGGGAGGGCTACGAGGCTTCTGGTCACGCCCCTTATCCGGTCGCTGGAGAAGATAATCGGATATCATCCTCTCCTTCTTTTCTTCGACAGTTTCCGCTACTCGCTGGCGGGCGAATTTGCCATGGACGTTGATCTAGCCCGCGTGAACAGGATTCCCGGCGACTGGGGACTCGAAGTGGGGATGCTTGCCGAGGTGCACCGGAATACCTCGCTGCGGAGGGTCTGCCAGGTGGACATCGCGGAGAATTACGAGCACAAGCACCAGATCCTTTCACCTGAAGACGCAAATAAGGGCCTGCATAAGATGGCCGTAGACATATGCAAATCGGTCTTCAGGACACTCGCCTCCGAGGGGATCGTTTTTTCCGAGGGGTTCTTCAAAACCCTGATGGCTACGTATGTCAGAACGGCGCAGGATCTGCTGAAGAGATACGACGACGACGCTTCAATAAACGGGCTTTTCTTCGACAGGCACGAGGAGAGTCTTGCGGTGGAGACGTTCACGAGCGGCCTGAAGCAGGCTTCCGAGAAGATCATGGAGGACCCCCTGGGCGTTCCTCTCATCGCCAGCTGGGACAGGGTTACTTCGGCTATCCCCGATATACTGGGGAGGATAAGGGTGGCGGTGAAAGAGGACAACGAATGAACGTCACCGGATAACAGAAACCGGCGTAAGAAGAAAGGGGAAAGGAGCTGAAAGATGAGTTTTTGGGATGACGTGAGAAAAGATCTGGAGAAGAGCTGGAAAGAGGGGCTTGCCGCGGTCAAGGTTGGTGCTGCTGCCGTGAAGGTAAAGGCGGAAGAACTCACCGAAGAAGGAAAGAAGCGCTATCGTATATATGAACTGAAGACAAAAGTGGAGAAGGAGATTTCAGACCTCGGAGGGCGTGTATACGATATAAGCGGTTCCAGAAGAAATCCCCTGCTGGATGATAAGGTGAAGGCCGCTATCGGCCGTATCAGGAAGCTCGAGAACAGCGTGAAAAAGCTGGAGGGCAAGGTTGTCCGGAAACCGGCCCGGCCGGGGAAAAAGCCGGGGGGAAGGGCTGTTCAGAAGCCGGCCCGGCCGGGGAAAACAGTCAGGGGGCGCAGCAAAAAAGTCGAATCCTGATGTGGGCATATGGCCCGAGTTTGCACCTGGCAGTTTGTGACGGCCTTTTGTGAGAGGAGGACTGCATGATCACTATACTGATCGCCCTGATTTTGATCGCACTGGTGACCGTTTTTTCGGTACAGAACGCCTCTCCAGTGACTATCACATTTATTTACTGGAAGTTCAGTGCATCACTCGCCATAGTGGTGTTCCTATCCGTTCTCACCGGGGTGCTGATAGCGATGGTCGGGATGGCTTCCAGAAGGTTCAGGCGTTCTGCGAAGAAACAGGGGAGGAAAGGAGAAAAACCTCCGGAGACGGCCGGAGGTCCCGCAGAGAAATTGTGACGATCCAATATGGAGCAGGCTTATCCCTGTCTGATCAATTACCGGACGAACAGAAAGTGCCTGTGTATCCAGCCCCTGCCCCCCCATTCGTCTTTCACCTTTACCCAGCTTCCTTTTTTCTTTTCGACTTTGAAGGAATAGTACTGTTTCGCCGGGCTTATGGGGCTCTTTCGATAACGGGTGCCGGGGCCGGTTCTTACATTGACCGTGTTTGACTTGACGACTGCGCAATGGTATCCGGTCGTCACCAGGTTCTTGTATATCCACGTCACATCACCGTCTACATCTTTCACGGCGTACCACTTGCCCGATACGGATGCCCCGACCTTTACCAGGGGCATATACTTGTAAATCTGCCACACGACGTCATAGCTTGTTCCGGGGCCGGTCCTGAGGTTTGCCTTTGGCACTTTTACGCAGAGCGCGTGTGAGTCGCGTGCGACAAACAGAATAAATGCGAATACAAAAATGATAAGGGGCAATTTTCTCATTGTTCCTCCCGGCAGGTGTTTTGAATGTTGCGGAGTTCTTGTCAGGCTCCAGATAAATTCCTATTATACTCTGCTCGATCATTATGTCAAATTTTTGGTTTCAGTCCTTCGCAGACGGCGGAAAATAGCGGTGGCAGAGCGGGTGGAGGTTGACTATGCTCCGGACAAACCTTAAAATAGGATACAAAAAATCCGGAGGGAGAATGAGAAAAGCATTTATAGCCGTAGTCTTCCTCGCCATAGCTTTGTTTACCATCAGAAATAACTTCGACGTTGTCAGCCGGACGGAGACGGTCCGGCGGGAGCCTGAGGCGGCGGCGCCCGCAAAGACCGACGCATTCAGGGAGATAACCGGAAAAATCGAAAGAGGGGAGACCCTTTTTGACATATTCAAAAAATACAAGCTCGATCCCAGGGCCCTTTTTCAGCTAAAAGAGGCTTCGGCTGACGTTTACAGGCTGAGAGACCTGCGGCCGAAGCAGTCTTACAGGATAGTCGTCGATGATAATGACCGAATCAACTCTTTCGTATACTGGATCGATGACGATACGATGCTCAATATCACGAGCACGGAATCCGGTTTATGCGCGGTTAAGGTCCCTGTGCCGTATGAAAAGCGGATTTTGCATATCGGGGGGAGGATAAAGGACAACCTCATTTCTTCAATGGGGGGAGGGCGGGACAACCTGATGCTTGCACTTCAGTTGGCCGACGTCTTCGCCTGGGACCTGGATTTCACCACCGACCTGAGAAAGAACGACCGGTTCAAGATCGTTGTCGAAGGGCTGTACAGGGACGGAGAGTTCAGGAAATATGGTGACATACTCTCCGCGGAATTTGTCAGCGACGGAGAAGATTATTTTGCATACAGATACTCGCATGACGGGAAAACCGATTACTTCGATGCCGATGGGAAATCGCTCAGAAGGGCCTTCCTGAAGGCTCCGCTGAGTTTCAGGCGCATCAGTTCCCGTTTTTCAAACAGACGCTTTCAGCCGATCCTGAAAATCTGGAGACCGCACCACGGACTTGACTATGCGGCCCCGACCGGGACCCCTGTTTCCGCTTCAGGCGACGGCACTGTCATCTTCGCCGGAAGGAGCGGGGGATATGGAAATCTCATAAAGATAAGGCACAGGAACGGCTGGAAAACCTATTACGGCCATCTGTCGAGGTTTGCCAGGGGTATAAGAAAGGGAAAGAGGGTGGAACAGGGCCAGCTTATCGGTTATGTGGGTGCGACGGGACTGGCCACGGGACCTCACCTGCACTATGAGATGCGTATCCACAACAAACCCGTGAACCCTCTCTCAGTCAAGATCCCGCACGGTGAACCCATTCCTGAGAGGCTGATGGCCGATTTCAGAAGAGTCAAGGGCGAAATGGACGCTCAACTGGCCTCCATACCTTCAGCGGTCTTCGGGGTCACCGAAACGGCCGACAAGGGGCCTGGAAGTCAGCGAAAGGGACAGGGCTGACCCCTTTCCTCAGGTTCTGTCATCTCACTCATAAAAAATGAAATTTTATTTCGTGATCTTTTTGAAATAAGCCTTTCTTTCTCAGGGGGATAAGGATGATACCCGAATTAAAGACTCTGGTCATTCCCGCGGCGATAGCCGTCATTTCTCTTTCGGCTCTGCTTGTTATCAGGGGCGTTGCTTTCAGGGTATTGCGCAAATGGGCCGGCAGGACCCAGTCGAGGGTAGACGATATTATCATAGAGTCTTTCAGCACTCCTTCCATATACTGGAGCATAGCCATTGGTCTTTACGCCGGGGTCGTGACCTCGGAAATACCGGCAAAATATGCCTTCTACCTCAGTAGAGTCATCTACGTGATCATCATATTGTCCGTCACTTTTGCGGCCGCGAACCTTGCGGGCAGGATATTCAGGAACTATGTGAGGAAGTCAAATCTCCCTATTCCCACCACCGGGCTTGCTTACGGCCTCCTTAAGGGCATAATTATTATTATAGGGTGTTTGATTGTCCTGAACGTCCTGGGAATTTCGATAACGCCGCTCATCACGGCCCTGGGCGTAGGGGGACTTGCCGTGGCGCTTGCCCTTCAGGACACGCTCGCCAACCTTTTTGCGGGCATACACGTGCTGATGGAGCAGTCGATAAGAGTGGGAGATTTCATCAAGCTTGAATCCGGACAGGAGGGATATGTTGACGATATCACGTGGCGGACAACAAGGGTCAGGATGCTGCCGAACAATATGGTGGTAATACCCAACAGCAAGCTGGCTCAGAGTATTGTGACCAACTACTACCTGCCGGAAAAGAGGATGTCGCTCCTTATTCCGATAGGCGTGAGTTATTCGGCTGACCCGGAAAGGGTCGAGCAGATTCTTGTGGAAGAGGCGAAGAAGGCGGTTGGTACCGTTCCGGGGCTGCTGGGGGACCCTGAGCCCTTTGTGCGGTTTATCCCGGGTTTCGGTGACAGTTCGCTGGACTTTACGCTTATCTGTCAGGTGCAGGAGTTCGTCGACCAGTATTATGCGCAACATGAACTCAGGAAGAGGATATTCAAAAGGTTCAGCGAAGAAGGTGTGGATATCCCGTTCCCGCACCGGACAGTATATCTGAGGGAGGAAAAGGATTGGCGGAAGCAGTAACGGCGTTTGATTTCAAGCAGCATTCGAATATCATAAAGTCTACAGGCAGGCGTGCGTCCAACCTCCGCGAACTGAGGGATGTTATTGCGACCGTCGGGGACGATTCGATTTTCCACCACACCTACCAGTATTTTCTCAAGGGCCACATACTCGAGTATACGAACGACTTTGCCCAGTGGGCCGGCGAGAACCTGGAGGAAAGAGCCCTTGCGGAACGGCTGTCCAATATAGATCCCTATGACTTCAGGAACATTACCGAACTGAGGAAGGAGTTGGTGCAGACGATCGATGAGTATCTCGAAAAATTCCCCGAGCCGCGCGAGGCGATGCCCGGCGACGAATTCTACTTCAATGAGACGATAAGTCTTACCTTCCACGTAGGGATAAGGGCCCTGAACCTTGCCGAATTCCTTCTGGCTATCAAATACGTAGACACGGGCTCCATATACTACCATTTTTACGAGGCCAGGGTGAGGCTCGGAAGCGGCGTAGACGATTTTTCGTCCTGGGTGGAAAACGTCCTCGGCAAGAAGGACCTCGCCGAGAGAATACGTTCGATCGACCTTTTTATGCACAGCGTGGAAGGCATAAGGGACCATATCATCCAGGAAGTCGAGGCCGAGGTCAAAAATGACATGGAGGTCATATCGGGGTGATAACACAGTATTCCGGCATATCGCCGAAGGGAGACCTCCTGCTCCTGCAGAAGCTCGGGGAGAAGCTGCAGGACCGCTCGTTCCTCCATATAAATTCGACGCGCGCCGGCGGCGGCGTTGCCGAAATACTGCAGCGCATGCTGCCCGTACTCCTGGAACTTGGTGTGACTGCAAGATGGGAAATCCTCGAGGGTGATGAAAAGTTCTTCGATATAACGAAGAAGATGCATAACGCCCTGCAGGGAAACATGGAGGTTATTACAAAAGAGATGTGGGAATACCACTTCGAAGTAAACCGGAGGAACGCCGAAAAACTTGATCTTGACGCCGACGCAGTGCTTATCCACGACCCCCAGCCCGCCCCCCTCATAGAATTCCGGAAAGACGGCAGATGGGTATGGCGGTGCCACATAGACATGTCGAACCCTTTCCGGGAAGTATGCGACAACCTCATGCGGTACTGCCAGAAGTATGATGCCGCTATTTTTTCGGTGGCCAAATTCGCGAGGGCCATGGCGGTGGGTGAATTCATCATACCGCCTTCCATAGACCCGGTAAGCGACAAAAACAGGGACCTCACGCAGGAGGAAGTCGAGGAAACCCTGGCAAGGCTGCAGATACCTACGGACAGGCCAATTATACTTCAGGTTTCGAGGTTTGACCGGTTCAAAGACCCTGTGGGGGTCATAGAGGCATATAAGCTGGTGAAAAAGTATAACGAATGTATATTGATCCTCGCCGGAAGTCCTGCCACCGACGATCCTGAAGGCGCCATCGTCCTGAACGAGGTGAAGGAACATGTGGCAAGCGACCCCGACATTTACCCGCTTCTCCTGCCGCCGTTCAGCGACAGGGATATAAACGCCCTCCAGAGGATAGCGACAGTGGTCCTTCAGAAGTCCCTCAAAGAAGGCTTCGGCCTGACCGTCTCTGAGGCCATGTGGAAGGGCAAGCCGGTTATCGGAGGAGCGTCCGGGGGGATTCCCCTGCAGATAACCCATGGAGTCACCGGATTTCTAGTCCACTCCGTAGAAGGAGCAGCGTTCAGGATCAGGCAGATCCTGAACAGCCCGGAGATGGCGCAGAATATGGGTGAACTCGCCAGGGAGTTTGTGCGGAACAACTGAATTTCCATGTTTATATCCATGGCACTTTCCTTGCATGACGATAAGCGATCATAAGGCGGGAGGGTTATGCCCGCCGCAGGTGAAACGTTCCGGGGGGAAGGCGGACAATGGCGGTCACGGAAAATCTAACAGACGGTGAAAGGGGTAGGATCCTGGTTATGGATGACGAAGAAGGGATCAGAATCCTTGCGGAGGCTATGTTGGAAGACATGGGCTTCGAGGTGGAGGTTACCCGAAACGGGGACGAGGCGGTCCTGTTTTTCAGAAGGGAAAGAGAAGCGGGAAGACCTTTTGATATCGTATTATTAGACCTGAAGATACCGGGGGGGATGGGCGGCGAGGAGGCCGTGAAGAAGCTTCTCGAAATAGATCCGGCAGTGAAGGCCATTGTTTCAAGCGGACTGGCCAATACGCCGATCACGAATGAGTTCAGGAAATACGGCTTCAGCGGGGTGCTTCTGAAACCGTACAGCCGGAAAGACCTGCTTCAGATCCTGACCGGAGTGCTGGCCGGCCCTGCCGGAGTCGAAGCTCAGCAGAGTAAACCGGGAATTTGATACATTAGTTGCTGTGATATTTCCCGGGTAAGCGCCATCGCCGAAATCCTCGGATGGTGTTCAGGTTCCTTTGCTTTCAGAAAAGTGGCTTCCCGATTAGTACTCCGGGAAAAACAGCAAAATGGACCTCGAAGCCTGCCCCTAAAACCGTTAGTCGGAGGTTTCGGTCGGCAAGGGCATTTTTAAAGAGTATGATTTACGGCGCCGTTACAATTCTTATTCCCTGAAGTTCAGGAAGATTTGCCCGCCGGCTTCGGGTTGTACCATGGGCCGTGCTCGGCTATTATCTGGTCCGCCTCGGCCGGCCCCCATGTTTCCGAGTCATAAAAGTAGAGGGGCGACGCTTCCCCGAGAATGGGATCCACTATCCTCCACTGCTCCTCGATGGTGGTTTCCAGTGCGAAGAGGACCGGGTTACCCGTCATGGCATCGCCCAGAAGGCGTTCGTAGGGCGCCATCGCATCGCCCTCACTCTGGACGAGTGTGAGGTCTACATCTTCCCCGGCCCTTCTTTCACCGGGGATCTTGACCCTGATCCCCAGTTCGATCAGTACGTCGGGGCTGAGACGGAACCGGAAGTGGTTCGACAGGTTGGGTACGATTTCGCCGAAGGCCTCCCTTGGCGGACGCTTGAATTCGACTGTCACCGTAGTTGAAGTAACCGGCATGCATTTGCCCGTCCTGATGTAGAAAGGCACCCCGGCCCAGCGCCATGACTCAATGAAAAGCTGGGCCGCCACGAATGTCTCGACCTCGGAATGAGGGGCCACGCCGGGCCTCTGACGGTAGCCCCGGAACTGGCCGCGCACGACGTGAGTCGGATCGAGGGGCCGAATTGAGTGCAGCAGTCGGGTGTTCTCTTCACGCAGCGCCCCCGGGTCGTCGCCGCTCGGAGGGTCCATCGCGAGAAATGAGACGATAGAAAGCAGGTGGTTCTGGAATACATCGCGGATCGCCCCGGTTTCCTCGTAGAACTTGCCCCGCCCCCTTACACCGAAGTTTTCGGCCATCGTTATCTGCACGGAGGATATGTAATTCCGGTTCCAGATCGGTTCGAAGATAGTGTTCGCAAACCGGGTGTAGAATATATTCTGGACCGGCTCCTTCCCCAGGAAGTGGTCGATCCTGAATATCGCCGATTCGGGAAAGACCGAGGTGAGGATGCCGTTCAGTTCCCGGGCGGAAGACAGGTCACGGCCGAAGGGTTTTTCGACTACCACACGCGCCCCGTCCGAGCAACCCGACCTGCAGAGACCGCCTACTACCGTGGTGAACATGCTGGGAGGGATAGCGAGGTAGTAGAGGGGACGTTTTGCATCGCCAAGAGCCCTCCGCAGTGAATCGTAAGTGGCGTCTTCGTGATAGTCGCTGTCAATATATTGCAGGAGGGAAGAGAGTTTTGAAAACGCCTCTTCATTTATGCCGCCGTGTGTTTCGATACTCTCTCTTGCCCGTTCCCTGAGTTTTTCGATATCCCAGCCGGACTTGGCCACGCCTATGACCGGAATGTCGAGAAGCCCCCGGATAATGAGGGCCTGAAGTGCGGGAAAAATCTGTTTGTAGGCAAGGTCGCCGGTGGCTCCAAAGAAAACGAAGGCATCGGACGCTTGTTCCGCCATTTTCAGTCTTCCTGACGATGCTTAATCAATTTGTTCATACAAACTGCGCCAATTCTGCAAGATCCCGACACGCTGAAGGCGACGGCGGGAATACCGGTAAGCTGTCTAACAAAGACTTCTTTGGGCTGACCCTGATTTATAAATCATATTACAGAAGGCGGAACAAAACAAGAGGGCTCCGCAGCGAATTTATTTATTCTCACGCCTTATTCTCTTCCGACGGACTAGAAAGAGAGCTCGACCAGATGGCGCAGGACGGTCGCTTCCTCCTTCTTTCCGTTCAACTCGGAGTAAGTGTCCGGGTAAAAGCTTCCGGCCTCGAAGTATCCGGCGTCCACCCTGTAGACGAGGTTTTTTGAAATATGATAATCGATCCTGCCGTCGACTTCCCATCCGGCATCTTTCGAGATGCCGTCCATGGTCGCAGACGCTCTGATTATGTAACCGTTCAGAGCCACCTTCATGTCCTTAACCGGCTTCAGATCGAGACCGAGATTGTAGTAAGTGGTGTTGCTCACGCCCGAATGAAGCCTTCCAGCCGTAGTGGTGATCTTGTATTCATAAACGAGGGTATAACGCTGGCTTGTCGTCAGGTAGTCCTCGAACTGGGAATGCTTGTCGTCAGTGGCATCGTCATCGCCGCTTCCGTAAGCGAAGCCCGCCCTCAGATTGACTTTGTCGATCATGTAGTTCAGGCCCGCAAGAACGGCATACCCCCTGAATTTCCTGCCGGCACCTGCAGGAAGACTTCCGTTATTGCTTCCGAACTGAAAGTCCGCTGCCGCCCGGTAGCCGAAACCGGAGACCTGGCCCTTCGCCGTGAAGCCGATGTTCTGGTGACTGAACCCGAAATCCGGCAGGTTCAGGTATGTATAGTTTACACCCACCGAGGTGTTCCCATCGACCTTATATGTTACGACAGCCACATAGCCGTCCAGGTCAGCAGTGTTGTCGGTTTTTGAGCCCTTATAGCCTTTAATGCCATAATTTGGAATATTGCTGGGGATGGCTGCGCCGTCACCTGCCAGCTTGATGGCGAGCAGGTCAACCTCCAGCCCTTTTGACGGCAGTAAAAAAGCCAGGACAGCATCATCGCCGTATTTCCTGTGGTCAAAAAACTCCCCGTCTCCCAGGATGAGCGGCATATGGCCTATCTTCAGCCCGGCCCGGAAACCCAGCAACCCCGCCCCGCTGTATATGATCCATGCCTGACGGATGCCCATGTCGGTGGGCTTTGAATTGAAATTGCCCCAAATGAACGTGTCCCTCTGACCTGTATTGGACTCCAGCTGGACCATCCCCTGAAGGTTGGGCGATATATTTGCATTTACGTCAAGTCTTACCCTGTGGTCATAGTAGGCAAACGAATTGTACTTGCCGGGTAAACTCGGGGAGCCGACATTGTTCAGATACCAGCCCCTTATCCTCAGGTCGCCGCCGATGTGGAGCCGTGTCGTTCCCGCCGCCACCACCGCCTGTGTCTCAGACGGGATTTCCGCGTGAATTGCAAAGGCCGTTGCCGTAAAACTCATGACAAATAATGTGCAAAAAATAGCCGGTAAGAATTTTTTCAACTAACCTTCCTCCTCATGTAAAAGCCGTATGAGACATTCGGTTTGCAACATCCCGTCCGGAAGATCTCGCTGCCCAGAGCGGTCTTGCCCTTTCAGAAATCAGTATTGAACTCAACATCCAGGACCTTCTCTTCCTTCTTCAGGAAATCCTGGAAGTCTTCATAAAATTTCCAGAAGAGGGCGACGGCCTTTTCACCCGTCGCAGTAAGGCGGGCACCGCCCCCTCCCTTGCCTCCTGCAGCCAATTCGACCAGGGGCCTGCCTGACTGTCTGTTCATCGATTCCACCAGTTCCCATGCATGGCGGTAAGACATTTCCATCGACTTCGCCGCTCTGGTTACCGAACCATGTTCACGGATTCTCTCGAGCAGGGTGATGCGACCGTAGCCCAGGAAGGTCCCCTCCGGTCCGTCAATCCAGACGCGGCCGCGGAGACCGGTGGCCCCATGGTGTTCCTTGCGCGGATGGACCTTTTTGTGATGCATAAGCGCTATATTATACAGGGAATAGCGATCGAAAAACACCCGAATCTCAACTTTTCTTCGAACGCAGGAAATATTCTGCTATCATGGTGAAAGGATGACGACCGGACTCCATGGCGGGGAAGAGATGAAACCCTATAATGAACTGGTAGATGAGCTTGCGGCCCTCTGCGGGATCATGCCGGAGTATTACGATATCTTCGGCAACAAGCACGTAACACCCCTTGAAACAAAAAAGGCAATCCTCAGCGCAATGAAGCTGAATGTCGATTCCGGAGAGGGCCTTGCTGAAGAAATCGGGAAGCTGACGTGGTCGGAATGGAAGGTTTTCGTGGATCCGGTGCGCGTTATATCCGTGAATGAGCAGCCCATGACCGTCTCTCTTCGTCTTCCGTTAGAAGAGGGTGAGGAACCGGACCTTTCCGTCTCGTGGTCGATAGAGGACGAAGAGGGCGGCCGAGACGATTTCACGGTTTCGGGCGAGCACATACGGGTTTCCGAAGAGCGGCATGTCGAGGGAAGACGATATATAAGGATGGTTGTCGAAGACAGCACCTTCCGGAATATCGGATACTATCTCCTGCGTTTTGAGTTCAGACATGCCCGCCGGATCTTTCCGGACCGAAAGAAGCAGCTGGCAGGGATTTCGCGGACCATTATAACACCCGACACCTGCTATCTTCCGCCCGCCTTGCAGGAGGGCAGGTCCTGGGGAGTTGCCGTGGACCTGTACTCGCTCCGGTCCGGGAGGAACTGGGGCTCCGGAGATTTTACCGACCTCGATGCTGTCGTGAAGTGGGTTGATTCCATGGAGGGCGGGTTTGTAGGAATCAACCCTCTGCACGCGGTCCCGAACAGAGAGCGTTCCGGGATAAGTCCTTATTCGCCAGTCAGCAGGCTCTACAGAAATTTCATATACCTCGACGTCGAGAGCCTGCCGGAAGTCAGGGAATCGGCGGACATCGGCAGGGTCCTGGGCTCCGCGGTCTTCCGGGAGAGGGCGGCCCGGCTCAGGGATCGGGAATTTATAGATTACGAGGGCGTAGCTTCGCTGAAAGAGGAAATACTCAAGCAGGCTTTCCGGTTTTTTTATGACACGCATTACAGGAAGAACACGGCAAGGGGCGAAGATTTCAGAAAATACGCTGCCAGGGAGGGGGAGTTCCTCGATGCATTTGCAGTCTACCAGGCTGTCAGCGACTATATGAAGACAAATAACAATGCCTTCGCGTGGCAGTCCTGGCCGGAGGAGTATCACGACCCCCTGGGCCCCGCAGTAAGGCAGTTCAAAAGGTTGAACTGGAAGAAGGTCCTCTATCACAAGTACGTCCAGTGGCTTATCGACGAACAGCTGGCATTGACCGCAGAAAGGATCGAGAAGAGAGAAATGTCCCTCGGGTTCTACCACGATCTGGCCGTGGGGTCCATGGGGGGAGGGAGCGACGCATGGAATTACGGGGAAGTTCTGGCGCGGGAGGCGGATGTTGGCGCCCCTCCGGATGATTTCAGCCCGGACGGCCAGAATTGGGGTTTCCCGCCGCTGATACCACTGAGGCTGAAAGAGACGGGCTATGACCTTTTCATACACACGATCAGGAAGAACATGGAATACGGGGGGGCCCTGAGAATCGACCATGCGCTGGGCCTGTTCCGGCTTTTCTGGATTCCGCACGGCATGACCGCAAAGGAAGGCGCCTATGTCAGCTATCCTTCTGAAGACCTGCTCAGGATTATCGCACTCGAAAGCGTGCGCAACAGGACCACGATCATCGCAGAAGACCTGGGAACCATCGGTGAAAACGTGAGGGAGACACTCCGGAGGTTCCGCATGTTTTCGTACCGGCTCTTCTATTTCGAAAGGAACTACCCCGATCCCTCTTTTACCCCTCCCGGCGGATATCCCGAGACCGCCCTTTGTTCAGTTACTACCCACGACCTGCCTACGTTGTACGGGTACTGGGCCGGCAGGGACCTCCATGTCAGGCGGCGGCTCGGAGTGTATGACGACGACGAGAAGTGGCGGGAGGTGGTCGAGGTCAGGAAGCGGGACAAGTCTCTTATTCTGACTGCTCTCAAATCAGCGGGTTTTCTGCCCGGCGATTATTCCGCAGAGCAGATGACGCCCGAACTCTGCTCTGCTATCTACCGCTATCTGGCCTCCACCCCCTGCAAACTGGTCCTGGTCAATTTGAACGATGTCATCGGCGCCATGGACCAGCAGAACCTGCCGGGAAACAGTGAAGGTTATCCCTCCTGGATGAGAAAAATGCCGATGTTCCTGGAAGAGATCACGACGGACAGGCGCATTACGGAGTTGGCGGCTATGTTGAGAGAGACAATAGGCGGTAAGGTTTCGGGATAGGACAAGGCTGCATTAAAAGGCTGTTTCTCATTTATTGCCCGAATCCATCTTGTTGAGGCAATTTTGCAAAGCATTGAGCATGTCACCCGATAACCTCTGAATGCTGTCCATCCTTTGCATTGCCTTCAGTAAAAGGGCGTGCAGATCGTCCTCTGTAACGGAAGTATCCACGAGTTCAAGGGTACCCTTCACTGCTAGTATATTTTCGTTGAGCTGACGTGATATTTCATCGAATTTATCATCCCTTTCGGTCATCGTCTCCTCCCTTTTCAGGATAACCCGATTGTCACCCTGAGTGTCAACTGTACTTTCATGGTTATATAATACATCCCGGTCACCGATTCGGGAAGTACCTGAGCTATCCGCTCCACTTCATTCTATAAGACAAAGGCCCCACACTCAAGCCGCGAGACTTTCACCGAAGTTGCACGTACCTGGCCCCCGGTTACAGCCGTTTACCTTACCAGTTCTCTCCCAAAAGCTCGAAATGGGCCCGGGGATGGTCACAGGCAGGGCACTTTGACGGAGTGTCGTCGCCCTCATGGATATAGCCGCAATTGCGGCATTTCCACTTCGTCGGTCCTTCCCGCCTGAAGACGCGGGCGTTTTCAATGTTTGCCAACAGTCCCAGATAGCGTTTCTCGTGCTGCGTCTCTGCAACCGCGATCGCCCTGAAAACTGCGGCGATATGCGGGAAGCCTTCTTTGTCGGCGACAAGTCCGAATTCAGGGTACATGATCGAATGCTCGTACCTTTCTCCGGCAGCAGCGGCCTTGAGGTTCGCGCCTGTATCCCCTATCACCCCGGCGGGGAAAGCGGCCATTACTTCCGCCTCTCCGCCTTCGAGAAACTTGAAGAGCCGCTTGGCATGCTCCTTTTCGTTGTCGGCGGTTTCCAGGAAAAAGCCCGCGATCTGCTCGTATCCCTCCTTTTTGGCCTGGGAGGCGAAGTATGTATACCGGTTCCGGGCCTGTGACTCACCGGCAAATGCAGTAAGCAGGTTCTTCTCGGTCTTCGTTCCCTTAATACTCTTCATCGGTTCACCTCGCTGATATAAATTACGGTCGTTACTTATTCTACCCGGCACGGAAGGTATTTGAAAACAACACGAGTATGATTCAAATCTGAGCATCCCCCCGGATCCATGTTGCTTCTTAAACCTGGACCCCGATCCATCGGGTTTTTGACTGACAACCCTCACCTCCGAAGTCTCCTCAGTAGTGTCGATTTCCAGTGCTGAATCGCGGTTCTGCGGAGCCTGCTTGTCCCATGTCAACAGGCTGGCCCCTCGGACTTTCCGCTGGGACAACTTAGAGGTGTTTCAGGGGAATACTTCGTGGTGGCCATTCGCTGGTCCAATGCTCACAGTCTTCTTCCCTGAATTTTGCGTTCATAAAGCAATAATTCCCTTCGATTGACATCCATCTTGCCTTGTCCTAAAGTGAGAAAAAGAAAGGGGCGGAATGCCATCTCCAGACGGAACCGAGCGAAGAACCTGTCCGCGGCATGTATCTCTGAACAGTATAGAGTTTTGCTTTGACCGTGATGAGTTCCAGAAGATGCACATCGGCGCGTCCTTAAACGTGAGCGATTCCGGAATGTGTGTTGTCACTTCCGCTCGGCTCAGAGAAGGCGGCCGCATAATTATCAAAAAAGAACTGTCATTGTTCTCGCAGAAGGCAATTATCCGATGGGTCAAGGACTTTCAGCAGAACTTCTGTAAGGCAGGACTTACGTTTATTGAGTGACCTTAATGAGGAAAGGCCAGGACGGCAAATAAAAGAAATTACGTCCCCGAGAGAGGAAGACGCACACACAGCCTACAGCTGACCGACGCAGATTTCACCCCGAATCATTATGACTGTCCTTGCCGGCAAACACAATATTTGCCGCAAAAAAAGCAACAATTGTCATTGTGAGCTGTTCCGTAAAGGGATACAGTAAAGAGTAACTTTCGGCCGGGGGAGCGAGGTAAAGGATAGTTGAGCCCTGCAGTTCACCTCTTGTGATTGATGCTTCTCGAATTATTTATTTCGTCATAGGGGTCCTGTAAAGGCCGGTATACAAGTGACACGACTCTGAAGGAGGTGTGCAAAAAACCAAAGAATCCGTCCACTAAGATTCCAGATTCCTGCACCACTACCCGGAACGACAGCAGATTTCTCAGAAAGGGTGTGAAGAATCGAGGTTACGGTGGTGGAGTTAAAGGCGGCTCGCCAGGCCACTCCCAGTGACGTTTTTGAGGAGGGGAATAAACTGTGCTCTTTCTTCAGTAAGGAAGATAAGGGCAAGGAAATGGGGGAACAGAGATGAATAAGCGGAGAGTCATTATAAGTTTTGTTGTGTTTTTAGCGGTGCTTGCCGGGCCTTTACGGGCACTGGCAGCGCCGAAAGTAAACCAACCAGTCCCTTTGAGTATCCACGTTGAGGGATTGAATCCGGCAGGGGATTATGTAGTCTACGTGTTAAAGGACGATGTGTGGCAGGAAGCCGGCAAACTGTCCTTTGATAAATATTTCCGCCAAAAGGAGATGGACCTGAACAAATATGTGTCAGGTGATGAGAATGTCAAGGTAAGGCTTGTGCAGAAGGGAGGAGGAGCAGCCCATATCGATGCTGTTCTTCTTGGAAATAGGCCCCCGGCTGACGTGAAAGGTACGGACGACGTCCTCGCACTGAAGAAGGTCTCAAGGAAAGACTTCGATGTAGTCGATGCGTTTCATAGGAGCATAGAGCTGGCATTTCCCGGTAAAGGTAACACCAAGGTCTTGAGCCTCACCGCAAGGGTGGAAGGCACCAAAATCAGCAAGACACCCTTTCAGTTCCCGCCTTCGAACGTTTATAAAAAGATTACCGGGGCCTCGGAGTTTTACCCTTACAGCCTTAAGGCTGTTGGAACCACCCCAGGGAAAATTGGCCGACCGGACATGACTGAAAATCCTTTCTTTAAGGAATATTCGGTAACAGGCTCGGGACATCCCTCGGGTTTTACATACGGATGGGTAAGGAACGACGATAAGAACCTTTATGTCACCATAGACTTTACCCCTGATGACACAATGGATGGCAACAAGGATTACTCCAAGGTATACGTGAAGACGGAAGAAGGGCTCAAGGAGTTCAGGGTCTCGGTCCCTGAAATCAGATGGGGCAGACCCGATTTCACCTATACCGATAAAGTTGCCTATCAGCATAAGGTATATGATTTTACGATCCCTCTCAGGGAGATAGGCGTCAAGGAAGTGAAGAAGGACAAAGAGCTTCTTTTGGCCTTTGCCGCTTATGGGACGGCCGCAGTTCTTCCCCCAGAAGTTTACAAGGATGCCAGCACTTCCTTCACGCGCACTCACAACTGGACTATCCACAAATCTGCCGACCAGAGTACCCTGACTCTTTCGACGGGTCAGCAGTTCCCGGTGAACTATACTGTGCGGGTAGATTCAACTTATACGGATAGCGAGTGGGCTGTGAGCGGTAGTATTGTTGTGAACAACCCTAATCCGTTTACTATTACACTTGGCAATATTACGGATACCGTGTCACCGGGCATCCCGGCTACGGTGGATTGCGGAGCCATTTTCCCATATGAGCTTTCGGCAGGAGGTAGTCTCGTCTGCAGCTACCAAGTCGCTTTGCCGGATGGCTCTTATCGCACGAATACCGCCACCGCGTTTGTGGAGAATGACGGCACGGAGGGTTATCAAGGCACAGCAGCAGTTGATTTCAGTTCTGCAGCAATCAGCGAGCTTGACGAGTGCACTGATGTCAGCGATACTTACGCAGGTGCTCTCGGCACGGTATGCACAGCCAGCGGACCCGCTACGTTTAATTACAGCCGGAATATCGGCCCCTATGCTATCTGTGGTACCTATACCGTTGATAACACAGCCTCCTTCGTTACTAACGACACGGGCACGACCGGAAGCGATGACTGGACAATCACTGTAAACGTCCCGTGCACAGGTGGATGCACGCTGACACCCGGTTACTGGAAGACACACTCAGAATATGGACCCGGTCCGTACGACGACACTTGGGCACTGTTAGAGAATGGCGCAGACACACAGTTCTTCCAGAGCGGTCAGACTTACTACGAGGTGTTGTGGACCAACCCGAGCGGCGGCAACGCTTACTACATCCTGGCACACGCTTACATTTCCTCCGAGTTGAACTTCCTGAATGGAGCCGATCCCAGTGTTGTAGCTCAGGCAGCCTATGACGCGGCTACAGCGCTCTTTAGCACATACACGCCTACAGAGGTAGCTGCTTTAAAAGGCAAGAATGGCAGGGAGTTGCGCGGCCAATTTATCTCGCTCGCCGAAGCACTCGATGCTTACAACAACGGTTACATCGGTCCTGGTCACTGCAGCGAAGAAGTTATACCCGAGGAAGGATGCACACCCGGCTTCTGGGCGGCAGGCGGCGCTTCAATGTGGGACGAGGGTCCTCCTGATCCGGACTGGACCGGTGAGGGAACAAATCCGTTTATCCTTAGCACACTCTTCAACGACTTCTTCAATATTGTGACGGATCCGAGACTTGACGGCCTGACCATGTTCGAAGTGATCAGCAGCCTGCCCAGCGACAGCGCCAGAAGCGCGGCACGTGAAATGATAGCGGCATATCTGAACGAGTCGTCCTTCCCGGCTGCCTATCCTGCCGAGTCGCTCGCAGCTCTCGTGACAATGTGGTACGATGCAGTTGCAGGTGGTGACGCAGCGCTGAACGCCTTACAAAGCCAGTTGACTGTCTGGAACAATATTGGCTGCACGCTCTAAAGAAACACACAGCTGAGTACCCTGGGGGATGGAATCTTACGCCATCCCCCAAACCCTCCTGCAGATGATCAGACGGTCGTAGGCCTTTCGGCGACGGAACGATGATGGTACCGGGGATCTTCAGTTCGAATACGGTTGCGGTCGTCCGTTTGAGACCCGTTCCCTTTTTTGCTAACATTATTCCATGAGCCGGAAATTCTTTTTTCACCGGAAGATCCCTGATTTTTAAACCTCTCTTTCATTCGCTCCCCTCAAGGGAGGATGTAAGGGGCGCTCTGTCCGGAAGGATTCGGTAATTAGGGAATTAATATTTAAACATTAAGAGTGAAAACCATGACGGACTTTGACGGCAGGAAAAGGGTCGTAATCGGGGCGGTTTCTCCGGAGATCGATGCCGGGGATTTCGCCGTCAAGAGAGTAGTTGGAGAAACACTTGTGGTGGAGGCCGATATCTTCGCCGACGGGCACGACGATATTTCGGCTGCGCTCCTCTTCCGCGCCGATTCTGAAACCGAATGGAGGGAAGCACCCATGTCCCCCCTCGGCAACGACAGGTGGAGGGGAGAGTTTAAGGTTGAGCAAATGGGCGTACATTATTATACCCTGCAGGGATGGGTGGACCATTTTCTCACCTGGCAGAAGGACCTGCGCAAGAAATATGAGGCCGGAACGGAAGTCGGGCAGGAACTTCTTATCGGTTCGGACCTGATAGAACGTGCCGCACTAAATGCAGCCGGGGAGGACGCGAAGAAGTTGACGGCCTTTGCCCAGGCAATTAGGGAGGAAAAGGAGAGGGACGTGGTCCGGGCGTTCTCCATTGCCACCAGCGAGGAACTTTCGGCGGTGATGGAGAAGTATCCGGACAGGAAGTCGGCCGGGACTTATCCGAGGGAGCTCCCACTGGTCGTCGACAGGAAGAAGGCGCTTTTCAGTGCCTGGTACGAAATATTTCCGCGGTCCTGCGGCCTGGAACAGCGCGGGCATGGAACCTTCAGTGAGTGTGAGCGGCTGCTGCCGGTTATCGCACACATGGGTTTTGACGTCATCTATTTCCCGCCCGTCCATCCCATCGGGAGTACGAACAGGAAAGGAAAGGACAACACGGCCACCGCCGGTCCCGAAGACCCCGGCAGTCCCTGGGCAATCGGCTCTCACGAAGGCGGCCACAAGGCGATTCATCCCGCCCTGGGGACGATGGAGGACTTCGAGCGGTTCGTCAGGCTTGCCGGTGAGAGGAATATGGAGGTGTCGATAGACCTGGCCTTCCAGTGCTCTCCCGATCATCCCTATGTGAAGGAGCACCCCGAATGGTTCAGGTGGCGGCCTGACGGGACGATCCAGTTCGCCGAAAACCCTCCCAAGAAGTACGAGGACATCGTGCCTTTCGACTTCGAGACCGAAGACTGGGAGAACCTCTGGCAGGAACTGAAGGAGGTCGTTCTCTTCTGGGTGGAAAAGGGCATCAGGATATTCAGGGTCGACAATCCCCACACCAAGCCCTTCGCGTTCTGGCAGTGGCTTATAAGGGAGGTAAAAAAGGCCCACCCGGACGTGATCTTCTTGTCCGAGGCATTCACGAGGCCGAAGGTGATGTACAGGCTGGCGAAGATCGGTTTTACGCAGTCCTATACCTATTTTACCTGGCGCAACAGTAAAAGGGAGATTGCCGGCTACCTCATGGAACTGACGGACTCTGAGGTAAGGGAATACTTCCGGCCCAATTTCTGGCCCAACACGCCGGACATCCTGCACGAGTATCTTCAGTACGGGGGCCGTCCGGCCTTTCTGATACGTCTGATCCTCGCCGCCACCCTGTCTTCCAATTACGGGATCTACGGGCCGGTCTATGAGCAGGCGGTAAGCGAGGCATTCCCGGGCCGCGAGGAGTACAGCGGCTCCGAAAAGTACGAGATAAAGCACTGGGAATGGGGCAAGCCGGAAAGCCTGCGGGACTTTGTCACCGCCGTCAACCGGATCAGGCGCGAGAACCCGGCCCTCCAGACCACGAACAACCTCACTTTTTACGAGGCGGACAACGAGAACGTCATATTTTACGGGAAGATGGACGCCGACATGACTAACATAGTCCTTATCGTCGTGAACCTCGATCCTTTCCATAAGCAGGCTTGCAGGATACAGGTGCCTCTGAAGACGATGGGAATAGAACCGGGCCGGCCCTATCTCGTCCATGAGGTTCTGAGCGAAGACAAGTACATCTGGCAGGAGGAGTGGAATTCTGTGGAACTCGATCCCGGTTTTCTTCCGGCCCGCATATTCCGTGTGCGCCGGCGCCTCCGCCGGGAACAGGATTTCGATTATTTCATGTGAGAGGAGAGAGACTTGTTTAAATGGAGTCCGTTAGTAAACCCGTTTGCCGTCATACCCGCGAAGGCGGGTATCCAGGTCCCTCTAAGAAGAATGGATTCCGGCTATTACCTCGGGAATGACGATCTATAAGCGTTTCCGGGTCAATGAATAGTCCCTCATGCGCTGAGGAGAAAGATCTGATATGACGCCTAAAGACAAATGCTTCGAGGACGATCCGCTCTGGTATAAAGACGCTGTGATCTATGAGCTGCACGTAAAGTCCTTCTTCGACAGTAACGGAGACGGCATAGGGGACTTCCGGGGGCTTATAGAGAAGCTCGACTATCTGGAGGAGCTGGGGGTGACGGCGATCTGGCTCCTGCCGTTTTACCCTTCACCCCTCAAGGACGACGGCTACGACATCGCCTACTATTTCAGCGTCAACCCCGACTACGGCGACCTCAGGGACTTCAAGGAGTTCCTGAGGCAGGCCCACAAACGAGGGATACGCGTGATCACGGAGCTCGTCCTGAACCACACATCCGACCAGCACCCGTGGTTCCAGCGGGCGAGGAAGTCCAAGCCCGGTTCGGTCCACCGTGACTATTATGTCTGGAGTGAGACCCCCGAGAGGTACCCCGATGCCAGGATCATATTCAAGGACTTCGAGACCTCCAACTGGGCCTGGGATCCGGTTGCGAAGGCATATTTCTGGCACCGCTTCTATTCCCACCAGCCGGACCTGAATTACGATAACCCCGCCGTGCAGAGATCGATGATGAAGGTGGTGGACAACTGGATGGGAATAGGAGTGGACGGCCTGCGCATAGACGCGGTCCCGTACCTCTTCGAGAGGGAGAGGACCAACTGCGAGAACCTGCCGGAGACCCACGACTTTCTGAAGAGGCTCAGGGAGCACATGGAGAAGAAATTCAAATGCAGGATGCTTCTGGGAGAGGCCAACCAGTGGCCCGAGGACGCCGCGGCATATTTCGGCGAGTCCGATGAATGCCACATGGCATTCCACTTCCCCCTTATGCCGAGGATATTCATGGCCCTCCAGATGGAAGACAGGTTCCCGATCATGGACATACTGGACCAGACGCCGGATATACCGGAGTCCTGTCAGTGGGCGCTTTTTCTTCGCAACCACGACGAGCTGACCCTTGAGATGGTCACCGACGAGGAGCGCGATTACATGTACCGGGTGTACGCACGGGACCCGCGCACACGGATAAACCTCGGCATCCGCCGGAGGCTGGCGCCTCTCGTTGGAAACAGCCGAAGGAAGATCGAGATCATGAACATCCTTCTCTTCTCCCTTCCGGGCACCCCCATCATCTATTACGGTGACGAGATCGGGATGGGAGATAACTTTTACCTCGGCGACAGAAACGGCGTCCGGACCCCTATGCAGTGGAGTTCCGACAGGAATGCCGGCTTTTCGAAGGCCAACCCCCAGCGCCTTTTCCTGCCGGTAATTATCGATCCGGAATACCACTTTGAGGCGGTTAATGTCGAAAACTACGAGCGGAGCCCTTACTCGCTTCTCTGGTGGATGAAGCGGGTGATAGCCATGAGGAAGAGGCTGAAGCCATTTAGCCGCGGCAACCTCATTTTTCTCAGTTCGGACAATCCCAAGATCCTGGCCTTTACCCGCCATTACAGGGGCGAGACGATCATGGTGGTGATCAATCTGTCGCGTTTTTCCCAGGTAGCGACGTTCGACCTTTCGGCCCATGCAGGGTGCGTCCCTGTGGAGGTCTTTAGCAAGAACAGGTTCCCTGTCATAAAGGAGACGCCGTATGTGCTGACCCTGGGTTTCTACGATTACTACTGGTTCATTTTCCAGAAGGAAGAGGAGACGGCAGTCGCCGCTGAAGAGCGTGTCTTTCCCGAAATGAGCGTAAAGAAGAGCTGGACGGCTGTTCTCACCGGGAGGGCCAGGGCCAGGTTCGAGGATATACTTCCCGATTTTTTTGCGGCATCACGCTGGTTCGGGGGAAAGGGACGAACGATCCAGAAAGTCGGTCTCATAGAGAATATCCCGGTCGGCAGGGATCCCGACTCACCCCGGCTGGTCATGCTCAGGGTATCCTATACCGACGAACCCTCCGATGTATATCTCCTCCCGCTGAGTTTCGCCTCCGGGGATGACGCCGCACAGGTAGTGCAGGAATTTCCGCCTGGTGTAATCGCCCGTCTCACCGTCGATGATGAAGAAGGGGTGCTGTATGACGGAGTTTACGACCCCGCCCTGCGCGAGGTCCTCTTTTCCATGATAGCGAAAAGGCGTAAGATAAAAGGGATCGCCGGCAAGCTGCTCGCTTACCCGGGGAGGAAATTCAGGGGCCTGATCGGAGAGACGGGGTTTCCCACGACATCGAATGTCCTCAAGGCCGAACAGAGCAACACTTCGATCCTCTATGAAAACTCCTTTTTCCTGAAGCTCTACCGCAAGCTGGACGAGGGGATCAACCCCGACCCGGAGATAATAAAATTCCTCACCGAGAAGGCGGGGTTCCCGAATGTTCCGCCGTTTGCAGGCCTCATCGAATTCAGGAGAACCGGTCTTGAGTCGGTCGTAATCGGCCAGCTTCAGGGATTTGTGCCTAATCAGGGCGACGTCTGGACATATACTCTCGACTCGGTGCGCCACTATTTCGAGCACGTGCTTTCCAGGAAGTCTGAGACAGCCGAAATCCCCGAGTTGCCATCTTCCCTGCTGGATATACATGATGAGGATGTCCCGGCGCTTCTTCAGGACCTGATCGGAGCAGTGTATCTGGAGGCGGCGATCCTCCTGGGAAAGAGGACCGGTGAGATGCATATGGCCCTGGCTTCGGTGCCCGAAGAGCCGTCCTTCGAGCCCGAACCTTTTTCCATGCTCTATCAGAGGTCGGCCTACCAGTCGATGCGGAGCCTTCTGGCCAAGGTCTTCCGCACGCTTGAAAAGAACGTCGGCAGACTCCCGGAGGACGTTGCCGCCGAGGCCGGAAGGCTCCTGGCCTCGGAGGGGACCATAATGAGCCGGTTCCAGGAGATCCTGAGGGAGAAATTTTCCGCCATGAAGACAAGGCATCACGGGGATTATCATCTGGGGCAGGTCCTCTTTACCGGAAAGGACTTCGTCATTATCGACTTCGAGGGAGAGCCCGCACGCGCCCTGACCGAAAGGAGGCTCAAGCGCTCCCCCCTCAAGGACGCGGCCGGAATGGTGAGGTCCTTCCACTATGCCGTTTACAACTCTCTGCTCCGGCACGCTTCGGTGCGGCCGGAGGACATTCCGATACTGGAACCGTGGGCGAGAATCTGGTACCATTGTGTGAGCGGCGTTTTCCTGACTTCCTATCTGGCCGCGGTCGAAAGTGCCGCCTTTGTACCGAAGGAGAGAGACCAGCTGGAGACCCTGCTGCGCTGTTTTCTCCTCGAAAAAGCGGTGTACGAATTAGGGTATGAACTGAATAACCGGCCGGAATGGGTTATCATCCCTGTCAGGGGAATACAGCATATTTTGAAGAGTTTGTAGAGGGGGAGGATGCCGGAACTGCAGCGGCAAAGTCGGTTGCCGGCGGCGGTAACACAGTCAAACCCCCCTAGAAAAGAGGGTGACTAATGACCCAACGAGGAGGGCGGAGCATGCTAAAAAAGGCAGGCGGATATCAGCCTTTGACCGATCAGGATATCTATCTCTTCAGGGAGGGAAGCCACTTCAGGCTCCATGAAAAGCTGGGTGCCCACATAACCGTCGAGGGCGGAGTTTCCGGCACCCATTTTGCGGTCTGGGCGCCTAACGCCGAGAGGGTCTCGATCATGGGGGACTTCAACGGATGGAGTTCTACGGACCACCCGCTTTCGGACCGCGGGGACGGCTCGGGCATATGGGAAGGTTTCATTGCGGGTGCGGGAGCCGGAGCGGCGTATAAATATCATATTGTTTCCCGGTATAACAACTACCGGGTGGACAAGGGGGACCCCTTCGGTTTTTCGTGGCAGGTCCCGCCCCAATCCGCGACCATTGTCTGCGATCTGGCCTACGACTGGGGCGATGCGAAATGGATGAAGGAGCGCCGGGAGTTTAATTCCCTGAATGCGCCGATCTCGGTGTACGAGCTTCACCCGGGGTCCTGGCGGAGGGTGCCCGAGGAAGAAAGCCGGTCTCTCACATACCGTGAGATGGCGGTCCATCTGCCCGAATATGTCAAAAGTATGGGGTTTACGCATGTGGAGTTCACGCCGGTAATGGAACACCCCTTCTACGGGTCCTGGGGATATCAGACAGTGGGGTACTTCGCCCCCACATCGCGATACGGCACTCCCCAGGATTTCATGTACCTGGTCGACTGTCTGCACCGGGCCGGCATCGGGGTCATACTCGACTGGGTCCCTTCCCATTTCCCCGACGACGTCCATGGGCTGGTATATTTCGACGGGACCCACCTGTATGAGCACGCGGACCCCCGCAAGGGCTTCCATCCGGAGTGGAAGAGCTACATCTTCAACTACGGACGCAACGAGGTCCGGAACTTCCTCACCAGCAGCGCCCTGTTCTGGCTGGACGTCTATCACGCCGACGGTCTCAGGATCGACGCCGTGGCCTCGATGCTGTATCTGGACTACGGACGCAAGAGCGGCGCCTGGATACCGAACCAGTACGGGGGCAAGGAGAACCTGGAGGCAATCCATTTTTTGAGGAGGCTGAACGAGGAGGTCTACCGGAGCCACCCCGACGTCCAGACCATAGCCGAGGAGTCAACGGAATGGCCCATGGTATCCAGGCCGGTCCATGTCGGAGGTCTGGGTTTCGGTATGAAGTGGAACATGGGATGGATGCACGACACCCTGAGGTATTTTTCACTGGACCCCATACACAGAAAGTACCACCAGAACCTCCTAACCTTCAGCCTCTGGTACGCCTTTTCCGAAAATTTCATGCTCTCCCTGTCCCACGACGAAGTGGTTTACGGGAAGGGGTCCCTGATGGGCAAGATGCCGGGAGACGACTGGCAGAAGTTCGCCAATCTCCGTCTTCTGTTCGGGTACATGTTTACCCATCCGGGCAAGAAGCTTCTCTTCATGGGAGGGGAGATAGGCCAGTGGAAAGAGTGGGCCCACGAGGCCAGCATCGAATGGCACCTGCTCCAGTACCCTCCTCACCACGGCCTCCAGCGGTGGCTTCAGCATGTCAACATTCTCTACCGCGGCGAACCCGCACTTTACGAGCTGGATTTCCAGAACGAAGGCTTCGAATGGGTGGACATAGCGGACCAGGAAAACAGCATCATCAGCTACATAAGGAAGGGAAGGGCGACGGAGGACATCGTGCTGGCGGTCTGCAATTTCACACCCGTGCCCCGTTATAATTACCATGTCGGCGTTCCGGCCGACGGTTACTGGAAAGAGGTCCTGAACAGCGACTCGAAGGAATACGGCGGAAGCGGCCACGGCAATTTCGGGGGTGCGGAGGCCACGCCGGTCCCCTGCCACGGCAGGCCCTACTCCCTGTCCCTTACGCTGCCGCCACTCGGAATTCTCATCTTCAGGAGGGAGGGCTAGCAGCATGCAGGTGGGCGCTCATTATCTGGGTGACGAAAGATGCAGGTTTGCCGTCTGGGCCCCTTTTTTGCGGGATGTTTCGGTGCATATTGTGGCCCCGGCGGACCGGACCATCCCGATGGAGAAGGATGACCGGGGCTATTGGGAGGTCACCGCTTCGGAAGTTCCGCCCGGCACAGAATATTATTACCGGCTGGACGCTGAAACGGAAAGGTCCGACCCCGCATCTCATTTTCAGCCGAGGGGTGTGCACGGTCCGTCCGAAGTGGTGGACCACGCCTCGTTTAGCTGGCAGCACGACGCAAGGGCTGATATCCCTGTAGGACAGATGATACTGTACGAACTCCATGTGGGGACCTTTACCCCGGAGGGGACCTTCGATGCCGTCATACCGAGGCTCGACGAACTGCACTCTCTCGGGATCAACGCGATCGAACTCATGCCGGTTTCACAGTTCCCCGGAGACAGGAACTGGGGATACGACGGCGTCTGCCCGTTTGCGGTGCAGAAATCTTACGGCGGACCCGAAGGTCTGAAAAGGCTGGTGGACGCCTGCCATTCACGGGGTGTGGCAGTGGTCCTGGATGTCGTCTACAATCACCTCGGTCCCGAGGGGAATTATCTAAGGGACTTCGGACCCTATTTTACGGAGAAGTACAACACCCCCTGGGGGGCGGCCATAAATTTCGACGACGCCTACAGCGACGAAGTGAGAAACTTTTTCATCGAAAATGCCCTTTACTGGTTCAGTTATTTTCATGTCGATGGTCTGAGGCTGGACGCCATCCACGCCATCTACGACATGAGCGCAGTCCCCTTTCTGAAAGAGCTCGCAGAGAGCGTCGCCGGGTATTCCGCCGAAGAGGGCAGGCCCTGTCATCTGATCGCCGAGAGCGACAGGAACGACTCGACGGTCATCCACCCCAGGGAGCAGGGCGGCTACGGAATGGACGCTCAATGGAACGACGACTTCCACCATGCGCTTCACGCCCTCCTGACAGGGGAGAAGACCGGCTATTACATCGATTTCGGAATGACCGACCACCTGGTGAAGGCATACAGGGAAGGATTCGTTTACTCGGGCCAGTATTCTATTTACAGAAAGAGGCGGCAGGGCAACTCCTCGGCGGACAGACCCGCGGACCAGTTCGTGATCTTTGCCCAGAACCACGACCAGATAGGCAACAGGATGCTGGGCGAGAGACTTTCGGCCCTGGTGTCCTTCGACGCTCTCAAGCTCGCCGCGGCCGCCGTCCTTCTTTCCCCCTGCGTGCCCCTGCTCTTCATGGGGGAGGAATACGGCGAAAACGCGCCTTTCATCTATTTTGTAAGCCATTCCGACCCGGATCTTATCAGGGCGGTGCGGGAGGGGAGGAAGAGAGAATTCAGCTCGTTTGAGTGGCAGGGCGAACCGCCCGATCCGCAGGATGAGGCCACCTTCCAGAGGTCGAAGATAGACTGGGAGAAGAGAGAACAGGGACACCACGGTGCACTCCGGGAGTTCTATCGGACTCTCATACGGCTGCGGAGGGAGTGGCCCGCCCTTTCCAGCCCGGACAAGACGGGCCTGGATGTGGGGGGTGGCGAGGAGGACAGGATTGTAATGATGAAGGGGAGCCGTGAAGGACAGCAGGTGGTTGTCATGTTCAATTTCAACATCAGGCCTGTCGACTGCACCGCACCCGAGGTATCCGGGGTATGGAAGAAGCTCCTTGACTCCTCCGCTCCGGAGTGGAAAGGCCCGGGTTCTTCCCTGCCCGAAGAGGGTTCCCCCGGACAGAAACTGACCCTGCCGGAGTTGAGCGTAGCGGCTTACCGCGGGACATAGATGGATAAGTATATCTGCATCCACGGGCACTTTTATCAGCCGCCGAGGGAAAACCCCTGGCTGGAGGCGATAGAGATACAGGACACCGCCTTCCCCTATCACGACTGGAACGAGAGGATAACCGCGGAGTGTTACGCCGCCAACTCCGCATCCAGGATACTGGACGGCAAGGGATGCATAACGGACATAGTCAGCAATTACGCAAGGATCAGCTTCAATTTCGGTCCCACACTTCTCTCCTGGTTGGAGACCGGCGCTCCCGAGTTATATCGGGCAATCCTTGACTCTGACAGACAGGGAGCGGCATGGCGTTCGGGGCACGGCAACGCAATCGCCCAATGTTACAATCACCTCATAATGCCCCTCGCAGACAGTCGCGACAAGCTGACGCAGGTCCTCTGGGGCGTAAGGGATTTCGAACACCGGTTCGGCCGCTTTCCCGAGGGCATGTGGCTTCCTGAAACGGCGGTCGACCTCGAAACACTCGACATCCTGGCCGCACAGGGCGTAAAGTATACCATTCTGGCGCCCAGACAGGCGGCCCGCATCAGGAAGATCGGCACCGACAGATGGCAGGACATGAGAGGCTCGCGCATAGACCCCACCCGGGCTTACCTCTGCATATTGCCCACAGGCAGGCGGATCTCCGTCTTTTTCTATGACGGGCCGATATCCCAGGCCGTGGCCTTCGAGAAACTCCTCAACAGGGGAGAGGACTTTGCCGGCAGGCTTGTCTCGGGTCTTTCCGACGCCCGGCAGTGGCCGCAGCTTCTGAACATAGCTACGGACGGTGAGACTTATGGGCATCACCACAGGTTCGGCGATATGGCCCTCGCCAACGCTCTGGGCTACATCGAAAGGAAGGTTCACGCCGGTCTCACGAATTACGGCGAATACCTTTCCAGATACCCTGCCGTCTACGAAGTCGAGATACTCGAAAATACCTCCTGGAGCTGTTATCACGGCATAGAACGCTGGAGGGGGGACTGCGGCTGCAGCACGGGCGGGCATCCCGGCTGGAACCAGCGGTGGCGGAAGCCCCTTCGCGAGGCCCTGGACTGGCTGAGGGACACTATGAGGCCTGCTTACCAACTGAAGGCTGCCCAATATCTCGGAGACCCATGGAGGGCGAGAGACGAATACATCGATGTTATCCTGGACCGCTCGGAGGAAAGTGTCGATACTTTTCTCGACAGGAATGCACTCAGGGACCTCGGTACAGGCGAGAAGACGTCGGTCCTCAAACTACTGGAGAGCCAGAGGCACGCATTGCTGATGTACACGAGCTGCGGGTGGTTTTTCGACGACATCTCGGGTATAGAGACCGTCCAGGTGATGCAGTATGCGGCCCGTGCGATCCAGCTGGCGGAGGAGCTTTTAGGATTGGAACTGGAGCAGGGATTTCTGGAAAGGCTGTCGGCGGCAAAAAGCAATGTCGCCGAGGCAAAAGACGGCTTGCAGATTTACGTGAATACCGTCAAGCCCGTCATGATAAACCTTGCCAAGGTGGGGGTCCACTACGCCGTCAGTTCACTGTTTGAAGATTATCCGGAAAAGACCGGCATCTACAGCTATGAAGTGAACCGGGAGGAGTACCAGAGGCGGGAGGCGGGCAAAATGAAGGTCGCTGTGGGAAAGATCGCCGTCTCGTCCCTCATTACCCGGGAAGAGGAAGTCCTGAGCTTCTGCGTATTTCATCTGGGGGGACATGCGATATATTGCGGGGCGAGGGAGTTTCAGGGGGAAGACCATTACCTGACCATGAAGGAAGAGATCCTCGGGGCTTTCGAAAGCGGGGATTTTCTGGATATTGTGAGACTGATGGACACACATTTCGGCATGCACAACTATTCCCTCAAGGACCTCTTCAGGGACGAACAGAGGAAGATACTGGAGACCGTGATACAGTCGACTCTCGAGGAGTTCGAAGACTCTTACAGGCGCATGTACGGGAACAGCCGGATTCTCATGGGTTTTCTGAAGGAGACGGAAGTGCCCATCCCGCGGGCCTTCTATACTGCGGCTGAGTTTACCCTTAACCTCGACATCAGGAAGGCACTGACTGAGGCCCATCCCGACGTCGAGAAGATACGGGAGATCGTAGGCGATATCGAAAGATGGGATGTGACGCTGGAAACGGTGGGCCTGGAGTTTGCGGCCAGACAGAGCATGGAGAGGATGATGCAAGACCTTTACGAGAACGCTTACGATACCGCGCGGCTGGAGCATGTCCTGGATCTTGTGGAACTGCTGGGGTCTCTGCCGCTGGAACTGAACCTGTGGGAGACGCAGAATATTTTTTATAAGATAGCGGAGTGCTGTTACCGGAAGATAGCGGAAGAGGCCGCTTCCGGCAATGCCGACGCAGCCGCATGGACGGACGCCTTCGGTCGTCTGGGTAAGATGCTGACATTTAACGTTCCGGCGCTGACCGGCGGACAGGAGGGCCATGGAAGATAAAGGGGTGTCGCCGAGAATACCGGCGGCGACATACAGACTCCAGTTCAACGGCTCGTTCAGGTTCGGTGACGCCGGGGACATTGTCGCGTATCTTAACGACCTGGGCATTACCGACATCTATGCGTCTCCCTATCTGAAGGCCAAAAAGGGGAGTACGCACGGCTATGATATCGTCGATCACAACTCGCTGAACCCTGAAGTGGGGACTGAGGAAGAATACGTGGAATATGTGGCGGAACTCCAAAAATACGGCATGGGGCAGATCCTCGATATAGTACCGAACCATATGTATATCGAAAGCAGCGAGAACACCCTGTGGATGGACGTCCTTGAAAACGGTCCGAGTTCGGTCTACGCCCACTTCTTCGACATAGACTGGGCGCCGGTCAAGAAGGAACTCAGGAACAAGGTGCTGCTCCCGGTCCTGGGAGACCAGTATGGCAGGGTGCTCGACAACGGGGAACTGCGGCTCTCCTTCGATGAGGGGTCCTTCTGCCTTCATTACTACGATCACAGATTTCCGGTCGTCCCCAAAACTTATAATACTCTGCTCGAACATGGCATCGAAGCCCTTGAGGAATGCCTTACCGGCGAACATCCCGACCTTGTCGAACTCCTCAGTATCATCACCGCCCTGAACCACCTGCCGCCTTATACGGAGATGTCGCCGGAAAAGGTGGCGGAGAGGCACCGCGAGAAGGAGATCATAAAAAAGAGGCTTCTGAAGCTGTACGGCAACAGCACTGCCATAAAGGAGCACATCGACGAAAACGTCCGCATATTCAACGGCGTCAGGGGTGAACCCAGGACCTTCGACCTTCTGGACGAGCTTCTGGATATGCAGGTTTACCGTCTCTCTTACTGGCGGGTTGCGATGGAAGAGATCAACTACCGCAGGTTCTTCGACATCAACCACCTTGCCGCGATCAGGATGGAGGATCCCGAGGTGTTCAGGGAAACGCACAGACTGATCATGAAACTGATCAGGCGGCGCAGGATCACGGGACTGAGGGTCGACCACCCCGACGGACTGTATGACCCGTCGGAATATTTTCACCGGCTCCAGTTGAGCTGTTATTCTCAGCTGAGGTCGGGGCGAGGGGGAGATGCTGAAGACGATGTCCCCCTGGCGAGTTCCCCCGAGATGGAGCCGGCGGTCGTAGTTCTTTACAACGATCTGTTTTCCCCGGATTCAGACAGGAAGCTGCCATTTTACATCGTCGGCGAGAAGATCCTGATCAAAGGTGAGAGGATCCCCGAGGAGTGGCCTATTTTCAGTACGACCGGCTATGTCTTTCTGAACTCCCTGAACGGAATTTTTGTGGAAACACGGAGTGCAAGGGCCTTCGACAACATCTATAAGAAATTCACGGGTCTCAACCTCAATTATCAGGATGTCGTTTATGAGAAGAAGAAGCTGATCATGGAGGTGGCCATGTCGAGCGAAGTAAACACCCTCGGACATTACCTCAACCGGATGTCGGAGAAGGACCGGCATACCAGGGACTTTACTCTTAACAGTCTCACGCATGCCATCCTCGAGGTGATCGCCTATTTCCCCGTCTACAGGACCTACATAAACTCTTACGATGTAATGGACAGGGATCGCCAATATGTAGAATCGGCTGTTTCGAAGGCCAAACGCGACAACCCCGCGATAAGTGGCTCGATATTCGATTTTCTGAAGGACGTCCTTCTTATGAGACTTCCCGAAAACATCGAAGAAGCCGACAAGGAAGAATGGCTGGATTTCGTAATGAGGTTCCAGCAGATTACCGGCCCTGTTATGGCGAAGGGGCTGGAGGATACGGCCTTCTATGTATATAACCGGCTGATTTCACTGAATGAGGTCGGGGGGGCTCCGGACAGGTTCGGCACGTCCATCGAGACCTTTCACGGGCAGAACATAGAGCGGATGAAATCCTGGCCCCATGCGCTTATCGCCTCCTCGACGCACGACACCAAGAGGAGCGAAGATGTCAGGGCAAGGATCAACGTCCTGTCTGAGATGCCCGACGAATGGCGCAGGCATCTCGCCCTCTGGAGAAGACTAAACCGAAAAAAGCGGCTGCTGGTGGACGGGCAGTTCGTGCCGGACCGCAATGAGGAATATCTGTTCTATCAGACCCTGGTCGGCGCGTGGCCCATCGGTGAGATGGACGAGGCGGGGCTTGAAGGGTTCAGGGAGAGGATCAGGAGCTATATGCTGAAGGCGATACGCGAGGCCAAGGTAAACACGAGCTGGGTCAACCCCAACACCGTCTATGAGGACGCAATCATGGTCTTCGCGGATTCAGTACTGAGCAGCGGCCCCGGGAACCAGTTTCTGAGAGAGTTCGCTCCTTTCCAGAGGAAGATATCCCACTTCGGAATGTTCAATTCATTGTCCCAGACTCTCCTCAAGATCACCTGCCCGGGCGTGCCGGACTTCTACCAGGGGACAGAGATATGGGATCTCAGTCTTGTCGATCCCGACAACCGAAGGCCCGTGGATTACGGGATGAGAGCTGAAATGCTCCGCCGGCTGAAGGACCGCGAAGCGCAGACGTCCGGTCACGATCTCTCAAGGGAGTTGACCCTCAATAAGGAGACGGGGGAGATAAAGCTGTACGTTACTTATAAGACCCTTGGTTACCGGCGGATGAACAGAGAAATCTTCGAAGAGGGTGATTATGTGCCGCTGGAGACCGGCGGCGGGGCCGCCGACCACATCTGTGCCTTTGCGAGGCGCCTTGGAGACAGGGAGGTGATCGTTGTCGTCCCGCGCTTCCTGATCAGGCTGGTCTTCGAAGATGGCCGGCTCCCCCTTGGTCCGGAGGTATGGGAGGATTCTGCTGTCATCGTTCCCTTTGCCGTGGAAGGACAGGCATATCGCAACATCTTTACCTCCGAGACGGTTAAGGTCCAACTGAAAAACGGAGCGCTCTGTCTCCCTGCTCCCGAAGTGTTCGCCAACCTGCCGGTGGCCCTTCTGGGAAAAGTGGACTGAGAGGCCGACGGAACGTTATCCCTGCGCGCAGTTTTTTTCCTTCTTCCGTCATGCCGAGGTTCTTAGTCGGGCCTGCCTGCCGGCAGGCAGGCATCCAATCTGTTGGAGGACCCCGGATTCCCGGCCGTCTGCCTTTTCCGTTATTAACTCGAGGTGAAAGAAGGTTGCATCAGAAAGTGTCGTATTGTAAGATTTAGTATTGTTTGAATTTTCTATGACCGGAATCCTGCTGGAAACATACAGACGCAATAAAACACATCATCCAGTCGCGGTGGAGGTTTAAAATGAGGCATCCCAAAGTTCTCGCATTCGTACTGGCCGGCGGGAAGGGGGAGCGGCTTTTTCCACTTACGTCGTTCCGTTCGAAACCCTCCGTGCCCTTCGGAGGAAGATACAGAATAGCGGATTTCGTGCTGAGCAATCTCGTGAATTCACGGATTTTTTCGATCTATCTTCTCGTCCAGTACAAATCCCAGTCCCTTATCGAGCACGTCAGGAGGAACTGGGCCCTTTCTTCGGTCATGGGAGACCATTTCGTGACCGTCGTACCGCCCCAGATGCGCACGGGTACGGAGTGGTTCCAGGGGACGGCTGACGCCGTATTTCAGAACATGAACCTGGTGCGGGAGCACGACCCCCAACTGCTGATAGTCTTCGGGGCCGACCACGTCTACAGGATGGATATCCGGCAGATGATAGACTTCCATCTCACAAAAAGCGCCATAGTTTCGGTGGCCGCCCGTCCCGTTCCCATCGAACAGGCCTCGGCCTTCGGTGTGATAGTAACTGATGCAGAAAACAGGATAATCGGGTTCCAGGAAAAACCGAAAAAGCCGACCCCCATGCCTGACGACCCCACGAGGGCATATGTTTCGATGGGTAATTACATATTCAACCGCGACCTCCTGTCGGCGGAACTGGGCAAGGCGCAGAGGAAAAAGGAGCACGACTTCGGCGCCCATGTCATACCGGGACTGGTTAACACAGGTAAGGTCTTTGCCTACGACTTCGCCACGAACGTCGTTCCCGGGACCCTGCCTTACGAGGAGACGGGTTACTGGAGGGACGTGGGCACCATATCGGCCTTCTACGAGGCCCACATGGACATGCTGGGCGAAAAACCGGGCTTTGAACTCGACAATAAATTGTGGCCCATACATCCGTCAGGCTACGAAGCGCCGGCCACCAAGATATTGAGGGGAGACATCAGAAACAGTATCATAGCCGAGGGCGCGGTCATACACAAGGCCAGGGTCCGGAACTCTGTGATAAGGAGCGGTGTGGTCATGGAAAACGACGTCAGCGTCGAGGACTGCATAATAATGGACCGGGTGGTGCTCAAGAAGGGGTGCAGGCTCAGGAAGGTCATAGTGGACAAATTGAACGTGATCGACGAAGGCCTGGAGATCGGTTTCGACCCCGATAAGGACCGCTTTCGCTGTCACATCGACAAGTCCGGGATATCTATTATCCCGAGGGCCGGAACAGTGAGCGGCAGCAAGAAGTGAATCGGGGAGGAGGGCAAGGAAAGCCCGCGTAAATGGACACCATAGTTGTGAAAAAGGACCTTCGGGAGGAGATCGGTGATATAAAGAAGGCCGATATACTCGTAGGGATACCGAGCTTCAATAATGCCGGTACCATAGGCCACGTTGTCAAGGCGGTCCAGGCCGGTTTTGCGAAATATTTTCCGGACAGGAAGTGCGTCCTGGTCAATTCCGACGGGGGGTCTACCGACGGTACCATGGAGACCGTAAGGACCACGACCCTTGAAGATACCCAGTCGATCCTCCTATCTCACAGAAAAGAGCAGGCCTTTACCATCGCGACCCCTTATCACGGCATACCGGGCAAGGGAAGCGCCTTCAGGACGATTTTCGAGATCGCCGAAATCCTCGACGTGAGGGCCTGCGCGGTGGTCGATTCGGACCTCAGAAGCATCACGCCGGAGTGGATCGAGCTGCTTATCAAGCCGGTACTGGAAAACGAGCTCGACTATGTGGCCCCTCTTTACCACAGGCACAAGTATGACGGTACGATTACGAACAGCATCATATACCCGATTACCAGGGCGCTTTACGGGAAGCGGGTAAGGCAGCCCATCGGGGGGGATTTCGGTTTTTCAGGTGACCTGGCCAGATTTTATCTGACCAAGGACGTATGGACGACGGATGTTGCCAAATACGGGATAGACATCTGGATGACTACCACGGCCATCGCCAACAATTTCAAGGTCTGCCAGTCTTTCCTGGGGGCCAAGATCCATGACCCCAAGGACCCCGGGGCGGACCTCAGCGCCATGCTCTTCCAGGTCGTAGGCGCAACCTTCGAACTTATGGAAACTTACTCTGATGTGTGGAGCAGGGTGGAAGGCTCCGATAGCGTTCCGGCATACGGTTTCCAGTATGCGGTCGGAGTGGAACCGGTATCGGTAAATGTCGAGAGGATGATCGACAAATTCAGACTCGGTGTGCATGAGCTGGCGGACGTCTGGAAAGAGGTCCTTCCCGATGACGTCATCGGGTTCCTGAGGAATGCCGGGGGGCTTCCGAAGGACCAGTTCCGCATTCCCGACGAAATATGGGTGGCGATTATTTTCAGCTTTGCGGCGGCATCGCACCGGAAAGTAATCAACAAGGAACATCTCCTGAAGTCGCTTACGCCCCTTTACATCGGCCGGACCGCATCCTTCGTGGTCGAGACTTGGGAGAGCGGTCCCAGTGAAGTCGAAGACAAGATCGAAAGCCTGTGCGTGGCTTTTGAAAATAAAAAATCGTTTCTCCGGGAAGTATGGAATCCGTAAAGTGAACAGGAGGGCCGCATAATGAATATATTCGAGAGGCTTATCACACAGCCGGTGGGGGAATTCGTCGACAACGTGATCCAGTTTCTTCCCAACCTCTTCTCGTCGATTTTTCTCCTCATCATAGGGCTGGTCGTAGCATGGATCGTGAAGTACATTCTGGCCAGAATTTTCAGGTTCTTCAGGCTCGACGAGGTCTCTGAAAGATCAGGCATCAACAGGGTCATCGCAAAGGGGGGGATACGAGGACCTTTTTCGACTCTGCTGGCACGTTTCGTAAGCTGGGTGATCATCCTCGCATTCGTGATCATCGCCCTTAACGCCCTGAACGTGCTTGCGATAGAAAGGCTGTTCGAGAAATTCTTCCTCTATCTCCCCAACGTGTTCGTCGCCCTCCTCATAATCATATTCGGGGCGATACTGGGCAATTTCTTCGGGCGGGCAGCCCTTATCGCATCAGTCAATGCGGGACTGAGGGTGTCGGGGCTGGTCGGCAAAGGGGTCAAGCTCGCGATATTTCTCTTTTCCCTATCCATCGCACTCGAGCAGCTGGGCATAGGCAAGGACACCGTGATCATATCCTTTGCCATCGTCTTCGGCGGTATCGTCTTCGCCCTTTCCATAGCATTCGGCCTCGGGGGAAGGGACATCGCGAAAGAGTACCTTGAAAAGATGATCAGGGGCGAGGAGGAAGAGAAAGACGAGATCAGCCATCTCTGACTCTGTATCCTGAAAATTCGGCAATTCGCTGCAGAGACGCAGAGGGCGCGTAGAGGCTTTATTTATATATTTCTGCTGAGAGGGCTGAAATATATAAACTGCCGTGATGAGCCTTTTTTGTTTCCCGGCCTCTCAACGGAACACAAGAGTAACCCGATCCAGGCGTCCCTGCAGTCAGAAGATTTCAGCTCCGGCTTTTGCCGGGTCAGGAGGAGATATGAAAGTCGGGTTTATCGGTCTGGGCATAATGGGAAGCCGCATGGCGGCCAACCTGCTTAAAAAGGGGAATGAGCTCGTTGTTTACAACAGGACAAGAGAGAAGGCAGGGCCGCTCGTTTCGCAGGGTGCGGTACTCGTTGAAACGCCTGCGAAAGTGGCGGAGCAGGTGCCGGTGGTTATTACCATGCTTACCGATCCTCCTGCAGTGGCCGCTGTCGCCCTCGGTGAGGGAGGCTTTCTCGACCGGCTGGGGAAGAACTCGGTCTGGATCGACTGCAGCACGGTGAACCCTTCCTTTTCGCGGGAAATGGCGGCAGAGTGCGCAAAAAGAGCGGTGCGTTTCGTGGATGCACCCCTTGCGGGCTCGAAGATACCGGCCGAGCAGGCGCAGCTCATCTTCTTTGCCGGCGGGGAAAGGGAAGATATCGAATTTGCGAGGCCGCTCCTTGATGCGATGGGCAAGGCCCTCTTTCCGGTCGGAGGGCACGGCATGGGCACTGCCATGAAGATGGTCAACAACCTTCTTCTGGCCGGTGCGGTCGCAGTTTTCTCCGAGGCCATGGTGCTGGGAGAGGAGCTGGGCATAACCCGTGAAAAACTGTTTGAGGCGCTCCTCGCATCTCCCGTGACGGCCCCTCTTCTCGGTCTCAAGAGACCAATGATAGAGTCGGGGAACTTCGATGCCCATTTCCCCCTCAGACTGATGCACAAGGACCTCCATCTTGCCTCGGTGACGGCATATGAATGCGGTGTCGCGATGCCCTCATCCGAAGCCATCAAGGAGGCGTTTGCCCTTGCCATGAGAGACGGATTGGGAGAAAAGGACCTCATGGCCATATACGGATATCTGAAAGGATAGCGGGAAGAGTAGTGCGAGCAGGTAATCTTTTATATAAGTTTTAAGCAGAAGGCAGACAGGAATGGATTATCCTCTCTGTCGCATGACATTGAAGTTTAATTCCTAATCCCATGCTTACCACTGACCCGGCGTTCATGAATATCTGAGAAGCCTTCCGCCTTGCGACCTGCCAGGGATTTCAGGCGGTAACTCCCGACGGCCTCCCCATGCTGAAGAAGTCATAGATGTATGTGAATACGCCTGTTACCACGCCCCAGCCTGACACCCACATCACGGCGTACCAGAGCTTCATATAACCCTGGGTGGTGAGATAGTCCATACCCAGTACTCTCTGCAAATAGGCCTGGACGACCCCGGCTACGCCGAGTGCAAGGACCATCAGGAATATCGACAGGACCATCAACCGCAGCGCTATGAGACTGCGTCCGTGTTCTTTCATGCTGGTCCCCGTCATCCGGGGGACGGCAAAGTATATCATGGTGAGGTTTATCATCACGTAGGCCCCGAAGAAGGCGAAATGTCCGTGCGAAGCCGTGACCTGTGTCCCGTGTGTCCATTTGTTGATCTGGGGGAGGGTATGCGCAAACCCCCAGACGCCGGCACCCAGAAAGTGCATGGCGGCAGAACCCACCGCCCAGTAAAGGGCAATCCTGTTTGTTATTTCGATTTTCTTTTCCCGTACGTCCCTCAGGGTGTCGATAACCATGAACAGGATCGGCAGCGGCTCCAAAGCGCTGAATATGCCGCCGAACCAGAGCCAGTAAGACGGCGTCCCGATCCAGTAGTAGTGATGCCCGGTCCCTACGATGCCGGTGAAAAGCACGAGGCCCACCTCGACATAAAGCCATTTCTCTACCAGTTCCCTGTTGACGCCCGTCAGTTTCAGGAGGATGAAGGCTATGATGGCGCCGGCCACGAGCTCCCACGCGCCCTCGACCCATAAATGTATGACCCACCACCACCAGTAGTACTGCGTCGACAGGTTCCTGACGAAGAAGACCCCGAAGAGAAACAGAAGGGCCAGCATCACCAGGCCGCCCAGGAGCACCCCCTGGATCACTGTCCACTTTCTGGTCTTCATCATAGTCATGAAGATATTGAAGAGAAAAATGAGGGCTACAATGACGATGCCGAACTTCAGGACAGTGGGCTGTTCAAGAAAGGGCATGCCCCAGGACCATCCCGCCAGATATCCGACGATGGCCGCAACGCCGATGCCCACAAAGAGGTATAGCTGGAAAACTGCAAGCGGGGGGCTGTATATATCGGTTTCGGCCTCTTCCGGCACAAGGTAATAAGTCCCGCCCATGAAGCCGATCAAAAGCCAGATTACTAGAAGATTCATGTGTATGGCACGGGAGGTGTTGAAGGGGATGATATTCATGAGGGGATCATAGTCCCACACATATTTCGCGCCGGTTATGAGACCGAAGATTACCTGCAGTCCGAACAGGAGAGTGGCAGCGACAAAATACTGATAGGCTATTTTCTGGGTTTCATATTTCATTTTTTCGCCCTCCTATTTCTGGCCCGACAGAAAATCGACGAGATTATTCATCTCCTTCGGAGAAAGCTTTGCGAAGCTTGGCATCGGCGAGTCCGGGAAATGGGACTTGGGGTTTTCCAGTTGCTGCCTGATCCATTCGGCCGATCTCCTGCTTCCCACATGCGTGAGGTCGGGGCCTATGTCTCCACCCATCCCGTTCAGTTTGTGGCAGGAGGAACATCCCTGGGCCTTGAAAACAGCTTCACCCGGCATCGTTGTGCCGACGGCTGCTGCGACCGTTATCGGCTTCGGAGGCCAGTTATTGGTGTCTATGCCGTTTACCCAGCTGAAAAAGGCGACAAGGTCGGAGATCTCGTCATCCTTCAGGTGAAGGTTCGGCATTCTTCTTTTGGCGGGCCAGACCTTGTGCGGGTCCTTCAGAAACCGGCTCATCCATTGAGGATCCCGCCTCGACATGACTTTTGTGAGGTCCGGGGCATAGTAGCCGCCGATGCCGAGGATGGTGTGACAGTCATTACAGTTATACCGCTGCCAAGTCCACTTGCCGTCCGCGACCTGATCACTCAGGTTTTCTTCGTGGGTCCTTTTGGGCATCTTCGAGATTGAGTCATATGTGAGGCCGAGGAAAATGACCGCGGAAATGACGGTGCCCCATATGAAGATCGCTTTGCCCTGAGAGAGTGTCATATGCTTTCCCCCTTTTTTCCACCTTCAGGTCATCGGGCGGGCCGGCTTCTCCGTCCCTGCCGGTCCATATAGATAGAGCATATCACGAACAAGCCGGACTTGCATTCCGCGGGCCCGTATGAAGGCCGGAATCAAGGTTTCTTCTGCATGTCCCATCTTCTTTCAGCTAACCCGGATTATTCATGAAATGTGTCAGACGCTAAAGGGCACAGTATTTTCGCTCATTCTCGGTCGTTACGACCTCCGAGGAACTTGCCCTCTTTATTTCAGGATACACAACGTCTGAATATCGGGCAAGTAAAACCGCTTAAACACTATGTCCTTTCGCCGTGCAGAAAAATTTGTGAATAAAGTGGGCTAATATGTATCTAATATGGAGAAAACGTCTTTTACCCGGAAACCTTTTCCTCCCTTCAGCCTCGGACTGGCCGCCTGGGCGCTCGGGCGGAGGCTGGCAACCGGGTCGGCCGTGGAACGGCGATAGTCTATGGGGCCGGCTGAAAGCCCGCACCATCGGGAGATAAAGGAGATCACCCCGCCGTGGCAGCCCTATGCCGGCTTTGTCTATCTCCATCCTCTCCCGGAAAAACTGAAGGCCAGGGGGGGTACCTTAAATGAAAGGACATACGGACGAACGAGAGACCTCAATATTTACGATCGGCCATTCCACAAGACCGATTGCAGAGTTCATTGAAATTATCGGCGCCTTCGGGATAAAACAGGTGGTGGACATCCGGACGATTCCGAAGTCGCGGCATAATCCCCAGTTCAACGGGGATGAACTGAGGGAGAGCCTGAGGGCCGCCGGAATCCGTTACCTCCATATGAAGGGCCTGGGCGGACTGCGCCACCCGCAAAAAGACTCGCCGAACACGGCATGGAGAAATGCATCGTTCAGGGGGTTTGCCGACTATATGCAGACGGAGGAGTTCGAGGATAGCATCGGTAAGCTGGTGAAAGAGGCGGGAAAACAGAAGACGGTCATCATGTGCGCCGAAGCCGTCCCCTGGAGGTGCCACAGGTCGCTGGTAGGAGACGCCCTTCTGATTCGCGGGGTTGCCGTAACGCATATCATGGGTATGAATTCCGGGAGGGAGCATGCCCTGACCCGTTGGGCAAAGGTTGAAGGCCGGAAAATAACCTATCCCGGGACGGCAGGGGAATAGCAGACAGGGAGAAATAATACCGATCAGGGATCGTAGGAATAATCCTACATGAAAATAGGTTATTGTCTGATATCCTTCCCCTGGCAGAAGAGGCTATTGTATTAAATACGGTGGAGCGCCGGGAAATTACTGCCGTTGAAAAAAATGCTCAGGCTTTGCAGGAGATTCAATGAGGTGCAATTTTCTGTCGGGAAGGTATATGTTGCTTTGCAAAATCGGCGCCCGTCCCTACGTACCCAGTTCTTTCGAAATAAGAGAATACTGCAAAACAGGACGGCACAAGGTATGCCCGCTCTATTTCTCGCGCCAGGATGGGAGAGACATGCTCTCTTCAGCCGGAATTGCCGCTCCCCGAGACGGACTGCAGAGCAAATGAGAATTCAGGAGGAGCATTTGAAGGTCTTTTTTATTTTCGCCGAGTCTGAAATCAGGGACAGGAACATCTACTCGCTCGTTTCCGCATTTGCCGACGTCGAGTGCATCGGACAGGGAGGCGACATGCTCGACGCCATTGAATCAATACAAAGCAGATATCCTAAGGCCGCGATCTCCGACGCCGGGGCACTCAGACAGAGGTCCGAGCTGCTTGACACACTGTTTGACGGCGAAGGCGCTGTCGTCATCCTTTCGGAAAGATACCGGGTCAAGGAAAGGAGCGTTTATTTCGGCGTGGATTTTTCCCTGGTTGATCCGATGAGCTACGGGTGGGTTGTACAATCGATACGCAGAGTGATCGAAGAATGCCATGGAAAAACGGCCGAATAGGAACAAGACACAGATGGATCTGTCAAAAGACCTGGCCGAGCTGATAATACTCCAGGCTATTGAGGATATCTGGATGCCCGGCAGGAAAAGAGAAAGCATGGAATTTTTTAACGGAGACGGCTTTATTGATTGTGCCGACATACTGGGCCTGAGTCTCCACGAACGCCAGAAGGTCCTCGAATTCGTCCGGATCGCCTGCGACGCAACGGCACGCGTCCCGAGGCCGAATCCCGGCCATTTCAGGGTGTTCTACGGTTTTTCCCCTCAACAACGTCAACTCCAAAACTAGAACCTCGTCAGGAACTGTCTCAAGATCGAAATTTTATGTTATCCGATTCCCGGGTCCTTCCGACCCTGGTCGCCTCCGGTCCGCCAGAGGCGGTAAAATTCGCGAGTTTTCAAGCTGAAGGTTTTCCTGAAATAACGATACCTCCCATTCGGGAGATGAGAGCGCGTTCATGAATGTGATAAAATATTTTGCTTAATACATGATTTAGTGTCGAAACAGAGTTTATAAAAAGACGCTATTTATGACTTTGCCTCCGATTCCGGGGGCTTCGGGGGAGGAGAGGATATGAAAAAGAATTGCTGGGAATTCAAGAGGTGCGGCCAGGGGGAGAGAAGGTACAGGGGAAACCTGGTGAAATGTCCGGTGCCGGAAATGACAAGCTCGGACGGGATCAACGGCGGGAAAAATGCCGGCAGGATCTGCTGGTTGATCGCCCATACCATGTGCAAGGGTGAAGCAGAGGCCACTCTTGAAGAGATGATAGAGACGTGCAGTAAATGTGATTTTTATAAAATGGTGAAGGAGGAGGAGGGAGACAGGCTGTCACTCCCTATCGACGTAATAAAAGAGGCCCACGAAATGTCCAGGCTGAGGTCCAAAACAATGCGGCTGGAGTGTGAAGACATTAACAAATAGATGAGACACTCCCGGGAAGACAGGCTTCAGCCCTTTTAAAAGGCGCCTGCCATGTGGTGCCGGGAAATTATTCAGCCGGCAGAAACTCAAGCCCCGCCATATAATGGTTGTCACCCGTCTCCTTTATCCAGCAAACTCTGGCGGTTTCACAAAGAAAAGGACGGATATTGCTGTCTAATGTGATCTCCTGCCCCACAGACAACTTGCAGGGAAGATAGAGGCACAGTCCTCCCGAACTGATGTTAATTGTGTAGGCCTTGATCTTTTCGGAAGGCGGCGATTCAAGACAATATTCAAGTTCGCACGGGTATGGAACCCGAACGTGCCTCCTTCTGTTATTCAGATATTGAAACGGCCCCTCCATCCCTTTCACTCAGCCCCCCTGCCAGGAAGATTTGAAACACTCCTTATTTCTTATATACCAGTCCCTGAAAAAGGTGTCAACCTGGATCTAACGGACTGGCGCCTTTGACCTGCAAAGAGACTGCGGCGTGATGCGATAAACAGACCATTCACGAGAATGTTATCATTAAAGGATAAAACCGGTGCTGCTGAATATGGAGAAAGACAAGTACGTTTTTTACAGGTGGGCGACCGTCCTGGCCCTCATAACCATCTTTTACAACCTGTTTGAAGGCATGGTCTCGGTCTTTTTCGGTATTGAAGACGGTACGGTATCCCTCTTCGGCTTCGGCGTCGATTCCTTCGTGGAGGTGATTTCGGGCATCGGGATATGGCATATGATAAAGCGGATGAAAGAGTACGGCAATGAGGGACAGGATGCCTTCGAGACGACCGCTCTCAAAGTGACCGGAACGAGTTTTTATATTCTCACTGCAGGCCTTCTGGTTACCGCTTCCCTGGATTTGTACACGGGACACGAACCCCGGACCACCTTGTGGGGCATAATAGTCGCGGCCGTCTCAATCCTGACCATGTGGGCTCTTATACATTACAAGATGAAGGTCGGCAGGCGTTTCAAATCCCAGGCGCTGCTTGCCGATGCGGCCTGCACGAGGACATGTCTTTACCTTTCGGTAGTCCTTCTCATCGCCAGCGCCGGCTATGAGATTACGGGAATCGGCCTCCTGGATTCCTTCGGCGCGATCGGTATAGCCGTTTTCGCATTCAGGGAAGGACGCGAGGCTTTCGACAAGGCGAGGGGCAAGTCGTGCGGCTGCACAGGCGAGTGTAGCCGGAACATTTAATAGGCTCGGTCCTTCCGCTTCTCCTGCTTCAGCCCGGCAGGTTCGGCCTCGGCCGGCGGCGGCTGGGCTCAGTCGGGGGAGTCGGTTTTTTTGAAGGTCCTTTTGGAGTCTTCGGGGGTTCGGGTTTTCCCCTTTTTGGCTCTTTCCTTTTAGGGTCCTTCTTCCCCGGGTTGCCGGGTGCAGAAAGAGTTTCCTGTTTCTTTCTCATGTCGCCTCCTTTTTTCTCAATCATATCGAACGCTGTGACTCCGCCGCCGGAGGATCTTTCGTGATGCGGACGAGCGGTCCTTAATTCAGGGTAGCACGGAATCCCCCCCATGTATATGGCCGGCGACCGGTACCATAAGCTGCGGAAGTCCTAAAACTTTATCTGTCCCCCGATTTCGATTGCCCGGTCGGGGGGAATGTTGAAGTATTTTGTGGCCCTTTCCGAATTCCGCCGCATGGCGAGATAGACCCGGTCGCGCCATTTGCTCATACCGACAGACTGGCTAGGTATGAGAGTGTCCCTCCCCACGAAGAAGGTAGTATTCTCGATATTGATCTTGATGTGGTTGTTGTGAATGATTCTGATGATTGCCCGCACGTCCGGCCTGTCCATGAACCCGTACCTTGCCAGGACCCTGTAAGCGCCCCCTGGCAGCTTTCCGAACTTCACTCTGTCTTCCGCTCTGATATGAGGTTTGTTTTTTATGCCGATGTATAGAAACATGATTCTTCGGTGGAGGATCTTGTTGTGCTGGATGTTATGTACGAAAGCCGGTGGGGTGAGTACCGGACTGTCCGTCAGGTATATCGCTGTGCCCGGAACTTTTTTCACCGTCCTCATATCGATATTTTCGAGATAACTCTTTAGTGGTCTTACGTATTCCTTCATCTGCTTCGCGACGACCTCTCTGCCCGTGAACCAGGTGGACATGAAGAGGTAGACGACGCCGGCCAGGAGGAGCGGGAGCCATCCGCCGTTCATGATCTTCAGGGCATTGGCCCCCAGATAAGACGCATCGATAGTGGAAAAGAAGACGACTGCAAGCAATGCCCCCGGCACCGGCCATTCCCAGAGGCGGCGCATGGCGAAATAGCCCAGAAACGTGGTGATGGCCATTGTGGTGGACACGGCCAGTCCGTAAGCGGCTGCCATGTTCTCCGAAGATCCGAAGCCGACCACGATGGCCGAGGTGACCGCAAAGAGCATCCAGTTGACCTGGGGGATGAATATCTGCCCCCGTTCCTCTTCGGAAGTGTGCAGTATCTGCATACGGGGCAGGTATCCCAGCTGCAACGCCTGGAAGGTAAGGGAGAAGACGCCCGAAATTATCGCCTGGGAGGCGATGACTGTGGCGCAGGTAGCCAGTGCGACCATGGGATACAGAGCGATGCTGGGAGTCAGGTGATAGAAAGGGTTCACCGCAACAGAGCGGTCTTCCAGCAGGAGCGCTCCCTGTCCGAAATAATTTAGCAGCAGACTGGGCAGAACCACCATAAACCAGGCCAGCCTTATCGGTTGCCTTCCGAAGTGGCCGATGTCCGCATAGAGCGCCTCGCCGCCCGTCACCACCAGAAAGACGGCACCCAGTATATAGAGGCTTTCGAAACCCTGGTGCCGGAAAAAATATACGGCATGCAAGGGATTCAAGGCCGCCAGGACCGCAGTATTTCGCACGATGCTGGTGCCTCCCGACACAGCCAGTACCAGAAACCAGAGCATCATTACGGGTCCGAAGAGGAGGCCCACGCTGCCGGTCCCGCGGTGCTGGAGAAGAAAGAGGAGGAAAAGAATGGCCAGTGTAAAGGCCACGACGTAAGGTTTGAAGACCGGCGTCGCTATTTCCAGTCCTTCCATGGCGCTCAGGACCGAGATAGCCGGCGTAATTGTCCCGTCCCCGTAAAGCAGGGCAGCACCGAAGAGGCCCATGATCAAAACGGGAATTTTACTCCGGCCTTTATCGGGAAGCACCAGCTGCATGAGGGCCAGGATGCCGCCTTCCCCCTGGTTGTCGGCGCGGAGGATCACAAGCAGATACTTCAAAGAGACAACCAGGATAAGAGACCAGAAGATCAGAGAAAGGACTCCGAGTATATTGGACCGCGTCGGATCGATTGAATGGTTGCCGCTGAAACAGACCCGGAAGGCATAAAGAGGGCTGGTCCCTATGTCCCCGTAAACTACACCGAGGGCACTAAGCGAGAGGATCAGCAGGTGCCTTGCCCCCCTTTTTTCCTCTTCTTCGTGCTGTTTTGTCATGTCATTGTCGATTTTACGGATAGGTGAAGATCGCCTCCACGGCCTTGTTTTTGTCCATTTGTACCGTACAGCCTTCTTTACCTTCGCATGCACCGCCCCAGCCCGCGAAATGCCATTCGGTTGCGGGCACGGCCGCAAGCTCCACCGTGGTGCCTTCGGGCAGGGTAATGCGGCAGGCGGTCGAACACGTTATATTTTTTCCGGTTACCTTCCCGTATCCGGCGATGCTTATATTCAGGATGCGGGTCGCTGAGTTGTCTTCTGCCCCTGCGAAGGATGACAGAATACCTATGAACAGACAGGCCATGACACATATCAACCATCTTTTCTGCATATCGTCCTCCTCTCCTGACATTCAGGCAACCGTTACATCTCGGGAAAGATACACGTCCTGGACCGTATGGAGCAGCTCGATGCCGTCTTTCATCGGCTTCTGGAAAGACTTCCTGCCGGTTATGAGTCCCATGCCCCCGGCCCGCTTGTTGATTACCGCGGTCCGGACTACCTGGGCCAGGTCGTCTTTTCCCGCCGATGCTCCTCCCGAGTTGATCAGTCCGGCGCGGCCCATATAGCAGTTGACCACCTGCCACCGCGTCCATTCTATGGGATGGTCGGCGGCCAGTTCCGTGTAAACCCTTTCATCAGTCCTGCCGAAGTCGATCGCCCTGTAGCCGCCGTTGCATTCCGGCTGTTTCTGTTTTATGATGTCGGCCTGTATCGTGACGCCAAGATGGTTCGCCTGGCCGGTCAGGTCGGCGGAGACCTGATAATTCTTGTCAGTCTTGAACGCCGGGTTGCGGAGATAGCACCACAGCACCGTGAACATGCCGAGTTCGTGCGCCCTCTCGAACATGCCCGCAATTTCAACCAGCTGCCGCCTCGACTCTTCCGACCCGAAATAGATCGTGGCCCCCACGCCCACGGCCCCCATATCGAAAGCGCGTTCGACGCTCGAGAAGATCACCTGGTCATAGGAGTTAGGATATGAGAGGAGTTCGTTATGGTTGAGTTTTACGATGAAGGGGATTCGGTGCGCGTATTTTCTTGCCACCGCACCCAGGACCCCCACCGTGGAGGCGACGGCGTTGCATCCGCCCTCAACCGCAAGCTCGACTATCTTTTCCGGATCGAAATACCCGGGGTTGGGCGAAAAAGCGGACGCGCCGGAATGCTCAATCCCCTGGTCGACCGGCAGGATCGAGAGATAACCCGTCCCCGCCAGTCTTCCGGCGTGGAACAGCCACCTGAGGTTTCTCAGCGTCGCGATATGGCGGTCGGTCGGAAGGAGGACGCGCTCGATAAAATCCGGACCGGGAAGATGGAGATTTTCCTTGCCTATTCCCTTACAGGTATATTCCAGCAGAGACGACGATTCGTCGCCGAGCAGTCTTTGAATTTTTTCAATCATGATTGTTTTCCTCCTCAATCAAAAGAATTTCCCGAAGCACTGCTTCGGGAGTTTCTCATATTCCGTTCCCTCCATCGAGGGGAGATCGGGATTCCTCGCAGCTTGCTGCAGGATGTTCGTTACTCTTTTCGCAGACCCGGAAGCACGCAGTCTTTGTTTCTCCCGGCAACACTGAACTATGGGGTCAGCGGAGAGGACTCCCGTTTCTCATCCGGTAAAAGAGGAGGCCGGGCACGAGCCTCTTTACTCCCCCCTGCAGGCCTTCTCATATTGCTCCACTTCGCGGCGGCTGCCGGCAGCAAAGGGGACGCGCTGGTGGAAGCTTTCGGGATGAAAGTCCATGACCCGGGTCTTCCCGGTCGTGGCGGCCCCCCCGGCCTGTTCGGCAATCATGGCCACGGGAGCACACTCATAAAGCAGCCTCAACTTGCCCTCAGGTCTTTTTTCGTCCTCAGGGTAAAAGTAAATGCCGCCCCTCTGCAGGATCTGGTGGAGGTCTGCCACCAGGGCGCCCGTATAGCGCATTGAATGGCCCTTCTCTCTGATGAGGGCGTCGATAAACCCCTTCGCCCGGCCGGCCCACTTGTCGTAATTGCCGAAATTTGCGCAGAATATCCGCCCCTGTTCCGGCATTGTCAGCCCTTCGCGGTCAAGCACGAATTCACCTATGCGTTCGTCGAGAACAAAGCTGTTGACGCCGTCCCCGGTTGTGTAGACAAAATAGGTTGAAGGGCCGTACATGACATACCCTGCGGCGACCTGCTCCGCCCCTTTCCCGAGGATGGATTCTTCGATCGTGCCGGTCACCTCCCTTACCGAGAAAATGGAACCGATTGTTCCGTTGACGTCGAGATTGGAAGAACCGTCGACGGGGTCCACCAAAACGATATATTTCCCGGGGTGGTCCTGCGAGGAGAGGGTGACCGGCTTCTCCAGTTCTTCCGATACGAGGGCGCCTACAATGTCGACATATCCGAATGCCCGGACAAAGACCTGATTGCCCAGTTCATCGAGCTTCTTTACTTCTTCGCCCTGTACGTTTTCCCTGCCTGTAAGGCCCAGCAGACCTTCCAGGGCGGCCCGGCGCATATAGCCGGAGATAATTTTCCCGACAAGGCCCATCTGCGTGATAACTCTTGCCAGTTCGCCGGTCGTGCCGGGATGCCTGCTCTGTTGCTGCACAAGGAAACGGTCAAGCGTAATAATTTTTGGGGCCATTGAAATATTTCCCCTTTTTAGTCTCGATAGTTCGTCACGGGGGGGCCTTCTCAGAACGGACGCGGCGCCCCTCCCTTTCAACCTTGTGGCCGGTAATTACCTTTTATCAACTTTCCCCCTTTCTGTCAACGAGTCGACTCATCGGGGCGGAATTCCTGTCTGTTAGCAAGGCACGAACTCCGGAGCCGGAGGCACGGCGGTGCGTCTTGACTTGAAAAAATACTGTGGTAGACTGGAACCAGTCAGGCAAAACCCATTCATAGACTCCCGGAGATCCGGCCCCATGTGAGCGGTGCATCTCTTTCTGCAAGGAGGATTAAATGGCTTATGAAACAGTCGGAAAAGGTTCGAAAGTCGAGGAGCTGACGAAACTGGCGAAGCTGGTCCGTTACTACATTCTCGTTTCCACTGCCGAGGCCGGGTCCGGTCATCCTACGTCTGCGCTGTCGGCCACGGACCTTGTTACCGGCCTTATGTTCGGGGGGACCTTCCGGTATGATGCGAACAACCCCGATCATCCGAATAATGACCGGCTTATTTTTTCCAAAGGCCATGCCTCGCCCCTCCTTTACGCCGTATGGGCAGCCGCCGGAAAACTGAGCGGCCGGGAGATGCTCACCTACAGACAATTCGGCAGCCCCCTTGAAGGCCATCCCACCACCGTTTTTCCGTTCGTGGATGCCGCTACCGGGTCGCTTGGACAGGGCCTTTCCATCGGGGTTGGTATGGCGATGAACGCGAGGTTCATCGACCGGCTTCCTTACCGGACGTATGTTCTTCTGGGTGACAGTGAAATGGCCGAGGGCTCGCAGTGGGAATCCATCCAGATAGCAGCGCATTATAAACTGGACAATCTCATCGGAATAATGGACGTCAACAGACTGGGCCAGCGCGGCGAGACCATGTACGGTCATGACATCGAGGCCTATGTGAGGAGGGTGAACAGCTTCGGCTGGGATACGGTGGCGGTCGACGGCCACAATTTCGAGGACATACTGCCCGCCTTCGGGAAGGCGGGGCAGGGCGCCGGCAGGCCGCTCATGATCATAGCCAGGACGGTTAAGGGGAAAGGGGCTCCAGTAGTGGAGGACAAGAACGGTTGGCATGGGAAAGCGCTTGACGAAGAGCAGATGAAAAAGACACTCGAGGAAATGGGAGAAGTGGACACGTCCGTCAGGGGCAGTATACGGAAGCCGGAAGATCTCAGTCCTGAAAAGAGAGAGCCATCGGCAGTCAAAGGCGGCATTTCGTATGAAAAAGGCAAAAAGGTGCCTACCAGGAACGCCTATGGAAATGCCCTGAAGAGGATATTTCCCGGGTTCCCCGGAATGGTGGTGCTTGACGCAGAAGTCAGCAACTCAACGAGGGCGGAGTATTTTAGAGAGGCGCATCCGGAACGCTTTTTCGAGATGTTCATCGCCGAGCAGAATATGGTCGGAACCGCCCTCGGTTTTTCCACCAGGGGCAAACTGCCCTTCGTATCAAGCTTTGCCGCGTTCCTTACCAGGGCCCATGACCAGATAAGGATGTGCCAGTATTCGAACGCCAACATCAAATTCTGCGGTTCACACGCCGGGGTGTCGATCGGCCAGGACGGCCCTTCCCAGATGGGCCTTGAGGACATCGCCATGTTCAGGTCGATCTTGAGGAGTGTGGTCCTTTATCCGTGCGATGCGGTGTCGGCTGAGAGGCTTGTGGAAGAAATGGCATCCTACCCCGGAATGGCGTACATGAGGACGACGAGAATGGGTACCCCGGTCATCTACGAGTCTTCCGAGGAATTTCCCATAGGCGGCAGCAAGGTCCTCCGGAGATCGGACAACGACGCGGCTACCGTAGTGGCGGCCGGGGTGACCCTGCACGAGGCGCTCGCGGCGTATGAGGATCTCCAGGGGGAAGGCATTTCGATACGGGTTATCGATCTTTACAGCGTCAAACCGGTCGATGAGGTGACGCTGGACCTGGCTGCGCGTGAGACAAAGGTGCTGCTGGCAGTCGAGGACCACTATGCGGAAGGCGGGATAGCGGAGGCGGTGAGGAGCGCACTCATCTCCTGTCCTGCACCGGTACATTCCCTCTCGGTGACCAAGACGCCAAAGAGCGGAGAGCCGGGAGAACTCCTGAACTTCGAAGACATCTCGAAGACCGCGATCATGCAGAAGATAAAAGAAATCATTTCGGGCTGAAGAGGTGCGGGCGGAGATTATCTATCGTCATGCTCCACAACTACGATCAGCTGGTCGTCGCCGATTGAAAAGGCCTGTCGGACTTTTCCTTTCACGGTAATCCTCGAGCCCTTCCGGGGTAAAGGCTTTGTAGTGACCACGGTTATTTCGCCGGTATTGTCCTTCAGGACAAAATATTGAACGAAGACGAGCCCCACAGCCTCTGTAACTTCTCCCGCGATTGTGACGGCCTTGCCGCTGTAATCCCGGGGATTGTCAAGGATTTTCTTTATGGGGGTAGCGAACAATGAGGTGCAGCCTGCCCCGCCGATGCCGATAATCAGCAGAAGAGCGGCTGTTCTTATATACGGGTTTATCCCCTGTCTCATTTCCTGATTTCCCGCATTAAATTCCTTCATTTTGTTTCCAGTGTCTGTCTATTCGTTCTCAACCTTCTTTCAATCTGCGTCACTATGTCGTCAGCCGCCATTTCCAGAACGGCCTGGTCGATCTCAATTCCCGCCTGAGACAAACCCCCGGCGGATACCGTGCTGGTGGTGACGATTTCGCCCAGGACCTTTTCTGTTTTCAGGTCGATCAACGTGCTCTTAACAGTGCAAGTAGCGGCACCTGTCTGCCTCGTATCGTATGATATAAGGCTGCTGCTTATAACAAGTGCGTCTCCGGGTGTGCCGGCGACATTAAACCCTTCCTGCCTTAATCTTGATATTATTTTCTTCGTCAGCTCCGCAGCCACGTCGAAATCGAGCGCCTTGCCCGTTTCATTTGACACCTGTCTGACCTCAAATGCATTGTACGACGGCAATACAACCACGGCGCTTACTTCCTGAGAGGCGCAGGCCGTTATCAGTGAACATAAATAAGCAAGCGACAGGACGATAGTAACATTCTTTTTCATCGAGCGGAACGGCTCACATCAGAGATGAGTCTGCAAATGTCTCTCAGCGGCCCCCTCAATCAAGTCTGCAAGATTAATTCTATTGTCTCACATGCGAAGGAAATTGCAAGGAGCCGAATTGCCTCACTGAAAAACGATACGAAAGTGAATCGTTGCCTCAAATAAGAAATCGATACGAAAAATCTTTGAAAATGTCTTCTGTAGGCAGTGCAACAGGGGAGCCCGATGTGCCACGGGAAGATTCAGGATACCTCGCAGCCTGCTGCAGCAAAGTTCATTTGCCGGTGGAATATTGCCCGCGAGCCTTTAAAGATTTGAGGACGGGGCGGAATGCGGAATTGACCTTAGCCAATGAACTCAGAACATACTCTTCGACCCCCCTGTTATCGGTCAGAAGGAGACCCTTCGGCAGGGCTTCCTGCTTTACCTGGGCGCGGCCCATGGACTTGTGGCCGCCGGCGCTGCCCGCTTCTCCGAAGGCCGTACGGGCCAGGAAACCCGCGTCCTTGTTTAAGCCGTCGTTTCGGAATACTATCACCAGGGTATCGCCGACCACACCGCTGACCAGGGCCCAGGACACATTTTCGACACGAATAAAGAAATCCGCCACCTGCACGCAGACGTCGAAGAACGGGACCGGCCCCAGGTGTGAGAACATGACTTCTCTCATCAAAAGCCTCCTGACGAGTGCGATGGTAAAGTAGTCCAGTCCCTGCGGTGAGAACTGCGAAAACTCTATTTTCTCGACAATATTCCTGTCCGCCTTGCGCCTCAGCCACACCATGGCTTCTATATCCCCTCTGCTCAGGTCGTCCATGAAGTGTCGCGAATCCGTCCGGATTCCATAAAAGAGGGCGCTGGCGAGGTTCCTGGCAGGGCGCACTCCGGCCGCCCTGAGATATTCGGTCATGATGGACGACGTGGAAAGGTAATTGGGCCGTATGTCGGTAAACCCGGCCTCTATCTGATCGGGAACCGGATGGTGGTCGATCACTATATCGCAGCGAGGGAGGTGAAAATCGGCGAAGAACTGGGGTTGCGAGTCAACCAGCGCTATAATGTCGGACCTGGCAGCTTCCTCCTCGTTCACCGGTACGGCCGGTATCCTGAGCTGCCTTATCATGGAAGCGTTTTCAGGCCTTCCGATGGCCCCGGTGTACCCTATGGTAACCGTGCGGTCTTCTGTCTCAAGTATCTTCTTCAGGGCCAGTGCACTGGCGAGCGCGTCAGGGTCCGGGTTGGCGTATATTACCACCCCAACATTCTTCGCCCCTTTGCACACCTCTCTAAGGTTTTCGAGTTTCAGTACGACTTCTTTTTTATATGACGGTTTGCCTGTGGCCATTCTCCTTCATGCCTTCACTGCCGGAAATTCCGACGGATTTTTTAAGGCCTGCCTTCCTGTCCGCCGGTGCAATCTTCTCTGATCTGTTCTCTCCTGGAGTGCCTGTAGCCCTCTATGAGTACCAGGGCAAAAACGACAGTCAAACCCGCAAGCACACCGAAGACATTAACGACCTTCAGGTATACGAGGACGGTGATAACCAGGAAGAGCATGACAAGGCGGAACTGGCTCAGGAAAAGTATCTTGCCGGTCGCCCTTTCAGAGCCGATAAGCCCTTCCACCCCCCAGGCCAGCCCCTTGATGTTAAGCAGGGCGAGTATTCCGCCCACTATTATGCCCGCCGGGAGTTTCTTCGGCTCCACGAGGGACGACAGTGCAGCGAGCGGAATCAGGATAATGACCGCTTTCTTATAAATCTTTCTTATCAGTTCCATTGTTGTTTTCAGGTTCCTCTTCTTCCTCTTCTGCCTTCTTTGCCATTTTTACAAGTTCCCTGAACCCTGCTACTATGCCGATGATAGTGAAGATTATGACAAGCCATGGCTCCGTATGGAAGAGTCTGTCCAGCCCGTAACCGATGGCAAGTCCTATAAAGGTCGAAAAGACCAGGTTGAGGCCTACCGAACTGGCCTCAAGGAAATGCCTGAAGAGGGGTTTGTCCTTTTTTCCCGCCAAAAGAAAAGTGCTCCCTTACTTGAATCCGGTTATTGACTGTCTGAACCGTCGTATTTGTTCTGAAGAAAAAATTCCCGTGATCTCCGGGCTGTCATCTTCCGGATACTGCCGGCGGGAAGCATGTATGTGTCCTGTCTTTCTGCCGGTCCGTCATCAAACAGCATACAGAAATCTTATTACATTTGCGGCGGAAATTACAAAAGAACCATGTGCTCCGGCTCGAAGGTTACGCCGGGGTCTGACTCTTGTCTGAATCAGTCCCCGGCATAAGTCCGGCATCAGTGCGTTCGCACAACCGCTATCAGTGGGACTCCTCGATATCGAACACCGGGAAGATCTTGTTAAACAACCAGAAGAGCGGAAATGGCGCGACCGCTACGGCGATAGCCCCGAAAACACCTTCCTTAAAGGTGTTCCAGTCGTGAGGTATGACAGGGATATTGTACTCCATGTAACCCGCAAAGCTGAGGGAGAACGCCTGGCCTCCTATGACGACGTTGTACCTCATCATGAATACCCCGAATAGCACAAGGACCGTGGCGACCACTGTACGTTTCAGGCTCAGCCCCGGCATGAGAAGAAGGACAAGCGGCAGGAAGTTGCCGATCCCGTACTGAAGTATGAAGATACTGGTAAAATCTCTGCCGTAAATGATGCTCCGGAGCACGTCCCAGGATTTAACCGCGGTGTAGCCCCTGAAAACCTGGTCCAGGAGTTCAAGGCTGATGGCGAAGACGAGAAAATACAGAAGGTACGTGGTGGTCATCTTTATAACGCTCATCTCCACTCCCTTTATTTCCTCGGGGGTGTGGGAGACGCCTCTGGGGGAGGGCTTCCTGGACGCTGCCAGGCGCTTCCTCAACTCCATCACGACGACGTAAGTCAATATGCACAGCGCGATGCCTGATACTATCGCAGACATGATAAAGATGACCGGCATGAGAGGCGTCATCCAGAGTGCATTGGCCTTCACTGAGCCGAAAATAAAACCGGCATAGCCGTGGAGGAAGCACGCCACCGGTATGCCGATGCCCGAGAGTATCTTGATCGCCTTTTCGTCCCTTTTCAGTGACTCTTCGCTCACGTCGTATGATCCGAGCGTCAGGGTGCAGAAAACCAGGAACTTGAGCCATTCTCCGAGGCTTTTGTCGGGTTTTTCCTTAAGGGGCAGGGCGGTGTCGGCGAAGAATTTCCGGTAGATGAACCATAACTCTGAGGCGACGATAGCGCCGTAGGCTGAAAATACGATTCCGAAGGCTGCGATGGCAGAGGTAAAATGGGGGGTCATAAAGACATTTATACCCCGGAAGGGCTGCTCCAGATGGAGCAGGAGAGGTACCGGAGCTATGAAGAGGAGGGCGAAGGAAAAGACCAGCGAGAACCGCGCGATGTCCTTCAGCTTTTTCACGCCGAAGACGTGGTACAAAGAAGAAAGAACAAAGGCCCCTGCGACGAGGCCGGTCATAAGCGGATACATCACTATCTGAATGCCCCAATATATATACTCGTTGGGATATACGAAGAGTTGCTTTATTGTCCAGATTTCACCATGTACCGGCATTATTTCACCTCCCTGTCGAGACCTATGTAATACACCTGCGGTTTGGTCCCGTATTCTTCCTTCAGTATCGCGACCCGCTCCGTCATAATTATTTTTGTCACCGGGTCGTTGGGATCTTTAATGTTACCGATCATGCGGGCCCCGAAGGGGCAGGCGTCCACGCATGCCGTCTTCATGCCCTTCGTAATCCTGTGATAACAGAAGGTGCATTTTTCGGCCGTGTGGTAGACAGGATGGAAGAACCTCACACCGTACGGACAGGCCATTATGCAATAACCGCAGCCGATGCACCATGTCCTGTCGACAAGGACCACCCCGTCAGGCAGCTGGAAGGTCGCACCGACCGGGCACACCTGCACGCAGGGCGGGTTGTCGCACTGGTTGCAGAGCTTCGGCACGAAGAAGGCCTTGTCGATGTCTTCGGGCTTGATGTCCTTGAACCTGTTTTCTCCCAGTGCGATCTTGCTGGTCGTATAACCGTCCCGGGCACCCATAGGCGAATCGGCGAAGACCTGTCCGTCCTTCAACATCACGTATCTTTCCACCCAGGTCCTGGTCACTTTGGCGTCGTAAGGCACCTTATTTTCTATCTTGCACGCCTTCACACAGAATCCGCAGCCGACGCACTTATATGTATTTACCACGAACACCCATCTGGTCTTTGCATCCGGTTTTTCTGCAAAGATCTTCTTGGGGTCTATGAATTCAATTGCAGCAACAGGGAGGGCCACTCCGGCGATTCCCTTCACTGTATTTTTCAGAAACTTTCTTCTACTTATCATTTCAGGCCCTCCAGTGGATTATGCGGGTTATGGCAGGTAACGCATTCGTTGTCCGGATAGTGCTTGACCGGGTCTATGCCCGGGATGTTAGCCCTTCCGCTGGTGGGATATGGCAGGGGATAGTGGCACCGGAGACACAATGCCCTCCTCTTGTCGACCTTCAGCTTGGGAGGATCAGAGGGGTGGTTCAGGACCGGGCCGTGACAGTTTTCACAGTGGATGATGGCGTGGGGGGACTTCATGATGCTGTTGTAGTTCTCGGGGTGACAGCTGCTGCAATAGTCATTCTGGAATTTGTAACTCACCGGAAAGTTTTTCCAGAAACCGGCGTCTCCAGCCCGGTGCCATCCGTACATGTAGCCCCTTTGCCCCACTCCGAAATCGGAGGGCACATAGAAGGCCCGGATGATGAGAACTATTACAACAAGTCCGACAACTACCCACCTACTGGAGGAACCTCTTCGGGTCCCGGTACTCATGACAGGTGACGCAGACCTTTTTCGCCTCCTGCTTGGTGACTCTCCACACATGCGGCCTGTGGCACTGCTTGCACTGCAGGCCCATATCCTGAACATGCCGTTTGTGTTGTCCGACGTCGAGGATATTGGAATGGCATGACAGGCAATTGCCCCAGTCTGCCCGCGCGTTCTTATGCGGCTTGTGGCAGTCGAAGCAGTAGAACTGCATTGGGGCGTCTTTGGGGACCTCTATCTTTATGGCCTTGTTGATGATCTTCTTGCTGGGCATGAAATGCCTTACGTCCATTGTGCTGTCGGCGATCAATTCCTTCCTTACCTTCTCGCTGCCGTGACAGAACAGACATTTCTTTCTCCCCGGTATGAGAGTCGGTGTCCTGTCGGTATGGCAGTTGAGGCACGCAAGGCCTTCCATGCCCGCGCCGTGGACTGTCTTTCCCTTATGGCACTTGACGCAGAATCTGGCCTCGGTATTGAACTTGTGCGTTATATATCCGTGACACTTCACGCACTCGATTTTTTCCCTGAAGACGTGCCTGGCATGCATCGTGGACCTGTTGATCTGTTTTGCGTTCTTGAATTTAGGGTCTATTTTCCAATGGCACTTTATGCATACTTCGAAGTTGACGATGACCTTTCCATGTCTGTCCGGGACCGATTTTGGCCTGTTGACCACGAAGTTGATCAACAGCCTGTTCTGCTCCGGTATGGTCAGATGATGGCAATCATGACAGTTGAGGTTCTTATGCACGCTCTTCGACCAGGCATTGTAAGCCGATTGCATGAGGTGACAGCTCACGCAGAACTTGGGATTGTTCTGTGTGAAGTCGTAGAATTTGAAGGCGACGACGCCTCCGCCGGCTACTATGACTAGCAAGAGGACGGCGATAATGATTTTGCCCTTCAGGGACAAGCCGGCCTTCAACCAACTAAACGGATTAAACATGCTATGCTACCTCCCCTTCATCTGGATATCTTTCAGCGCTTCGTACGCCGCCTTTATCGTGCTTTCTATGTCCCTCTCGCTATGCGCGAGGGACATGAAGCCGGCCTCGAACTGCGAGGGGGCCAGGTTCACGCCTCTCTCGATCATGGCCGAGAAAAAAATCGAAAACTTCGCTGTATCCGCTGTCTTTGCAGTCGTATAATCATAGACCTCACGGTCGGTAAAGTACGTGCAGAACATGCTGCCAGCCCTGTAGAACCGGACGCTCACGCCTACACGTGCGGCAGCGTCAGCGAGTCCGTCTTCAAGCAGTGAGGCCTTCTCCTCCAGGCGTTCGTACGCCCCTTTCCTCGAAAGCTCCTTTATTGTTTCGATGCCGGCGGTCATCGCCAGCGGATTGCCCGAAAGCGTCCCCGCCTGATAGACAGGGCCGTCGGGAGAAACAAGCGACATTATCTCTTCCTTTCCCCCGTATGCTCCTACAGGGAGTCCTCCACCGATGACCTTTCCGAGACACGTCATGTCAGGGTTTATCCCGTAACGCTCCTGGGCCCCGCCCAGCGAAACCCGGAAACCCGTCATCACCTCATCGAAAATGAGGACGATACCGTTTTTTCGGGTCAGTTTTCGCAGAGTCTCGAGGAATCCCGGTTTCGGCAGAACGCAGCCGATGTTGCCTACAACCGGCTCAAGGATCACGCAGGCAATGGAACGGCCCTCCTTCTCTATTGTCCTTTTGACGGCCTTGGCGTCGTTGAAGGGCAGGGTGATCGTGTTCCTCGCAAAGGATTTCGGCACACCCGGACTGTCCGGGACGCCGAACGTAGTGGCCCCGGATCCGGCCTTGACCAGCAGGCCGTCCGCATGGCCGTGATAGCAGCCCTCGAATTTGATTATCTTATCCCTTCCCGTGAAGCCTCTGGCAACTCTGATGGCGCTCATCGTCGCCTCGGTTCCGGAGTTCACCATCCGCACCTTATCCATGGAGGGGTACAGTTGCAGCACCAGGCGGGCAAGTTCCACCTCAAGGGAAGTCGGGGCGCCGTAGCTCGTACCGTTTTCTACCGCCTTCTTGAGCGCCTTTACCACCCTGGGATGCGCGTGGCCCAGTATCATGGGGCCCCACGAAAGGACGTAGTCTATATAGGAATTGCCGTCAACATCGTAAATCCTGGAACCTTTCGCCTTCTTTATGAAGAGGGGATTGC
>JARRRI010000002.1:0-53303 GCA_037380845.1 Candidatus Sulfobium sp. | reverse complement strand
GGTCCAGTGATGATAATGCATATCATGATCGTATAAGGGGTTTCTGAGTGAAGTGGTGTGAGAAGAAAGCGGGAAGAGGAAGGAAGGCATTGAGAATTCTTGGTCTGTCGGCTGCCCTGCTCGTAGGGTCGGCACGAGTATCTTCAGCCCAGCATCCGTTAATAACCGATGACGCGGGTACTCTGGGGAAAGGAAGGTATCAGATTGAGATAAACGCTGAATACGGCTCCGATGAGGACAATGGGGCAGTGCAGCATACGACGCCTGCCGTGTCGGCGTTCACATACGGGATGAGTGACTCGGTGGATGTGAGCATCGGCATGCCTTATCTGTGGACCAGTACAAGTGAATCCAGCTCTACAACCGGCCTTAACGGCCCTGGAGACATGGCGATAACGGTAAAGTGGCGGTTCTATGAAAAAAACGGGCTGGAGCTCGCCCTGAGGCCGGGTATGACCTTGTCCACAGGCGACAGGGATAAGGAACTCGGTACGGGCAGGATGACCTATAGTCTCTTCTTTATCGCAACTGGGGAGGCTGGACCTTGGGCATTCCACCTTAATCTCGGCTATATCGCAAATGAAAACGAGATCGATCAGAGAGTCTCGATCTGGCATGCTTCCGCAGCCTCCGAAGTGGAGGTGGTAAAAGGTTTGAAACTTGTGGCGAATGCCGGCATTCAGAGAAACACGGAGAAAGACTCTAATAGTAATCCCGCATTTATACTCGGCGGAGTGGTCTATTCCATAACTGACGACATCGACATCGATGCCGGTTACAAGTACGGCCTGACACGACCAGAGGTTGACCATACGGTCCTGGCAGGCGTTACGTTCCATTTTTAGGATGAAAGGTACTGACAAATGAATAACTCGAACAAAAGGGAGACTGAAATGATGCCACTTGGACTCTTGACCACAGGGGAGAAGGCGGAAGTGATTGAAGTCAGGAGAAGCAGGAACAAGGTCCACTACTCTGCATGCTGCTCCACGGGGTGCATTTCCGGCGAAGGTGACTGGACTTGCAGGATGGAGAACATGGGGCTCCGTCAAGGCAGGGTTGTCCAGATGCTGAATAACGGAAGTAAAGGGGCCATGCTGATAAAAGTCGATGAGTCGCGGATAGCCATAGGCCGTGGCATGGCCATGAAGATTATGGTAAGGAGGCAGGGACGATGAATCTTTCCATGCTTAAGCCCGGTGAAAAGTCAAGGATTACAAAAATCGGAGCTATAGGCCCCCTCAGAAGGAGGCTGATGGATATGGGTGTGCTTGTCGGAGAGGAGGTCAGAATGGAAAAGGTGGCGCCTCTCGGCGATCCTGTCGAGGTGATAATAAAGAACTACAGTCTCTCTCTCAGGAAAAAAGAGGCTGAAGGAATTTCCGTGGAGGTGATGAAATGAGCATGCCAACCGGCGGTGTGGAGTCGGTAACGGACCTTCGCGAACCCGAGATCCGAAAGGCACAGTTTGAAACCATTACCGTTGCGGTGGCGGGAAATCCGAATTCCGGAAAGTCGACACTCATAAACGCAATCGCGGGGACCCGCCTCCACGTTGGAAACTGGCCCGGCGTAACGGTGGAGAAAAAAGATGCAGCCTTCGAATACGGGGGAAAACGGATAAGACTTGTGGACCTGCCCGGTACGTATAGTCTCAGCCCTTACACCCAGGAAGAGATAATAGCGAGAGACTACCTCGTGAGGAAAAAGCCGGACGTGATCATCAACGTTGTAGATGCCACAAATCTGGAAAGGAACCTGTATCTTACCGTGCAGCTGATGGAACTTGGCATTCCGGTCGTCATGGCACTGAACATCTTCGACGAGGCTGAAAAGAAAGGATACCGGATTGATACCGGAGCTATGGAGGAAATGCTCGGCATCGCCGTCGTACGCACCGTAGCCACGAGGAAGATCGGTCTTGAAGATCTCATGAAACGGACTGTCTTTGTCGCCGAAGGGAAGCCCGGGCTACCGAAACAGCTTTATTATGGCGAAGACGTCGAAGAATCCTGCCGAGTGATCGAAGATCATCTGCGGAAGGAACATTCCTCTGTCACCAACGCATACCCCATGCGCTGGCTCGTCCTTAAGCTTATGGAAAATGACCCCCACGTCATAGAGGATACCGGCCTCGATGAGAGCGGACTTCCTGGCGAGACCTTGAGACACCTGCGTGAAGCCCATGAGGAGGACATGGAGTCTCTTATGGCCGATGCGCGTTATGCCCAGGCGTCGGGTCTTGCCCGCGCAGTCATGAAGAAACCCGAAATCAGAAAAATTGAGATGACGGAGAAGATCGACAAGGTTGTTCTGAACCGGTTCCTCGGCATCCCGATCTTCCTGGCGGCGATGTGGCTGGTGTTCAAGTTTACCTTCGACGTATCGACTCCATTTGCCGACTGGATAGACGCCATGACGGCAGGACCGTTCAGGAGATGGGCCGTTGCAATAATGGGATTCATTCATGCCCCCGCCTGGACGGCATCGCTCATTACGGATGGTATCATCGCAGGGGTAGGCTTCGTCCTTGTATTCGTACCGGTGATTTTCGCAATGATGTTCTTCATCACATTTCTCGAAGGCAGCGGTTACATGGCCAGGGCTGCCTTTGTCATGGACAGGGCGATGCATGCCATAGGGCTGCACGGCAAGTCCTTTATACCGATGCTTCTGGGGTTCGGATGCAATGTGCCGGCGGTGTATGCGACGAGAGTGCTTGAAAATCCAAGGGACAAGGCCCTGACCTCATTGCTCATACCACTGATGTCCTGCGGTGCGCGACTCCCTGTATATGTGGTCTTTATCGGGGCTTTTTTTGCTACCCATGCGGGGACAGTCCTGTGGTCGCTCTATGTAATGGGAATCGCCCTGGCGGTGCTCATGGGCATTATATTCAAAAAAACACTCTTCAAAGGCGAATCGCCTATGTTTATAATGGAACTGCCTCCATACAGGATGCCCTCCTTCAGGAGCCTCATGATACACACATGGGAGAAGGGGAAGCATTTCCTGATCAAAGCCGGCACTTATATCCTTGCGGTATCCGTACTCGTATGGTTCCTGCTGAACCTTCCCTGGGGTGTTCAGAACAAGAAAGACTCCTACCTCGGAAAAACGGGTCAGGTCATTGCCCCTGTTCTTGAACCTTTGGGGTTTGGAAGCTGGGAAGCAGCATCGTCGCTTGTCTCGGGCTTGATCGCCAAGGAGATAGTAGTCGGAACGATGGGGGAGATATATGTTCATAAGGCAAAAGGAGAGAAGCATGAACAGCCGTCACTGGCTGATGATCTTAAGGAGATAGGAGCATCCTTCCTGGCCGCAGGTAGCGAGTCGGTATCGAATGTCTTTTCGACTTTCGGTATTTCAAGCCTTTCAGCGCAGCAGCATGAGGACAGCGGCAGTCTCAAGCCTGTACTCCGAAAAACCTTCACCCCGTTGAGCGCTTACGCCTTTATTGTGTTGGTGCTTCTCTATATGCCCTGTATGATCGTTGCCATAGCGATGAGGCAGGAGTTCGGCACATGGAAGTGGTTCGGAATTGCCTTTACGTATCAGATGGCCCTGGCCTGGAGTGTGACATTTCTCATTTACCAGGGCGGGAAATTATTTGGAATAGGAGGTTGAAATGGGTTTCAGCGATTTTCTTTGGATGGGTCTGATCATGGCCGGGGCGTTGTATCTATTATATCGCTCCATCTGGATGAAGAAGGGGCACTGCTGCGGCTGCACTTCGACCACATGCCAAGAGAAGAAGAAATATGGTCCGAGGGTGCATTGAACTGAAACATTGTTTCCTTAAATATCAATCCGGGAGGTAAATGAATTAGGAGATGTTAATATAACAAATGGAAACTTTTCCACTACGTTCGAATAAAGAGGAGTCCTCATTTTATATATGGGCAACAGTCCTCGCCATGATTACTGTTTTCTATAACATCATCGAGGGCCTGGTCTCGGTCTTCTTAGGCGTCGAGGGTGGTACTGTCTCTCTTTTCGGTTTTGGTGTGGATTCCTTTGTCGAGGTTGTCTCAGGCATTGGCATATGGCATATGATCTGGCGCATGAGACGAAATGGCAGTGAAAATCCTGGTAATTTTGAAAAAACCGCCCTGAAGATTACCGGGACCTCTTTTTACCTTCTGACCGCCGGCCTGACGATAACCTCCATGGTAAATCTTTACAGTGGGCATACTCCAAGAACGACTTTCTGGGGAATTATCGTAGCAGTAATCTCAATCCTATCAATGTGGGCACTCATCCATTACAAGGTGAAGGTCGGCAAAAGGTTCAACTCCCGGGCACTCCTTGCCGATGCTGCTTGTACTAAGACATGTCTGTATCTTTCCATAATATTGCTTGTCGCGAGCGTAGGCTATGAAGTAACGGGGATTGGCTTGATGGATTCTCTTGGCGCTCTCGGGATTGCCGTCATCTCGTTCAGGGAAGGTCGCGAGGCTTTTGATAAAGCAGAGGGAAGGTCGTGCAGTTGCTGCCGCCAATGTGACAATGGATCCAAGTAATGAAATAGTGCATAGAAGCATCAAGTCCTGACTGACGCAAGGTGGTCGAGAATTTCTGGACGTACATCGCGACACGCCTTTAGGCCATGGAACGTTTATTTGTACCAGAAAGTGTCAGTGTCTCAAAATTGCACCAGTGTCGGTTAGTCGGCGTAACACGGAGTGAATAGCCTTGTATAAGGCTGCTAGGCACCGTCCGACGAACATGCGGATTTTTATCCGTTGTTCCAGTCACCTACTGGGCACGGCGGAGCATCAAAAAAGGAGGCTCACTTTTCTTCGTGAGCCTCCTTTTTCTCTTTTATTTTCAAGCGTTAAAAGTGGCGCGCCCTGAGGGATTCGAACCCCCGACCTGCGGATTCGTAGTCCGACGCTCTATCCAGCTGAGCTAAGGGCGCATAGATTTTTTCTAACCCTTTTTTACACCCTTCACGAGTACTATGCCGTACTTCGCGTGCTCGAAGGGATGTATGTTATGGAGTTCGGGCCTTGCATAGATCCAGCCCCATTTCTTCCCTTCCGGGGGGAATATCTGCTTCTTGCCTTCTTCGACCCTGATTCCGGCCGCCGGGTTGTTCGGCTGGTCGGACTTCGAGGTCAGGGTAAGTCCCTGCATCTGGAAGTCGGGCAGGAAATCGCCCACGTATACCGTAAGGTCCGAGTCAGGGATCTTGAACTTGCTGCGAAGGTCCACCGTGTACTCGGTGGTTTTCTTGGTGGTTTTGTCCTCCACTGCGATCACTACCGCCTTCCACTTCCCCTTTACGGAGTCCGGAACGACCACATTGGTCTCACCCTTAGGCATTACCACATGCCCGCTGGGCATCTGTCCCGGCATGCCGGGCTGCGGACCGGCCTGGGGCATCTGCTGTCCGGGCATTTCGGGCTGCTGAGCGGGCTGCTCCTGTTTCTTCTTGCATGCACCGACCGCTAACAGCAACGAAAGACTGCAGGCGACGGCAAGAAATCTCTTTTTCATCAGGGAATCCTCCTTTGAGCTAAAATTCGCCAATCTTAGCCTCAATTCTCAATATGTCTTTAATAGTTCCAGCCTCTGGAATGGCGGAGAGGCAGGGATTCGAACCCTGGGTGAAGTTTTACCTCCACAACCGCTTAGCAGGCGGCTGCCTTCGACCAGCTCGGCCACCTCTCCCAAAGTGTATATATTACTTTAAACTGATTACTTTGTAAAGAAAACCGGGGGGTTCGCGGCTATCCTGCAAGGCCCTGGCGGAACTTGTCCAGCCATGTTATATGGCTTTTTTCTTCGTCGATGATCTGTTCTACCACACCTTTTTCCCGGATCATGTCCCTGACAGCGTAGAAATAGAGCAGCGTTTCCTTTTCGAACCCCAGCGCGAATTTCACCGCGTCCGGCACGGTCTTTACGTGGTCGAGGGAGGGAAGAGACTTGTTCCTGCCCAGGAAGAACTCCGATTCCACTATGGCCCGCAAATATCTCGATACCTCTTCCCAATCGGCAACACCGGCGTCCTTCACCGATTCCTTCAGATCGGAGAACCGCTTTTCGTGTGACTTTTCCTTCGCGGCCAGTGTATCGAAGAGCTCTTTCAGGCCTTCATCTTCGCTGAACTTCCCGGCCATGGCCGTGTAGAAATCAAACCCGAGTTTCTCCGTCTGTACCGCCTGCTCGACAACTTCGGTAATCGAATACTTTTCCATTCTTCCTCCTTGTATTGGTATAAGGCATCAGGATATGGTAAACCATTTACTTCATAAATTCGACAACACGCTGTATCTCATCTGCGGAAACGCTGCCCTTCTCACTCATGTGGCCAAGCACAATAAATCCTCCGCAGGGCCAGGAATCCGGCACACCCTTCACAAAATCGCAACCGTCTTCATAAAAAGGGCATCGGCTGCAGATAAGGCCGGCAAGGAGCCTCTCCGCGGAAGTCCCCGGTCTTTCGGCGGCAGAAGGAAACGACATCTCCCGGCCGCCCTCCGAAAGCCGCTCGATTACAAGGTACCCCATACAGGCAAGACCTTCGTCCTTCCAGGGTTTATAATACCGGCAGAACTTCCGGCAGAGCCTCTCCCGCAGCAATCTTCCTTCCATTGTCGTCTTCATCATAATATCAAAAAAGAGGTCGTTCTGTATAATAAAATATGCGGTATTTCCTGGCTGATCGCTGCGTCCTCAAACACCTGGAGAGGCCGTCGGCATATGTTATCCCGACTGACGACCTCTACGAACTTGACGAAGACTCCTTCTCCTTTCTTTCCCGGTGCGCTTCCGAAGAGGGGGGCGAGGCGGGAAGAGGTGAATTTATCGACTACTGTCTCAGGGAAGGCATACTGACTCTCGACAGGGTCCGTGTCGCCCGACCCCCTGTCTTGAAATCCCCGGTTCCCTCGCTACGGTACCTCGAACTCCAGGTAACGGAGAAATGCAACTTGAGATGCCGGCATTGTTACATAGACGGCGTCTCACGCGAACTCCCCGTCCCCGAGGCCGAAAAGGTCCTGCGGGAGTTTGAGTTAATGCAGGGGTTGAGGGTTCTTATAACGGGGGGAGAACCTCTTCTGCATGGGAAGTTCTACGAATTGAACAAAATACTGCCGGCTTTCTCAGTGAGAAAAGTGCTCTTCACCAATGGTACACTCCTCAAAGAGGAAATCTTAAGCAGACTGAATGTCGACGAGGTGCAGGTCAGCATTGACGGTCTCGAAGCCGCGCATGAATCGCTCCGCGGACGGGGAACTTTCAGAGCTGCGATTGAGGCTATAAGGCTCTGCCGGGAATCAGGAATGATGGTCTCCGTCTCGACGATGGTGCACGCGAAAAATCTCCACGACTTCGTCGCACTGGAAAGACTTCTGATGAAACTGGGCGTCGCCGACTGGACAGTGGATGTACCCTGCGTAACGGGCAAACTGAGAAACAATCCCGAATTTCAGGTCACCCCTCAGGAGGCCGGAGAATGTCTTCGTTTCGGTTTCGGCGGGGGGATACATGAAAGTCCGCCCGGCTTTGCCTGCGGACTGCATCTGGCATGCGTATCTGCCGACCGAAGGGTCGCCCGCTGTACCTTTTACGCTGACAGGGCAGCCGGCAGGATAGAAGACGGCCTGCGGGAATGCTGGCAGCGGATCACGCCGGTCAGGCTCGATGATATCGACTGTGACTGCGACCATATCGAGTCCTGCCGGGGCGGATGCCGCTACAGGGCGGCGCTGCTCGGAAACAGCAGGGGAAAAGACCTTTACCGGTGTGCCCTTTATGATATAATTGAGAAAGAGTCGTGACCGAAGAAAGGAGGTGGACCGGATGGTCATTAAAAAGGTTTCTAAAAAGACTGCAACAACCTGCAAGTGCAAGAGTTCCTGCTAAGCGGACGTCTTGACAATGGGGTGTTTATATGTTTCCGCACTCTCTGCTACCTCTGCGTCCCTGCCGGGAATATATCTTTTTTCTGCACTCGCTAACTAATGCAAAAAAATTCCCCTTTCTCCGGACAGGAAACAGGGGAATATGTGACTATCATTGTTACGTCGTCCTTTTTACGTCGGAACCATCCCGTAATCGAGGTAGGTAAGCACGATGTCGTTCGGCTTCGGAAGGCCTGCGATTTTCCATGCCTTCAGAGGATGGATGAACTTGTCTTTCATGCATTCGTGGGGCTGCTGAACATTCAGACAAACCGAATCCAGGATGGGGAAATAGTTGTAATTAATGTAATAGTCCCGAAGGAACTTGATTATATCGAGTCGGTCCTGGGTAAGTTCTGCTATCCCCTCCCGCTCCGCCAGCGCTTTCGCCACGGTTTCATTCCAGTCGTCCATGTTAACGAGGTATCCCTCATCGTCGACATTGATCTTCAATCCCGAATATTCTATTATGGGCATTTTACTTCTCCTTTCCGGTAATTAGTCTGGAACCAGCAGTAGTCCAGTCGATGTTCCTGAAGAAAGTTGTTATATAATCTGCCTTCTTGAGGCCGTAGTCGGTCATGAAGGCATGTTCGAAAACGTCCATAACAAGTATCGGCCAGCAGCCGGCCGGATGGCCGACATCGTGTTCGTTTACCCAGGAGTTGAGCAGCCTGCCGCTCACATCATCCTGATAAAGGATAACCCATCCTATGCCCCGCATCGACCCAGTGGCCTTGAAGTCCTTCTCCCACTCCTCGTGACTGCCGAAATCACACTGCATCTGCTTTCCGAGAGGGCCGTATTTGTCCAGTGCTTCACCTTTGCCGCCGAGGTTTTCAAAATAATATTCATGAAGTCTCATACCGTTGAATTCCCAGCCGAGCCTCCTCTTTATCTCCGCATATTCCGGACCACCGGTCTTGCCGTTTTTCAACATCTGTTCAAGAGTCTCTATAGCCTTATTCGTGTTCTTCACATATCCCTGATACAGGGTGAAATGATTCTTTAGCAACGTCTCGCTGAATCCTTCCATGCCGATCAGCTTCCCGTAGTCCTTTTCACTATAAGGCATACGATCACTCCTCCCGGATATGATATTTTTCCCGCCGGGACTTACCTGCCTGAACTTCCGTCCGGGCGCGGTTATCTCGTTACATCCTATCATATCGCGGAATTTTGTCAACGTTTAGGCAAAACTAAGCGGGAGGGAAGAGTTGTCACCCCTTTTTGCTGACCTCAAAACCTTTTGTCGTCATGTCGTCGATTATTTCATCGAGATGGCCGCTCCCCCGCGTCTCCACCGTAAACCCAACCCTGGTCTTTCCTAACGGTGTTTCCGGTGCCAGTCTGTCGTGGAATACCCCCAGGATGTTTCCCCTGTGGTTCGCAATAATTTTTGTGACGGAATGAAGCGTCCCCGGAACATCTTCTACCGTGACTTCAAAAACTCCTATCCGGCCGCTTTTGACCAGGCCTTTCCTGATTATCCTGTCGATGACGGTAAAATCGATATTGCCGCCGCTCACCACCAGCACCACTTTCCTTCCCCTGTATCTTCCGGGGTCTTCCATCAGGGCTGAAAGCGGCGTCGCTCCCGCTCCTTCCACCACCAGCTTCTTCCTCTCAAGAAAAAGCAGGACCGCCATCGCTATGGAATCCTCTTCCACCGACACCATGTTGTCCACATGGCGTCGAATGACCTCAAAGGTCCTTTCCCCGACCTTACCCACAGCTATTCCGTCCGCCAGAGTAGAATGGGACAGACTCTCCGAAACCTTGCCCTTCTCGAACGAAAGACAGGCGGAAACCGCGGCCCTGGCCTGCACCCCTACTATCCCGGTTTCAGGCGACAGGGACTTCACCGCCACGGAAACACCGGCAATGAGACCGCCCCCACCGACCGGAACCACCACGATATCGGGCTTTATCTCCTCCACTATCTCAATGCCGACGGTGCCCTGACCCGCTATTATTTCATCGTCGTCAAAGGCGTGTATAAACGAACGGTCCCTCCGGGCGAGCGCATAATCAAGCGCCTCGTCGAAGCTGCTTCCATGAAGAACGACTTCGGCGCCGTAGCCTCTGGTCGCTTCCTGTTTTACTATAGGAGCGGTCGCAGGCATCACGATGACAGCATCCTTGCCCAGCCTGCCGGCGGCAAAGGCAACCCCCTGGGCATGGTTGCCCATGGACGCCGCTATCACTTTATCCGTCCCCATACCGACCATCTTGTTCACAGCTCCCCTCACCTTGAAAGACCCGGTCTTTTGCAGGCTTTCTGCCTTGAGATAAACCTCGGCCCCGGTCAACCGGCTGAAAGAGCTGGAATAAATCAGCGGCGTCCGGTGCACAAAGGGACGGATCCTGCTCATCGCATCGCGAATGTCATCTACACTGATCATGCCTTTACCATATCGTTTTATACAAAAAGCTCAGGAAGACTTTTGACAACCCAGCCCCTGCCATTTACCATTCTACCAGTTTTTTTGTTTTTTTCAGTCTTGTCTTCTGTTCTCACAACGCACATCCTTTTTCCCACGCTTTTCTAACCGCTCGAATCATCCCTCTGCAGTCTGGCACAATTCTTTCATGTTCATCATGAAGCATTTGGTTTGTCGGCTAAAGAAATGGCGCGCACGCGTCACTAAAGCCATGTCAAAATTGGTTTTTTTGGTTCATGGGTATGTTTGCGACATTCTCGCGGAGGCGGGAATCCATGTTTTTTCGGTGCTTAAAGTGGACCCCGCCCCCTGGTCGTCTCCGCCCATTCAATAAAGGCTACAATTTTGTAACTCATACAAAATTGTAGCCTTTGCCTATGCCTTTGTATTTTCAACAAATAGCGAAGAAAGACCCGGGAAAACTACATTTTTGTGGGCCCTCTCCCGTCAGCCGGTACGTCCATCGCCGCATAATTCAGCGCTTTCTCTTTTTTGGCACGTTTCTGGCTAGCTCATACCTGCTCAGTTCTTAAATTTTCCGGAGGATCACAATGAATAAAAAGATTATTCGGACTGCTATTTTGTCTGCCGTTCTTGCCGTCCTTCTTACGCCCTTCACAGCTTACGCTCAGACAGGGGGCAAAATAGATCCGGGGGACACGGCCTTTGTCCTCCTGTGCGCCGCCCTTGTCATGCTGATGACGCCGGGACTGGCCATGTTCTACGGTGGGATGGTAAGGAAGAAAAATGTTCTTGGCACCATCATGCACAGTTTCGTTGCTATCGCGCTTGTGAGTATCCAGTGGGTAATCCTCGGTTACAGTCTCTCCTTCGGTCCGGACATCCACGGAGTCATAGGAAACCTCTCCTGGATAGGGTTGAGGGGGGTCGGAATGACACCCAATCCGGCCTATGCGCCTACAATCCCTCATATCGCCTTCATGATATATCAGGCAATGTTCGCGGTGATCACCCCCGCCCTTATCTCGGGGGCGTTCGCAGAGAGGATGAAGTTCTCCTCTTTTCTGGTCTTTACTCTTTTATGGTCCACGGTCGTTTACGATCCCGTCGCACACTGGGTGTGGGGAAACGGCGGATGGCTCAAGGGCCTTGGCACCCTGGACTTTGCCGGCGGGATCGTAGTACATGAAACGTCCGGAATTTCGGCCCTTGTGGCGGCGCTCTTCCTGGGCAAAAGAAAGGGGTTCCTCACCGAAGCCATGCCGCCCCATAACCTGCCCATGACGGTCCTCGGCGCCGGCCTCCTCTGGTTCGGATGGTTCGGGTTCAACGCCGGCAGCGCGCTTTCATCGGGCGGCCTCAGCGCCATGGCCTTCGTTACTACCCATGTTGCGGCGGTTGCCGCCACGCTGACCTGGGTAATCGTGGAATGGGTGCACAGGGGCAAAGCCACCATGTTCGGGGCGGCCACAGGGGCAATCGCCGGCCTCGCTACCATCACGCCGGCTTCCGGCTTCGTGGGCCCCATGCCCGCACTTTTGATCGGGATCGCGGCCGGCTCGGTATGCTACATGGCCCTGAACCTGAAAACAAGAATCGGTTATGATGATTCCCTTGACGCCTTTGGCGTTCACGGCGTCGGCGGCGTACTCGGAACGCTGGGCGCGGGGTTGTTCGCTGAAAAAGTCATCAACGCCTCCGGCGCCGACGGCCTTTTTTTCGGCAACCCGCATCAGTTGCTTGTGCAGTTGATTTCAATCGCCGTGGTCATGATATATTCTTTCGCGGTCACCCTCTTCCTGCTGAAGGCGGTCGACTGGGTGCTGGGTCTCAGGATCTCGGCCGAGGAGGAACTGATCGGACTGGATCTGACCCAGCACGAAGAAAGCGGGTATACGCTTTAAAGGCGGAACCGGTTTCTTTCGCAGGGACGGGCGTGCCTTCTGCAGTAAATGCAGCGGTACTTCGTGTGGAGACAACAACTTCACGACTGGCAACCACAGAAGGACTGCCCCTGCGTAAACCGCAGGATATCAATACCGTGCAGTGACCTCCTCATGAGGCCATGCCGAGGGCCTCTTTCGTCATCCTTTCGGCGGTCTCGAATACCGCCTTCTTGCCTTCCTCCGTCCTGGCCTCGATATAAAACCTGACTTTCGGTTCCGTTCCTGAAGGCCTTATCATAAGCCACGAACCGTCATCGAATATGAGTTTGGTCCCGTCCACGGTGATCACCTCACTGACAGTCCTCTCACTTTCCCCCATTTTCATTACCGTGCCTTCGGGATATTTTTCACTGAGGACGGCAAGCTTTTCCCTCAGCTGTTTACCGGCTAGCGACCGGGGGACTTCTATGCCGGACCGCTCCGGATAGAAATACCCGAATTCATCCATAATGCCTTTGAGGTATGCACTCAGGTTCTTTCCCGTCACAGCCATCATCTCCACCGCCAGAAGAAAACCGAATATTGCATCCTTTTCGAGTGTATGGTTATATGCCGATATGCCGTCAGACTCCTCGAATACCACGATGGCCCGCTCCTCCGCATTCTCCGCCATGTAAGGCCTGAAGTACTTGAAACCGACCTTTGTCTCTCTCACCGGAATCCCCAGTTTCCCGGCGACCGCGTTTACCAGGTTGCTCGTCCCGACCGACTTTGCCACTATCCCCCTGATGCCTTTGTGAACGTGGAGAAAATGGAAGGCCATGGCCCCGAAGTAGTTCATCGGGATCTGCATCATTCCGTCGGAAAACCTGACCCTGTCGCCGTCCGGGTCCATGATCACACCGAGTCTGAGAGCTGCACCGCTTCCCCTCAGCCCGGCGTCGACCCCGGCCATATTCTTTTCCGAGGGTTCCGGCGCGATACCCCCGAAAAGAACGTTGTCTTCCGTCCGCAAGTACTCGACCTTATCGGAGTCTCCCAGGATCCTCTGAATCCGTCCGCGCGTGGAACCATGAACATTGTCCACGCAGATAAAACAGTCCGCCTCCCGTACGAAGTCGCATATCTTCCCGATATTCAGAGTTTTCCTCTCTTTAATATATTCGATATAAAGAGAAGTCAGGTCGGTCCTGACAACTTCCGGAGGCATCACGGGCAGCAAATCGGCACCCGCCTTCATCATGCGGTTGGATATTTCCTCTATCTTCGCGGTAATCTCCGAGCCCGCGGGGCCCCCGTCTGAAGGGTTGAACTTGAATCCGGCATAGTTTGCCGGGTTATGGGAGGGCGTAAGATTGATCGAACACGCCGCCCTCAGCATCTCTATGCCGGCCGAGAATTCCGGCGTGGGGGCTTCTCCGGCATACCATGTCTTTATCCCCGCCTGCTGGAGCAGCCCCAGGACTTCCATTGAAAACTCGTTGCCGAGAAACCGGTTGTCATGCCCGACAATAACTCCCCGTTCTTTTATCTCATCGAAGCCGGAGACGCCGAGGGCGCCCATGACGGTCCTGTCGCCACTGCTGAACATCTCGACGATTGCCGACGCCACGATCCTCACATTGTTGAAGGTAAAGTCGGTGCCTATCTCCCCCCGCCAGCCGGAGGTGCCGAAAACGATATTCGCCGGGCTCTTATTGGAACGTGAAAAATTTTCAATAACACATAACAGTCCCTTGTTGAGCACCACATCCGAGAGTATAACTTTCCAGCAGTCCGCAGCGTTCGCAAATTGACGGGCCATTTCCCCTCCGCTTTCTCATTTTTTCTTTTTATTTTATCACAGGAGCCCGCGATGGCAAGACGAAGAACGGCAACGGAGAATGCCTGATCCCGGTCCCGATGTTCCGGCTGACCTCTGTGATGCTTCATGTTACAATGAATAAGCTTTGGTGTATCCTGTTAACAAATGACGGCGCCCGGTCAGTGAAGAAACCCTTTGCACAGCCCCCGGGATGAAATATTCATGAACAGTGGAAAAGAAAAAAATATCCTTATCGGGGTGGATGATTCGGAAGACGCAGAAAGAGCGGTTAAATACGTAGCCGACTTGCTGGGAGGCCTTCCGGGTTTCACTGTCACTCTTCTCCATATCGTTCCTGCTCCCCCGGAGGACTATTTCTTCAGCGACGAGGACCTGGGGAAATGGGCCGCCGAACACAGGACCGCGGCGATCGGGACGGTCGAAAATTACCGGCAACTTCTAATCGGTTCCGGTTTTCCCGAAGACAGGGTGGCGGTCATGATTGAGACGCGGTACTGTCCCTCGGTGGGCGAATGCATCCTGGACGTGCAGAGAAACACCGGCTCCGGCACGATAGTCATCGGACGGAAGAACATACCCAGGAGGCAGGAATTTCTGTTCGGCAGCACTTCAGACAAGCTGCTCCATTCGTTAACAGACTGCGCCGTCTGGCTGGTTGAATGAGTTCGCGGGCCGGCCTTCCTCTCGGAGTCAGCAAACTTTAGGTCCTCGTTTGTGCTGAAGATAAATTGAATCATGTCGTCATTACAGGACTTTTCAGGGTCCCTCCCGTGCTTTCTACGACGTTGGGGTTCACAATATGCTAGAATAACGGGATTTTTTGGAATCCCAGGAGGAATACATGCCCAAGACTTATCATATCGCTGTGGTGCCGGGCGACGGTACGGGACCGGAGGTGGTCACGGAAGGCATCAAGGTTTTGAATGCTGCGTCGCAAAGGTTCGGCTTTAAACTGGAGTTTGATTTTTTTGATTTTGGCGGTGACAGATACCTGAGGACCGGCGAGGTGCTGCCTGAAGGCGCAATCGATGACCTCAGGAGATACGACACGATATACCTGGGCGCTATCGGACATCCCGATGTAAAGCCGGGCATTCTCGAAAAAGGGATATTGCTCAGACTGCGGTTTGAACTGGACCAGTATGTCAATCTCAGACCGGTAAAGCTTTATCCGGGAGTGGACTGTCCCCTGAAGGACAAGAATCCCGAGGACATAGATTTTGTCGTGGTGAGAGAAAACACTGAAGGCCTGTACACCGGGGCAGGGGGATTTCTCAAGAAAGGGACAGCCGACGAAGTTGCCGTTCAGGAGTCAATCAATACGAGAAAGGGCGTGGAACGGTGTATCAGGTATGCGTTTGAATATTGCAGAAAGAGAAATAAGATGAACAAGCTGACACTTTGCGGCAAGACAAACGTGCTCACCTTCGCATTCGACCTGTGGGAGAGGACGTTCTATGAAGTGGCGAAGGAATATCCGGCGATCAAGGCCGATTACGCCCACGTCGACGCCACTACCATGTGGTTCGTAAAAAATCCCGAATGGTTCGATGTGATTGTGACCGACAATATGTTCGGCGATATCATCACCGATCTCGGCGCCATGATCCAGGGCGGCATGGGGATAGCCGCCGGCGGCAATATTAATCCCGGGGGCGTCTCAATGTTCGAGCCCATCGGGGGTTCGGCGCCCAAATACAAGGGGAAAAACGTGATCAACCCCCTTGCCGCAATCTGCGCGGGCGGCATGATGCTCGAACACCTGGGGGAAACAGGGGCGGGAAAAACTGTAGAGCAGGCGGCGATGGAAATTACGGGCAAGCATATAAAGGGCCTCGCAGCCGGTCGAATGGGCATGGGCACTTCGGAACTTGGAGACCTTGCAGCAAGACTTGTGGCGACACTTTAATCCAGAAGGATGCGATCCGCGTCTTCCCCTTTAAAGAAGGAAGATGGCCACAGAAGTCGCAATAATCACACAAAGAAGAGCACGAAGCCGTGAACTATCAGGAGCCTTAACCCACTTTATTCACAAATTTTCCTGCATGGCGAGAGGACATAGTGTTTGAGCGGTTTTACTTGCCCGATATTCAGACATTGTGTATCCTGAAATAAAGAGGGCAAGTTCCTCGGAGCAAAGCGAGAATGAGCGAAAATACTGTGTGCTTTCGCGTCTACACATTTCATGAATAATCTGGGTTAATCCTTGATTGTTTTGTGTTATGGGCTTCCTGTGGCTCAAGTGTTCTTTTCTGTTTTTATCCGCAGCTGTTCGGGTCAAGCTGGCACCTCTTTTCCTGCCTTTTCTCCGCCAGACGAGATTCCCTTCGCTTCTTCCCCTCCATACTGCGCCGCGCCTCCTCCTGCGTTTCTATAATCAGGGGGGGAACTTCACGGGGTCTTCCTTTCTCGTCCAGCGCTACAAAGGTGAGGTAGGCGGAGGCAGTGTGTTCGATAACACCGGTCAGCAGCTTTTCGGACTCAACCCTCACACCGACCTCCATAGAGGTCCTGCCCACAAAGTTCAGGCTCGCCTTGAAAAACAGAAGGTCTCCCACGAAGACCGGGTGGTGGAAATCAAGCCTGTCGATGGAGGCGGTAACCACATTCGATCTGGAATGCCGGGCGGCGACGACGGCCGCGGCCGTATCGACGTGCCTCATGATGACCCCCCCGTGGACATTACCTGCGGGGTTGGCGTCCTGAGGGATCATCACCTGTGCCATGATCACCAGGCTTTCTCTTACCCTTTTACCTTCCATGGTCAAAACCCTGACTGCAGAGAGATCGGATTATGTATTCCCGCTGAGAGGACGGATACATATAAACCGCCATTGTCGGTTTGAAGAATCTCTGCGTCTCTCCGGAGAATATCGTTTCTTCTTTTTTCTCAAGGATTGAACTATTAACATTACAACTTTGAATTTCTGTCCTCCACCAGAGAAACAAGCCTTCGGGCGTTGTCCTCGATGTCTCCCCTGCATATCGCCGTCGCCACCGCAGCAGCATCGGCCCCGGCTTCCATAACCTGTTCGATATTACCTCTGTTTATTCCCCCGATGGCAACGACCGGAACCGACACGTCCTGCGCGATCTGCCGCAGACAGTCAATCCCTTTCGGACTTCCTGCGTCCTTGGTAAGGGTCTCGAAAATGGGACCGAATCCTATATAATCGGCTCCCCCGGCCCCGGCTTCCCTGGCCTCTTCGAGGCTATGGGTCGAGATACCTATTATCCTGTCTCCCATTATCTTCCTCGCCTCCTCCAGGGGAAGGTCGTCCTGGCCCAGATGAACCCCGTCGGCGTCCACGGCGAGTGCTATGTCGGCGTGATCGTTGATGATGAGCACCGCGCCGGCGGACAGGGTCAGCTCCCTTATCCTTGCAGCCTCATAGTATATCTCCCGCCTCGTCCGCTCCTTGTCCCGATACTGAATAAACCGGACCCCGGCCTTCAGCACGGCCCTGCACATTTCATAAGGAGACAGAGAGCAGTGAGTCCTGTCGGTGATAAAGCATATTCCGTTCAGATACAACGTCCACCTCGCAATGACTTCAGGGCAGACCGTCCTACTTTTCTTCGGGAGTCCCGGGAGCGCCCATCTTCTCGACGAAGCCGGTATTGAAGTCACCCTTGATAAAATAAGGGTCGCTCAGCACTTTCTTGTGAAAGGGAATGGTGGTCTTTATACCCTCGACGATGAATTCGTCCAGCGCCCTCTTGAGCCTGGCAATTGCCTCGTTCCGGTCCCGGCCGTGCACCACCAGCTTGGCCACCAGAGAGTCGTAATGGGCGGGTATTACGCAGTTGCTGTAAGCGGCCGTATCAACCCTGACCCCGGGGCCCCCAGGAAGGGAAAGAAAGGCGATCTTCCCGGGAGAGGGGATAAACCTCTCGGGGTCCTCGGCATTGATCCTGCATTCTATTGAATGGCCCGAAAGCCTCACCTGGGTCTGCTTCAGTTCCAGGGGGAAGCCGGCCGCTATCCTGATCTGCTCTTTGACGATATCGATGCCGGTAACACTCTCGGTGACGGGATGTTCCACCTGTAGCCTGGTGTTCATCTCCATGAAATAAATTCCGCCTTCAGGATCGACGATGAACTCAACCGTACCGGCATTCCTGTATTTGAAAGCCTTTGCCGCCTTGATCGCGTACTCGCCGAGCTTCTTCCTGAATTTCTCCGTAGACCCCGGCGAAGGCGATTCCTCTATGAGCTTCTGATGCCTTCTCTGGATAGAACAATCCCTCTCCCCCAGATGTACGATGTTGCCCTTCGTGTCAGCGAGTATCTGGACCTCGACATGCCTCATGGCCGGAATAAATTTTTCCACATAAAGCTCTCCGTTTCCAAAGGCTGCAAGCGCCTCCCGCTGCGCCATGAAGTAGAATTTGTCAAGTTCCTCCTCCGCCTTCGCCACGCGCATTCCCCTGCCCCCTCCTCCCGCAGAGGCCTTGAGGATGACCGGAAAGCCGATCTTCCTGGCGGTCTTCAGCGCAGCCTCCTCGGATACGACATGCCCGTCGCTCCCCGGTACCACCGGGACGCCCCTGCGCTTCATGATCTGTCTCGCCTTGGCCTTGTCGCCTCCCAGTCTTATGCTTTCCGCAGAAGGTCCGATGAATGTAATTCCGGAAGTAAGGCATGCCTCGGCAAAATGCGGGTTTTCCGACAAAAATCCGTACCCCGGGTGGATCGCCTCAGAATCGGTAATCTCCGCGGAGGTCAGTATACTGGGAATATTATTGTAACTCTGCGCCGAACTCGCGGGGCCTATGCAGACCGATTCGTCGGCAAGCCTCGCATGGAGAGAGTCCTTATCGATGTCGGAATAAATGGCAACGGTCCTGATACCCAGTTCTTTGCAAGCCCTGATAATCCTGACGGCTATCTCACCCCGGTTGGCGACCAGTATTTTCTTGAAGAGTTTCATAGAGGATCGATCAGGAAAAGGGGTTCGCCGTATTCCACCGGCTGTCCGTTTTCGATGAGCACCTTCACCAGGGTCCCGTCAACCTCGCTCTCGATCTCGTTCATCAGCTTCATCGCCTCTATGATGCAGAGCACCTGCCCTTTCTTCACCTGCAGGCCCGGCTCTACAAAGTGAGAGGCCTCGGGGGAAGGCGAGCGATAAAAAGTGCCGACAATAGGCGCGGTTACGGTAATGAGTCTCTGCGTCTCCTCCTCTTTCTCCGCAACGATGTTCTCCTGTATCACCGCCTTCTGCTGCGCCGAAATCTCGAAACCGGGGAACATCTTTTCTCTCCTGATCCTTACCTTGGTCCCCTCTTTTTCCACCTGTAATTCGGTAATATCGGTATCCTTGAGAAGTTCTATAAGGTTCTTCAGGTCCTCAAGTTCCATCATCTTACCCTTTCTATATATTCAGACGTCCTCGTATCGACCTTGATGGTGTCCCCTTCGTTGATATGGAAAGGCACCCTCACAACGGCGCCGGTTTCGAGAGTGGCCGGTTTTCCGCCTCCGGAAGCCGTGTCACCCTTGAATCCCGGCTCGGTCTTCGCCACCACAAGCTCGATAAAGGTGGGCAGTTCCACATTCAGCGGCTCGCCCTTATAATACAGAATCTCGAGCTCGGTATTTTCCTTCAGGAACAATTTGGAATCACCGAGCTGCCCGGCGGTAAGCGGAGTCTGCTCGTATGTCTCCTGGTCCATGAAATAGTAAAGGTTGTCCTGCTCATAAAGATACTGCATCTTCCTCTCATCGAGTTCAGGGGTAGGAAACTTCTCTCCGGATCTTATCGTCTCCTCCACTACCCCGCCGGTCTTGAGGTTCTTCATCTTTGTCTTGACGATTGCCCCTCCCCTTCCCATTTTCACATGCTGAAAATCGACTATTTCGTATGGATCGCCCTTATACTCTAATTTCAAGCCTTTTCTGAAATCGGTTGTCGAAATCAATGATCTGCTCCTCCTGTCTGTGTCCCGCCGGTAACCGGTCGATAACTGTCGATAACTAATGTATTATTTCAAGCCGCTTTGGGAGTGATGTCAGCACCCTGCAGCCCTTCCTGCCGGCAACAACCATGTCTTCGATGCGGACACCGCCTATACCGGGCAGATAAATTCCGGGTTCCACGGTAAAAACCATCCCCGATTTTACGGTTTCCCTTGCCAGCCTGGAGATTCGCGGCAGTTCGTGCACGTCCAGCCCAACACCGTGACCGGTGCCGTGGCCGAAGAAATCTTCATAACCCGCCTTCTTTATGACATCTCTCGCTGTCTTGTCGATATGCCTCGCATGGACTCCTTCCCTGACGTAACGTATCGCCTCACGGTTTGCAAGCAGGACGGTATCGTAAATTTCCTTCTTTTTGGAAACGTCCGAACCTTTGACCAGCAACGTCCTCGTCATATCGGAAAAATATCCCCCTGCCTCGCCGCCCCAATCGATTACTACAAGGTCCCCCGCCCTTAGCCTGTTTTCAGTCGGCCGGGCGTGCGGCATCGACGAGTTGGGACCGCTGGCAACTATTATATCAAAAGGCAGTGTCCGACATCCGTTTTTCCTGAGTCTCTCCTCCAGCATGGAAGCGATCATTCGCTCGGAAATCCCCTTTCTGATCGACGGCCTTATATCGATAAAGGCCTTCTCCGCCCTCCGGATTGCCTCTCCGATCAGTTTCAGTTCCATCCGGTCCTTGGTACGCCTTATATCCTCCACGACGTTCGTTACGGCCTTTGTTCTGAATCCCTTCCTGAGGAGAGCCCTGTAAAACGAATACGAGACGGTAGATTCAAAACCGAGTACGCCCACGCCCAGGGTCCGGGCCTCTCTTACAATGAGCTTCGGTCTTTCCTCTTTTTCTATGACAATTTCCAGTCCCCTGGTTTCCTTCCCCGCCTGTTCCTGATACCGGAAATCGGTAAAGAACACCCGCTTCTCTTTGGTTATCATCAGACAGGCAGAGGAACCGGTGAACCCCGACAGATACCTGACGTTCTTGAGTTCGGTGATAAGCATCGCATCGACGCCCAGGGAATCGAGGGCATCGGTTATTGCCTGCAGTCTTTTCATTGCCCGGCGATTTTGACGGCGGCCCTCACGGCAAGGAGATAGCCCTCCGCCCCGAGTCCGCTGATCTGACCTGTGGCCACTCCGGAGATGAATGATCTGTGCCGGAATTCCTCGCGTTTGTAAATGTTTGAAATATGTACCTCTATCGCCGGCTTCCCCACCGCAACTACAGCGTCTCTTATCGCGATGCTTGTGTGAGTATAAGCGGCAGGGTTTATGATCAGCACGTCACAGGCAAGGTTCTGGATTGCATCCACAATCCCGCCCTCACTGTTAGACTGCACGATCTCGACCTCGACCGAAAGTTCGGAACAGAGGGATCTTATCCGGCTGTCCAGCTGCTCTAAAGAACCCTCACCGTAGATCCCCTTTTCCCGGCTGCCGAGGAGGTTCAGGTTAGGTCCGTGTATCACAAGAATTTTCATATCAACGCCGGCAAGCCGTCTCACCTTCCCTTAAAAACAGGTGCTCCGGCGGCTTTCTAAAATTCATCTTCCAGTTTAGGAATCGCGGATTTAAGGATGAAGCGGCCCTTCCCGTAATTGCCCTCGGGTTTAATGACCAGGGCCAGATAATATTCGGCGTTTATCCTCCTCATGATGACTCCGCAGATATCGGATATTATGGAAAACTCTCTTGCCTCCCCGAGGCCGAGATTCTCCGAAGCGAGGTTTATATCCCTGATCATGGCCGACGCTTCAGCGCCCAGTCCCGTAAGATCTATCAGCTTCTCCGACACGTACTCCTGCACGGGGATTCCGTCGGCTGCGATGATCATGGCCGAAACAGCCCCGTCCACCCGCTCTACGGTCTCCTTAAGTACGTCCAAGAAATTCATTGTGCCTTTTCTGTATCCCGTCCAGGAAGCCGTTCAGCCGCGCTATCAGGTCCTCCTTGTCCTTACCCAAAATCCTGAGAAGGCTTCTCAGTTCTTCCAGCCGCTGCAGGACCCTCCCGTTGCCGGGATTGTCAGAAAGAACCTTCCTGTATATCCGGATCGCTTCCCCATAGTCCCCCTCGGATACCTTCCTGTCCGCAGCTTCGACACTGTCGGCAAATACCTCCCCGAAGTCTTCCACTTTTGCTCCGGCACTTTCCGCCTTACCGGCGCCGGCGTAAGCATCGTCTTCTTCCTCCGGAATTCTTTCCGGAAAGGTCTCCTCTCCCGGGAAAATTTCCTCCATGCCAGGAGTCTCATCTTCCACCGGCATGCCCTCGGGAAGACCTCCGGCCACGTCCTCCCCGGCAAAGTCAACGAGATCCGGGGGTGTCTCTCCTTCCGGCAGATCCTCGGCAATGATCTCCTCCGGAATATTATCCCCTGCATCCCCACCCCCGAAAAGCGACTTCTTGAAAGCGTTCAAGTCCTCAACCGGAGCAGCCTCAAACGGTTCGGAGTCAACGTCCCCAAGCGGAGAATCGACTGGCGGTTCCTCTTCGGGCGGGACCTCGTGGATGTGCCCCTCCAGAAGGTCTTCTTCCGGAACCTCCCGACCTCCCGCCTGCCCGCCGGCTTCCTCTGCAGAATCTCCCGTCTCGAGGTCACGCAGACTGGCCAGAGCTTCTTCGTCCATGGAATTGAGTTTCAGAATCGTCCTGTAGGCCTTGACGGCGAGTTCCTTCTCGCCGGTATCCCGGTATATCTCCGCAAGCTTCTTGTGTGCATAAAGGTTGTCGGGAATGGATTTAATCACATTCTCGAACTCGCTCCGAGCTTCATCACGCATCCCCTTTTCGAGGTAAATCTTCCCCAGGGAAACACGCGCGCTCATATACCCGGGCTGTCTTTCGATGCCGCTGAGAAGCACCTCTACAGCCTCATCAAGCATTCCTTCCTTTCGGTATTCCTCGGCAAGAGGAACGAAGAGTTTGGAATTGGGGTCCTTCCCGACCTTTTCCTTCAGCTTCTCGATTTCTTTCAGAGCCATAATCTTGTCACTTTTTTTATCAAAACGGCCTGATAAAGTCAAGCCTTCATTTCAACAAAACTGTCCAATATGGCATCGGCAAGCGAATCCTTACTCATCATACCGAGGGTTTTTTCACCCTCCCGGTCGATAATCACCGCGCTGTTGGTGTCGACATCGAATCCCGAACCGGGTTCAGTCACGTCATTGAACACGATCATATCCAAGCCCTTGCGATGCATCTTCTCCCTGGCCCTCTCCATATGTTTACCCGTTTCGGCAGCAAACCCTATAATGAAAGGCCTCTCTTCCATCCCTGCAACAGCGGCCGCTATGTCATCGGTCCTGCGAAACTGCAGGCTAATCTCATCGGTCTTTTCGATCTTTTCGGCAGCCCTGACAACAGGCGAAAAGTCGGCAACGGCAGCGGCCATAACAAGCAGACTTGCACGTCTCGTCTCCTCTTTCACGGCATCCATCATCTCCCCGGCTGTCTCGACCTCGATGACTTTCATCCCGCCGGGTTTCCCCAAAGCTGACGGCCCGCTTATGAGTATCACCTCGGCCCCCCTGTCCCTTGCGGCCTTTGCTATAGCAAAGCCCATCTTTCCTGAAGACCTGTTGGAAACGAACCGCACCGGATCGATATTTTCCCTCGTAGGACCCGCCGTAATCACGACCCTTTCCCCCGCGAGATCCTTTACCGTAAACACCGCCCTTATCGCCTCCACGATCTCGGCAACCCCGGCCATTCTTCCCGTCCCCTCCTCTCCGCAGGCAAGGCCGCCCCTTTCGGGCCCGACCTGCACCACCCCGGAGGAAACAACCTTATTCAGGTTTTCCTGGAAAAACCGGTTTTCGTACATCCTCCAGTTCATGGCGGGGGCCAAGACTATCCTGCCGGCGAAGGAGAGCAGACAAGTGCTCAGAAGGTCGTCGGCGATTCCGTTGGCAAACTTGGAAATAATATTTGCTGTTGCGGGGGCGATAACCATGAGGTCTGCCCTCGACGGCAGATCAATGTGCACCATCGGATCATCGAAGAGCGAAGTATGGACCTTCTCCTGTGAGGCAACCTCCAGGGAAAGAGGGGTGACAAATCGACGCGAGGCCTCAGTCATCACAACAGTGACAGACGCTCCCTCATCCCTTAATCTTCTGGCCAGGTCAACCGATTTACAGGCAGCGACACTTCCTGAAATGCCCAGGAGTATTGATTTACTCTTCAGTCTCTTCGGGTCCTTCAGCTTCTTCCTCTCTCTTCTCCGTAAAGAGTTCGTCGAACGCTTTCTTGTCCATGGACTCCCTTTCGTGAAGGTAGACCTTCAGATCTTTTTCGAGTTCGCTCAGGTCTTCACCCGCGGCCAGCCGCCTCCTGTCTTCCAGAAGCTTCCTGTAGTCGAACTTGCCGGCCTGTTCCCTCGCCACAGCAGCCTCTTCACCGGTAAGGAACTCAAGGCTCCCGCTTACGGCCTCTTCGATCGCAACGGACGTCACCTTCTTCGACTTGGTCCGGATTTTGGGCTCCGCCCCCAGCGACAGGTCCTTCGCCCTCTGCGACGCAATGGCGACAAGCCTGTATTTTCCGTCGATGTCACTGTTCTTGTATTCAACAGGCAACGATATGATATCCATTTTCTTTCCTCCTAACACAAAAAATTATTCTTCAGCCACACCTTGTCTATGTTTTCGCTTCTCAGTCTCTCGGCGGTTACAACCGCCTCCAGTTCTTTCACCGCATCTTTCAGGATGTCATTGACTATAACATAATCGAACATGCCATAGTCCCTTATTTCCTCCACGGCGCGTGACAGCCGCCGCTCCATGTCGTCCGGGGTATTGCTTGCACGCTTTTCAAGCCTCTCTCTGAGCACCTCTATGGAAGGGGGCAGTATAAAGATATAGGCCCCTCCCGACCAGGAGTCCCTGATTTGTCTGGCGCCCTGTGTATCTATATCGAGCAGCACATCGAAACCGGCGGCCATGATGTCCTCCAGCCTCTGACGCGAAGTTCCGTAATAATTTCCGTGCACCACCGCCCACTCCACAAAATCGTCCTGCCCGATCATCCTCCTGAATTCCGGCTCCGAGATAAAAGTATATTCGCGGCCGTTTATCTCGCCCTTTCTCGGCTTGCGCGTTGTGAAAGATACCGATTGCCTGAGATGAGGCACCTTCCGGCTTATCCTGTTGCACAAGGTCGTCTTTCCCGCACCGGAGGGGGCGGAAATAACGAACATCCCGCCCCTATTCTTCCTCGGCAAGGACGCCCTTTCCTTCCAGGAATCTCTGAGTGATGGTCTCCGCCTGCAGGGCCGAAAGAACGATGTGGTTACTGTCGGTTATGATGATGGAACGCGTGCGTCTGCCCTGCGTCGCATCGACGAGCCTGCCCTCCTTCTTCGACTCTTCGCGCATGCGTTTCATCGGTGCGGAACCGGGCGTTACAATAGCGACCACCTTGGAGGCGGCCACCACGTTGCCGAATCCGATGTTGACCAGAACTCCGCCAAATTCACTCTTCTTCATGTGTGCTCCTTCGCGTGCAGAAATTTGTCGGCAACAGCCTTCTTCTCACTGTATATTCTGCACCTGCTCCCTGATTTTCTCGATTACTGTCTTCATATCCACGGTAAGACGGGAGATCTCGTAATCGGTCGATTTGGAAGCGATGGTATTCACCTCCCTGTTGAGTTCCTGAAGTATGAAATCCAGCTTTCTTCCTATTATATCACCTGATACGAGTATTTCCATGAACTGCCTGGCATGACTCTCGATGCGCGTGATTTCTTCAGAAATATCAAGCCTTGCGGCGATTACTGCCGCCTCCTGAAGCACCCTTGCGGGGTCGACCTCCTGCCCCTGGAGAAGAACCCGCATCCTCTCGGCGAATTTCTCCTTCGCCTCCCCGGGGACCCTTCCGGCCAGGTTACTGATCTTTCCGTTCATGCCGACAAGTGATTCGGCCATCGACCCCAGTTCACCGGCAAGCGTTTCGCCCTCCCTCTCCCTCATTTTATGAAGATCGTCGAGAGCCGCCCTGAAGACGGCCGCCGCCATGTCAATGTCAACAGCCTGTTTCGTTTCCATGAACATGCCGTGAAGACCTATGAGGGTGTTAATGTCTATCTGTCCGCCGATGGAAAGCTCTTCCTGAAGCGAACTGAACACGCCATAGATACGTCTGACGAACGCGCTGTCCACGCTGAAATCGACGGCTGCCAGCGCCGAAACTGTTACAGAAATGTCAAATTTGCCCCTCGAGAAGCGTTCTTTCAGCATATTTCTGAAGGGTATCTCCAGCTGGTTCAGAAACGCGGGGGCGTGCACATAAATATCAAGAAACCTGTGGTTTATCGAACGTATTTCAATGCGGCAGCCTTCTTTCTCGGCATTGCCGAATCCAGTCATGCTCTGTGCCATATCAGAATTAACTATAAAATACTCATCGAAATTAGTCAAACTTACTGAAAAAACAGGTCTTTTCGGGCTTCGCTCAGAAAAACTCAAGAAATCGGCCTCTTCCTGACCAGGAGGCCATCGCAGGAAGGATATCATCTGAATTGACAAGAGCCTTGCGGCGCCGATTCTTCAGGAAAACCAAAAAATGATTGATAAAGAAGAGGCGGTTGTGATATTTTTTTAGGTATTATGAGCGCTTCCGATCTCGTCATGTACGAAGAGGAGTTCAATAAAATCGATGATGAACTCCAGAAGCTTTATATGCAGACAAACGCGAAGGTCGTGTTCCTTGTCGACAAAAACGGTCAGTTGATCGCCTCGGCCGGCGAAACGCACGATCTGGATACGACTTCTCTCGCTTCTCTCACGGCCGGCAATATCGCCGCCACGGGTGGAATAGCACGCCTGCTCGGGGAGCGGGAATTCACCATCCTCTTCCACGAAGGTGAAAAAGACAACATACATATCTCGCTTATCGGCGCCAGAGTGATACTCGTAGTAATCTTTGACAAACGGTCGTCCCTCGGTTTGGTCCGGCTGCGCGTCAAGAAGGCCACGGAATCGCTGGTGAAGATGTTCGACGAGATAACCAGCAAGTCCGAGAGGGAAAAGAGCGAGGGCAAGCTGGATGAATCCCCTTTTGCCGAAATCAGTGATGAAGATATCGATAACCTTTTCAGGTAGGTACTGCCGTAAGTGTCCTTTATAAATTATTCTTCCCGTGAGATCAACTGCAAGATAGTCTACTACGGTCCGGGACTGTGCGGCAAGACAACGAATTTACAGTATATTTTCAGACGGACAAACCCCGAACAGAAAGGCAAGTTGATCTCGCTGGCCACCGAGACCGAGAGGACCCTCTTTTTTGATTTCCTTCCTCTTGCACTGGGCGATATCAAAGGCTTTCGGGTAAGGTTCCATCTTTACACGGTGCCGGGTCAGGTCTTTTACGCGGCCAGCAGGAAACTTATCCTGAAGGGAGTGGACGGCGTCGTGTTCGTGGCCGACAGTCAGGTGGAAAGGATGGAGGCCAATATGGAGAGCCTCGATGACCTTGCCATAAACCTGGCGGAGCAGGGCTACGAACTTACGAAGCTGCCCTTCACCATCCAGTACAACAAGAGAGACCTGCCGAACGTCGCCCCCCTGGAAAATATGAACACGCTTCTAAACCCCAGGAACATACCTTCCTTCGAGGCCGTTGCCGTACTCGGCTCCGGCGTCTTCGAGACCCTTAAGAACGTCGCCAAACAGGTCCTGATAGAGCTGAAGAAGCATTATTAGTTAAATACCTTTTCGGCCTTTTTTCCCATAACATAAAGCAAAGTATTTCCAGCCGTCATTCCGTGGTGGGTGGGCCGTGGACGAACTGTTTGCTGAATCCCCTTAAAAAATTATATATACTGTATATGAAGAGGGGGAAAGTGCACTGAACGGCAATTTAATGGGCGACCTTGGAAAAACGAAGACGCAGCTGATGCGTGACCTGGCTGAAATGCGGAAGACAATCATAGTACGGGAGTGTGTAAACCTTTACGGCAATATTGTCGCAGCTTTGACAGGGACTGACTTCAGAGGAGGAAGCATGGAAAAGAGGATTTGGATTGCGGTAATCTGTCTTTTAATTCTTGCGGCGGCCGGATCACCTGCCGGCGCCCAGTCCCAGTTTGTCGGAGGCTACACATTTGTAAGGAGCGGTTTGGGACCTCAGGTATGTCTGGGTCGCTGGATCCCGCCTTCGGATGTCGCCTCACCCGGTACTTGTGAGGGGCAACTGGTCGGCGTTTCTCAGCTCACCGCAGTCTCCACCGGTCAGAGCGCCGACAGGCTCGCCCAGATACTCGTTTCTCTCGACTCGATAGACCAGAGACTCGCCGTCAGCAACGACCAGATGAGACGCCTCATCGACGCCACAGTCGACACTCAGAACTCGATAGACCAGCAGGTCAGGAGCGTCAGCGAGGTCCTGCATGAGACGATCACCAGGAGGTTTGACGAACTGCCGGCCGACATTCTGGCCAGCGAGGAGTTCAAAAGAGAGATCACAAAGCTCAAGGAAGAGATACTGAGCGATATCGAAAAACTTTATCCGTCGCGGCAGACTCCCACGACGAAATAGGCCGCCCGATAAGGAGTCTAAAAGCCGAAATCTCAGGAATGATGGACTTGCAGGCGGGCCCGGCCGCTCCCGGCCTGGTAAAAGCCTCGCCGACTGTTAAAAGTCAGAAGATCGCCGTATAATTTATTTAAGGGGGCATGATTTATTAACAGACCCGAAGGGGGGACACATGTTAAGAAAATCTTCCGATGAGCGGCGAAAGAAAAAGAGAGGCCCGATATCAGTGCCCGTCCGGTTTGCCGACTCCGCAGTAATTTCGGGCGGAGGGAAGGTTGCCGGCGAGGGGACGACAGCCGACGTGAGCGAGCAGGGCATTGGCTTTTTCTCCGATAAGGAACTCCAGCCCGGCACCGTCCTTGAGATCGAATGCAGAGACATATGGGCCGTACCCCGGCAGTTCACGGTCAAGTGGTCCGACAGAATTCAGTACAATTTTTTCCGCACGGGGCTTGAACGCCGGCCCAGGGCCTAGACTTTAAAAATGCTTTTCCGGAGCCGGCGGCCGAAAGGCAATGAATCCGCGGCCATACGGACGTCAAATCCCTGGTCTCATCCCCGGTGCTCCTTTTCCTCGCAGTACCGAAGCAATCTTCCCGGCGTAGTCTGAAAGCGAGTCGTCCCTCGCCCCGAAGATGACGTAGCTCTTCCATTTGCCGAGGAGGCCAAGGATGTGGCCGCGTTTACGGATTGCGCTCGCCGGCTTGCCGGAAGCCGCTATTGCCTCAATGATGTCTTCACTGGAAATGTCTCTGGCGGCCGTTCCTCCGGCATAGTAAATCGGGAGAAGAAAAAGATGGTCCGGCTCCCGCAGGTTACCGGCAAAAGTCTTTATATAGCCTTCTTTCAGGAGTCTCGTAGGACCGTATCCGTGGGGTTGGAAAATATAGCAGACGCTTCCGCTTATCCCCTTCATCGTCCTCATAAGATTGAATATCTTGTGAGGGTTGTGCGCATAATCGTCAACGACCAGAAAATTTTCGTTTCTAAGGTGGATGTCAAATCTGCGCTCTATGCCGGAAAACTCCGGGATGACATCTGAAATGTCCTCCAGCGGCGCACCGGATTCGGAAAGAAAGGCTATACATGCTACCGCATTATAAACATTATGTTTTCCCGGCAGAGGAACGGTAAACTTCCGGCCCCTTACGGTAAAAACGGTGCTCATAAGGCGGTATTCAATATTTTCAGCCCGATAGTCGGACTCGCGGTCAATGGAAAAACTGACCTGACCGTTCAGGCCCCACCGGCTCATGTTTTCATCATCGCCTCCCGTAATGACCAGCCCCGATGTGTTCTCACAAAGTTTTTTGAACATGACTGCGGTATCGGAGATTTCATGATGGTCCAGGCTCAGGTTAAGGATAATCGAATGGGCAGGCCTGTAATCTACGATGGACCCGTCCGACTCACAAGCCTCGATGACTAGAAGCCCGGAGCGGCCTGCGAGGTAATTGCCCCCGCATCTTTCCGTAACAAAGTCCTTGACCCTTCCGCCCCCTATAAAACCCGGCTCCATACCCAGACGCTCCATGAGAAAGGCGAGCATCCCGGAGGTCGTGGATTTCCCGCTGGTGCCGGCCACGGCAACGGTCCTGAAGCTGGAAACGGTTTCAGCCAGGTATTCGGGTCGCGTTTTAACGGGAAGTCCAAGCTCTTCGGCCCTGGCACGGTCTGGATTATTGCTCTCAACGGCGGTACTGAATACTGCAAGATCAAAAGATTCGTCGATGCCGCTGCCGTCCTGAGGGGCAATCCTTATTCCCGCCGCTTTTAGTCTGGCACACATCCGGTGGCGGGGGTTCAGGTCAAAAAGTCGGTCGGAGCCTGAAACCGTGTGCCCTCTTTCGGCAAGAAATCCGGCCAGGGCCGACACGCCGCTTCCACCTATGCCGGAAAAAAACAGCTTCATTCCGAAAAGATGATATGTCCGGTGACTGAAGTGAATACGGGGGGCTTAGTGACGGTAGATGATCGACTTGATTCCATCTTTCTTCAAGAGTACCCCCGCCACACGGCGGGCCTCCCCGTAATCATCGAACCTGCCGACAAACACTCTGTGAAGTCCGGCACCCCCGCCTTTCTCCACAAAGGAATCATATCCGCGGTCCTTCAGCCTTTTCGCGAGCGAGGCGGCATTGCCGGCTTTTTTAAATGCGCCCACCTGAATGGAATAGGTTTCCTTCTGCTGTCCCCTGAGGGCTTTCGGTTCTTTGAGCTCTTCGTTCAGGGCCTTTTTTTCTCCGGCAACGGCCCTGTCCTTCCGGTGGGCCGAGGTTTCAGAAGAGGGATTTCTCTCTTCCCCGGCGACCTTCTCCTTCGCAGGGCTATCGGCCCTGACTTTATCCTCGACCTGTCCCGGCTGCACGGCTTCCGTCACGGTCTCCTTCTTTACAGGCGTTTCTTCTGCGGCCTGGGGGAAAAGTTTTCCCTTCCGGCTGCCGCCGGAAAAGATGCCGGATTGAAGGGTCGCAAAAACAACCACTGCAACCAAAAGGACAAGAGCGGCAAAAAGGTAGTATTTTCTTGTCTCCCTCCTGCCTGTTTTGCCGGACATATAATCAGGCATCTCATCCGTGCCGCCTTCTTCAGCATAGCCCGGAGGCCTTTCACCGCCAATCGGGAAGCCTCCCCTGTCTTCTTCCTTATCTTCGGCCGGTGAACCCCGCAGGTCCTCATCCGTTATGTCTTCTTTTCCTCCAATCCCGAAATCCGGGGAAACCACTTCTTCCTCGCCGGCCGGCTCTTCGATCCTGTCCGACTTGTTCTCAGCTCCTTCGATTCCCTCTGCCGCCCCGGCGAAGTCTCCTTCCTCGCTTCCGGTCCGCATTTCACGTCCTTTTGACATGCTTTCTTCATCGCCTCCGGCCGGGAAAAGTCCGGCTCCTTCAACTGCCACGGGGACTTCTTCTCCCGCTTCCTCCCGTGCGGCGCCGGCCGGTTTGCCGGCCTCAAACGAAATTTCCTCCCCCAGCAGCCTGCCTGTAGTTGCCAGAATATCGGCCGGCTTCAGCGGCTTTACTACGACATCTACAATTCCTATGGTCCTTGTGTACTTCGGATCAAGTTCTCCCTCATAGGAGATCAGCACCACGATCGGCACTTCTTTCAATCTTTCCGCGGAATGCATAGACTTGCTCACCTTCAGTCCGTTCGATTCCGGGAAAAGGAGACTCAAGTAGATAATGTCAGGTTCGGCCAGATTCGCCCTTTCTATACCTTCATCCGGGTTTGCCACAGCCAGTACGTCGAAGCCGGCCGGTTCGAGCGTGCGGACAAAGAGATCCCTCACCGACTGCTCATCGTCTACGATCAGTACCTTTCTCTTTCTCTTGGGGTCCATCTTCTTTTACTACACCAGCCTTCTGAGTTCTATTTTATTTATCTTGTTCATCTCGGCTTCAAGATTCCTGATACGGCTATTCTGATTATACCGGATAAGCTGAAATATTATATAGCCGGAGACGGAGGCGCCCCCGAGGTAACCGAGATTTTCCATTATTACGTTACCTTTCAAAAACTCTACCGCCCCGGCAAGACCAGTCCTGGCGGATATGAACAGGATCGCGAACACCAGGAACGCAAACTGCATCAGTCTCAGGAAATTCCTGATGCTGCGCTCCTGACTCTTTAGGCCGCGGAGTTCCTTCGTCTTGGCCTCGAGCACACATCCCGAGCACTCCCGGCTTCCCGGTACCCTGTGTGTACGGCAAAGCGGCGACCTCCTGCACCTGGGGCAGCGAAACCCCTCACCTTCACTGAGATATGTGCCGCAGGCCCTGCAAATCAAAAGTTCCCCGCGTTCAGATGAATTCCCGGAGAAACTACCCATTGTATTCCCTGCCTCCCTGCAACTGTTTCGCCCCTTCTGTGGAGACGAAAACCCTGCCGTTAACATCCCCATGCCCGAAGTCCTTTCTCCTTCTGATCAGATCGTTCTCCCTGACACCCTCGGGCACCGTCATATAAACCACGTCTTCATTCCTCGCCGAATCCAGGACAGCCCCCTGCCCGTCCTTCATGGAAACTACCGGAAAAACCTTTTCCTCGAGGTCCGGCGAGAGGTATTCGACGGGGTCCCCGATATCCATCCTGTTTCTCAATGCAACCTTCGCCACACCGCCCTTGATGCCGGCTACTACGCCCACCAGGTCATGGCTCATGCGGTAGGCTTCACCGTCGAAATTGTAATCCCCGTCGGGCTGCCGACCCAGGAACATGCCGGTCGTATATCCCCTGCTGCTGAACATGGCCAGTTCTCTCAGCCAGCGGGGCTCGCATTCGTATTCTTCCCCCTTCGCCATCGTGTCAATCGCCTCGCGGTAAGTTTTCACTACCCCTGCCAGATAATTGATGCCCTTCATTCTCCCCTCTATCTTAAAACTGTCCACCCCCGCCCGGGCAAGCAGCGGGAGGTGTCCGATCATGCAGAGATCCCTGGAACTCATAAGGTACGTCCCCCTGCCGTCCTCATACACGGGGAAATATTCGCCCGGCCTTTTCTCCTCCGTCAGGGCATAATTCCACCGGCAGGAATTCGTGCATTGGCCGGAGTTTGCGCTTCGCGATGCCAAAAAACTGCTTATATAACACCTCCCGGAATAAGAAATACAGATGGAACCGTGAACAAACGCCTCCAGTTCAATCTTTGTCCGCCGCCGTATCTCGCCGATTTCAGCGAGGGTCAGCTCCCTCGACAGCACCAAACGTTTAGCCCCAAGGTCTTCCCAGAACCTGGCAGCCCCCGCATTGGTTATATTCGCCTGGGTACTCACATGGAGGTTCAGTTCCGGCGCCTTTTCCCTTATCATCACGAACACCCCCGGGTCCGAGACTATGACCGCGTCCGGCATTATGTCCCTGAGCAGGCCGACATGTTCCCTGATTCCGGGAAGATCACGGTTATGCGGAAAAATATTCATCGTGACGTAAGCCCTGACACCCGCATCGCGGGCATAGCGTACGGCCTCTGCCAGCTCGGAAGGGATGAAATTGCCCGCTTTGCTCCTCAGACTGAACCTGGGATCGCCCAGGTAAACCGCGTCCGCTCCGTAATGCACAGCCGTCTTAAGTTTTTCGAAATCGCCTGCAGGAGCAAGCAGTTCAGGCCCCTTCATCTCCCAGCTCCTTACGGCATCTGATTATCTCGTCCCTCGCCAGCCGGTCGCACAATTCATTCTCTGGATGACCGTTGTGTCCCTTGACCCAGAGCCACTGTATATCATGGGGGGCCGCAGCCTTCAAAAGCCTCTCCCACAGGTCCCTGTTCAGCACTGCCTTTTTCTGGGAGTTCTTCCAGTCGTTTCTCTTCCATCCCTCGACCCATTCGGACATTCCTTTAACCACATAGTTAGAGTCCGTCGTAACTTTTACCCTACAGGGACGTTTCAGAGTTTCGAGGGCGGTGATCACAGCAGTCAATTCCATCCTGTTGTTGGTAGTAAGCTTCTCGCACCCCGAGACTTCCCTGACTCTGCCTCCCGATCTCAGAATGGCGCCAAAACCTCCGATCCCCGGGTTGCCGCTGCAGGCCCCGTCGGCGAAGATTTCAACAGAATGCCTCCGGCTTTCTTTCATCTGTCCTATATTACATTTTTTGCTCCCGGATTTCAAAAGAGGGGAAAAGTCCGGGAAATGAATGCGCCCCGTCCCCATTCAGCCGTGCAACAGGCGGGAAAACACCCCTTTTCAGGCAAAATCTCTTTCGCACTGAAGTACAATCCGGTCAGACTCTCCGTCGGAGATGTCCGGCAGCCAGGAGAGTCCAAGTTCGAGATCTTTTGAAGAATACAATCAATTGGAGAGACTGCTACGTTCCGAGAATTTGTCGCTTCAATGTCAACGACGATCGCCTTGAGAAGTAATCCTGCTTTGGTCATTGTTCCTCCTTTTCTCTTGAAAAAGAAGGACTTATAATGAGCCAGTCGTCCCAAGGTTCAATCCGTTTTTGTTACGTATACACCTCCTACTCGACAGTTGTGGCTACTCGAAGCCGTTGAAGATTTCCAAAGACAACATACCGGCTCACCGATGCACGGCCGATAGTGCAATTGCTAATCGAGAAGCGATCCCGGCGCTAGCTGCAACCGGCTCGTTAGGCCGGGTATTGTTCGTCGCTGACCTTCTCCATCCAATCAATCGCTTTGCCATCGAGTTCCTCATAAATGGCGATATGCGTCATGGAAGTCGTTGCCGTAGCGCCATGCCAATGCTTTTCGTTGGGCTCGAACCAGACTACGTCCCCCGGACGGATTTCCTCGACAGGGCCGCCCCAGCGCTGCACCAGCCCACAGCCGGCTGTCACGATCAGCGCCTGACCCAGCGGATGGCTGTGCCATAACGTTCGAGCGCAAGGCTCGAATGTGACACTGATGCCATGCGCGCGTGCCGGAGCGCTTCTTTCGAATAGGGGATCAATGCGCACCGTGCCAGTAAACCAATCCGCTGGTCCTTTTCTCGATGGCTGTGAGCCATTTCTTCTGATTTCCATAACTTCAACTTCCTCCTAATCTCCCGGTCTAACGGCGAGTTGAGCCCTGTGCCACAAAGCGCCGGACTCCAACGATTTTTTAGGCTTTGTTCATGCATAATGCCGCATCCGCAATATTAGTCAGATAACGGCCAGCTTGCCCCCCTAATGTATCCCGGCAATCATCTATATTATCTAAAAATTTATTGGGAAAGGGAATTACACGGGGAATAAGATAGTTTCGGGCAGTGGCAACTGTTGCGGAGTCCAGGAAGGATGTGGTGGATGCCAATGAAGGCAAATCGCAAAGAAGAAAAGTCTCATGGGGCACAGCTCAGACCTGCTATGTAGAGTGTCCCAATCTTTCTGACCCACCGTACAATTGCCTTTTTGTGTGGGATGGGTAGAATAGTACGAATTGCCAGTTCATCACCTTCACGGAGAGGTTTATCGAAATAAATGCATAATCCATCTGCACTAATATTAGCTGTGTCACAGGTAAAGATGGAGTTATACGGATCTCGGTGCAGCCCAAATTCAAGTGTGGCACAAAGAGAGTTACGCTTGTTTCTTCTTCTTTCCAGATGTGGAGACATTTGCTTAACGCCCCTCCGAAAACAATACTCGAACCCCAAAGTGCGTGTTCTTATAAATACCTTCGAAACTTCTCTGTATGAAATATACCTCTCGTGACCTTTCGTCTATTGAGAAGGAGACAGTGAAGTGACTGAACGTCTCAGCCGTTCTTAATCAAACTGTGCTCCTGCCGAAATATAGCGGGATACTTTTTTCACCCATGTCACCTTCGCTTTTCGGTCCTTATAATCAGGTAAGACATGCTTTTTTATTGTTATGGTTTGTCCTTCCTGAACAACTGTCTCCGTAAGGAAACCAAAACCCCGGGGAGAAATATTAATGGTGATACCTTCGAAGGTTTCCTTTGATTTGTCATCAATATAGAATTGAAAGTTGGCAAGAATACCGTTGCGAGAGACTTTTCTCTTTTCCAAAGTTGCCCTCTTATTTTTCAATGAAAAAAGGAGCCCTATGTGACTATATATATATTGGAAAAATAAGTCAATCTCTGTTAAAAAAGGGCCTGCTTTTCCTCGCGGGCCCTCTATTAGCATACTGCAGGACGAAACCTATTAAACGGCGCGAACGCTGCCGGCGATTCATGGATCTCGCGATGTATTCCTGTTATTCGCATTGTCATGTTTTGTCACAAGCACAACGTTTCCACCGAAATTAATCGCTATTTCTGCTCACTAATTAGCGGTGAGCATATCCGCAACAGTGTCTAAATCATATTGGAAATTGTTAGCAAGGCATTCTTTGTCTTTACAGTAATTCAGCAGGTCATCAACGGCCTCCTTGAACTCCTCCTTGATCATGGCAAGTTCTCCCATGCCATCACACCCTTTCTTGCGCCTCGTGACGAGAAGATATATCTTTGCGCATTCCCTGGCCTCGCAGAGAAGCACGGAAGCACGATTATCTGTCACAGCTATTTCCAGAATACCTGTTAGCATACAAGCTTACTTTGTCAGTATGTGCAGATTTTCGCTGCCGTGCATTCGCTTCTCCTATAGATAACTTTCGTCAGTTGCTTGAAATCACTACGGCAAGTACGCCGTTCGACTCATTCATTTTCTTTCTTTTCAGATTCGGCAGTTTCTTTATTTGGTGCGCAGCATTGCTTTTTCATTTCTTCCATCATTGTTAAGCAGTCAGGAAAGCCTTCTTGACCCGTACAGCACTTTATCATCTCAGACATCCCACGCCCCATAGCAGGGCCGAAACCGAAAGCGCCGGATTTCGCCTTCTCCTTTTTATCTTTGGTTTTTTCGGTCCTCATTTCACACCTCCTGCAATCTTTGCGATTAAAATTTATCTAGAGACACTCAGCTGCGCCCGGTTATGATTCTTTTCTTCTCTTCATACTCTTCCTCGCTGATCTCTCCCCGAGCATACCGTTTGTCCAGTAATTCCAATGGCGAGTCTGAGGCCTCTTCACTGTTGCTGCCTGACTTGTGGAAACCTGGGCGGCACATCATCGAGCCCATACGTCCTCTCATCATGAAGAAGCAAAGGACCATCATGCCAATCATGATGAGCGGGATTATCCACCATAGTCCGTAACCAAAACCTGCACAGGGAAACATGGTTATCATCTCCTTTCTACCCTTATAGACGAAAATTAGAAAGGAAAAGATACACCTATTTTTTGAGGAATTTTAGTGAGGGGACCTTGCGGTCACAGGCGAGTTCGTTTCGCTCATCCTTGTAGAAACTGCAATGGTATTCTAATTCTTTTTTGAGTTTCAGCCTGGCCCGATGCAGTCTGATCTTGACTGTTTGGAGCGATATATCGAGGACTTCTGCTATCTCATCATTCTTCAATTCTTCAAGGTCGCTGAGGATCAATACCGTCCTGTAGTTTTCCGGCAGTCCGTCCACGATTCCCCTGATGCAGTCGCTCATTTCCTTGCGGATAAGCTGCCTGTCCTGAGGTGGTGTCGGGTCCACAGCCGTGCTCTCTTCGGTCATCGAATCATCGGGAAAGTGTCCCTCAGCTCTCTGCTCCTTCAGTCTCGTCGATGACTTCCTATTATGATCGACAGCCGCGTTTGTTGCGATCCGATAAATCCATGTCGACAGACTTGAATCACCCCGGAACTCGTCAAGGCCGGCATTTACTTTCAGGAATACCTCTTGTGTTACATCTTCGAAATCGGCTTCCCCAACCAGGCGTGCAAGATAGCGGCGAATTTTTCCACTAAAGGAGACATATATATTCTGAAAATCTGGCTTGTCTTCTGAAGCTCTTTGTGCCATCGCAACGCTCAGTAAAAAATATCTCTTTTAATTACTTAATTATAAGACAATGCCTTTTGTAACAACAAGGCTCCTGCCTGTGTTAATAATGAGCCAGTTATTATATTACTGGCAAAAGCAGTGCGGATAACAGCCAGTAATCCTTCTTGCTCCGAAAAGGCACCACTGTCGAGTAGTCGGTGTTAACGACACGAGTCGATGAAAATCGTGATCAGTCATCTTGAGTAGTTTGCGGGTGAAACTTTCTCTCGGCATTTCGCACCGAAGAAAGTGAGTTCCCAAAGATCCTCATGGGGTATGATCACGCACCGAAAGCAACGCGGCGAACTTAACAGTTATCACCAATCGAAACGCCCGTTTGTTCCTGTGAGTAGAGCGGCATTTTGAAGACTTATCCCCTTGATATTAAAGAAAAGAAATGGCGGAGAGAGTGGGATTTGAACCCACGGTGCGGGATTAGCGCACACACGATTTCCAGTCGTGCACCTTCAGCCGCTCGGTCATCTCTCCGCAAGCCTCGTTTATCTGAATCCGTATTATATATCAAAGCCGCCGCACAAAGCGACTGAAACATCTCACTGTGTCCCGCTCTGAGACTCTCTTTTTCTGGAAAGGAACGGATTTCTTTCCTGAAAGCACTGTCATCAATTGGCATCTCAAAAAAATGAAGCCGGTAACAGACAGGAAATAGCGGGTCCTGCTTCTTTTTGAAAGCCGACAGTACTTGGCTAACAGAAACTACTTGCCCTCGCCGCTCCCCTGTTTCGACTGAAGCCACTTGCCCAGGATACCGATGCCGTCAGAGAAAAACCCTTTATTGTCTTTTACAAGCATTTCATAGACGTTCTCTTCGATGACCGGCTTCTCAGGGTCCAAAGAAAAATCCTCCGCGCCCAGTTCATCCAGCCACTTTACCTCTCTGGTCAGGCTTTCGATAGTGTGGGTTCTCAGTCTGCAGGTCCCTCCTTCTGCCAATTCGCTCAGATAACCCACGAGACCCTCCGTATCTACGAAACGTCGCAGATACCTGATTTCTCCGAGGCCGGTGTGCTCTGCCAGCAGGGCGATGCGCACGTGACGGATCGACCGGCGTAGTCTATCATCTTCCTGCTCTGCCTCCCAGGAGACATTCAGCTCCGTGTCCAGTCCCATGCTCCTGTTGGTTGCATTCGCCGAACCGACACTCAAAAAAATGTCATCTACCAGCAGGAGCTTGGAATGAATGTAGGTCGCCCGGGAAATTTCGTCTTCCGGCGGTGCGACGCTGTAGTAGATCCCTATCGAATGCCCCCTTTCGCCCGCTGTTTCAGTCAGAGAACGGATCATCTTCGCCTGGACAAGCCCCATCGATATCTCCTCCAGAAGGGCCTGCGGCTTTTCCGGCAGAACGATCACTACCTGAAGCGCTCTGCGGTCCGGGTAGGTCATCCTTCTTTTCAACGCATCATAAACCGCGTGGGAGCTGAAGTACTGGTTTTCGATGTACACAAGCTTTTCCGCAGCCTCTATGGCATCGACATAGAGGTTTCTGATCTCCTGCACCGGCTTCTCCAGAAAGGGGGTAAAACTGCGGGCGTGCGTCCGGCTGACCGCAACGCGACCCGTCGGAAGCCGCCGTGAACAGTCGATCCTGTAATCAGTGTCAGGAGCAGCGGGAGCGGGGTCGAAGGCTTTCCCGCCGGCATTGATCCAGCGATGCAGGAACAGTTCCGCAAGCCGTCCGGCCGCAGGTCCGGTGTGATACGACTGGATGTCGTGATAAGGACCGTAGGGGTCGCCGCCGGGGTCCGTCCGTCTGGGGTCAACAGACAGGTGGCTGGCGTCGTCCCACCGGTCGGCGCAGACGTCCATCCCCCCGACAAAGGCCAGAAGTCCGTCGATAACGGCAAGTTTCTGATGGTGACTGGCTCCGATGGCATGCTTGTCGTCAAAGATGAAATGGACCCTTTCGTTTGTCATCCACCGGAAGATCCAGCTCTGAAACCATTCCCGTTCCAGAGAAAATACAACACTGAAATCCCAGGCAAGGACATACACGTTGAGCTGCGGATTTCTGACGCAAAGGGAAGTCAGGAAAGGCAAAAGCCTGGTGTCGCCTTCGGCCTCTGCAGTGTCCTCCCCCCTCAGGAGGCTCACCTCGGAATCAAACTGCCATCCCGCCAGAAGAATGTAGCGTCGTGCCTTCCTGGCAGAATGATAGAGCGCTCGATAATAGTTGCGGGCATCGACAAGCAATCCCGTCTCCCACACGTCGAAGACGTCCTGACAATTCCTTCCGGGCTCCAGGATCAAGGGATGGAAACCTCCGCTACGAGGGGCAGATGGTCCGACGCCGCGCGGGCTTGCCGGGTGCGGGGCACCTCTATCCCCCGTACTAAGACATCGGGCGTAACAAATACATAGTCTATCCTGACCACCGGGAAATTGCTCGGGTACGTCTTTCGCGGACACTTCCGCCCGGATGCCCTTTGCACGTCCCGGAGATGCCGGCTGAAGCGCCTGTATACCGGCGACAACGGAACAGCATTCAGGTCACCGCAGAAGATGACGGATGAATTATCAAGCCGGTTGGTCAACCACCCCGGGCCCAGGAGGGCATCCGCCTGGACAAGCCGCTCCTTTCTGTATAGGCCGAGATGAGTATTGAACACACGCACCCGCCTTTCCTCCACGTCAATATCGACCCACATCGCCCCTCTCTTTTCAATGCCTCTCCTGTCCGGCATCGGCAACTCCCCCGCCTTTACGAGGCGCATCGGATATCTGCTCAGGATGGCGTTGCCATAAAGCCCCTCTTCTATTTCGAAGGATGGATGGAAGTGGAATTGCATGCTCAGATGTCCGGCTATCTTCTCCGCCTGGTCCACAAGTCCCGTCCGCAACAGCCTCACGTCAAGCTCCTGAAGGGCCACGATGTCAGGGCCGTGCGAAGCTATGACCTCCGCTATTCGCCGCGGTGAATATCTGCCGTCCCTTCCCCGGCAGCTGTGCACATTATATGTCATGACAGTAACGTTCTTCGGCATTCCGGCGCAAGGCGGGCCGGGGGAACGAAAAAACAATCCTGAAGTCTTCGCTCTGGCGTCCCTTTTGAAAGGTTTTGGTCCTATACTGTAAGTATAATTTAACGGAAGATCATGTCAAACCGGAGCCCGTCTGAAAGAGAGATAGTCGGCAAAACATGAAAACCTTCAGAACCCTCCTGATTATTCTCATTATCACCGCTCTGGCATCAGTCTATATCTTTGGAGATGTCGAACATATCACATTCCTGAGGATAAAGGAACAGCGGCAGGTCCTGAAGGAATTCGCACAGTCCAATTACCTGCTCTCGGTGCTTATCTTCTGCTCCGCCTTTATACTCACCGCCTTTGCCCTGCCCGGGGCTCTGGCGCTGACGGTAACGGCCGGTTTTCTCTTCGGGGTCTTTCCCGGCGCGCTTTATGTAAGTGCCGCGGCCACGGCCGGGGCGGTACTCGCCTTCCTTGCAGCAAGGTATCTTTTCGGCAACTGGATTCAGCGGAACTATTCGGATTCCCTGAAAAAATTCAACCGCGAGATGGAACGCCACGGTTATACCTATCTCCTGGCCATGAGGATCGTCCCGGTCTTCCCTTTTTTCATGGTAAACTACTTTGCGGGGATAACCAGAATGCCTCTGAAAACCTACGTCTGGACTACATTTGCAGGGATGCTTCCCGGCGCCTTTATCTATGGGTTTGCCGGTCTTCAACTCGGAAAAATCAACTCGCCCGGAGACGTCCTTTCGGCAAAATTCGTCGCCGCGCTCTCTCTCCTCGGTCTCCTGGTGCTTGCCCCCGCGCTGCTCGACATCTTCAGGGATTCGAGGCGGCGATAGGCGGAGCTGAACTACTCACGAGCAGTCAGCTTTTGTTTACAATCTCCCTGAGCTTCGCAGCCAGCAGGGCGAGATCAGAGCGGCCAAAAATCCTGCAGGAATCACGCCACGCCAGCTATTTATTACAAGTGGATCAGACAACTGAACAACATTCAATTGACCAGACCACCGGTTATCGATATCATTGGTATTGCGGCGAAGCGGAAACTACCGGAGTATCCCCTTCACTATCAGGTCCACCGCTTCTTCAGGGGAGAGTCCATGAGCCATGAGGGTCTCGATCTGTCTTTTGTCGACGCTTCCTATCGCGGCCTCATGGGTTACCTTTGCCAGGGGGTTCGTAACGTTTACTATGGGGACCGCCCTGGCTACAGCTCTGTCCTTGACTATCTCCATGCAGTCAACATGCCCCCGTGCATATGCGGCATTTCCTTCGGTGATGCCGGTTACCTCGGCAGTGGCTTCATCTTCGATGGCGATCCTGGTCTTTATCAGCCCCCGCGCTTTTTCGCCGTCCAGAGAAATCTTTTCCTTTATCCTGATGTTATCGGCCGCATGCCCGAATACCCTCGCCGTCAACTCACTGACCGCATTTTCTCCGGCCTCGACGTAATAGTCAATATCGAGCGATCCCACTATGCCTGTGGTCAGAGTAAAATCCGAAAAATACCTGCCGCCACTGCCGATCCTGACGACCGATCGCGGTCTTACTTCTATCCCTCCGTACAGTCCGTGGTAGTGGGTCTCCGAATACCTCATTTCGGCCCCTTCCCCGATTTCTACCTCAGCATCCATTATGTGTTTTACGCTCTCCGCCCGCGGGAAGATGCAGTGAGCCATGAAGCTCGCGGCCGAGTTTTTCTCCAGCTTCACATCCATTTTGATCTTTTGGATCCCTTTTTTGTGAAGGACGCCGAAACAGAGATGGACGGGGTTCTTTATCTTAAAGCCTTCTTTGACCGTCACGAAAGCACTGATGCCGGTAAACGTCTCTTTTGCAGAGACTTCCAGCCCTTCGACACTTCTCATGCTGAGCAGCTTACGGCCGCTTGCCGCAAGGTGGCCGATACTTTCGCCGGCGAGGAACGCCTTGTCTCCCCCGGCTTCCCCGAACGCTTCCATCAATGCATCAAGCTCAGACATAAACGCAGGTCTCCCCGTCACATACCAGACATTTTCTTGATTTAAAATATTCCGCCACTGCTTCCGGGTGGCCGGAGCAGACGATTCGCCCGCTGCAGATCTGGGACGCCCTGTCGGCAATTACCACGATCTCTTCACGGTGAGTAATCAAAAAAACCGATGCGCCGCTTTTTCTGAAAGCATCAATTACGTTGACGATGTCTTCGGTTGAAAGCATATCGATGCCCGAATCAGGTTCGTCGAGAACGGCAAGCCTGGGCCTCAGTCCCAGCACGGAGGCAAGCTCGATCCTCTTTCTTTCGCCGCCGCTCAGAGATTTATCGACCATACGGTCCAGATAGAGATCGGGATGAAGCCCAACCATCCGCAGATAAAGGGAAGCATCCCCGGCCTCGTTCCCGAGGGTAAGATAACCCCTTACCGTGATGCCCTCAAACCTCACCGGCTCCTGCCAGGCCATTGTTATTCCGAGTTGAGCCCTTTCATGAACCTTTAGGTCATTAATCACCCCGCCTTCAAATATTATCTCGCCTGATGTCGGCCTATACCCCTCGCAACCCATAACGAGATATGCCAAAGTGCTTTTTCCGGTGCCGTTCGTCCCGAGGAGGGCATGGACTTCCGCCGGTTCGATTGTCATGGAGAAACCCTCAAGAATTTTCTTGCCGCCGGCCCCAAAAGTAAGATCCCTTATCTCAAGCAAGCCCATAATAAATTTTAGAACACAACCGCCCGGATTGAAACGGCCTCTCCCGGGGAGAGGGTAAGCAACGGAGCGGGTTTCACATTTGACGATGACTGTTGCTGCCGTAAGACTTGACCTTGACGAAAAGTCTGATAAGATTTGGTTAAAGGCAGCCGCACGCGGATGCCCATTCTGAAGTGTCTTTCTTCGGAACACTAAGCTGATAGAGGAGGTCATGTATGAAAGGGAATGAGAAACTCATCGACCATTTGAACGCCCGTTTGGCAGAGGAACTGACGGCGATCAACCAGTACATGGTGCATGCCGAGATGTGTGACAACTGGAAATACAAACACCTGGATGAAGTGATCGAGAAGCGGGCCATCACCGAGATGAAGCACGCCGAGAAACTGATCGCCCGCATCCTCTTCCTGGAAGGGCGGCCGATAGTCAGCAATCTCAATGAAATGCATATCGGCAGTGAGGTACCGAAGATGCACGAGAATGACCATACTGCTGAAGAAACGGCCATCAAGGGTTACAACGAAAGCATCCGGCTGGCGGTCGAGGTGGGGGACAACGGCACTCGCGACCTTCTTCAGTCGATCCTCAAGGATGAAGAGGACCACATAGACTGGATCGAGGCCCAGCTGGACCAGATCAAACAGGTGGGAATCCAGAACTACCTGCTCGAGCAGATCTACTGAGAAACCAACCACGGAGACACGGAGGCGCGGAGAAAGCATTCATTACTGCTGACTTTTCTTTTTCAACCGTGACTCTGTGACTCCGTGGCAGGATCTTCTGTATTTCTGGCCCATGGCCAAAACCGGGGATCCGTTCTAGCCGCTCAGTTTCTTCCGCAGAAGTTCGTTGAGCATCCTTGGATTTGCCTTGCCCTTCATCTTCTTCATTACCTGGCCGACGAAGAAGCCCAGCAGCTTTTCCTCACCCCCCTTGTATCTCCCGACCTCGTTCGGGTTTCCTGCTATCACGGCGTCCACGGCTTTTTCAATCTCCGACTCATCGCTGATCTGGACCAGTCCCTTCTCCCTGACAATGGTCTCCGGGTCTCCGCCGGTCCTGTACATTTCAGCGAAGACGGTCTTTGCGATCTTGCCGCTTATGGTCCCGGCATCGATGAGCCTGATCATGGAAGCCAGCTGACCCGGACTTATGGCACACTCCTCAATAGGTCTATTCTCCTCGTTCAGCAGCCTCATGAGGTCGCCCATCATCCAGTTGGAGGCCGCCTTGGGTTGCGCCCCGGCTGCTACAACCTCTTCGAACCACTCGGCGACGGGCCTTTCCGAAGTAAGCAGGTCCGCATCATATTCGGGAAGTCCGAAGTCTCCCACAAAGCGTTCCCTCTTCTCATCGGGCAATTCGGGGAGATATGCCCTGATCTCATCAAGCCATCTGTCTTCGCCCACGATGGGCACGAGGTCCGGTTCAGGGAAATAACGGTAATCATGCGCCTCTTCCTTCGAGCGCATTGACCCGGTTACGCCTCTGGCCGCATCCCAGAGTCTGGTCTCCTGTAAAACCCTGCCCCCTCCTTCCACGACCCGGACCTGCCGCTTGATCTCGTATTCCAGGGCCTTTTCGACAAACCTGAAGGAATTGATGTTCTTGACCTCGGCCCTGGTACCATATTCTTCCCGACCCACCGGCCTTATCGAGACATTCGCGTCGCACCTCAGGGAACCCTGTTCCATATTACCGTCGCAGACCCCCAAATACCTGAGGATTGCCCTGAGTTTCTTCATGTATTCCGAGGCCTCCCCGGGGCTTCTTATGTCAGGCTCGGAGACAATCTCCATAAGGGGAACGCCTGCCCTGTTCAGATCGACGAAGCTGTACCCCCCGCCCTCGTGGATATTTTTGCCCGCGTCTTCCTCCATGTGAATGCGGGTAATTCCCACCTTTCGGACTTCGTCTTCCACCACAATCTCCACGAACCCGTGCTCGCATATAGGCAATTCATACTGGCTTATCTGGTATCCCTTGGGAAGATCAGGGTAAAAATAATTCTTCCTTGCGAAACGGCTGTAGGGCGAGATGCTGCAGTTCATCGCGAGTCCGGTCCGCACCGCAAATTCCAGTACCTTCCTGTTCAGCACGGGGAGGACGCCCGGCATTCCCGTGCATACCTGGCAGGTCTGGGTATTCGGCTCGGAACCGAACTTTGTTGAGCAGCCGCAGAATATCTTGGTATCCGTGAGCATCTGGGCGTGGACTTCGAGGCCTATGACTGCTTCGTATTTCATAAGGCGGGCTTTCTCTTATGCCATTCAGTCGCCTGCTCGTAAGCGTGAGCCGCCTTCAGCAGCGTGGCCTCATCGAAGTGTTTTCCGATCAGCTGGAGGCCGATCGGAAGGTTGTCCGCAGTAAAACCGCAGGGAACCGAAATGCCGGGTACTCCCGCGAGGTTTGCCGAGATCGTGAAGATGTCTGCCAAGTACATCCTGAGGGGATCTTCGGACCTCTCTCCGAGTTTGAACGCCGGAGTCGGCGAGGTAGGTGTCAGGACTACGTCGGCGTCCCTGAAAACCTCATCGAAGTCGTTCTTTATGAGGGTGCGCACCTGCTGGGCCTTTTTATAGTAAGCATCGTAATATCCCGATGAAAGGGTGTATGTGCCGAGCATGATCCTCCTCTTCACCTCCGCGCCGAAACCCTCGGCCCGTGACTTCATGTACATCTCCATCAGGTCCCTGCCCTCCGCCCGGCGACCGTATTTCACGCCGTCATATCTCGCCAGGTTGGAACTTGCTTCGGAGGTGGCCAGTACGTAGTAAGTCGCAACGGCATAGTCTGTATGGGGCAGTGAAACTTCAATCGGCACTGCGCCGAGGGATTCGAATTTCCTTATGGCCGCCCTCACTGCTTCCTCCACCTCCGGGTCCATGCCTTCGATGAAATATTCTTTCGGAACACCGACCCTCAACCCTTGAATTTCCTTCCCTATTGCAGCCGTGAAGTCAGGCACATCGACGGGCGCGGAAGTGGAGTCGAAGGGGTCCCTCCCGGCTATGACGTTCAGCAACAGGGCGCAGTCCTTCACGTTCTTTGCAATCGGACCTATCTGGTCGAGGGAAGAGGCAAAGGCCACAAGGCCGTATCTGGAAACCCTTCCGTAGGTGGGCTTCATGCCCACCACCCCGCATAAAGATGCCGGCTGTCTGATAGATCCGCCCGTGTCGGAACCTAGGGCGGCGATGCATTCGTCGGCGGCAACGGCCGCGGCCGACCCGCCGCTTGACCCTCCGGGTATTCTCCGGGTATCCCATGGATTTCTGGTGGTACGAAATCCGGAATTCTCTGTCGAGGACCCCATCGCAAACTCGTCCAGATTGGCCTTGCCCGTCAGGACATATCCGCTTTCGATCAGTCTGGAAGTGACCGTACTTTCGTAAGGCGGTACAAAGTTGTGCAGAATCTTCGAAGCGCACGTAGTAAGGATACCCTTCGTGCACATATTGTCCTTGACTGCGATCGGGATGCCCGAAAGCGGTTTGCCGTGTCCCGCAGCGATCTCCCGGTCCGCCCTGTCAGCCATCCTGAATGCTTCATCTCTGGTAAGGGTAACGTAAGCCGCCACCTTCGACTCGACTTCTTCTATCCTTTTATAGACCGAATCAAGGATCTCTCTTGACGAAACCTCGCCCTTATCACGCATCCTTACAAGGTCATGAATGCCGAGACCGGAAAGCTCCAACGTGTCCTCCGCCAATCTGGAATTTTAAAGTTTAGCACTCGCAGATTATAGTTTGCAAGAAACGGGAGCGCTGGAGCCTTCACAACTGAAGGGATGTTCGGCTATTTCTTCTTCTGGAAATCGACTTTTACGACCTTTCTGTCGGCCGCAGGCTTTTCTTCCGGCCCGGCCTCCGGCGTCTGAGGCTCCCCGCCGGCCTCAGGAGAAACCGAAAATTGAGCCGAAATTTCCGGGGAAAAAATCGAGATGATCGCGTCGGGAGGGATAAAGCACTGCTGAGGAGTCGTGCCGAAGACAAGTTTCGCGGAGATCCCCGATTCTTCCCACTGAAAATTCATTTTGTTATTGAACACCAGTACAATGCCTTTTTCTTTTTCCTCCGGCATGAAGCCCCTGGTACCGATAACCACACCGTCCGCGTGTTCCACAAGAACGAACACCCTCCCCGCAAGGTCCAAAAGTCTGTAAAAGACCTCCTTTTTCAACTCATTCAGTCCTGATTGCACACAAACGTCCTCTTTTCGTTCAATGCTTCAGGAGGCTTCTTCTTCAGATCCTGTGCCGTAACCCTCCTCCTGGGGTACGGCCTTTATTATCTCTTCTGCCGTCTCCCTGTCCTCTTCCTTCACAAGGATTTTTACTTCGCCCATCCTTCCCAAATTAACGGGATAGGGGGTGAGTTTTGCCGATTCTATTACGACTTCAATCCCCCCGCTTTCGAGGATATCCTTGATCATCTCGGCTTCGAGCTGGTCATAGGTCATATATAGTTCCACCCATCGACCCATACTTAATACTTAGCATAAGACATGGAGGTATTCATGTAAAGTGCTTGTCCCGGAAATCATCGACACCTGTGGACATCGCCCATGAAAAGGGCCTTTAAGTTGTGTTAAGATAACGTCGCCGCATGCGGGGTATTGCGGGAAATTTCCAAGTCCATCGGATGACTGGAGGCGACGATGAAAAATGCAGACATAGACGAACAGTGCATCAACACAATACGGATGCTTGCGGTAGACGCCGTACAAAAGGCTAACTCGGGACATCCCGGCATGCCTATGGGTGATGCGCCGATGGCTTATGTGTTGTGGTCCCGCTTTCTCAAACATAACCCGAAGAACCCCGGATGGCATAACCGCGACCGGTTCGTATTGTCTGCCGGGCACGGTTCAATGCTTCTGTACAGTCTCCTTCATCTTTCAGGATACAATATATCACTGGCAGACATAAAGAATTTCCGCCAGTGGGAAAGCAAGACCCCCGGCCATCCTGAATACTGCCCCGGGTGCGGCATAGAGACCACCACCGGTCCCCTCGGACAGGGTTTCGCCACCGGGGTGGGGATGGCAATGGCAGAGAAATACCTTTCCGAGACGTTCAATAAACCGGGATTTCCCCTTGTCGATTACAATACTTACGCTATCGTCAGCGACGGGGACATAATGGAGGGCATATCTTCCGAGGCGGCCTCCCTCGCAGGACACCTTAAACTCGGAAAAATCGTCTACCTCTATTCCGACAACAAGATAACGATAGAAGGACCTACGGACCTCACGTTCACGGAAGATGTCGCCAAAAGGTTCGGGGCCTACGGCTGGCATGTTGCCCGGGCCGACAGTGATGACCTGAAGGGGATCGAGAGTGCAATAAAATCGGCCAGGGCCGAAAGGAAGAGACCCTCCCTTGTCATCGTCCGCACACACATCGGGTTCGGCAGTCCGAACAGGCAGGGTACCGCCGACGTACACGGCTCGCCCCTCGGGCAGGAGGAGATTCGCCTTACCAAGGCAAACCTCTGCGTCCCCTCGAAAAACTTCTGCATCCCCGGGCCGGTGTCTGCCAGTATGAAGGAAGCGGTCAGGAAAGGAAAGACCGCGGAACAGAAGTGGAAGGTGCTCCTCGGAAGGTACAGAAAGAAATATCCCTCTCTGGCAAAAAAATGGAACGACTTCTCAAAGGGAACTCTGCCCGAGGCATGGGTAGACCGGCTTCCGGCTTTCACACCGGCTGACGGCGCGATCGCAACGCGCAGCGCTTCGGGCAAGGTGCTGAACGCGGTCGCTGACCTGCTTCCCCAGCTGGTCGGGGGATCGGCCGACCTGGCGCCTTCCAACAACACCCGCCTGAAAAAGTATGCAGACTTCGGGGCCGTCAAAGGTGGAAGAAACATCCACTTCGGCGTACGGGAGAACGCGATGGGCGCAGCTCTGAACGGCATGGCCCTGAGTAAAATGCTTATACCCTATGGGGGGACCTTTCTCGTTTTCTCCGACTACATGCGCCCTTCCATAAGGCTTGCCGCCCTCATGAAAACTCATGTTATATATGTCTTCACCCACGATTCCATAGGACTAGGCGAGGACGGCCCGACGCACCAGCCCATAGGGCACCTCACCAGCCTGAGGGCGATGCCGGACCTGGCGGTAATAAGGCCTGCCGATGCAAATGAAACCTCTGTCGCATGGAAAGCCGCCTTAAGCGACAGCGGCAGACCTCATGCCCTCATTCTCACAAGACAGAAGCTTCCCGTTCTCGACAGGAAGAAATTCCCATCCGCCGACGGGCTCTTTAAGGGCGGCTACATCCTTTCGGATTCGAAGGGACGCCCCGACATTATTCTCATGTCTTCCGGCTCGGAGATACACCTGGTCCTGGAGGCGGCCGAAAATTTGAAGAAGGATGGTGTCAAGGTCCGTGTGGTAAACATGCCCTGCTTTGAGTTCTTCGAAGGCCAGCCCGAATTATACAAAAGAAAGGTGCTGCCCCCGGAAGTTGAGACGAGGCTGGCGGTCGAGGCGGGAGCGACACTGGGGTGGTACAAGTACATCGGCCTCAGGGGCGATGTGATCGGCCTGGACCGCTTCGGGGCTTCCGCGCCCGCAAAGGTACTGTTCGAGAAATTCGGTTTCACCGTCGACAATGTCGTTGCGAGGGCGAAGAAGCTCTTGAAGAAATAGGGTCCAACCGACAGAAGCAGGGGCAGATCTTGTGCCTGCCCGGCTTTCCAATGTTCCAGCGCCTTGTTTTCCGGAATCCTTTTTGTCAGCCGGCTGCCTGCAGTAGTATAATAATCTGAACATGCCCACACTTGAGCAGGACCTTGAAAGACACGAAAGAAGAGCGAAAACAGTACGGGCGATAGTCCTTTTCCTGATCCTTGCGGCGGTCTGCGGAATCTCGGGAGGGGTGGCCTACTGGACCCTCTCCGACCTCCCACGGGTCGATGCCATCGAGCAATACGCGCCGATGGAATCATCGAAGGTCTACTCAAGTGACGGGAAGGTGCTCGCCGAGTTCTACTACGAGAGAAGGACCTTTGTCCCGTACTATAAGATCCCGGACCACGTAAAGAAGGCCTTCGTTGCCATTGAGGACGCCCGTTTCTACAGCCATTCCGGAATCGACTTCATCGGCACAATGCGCGCCCTCTACCACGATATAAAGGCCCGCAAAATGGTAGAGGGCGGAAGCACGATTACCCAGCAGCTCGCAAAGATGCTCTTTCTCAAACCGGAGAAGTCCATCATCAGAAAGGTGAAGGAAGCTATACTGTCCCTGCAGATAGAAAAGCGCTACACAAAAGACGAAATACTCGGCCTCTACCTCAACCAGACCTATTTCGGTTCCAGGGCCTTCGGCATAGAGGCAGCTTCGCAGACCTATTTCGGCAAGCCCGTAACGGACCTTTCCATCGGAGAGGCGGCTCTTCTGGCTTCCCTCCCGAAGGCCCCGTCTTTTTACTCCCCTTTCAGGAACCCCGAGAGGGCAAAAAAGAGACGCTCGCTGGTGCTGCGCGAAATGCTCAAACACAAGTACATAACAAAAGCCCAGTACAAAGAGGCTCTGAAGGACCCGGTCCCGGATTCCCCTCATTACAGGAAATATGAAGCCCCTTATTTTGTCGAGATGCTCAGACAGCAGCTCGAACTCAAATATGGGGCCAAGATCTATACGGCGGGTTACAGGATATATTCCACCATAAACCTCAAAATGCAGCATATCGCGGAAAAAGCCGTTTCAGACGGCGTAAAGAGCGTCGAGAAAAGAGAAAAGCCCGGCATACAGGCCGCGCTGGTCGCGGTAGACCTTCGGAGCGGCCAGATAAAGGCGATGGTGGGTGGTTCGGATTTCTGGAAGAATCAATTCAACAGGGCTACGCAGGCCCTCAGACAACCCGGCTCTTCGTTCAAACCCTTCGTCTATGCAACCGCGATGGAAGAAGGGATGACCCCCTCGGATGTCGTCGACGATTCCCCCATAACATTCAAGGGGGCGAATCCCGATCAGGTCTGGTCCCCCCAGAATTACGAGGGCGAATTCAACGGCGAGGTCACTCTGGAAACGGCCATGGCAAAGTCGCTTAACGCCGCAACAGTGAGGCTGGCCAGCTGGTTCGGAGTCCAGCCCATAATCAAGACGGCAAAGAGGCTCGGCATCACGAGCAACCTGCAGCCTTATCTGCCGATAGCACTGGGGGCCTCCGACGTAACGCTGCTTGAGATGGTGCACGCATATTCGGCATTAGCTACCGGCAAGAAGACAAACCTGATCGATTACGACAGAATCGAGAACAGGGACGGGATAGTAACCGAGGAGGTCTACCCTCACTACTCCGATGTCTTAAGCGACAAAGTCGTAAAGGAAATCAGGGAGTTGCTCGGGGCGGTAATCGCGGAAGGAACGGGTAGAAGGGCGCAAATACTCGGCAGGCCTGTATTCGGAAAAACAGGAACGACTAATGACTGCACGGATGCCTGGTTCATCGGGTTCGACGACCATCTCGCCGTGGGGGTGTGGGTGGGAAGAGACAATCATAAACCCATCGGCAGAAAAGAGACCGGCGCGGCGGCTGCTCTCCCGATATGGATTCGGTTCATGAAGCACGTAGTCCCCTTAGAGTCAAGATGATTTTATAATTATAAGTACGTACCGGTACCGATATGCCTCGCCGGCATCCCCCTTTGGAAAAGTAGAGACAGAAACAATCCCTCGACCCTTTGTATTAAAGGAAAATTTGAAAGTGGGCTTTTCTCCGTGGGTCAGTGTCTCTGCGGTTAAAGTCGCGGTTTATTCTGCATGGCTTTTCTTCGGGGCCGTGCCCTTGACCGAATCCTTTGACGCCGCAAATGCCTCTTTATTGACTTCCACCTTGTATTTCTTCATAAGTCCGTCGAGGTATGAATCGAATGCCTCTTTCTGTTTCTGTCCGGTCAATTTCTCCCGGATAATCTCCTTGACCCTTTCAAACTCCGCAACCGGTCCGGTCTTCTTGTCCGTGACTTTAATGATGTGATACCCGAACCGTGTCTTCACCGGTCCGCTTATCTGGCCTACATCCAGCGATGCGGCAGCCTTCTCAAACTCCGGCACTATCTGCCCCCGGGAGAAATAACCTATGTCCCCCCCGTTTTTTGCCGAGGCCCTGTCTATGGATTCCTTTCTGGCGATCTCAGCGAACTTCTCTCCCTTTTTCAACCTCTCCAGCACTTTCTCCGCTTCGGCCCTGGTCTTCACGAGTATATGACTGGCCCTGATCTGATTCATCGTCGTGAAGTCGTTCCGATGCCGGTCATAATAGTCCCTGACGTCCTTGTCGGTCACTTTAACCGTGGACATTATCTCCTTTTCCAGGAGGTCCGAAATGAGAGCCATCTTTCTGGCGTCCTCCATTTTCCTGATGAACTCGGGACTCTTGTCCATACCCTGTTTCAGCGCCTCCTGGTAAAGGACCTCCTTGTTGATCACCTCCCCAAGGAACTTTTCCTTTCCCCCCGGGCCTTCGAACATCTGCCGTGCGTAATCGGGCAACGACCGGATCTCCCTGTCGAAATCAGCCTGAGTTATGGGGGTTCCGTCGACTTTGGCGAGGTAAGGCCCGTTCTTCGCCGCCTCTTTCTTCGAACAGGCAACAATCGAGACGACCAGGAAAACGGCTAATAAGATCTCCTTCATAGGTAGGGTTCCTCCATATATTGTCGATGAATTATTGTATATCAAAAGAGCGCTTCTTTGTAAGAGGTTTTGAC
>JARRRI010000001.1:60739-61420 GCA_037380845.1 Candidatus Sulfobium sp. | reverse complement strand
AAAGGGGCGCTGAAAATGTCTTGCAATGACGACGTATTTTATTTATCTTCACATAAATGAGGACATAACGTTCGGTTGACTTCCTGAAAAAGGCTGGCAGGCCACTCTGGAGGGCCGTAAGGCGTCGCCACAAGACATTTTCAGCGCCCCTTTCGTGCTTTCTCGTTAATTTTCTCTTAAGGTTTCTTCACAATTATTCACAATTCTCTCGCTATCAGTTCACAATGATTTGATAAGCTGTAGACACTCGGGTCGAATGCGGAACAAAAGGCGGAGAAGAATGAGAAAGGAGGTGAACAGCTTGAACCGGACAGATATCAAGAAAGCAGAACGGGAGAAAGGAGAGAAATGGATGAAGATACTTGCAATGACAGTGGTTATGCTGGTGTCGATGGCATTTGCCGGAACGGCCCTGGCCGTACCTCCGGGAAAGACCCTGGTCTTCAAAAACGCTGCCATGGGCAACGTAACCTTCAGCGGTCAGGTACATGCCGACAAGGGTTTCAAATGTAATGACTGCCACACCAAGATCTTCCCGATGAAGAAGACCACCCTGACCATGGCAGCCATGCGCGAAGGCAAGGAGTGCGGTGCGTGCCATAACGGTGAAAAGGCATTCAGCGTTAAGGGCAACTGTACGAAATGCCATAAGAAATAGCAATTGTCTTTGCCATAAGGCGG
>JARRRI010000001.1:0-60696 GCA_037380845.1 Candidatus Sulfobium sp. | reverse complement strand
GATTTTCTTAAAAACTATTATTAAGGGATGACACAATTGACCTGAGGTGCCTTAACTTCTATAATGTTTTCTGTGGCCGGAAAACGTCGGATAACAGCGGGGTGGCACGGATGAAAGGGATGGTCTTGTCGGGTCTGAGCGCAATTGCGGGTTTTCTCCTTCTGGGTTTGCTGAACGGGATTGCTTCCGACGGAATTACACCCGGACTCCTCTGTCGCGGCGGTGGATTTTTCGGAACTTCGAATGCATATGCCGGCGAAGGTCCCTACGGCGGCTCTCAGGGAGGGACTTACGGCGAAAAGCAGCAGGTAACAACGAAGAAGGAAGCGCGGAAGCTGCTCCAGGACTATTTTTCTAAAAAGGATGTCACCATAGGCGAGATAAGAGAGAAGCAATATTACTTTGAGGCGGACGTACTGGACAGCAGGGGAAAAGTGATAGACAAGGTAATAGTGGACAAGAGGACCGGCCGCATCCGCTCAATATATTAGCCCGGATTATTCATGAAATGTGGCGGACGCGAAAGGACACGGTATTTTCGCTCATTCTCGGTCGTTACGACCTCCGAAGAACTTGCCCTCTTTATTTCAGGATATACGATGTCTGAATATCGGGCAAGTAAAACCGCTCAAACACTGTGTCCTTTCGCCATGCAGGAAAATTTGTGAATAAAGTGGGTTAGCCCCGAAAATGCAGTCGGCCGGAGGAAGCGCAGAGGAAATAGGACTTTTACCGGGTCATTCGAAACTGATAAACCTTTTGGGATCTATTTTCTTTGCCACCCTGGCGGGGAGCAGCCCCGCTGCGAGGGTTGTGAGGAACAGCAGAATGATCACCGCCGAAAGATAGAGGACCGGCACCCTCATATGTATCTCCCATCCGAATGATATTTTATTGACCACCTCTATAAGAATGAGGCTCATGAGGGGCCCCATGATCATACCGAGCAGTATCCCGGTCAACCCTATGGTGCCCGCGGACAGGATGAGGACGCGCTGGATCTGTTTCCAGCTTCCCCCCAGATACCTGATTATGCTGATCTCCCTCTTCTTCTCAAGCACAAGGGTGAGAAGGGTTGTTATTACGCCTATTATGGAGACAATGATCGAGATCAGCTCAATGGCGTAAGTGATGGCGAAAGTCTTGTTGAAGACCGAGAGGACGCTGTCTCTCAGCTGCACATTGTCCATGATCTCGACGGAGTAATGGGGCAGGAGTTCCTCCCTCATCCCGCGCACGACGTCCCTGACGCCGGCCCCTTTTTTTACGTATACTCCGAGCTGCGTCGCATCATCCAGTCCCCAGTATTCTTTCAGATATCTCCTGTCCAGATAGATAAACCCGGAGGTTGTTGAGTAACTGCTGAAGACGTCTCTTACCCTGAAAGATACGTCGCCCTTCGGCGTAGACAGCTCTATCGTGTCACCCTTTTTCAGATGGTATTTGTTGCCAAGGTAAGAGGAAATGCCTGCCTCGCGTCTCTGTCCGTAATCGCGCGCATGAGCGTATTCTCTCTGCACCTCTGTATCGCCGAAGCCCGCAACGACTTTCTTCCCCCTAAAGTTGATATACAAAGTCCTGAATTTATCGACGGCCGCAACGCCGGGGCTGGTTTCGACTTTGTTGACCAGAGAGTTGGAAAGCGGATAAAAACAGAAATTTGACATGCAGGCGGCCGGCTTTACATAAATGTCTGCAGCGATGTTTCTCCGTATCCATTCCTCGAGGGAACTCCGGAAAGAAAATATCAGCAGCAGGAATGCGATGATCAGGGCGCTGCTGATGGCGACACTCATGAGCGCCACGGCAAACCTGTAAATATTCCCGCTGATATCTCCCGCGCTCAGTTTTCCCGTCGCTCCGAAAAACCTGGAAGAGGGCTTTCTTATGACCTTCATGCAGAAGGACAGGTAAAGAGGTGCCGTCGAAGCAAAGCCCGCAATGATAAGGAGAATGCCGGTATAAGCGAGGAAAGGAAAGTTGAAGGGGGCATAGAGATAATCGATGAGGGAGACGATTATCCCGATCGCGATGAGGCACAGCCCGGCCAGAAAGAGGTGATTCATATATCTTCCGTATTTACCTTCGAAGGAGCCCTCCCGTGAGCTTTCGTTGGGCCTGATCGTGGAAGACTCGTATGCCGGGACAACCGAGGCAACCAGGGAAACGGCGGTCCCGATAAAAACGGCGGTGACGGCGTCTTTCCAGGAGAGAAGATAATCGGCCACGGAAACGGCCCCGTACATGGTCGAAACGGTTTTTGCCACGGCCGTCACGGCGAAATAGGCGGCGATCTGGCCCAGGACAATGCCCAGCAGTGAACCTGCAACGCCCAGTATCAGTCCCTGGAAGATGAAGATCCCGATAACTGTCTTTTTGTCCATTCCCAGACTTCTCAGAATGCCGATTTCCGTTCGCCTTTTGACAACCGAGATAAAGACGGTGTTGTAGAGAAGAAATATTCCTACCAGTATCGCAATGAGACTGATGAACTGCAGGTTATACCTGAAGGACCTGAGGAGAGACTTCCTGTTTTCGATTATCGTCGTCTTCTTTTCAATGACAAGACCGTGAGGCAATATTTTCCCTATCTCGCCTGCTTCCCGTCTATCCGCTGAAATATCGATCCTCGATAGAAGACCGGTCTTGTGAAAGTATTCCTGGAAGTTCCCCAAATCCATGAAAACAGTGTCGGCAGGCAGTGTCTTCAGGTCGAGTATGTTAACGACCTTGAGGGAATATCTGCCGTCATAGGCAAGAGCCTTCAGAGTGTCTCCCCTTTTAAGAGAGAACCTGTCGGCAAGTCCCCTGGATATCAGCACGCCGTTGAGGGTGGTGAAGATGGCTTCCATGTTTACTCCGGATGCCTCCCTGCTCTCAAGAAATCCCGCAGATCTTATAACGTCTATGCCGTTCAGGTTTATAGTCTGTTTAAGGTCCGGCAGATAAGCGTCGACCTGCAGAACGGGATAGCTCCTGTTATCGATTCCGCGGATTTTTTTGTAGATCTTCTCATTGAAATTTATTCCGTACCTGTCGACGACTTCGAAGCTGGCGTGCGGGACAAGCCCCCTGATATCCGATTCGAAGGATGAAACGGCCCTGTCGGATGCAGCCTTGACCCCGACAAAGAGTCCGACGCCGAGGGCGACGCCGAGGACAGCCAGGAGAGTGAGGAATTTCTCCGACCTGATATTCCGCAACACGAAAAGTCTTATCGATTTTGTGAATTTCATCAGTCCTTCCGTCCAGCGCTCAGCGCGACTTTATGGGAATCCCTGTTTTTCGATTCTATCTCTACTCCCTGGCAGTTCGGGAAGATATCCATAGAGCCGGCTGATATCAATTTCGATTTAGGAAAAACTCAACTTCAACATCGAGCGGCTCATATGAGTCGTTGTCCATACGTTTCCCCCTTCAAAGGAAGTGCGGCTCAGCCCTCCAGAATCAAAGGGCTTACGACACCGTCTTTGAGTTCTACATTCCTGCGGGCAAAGGCTGCTATATTTTGTTCGTGCGTGACAAGAATAACAGTCTTGTTCGTTTCTTCGGCGAGCTGTCCTATCAGCTCCATGATCATATGACCCGTCCTGCTGTCCAGGCTGCCCGTTGGTTCGTCGGCCAGAATGAGTTCGGGATCATGGACCAGGGCCCGGGCGATGGCCACCCTCTGCTGTTCGCCTCCTGAAAGCTGGTAGGGATATCTCTGCTCCTTCCCCTCCAGCCCGACGCGGAGGATGAACGACCTGACATTTTCATTATTCTCCCCGCCTTTGAGAAGCAAGGGCATCTCAATATTTTCGAATACGGTCAGATTGGGGAGGAGGTTAAAGAACTGGAAGATGAAGCCGATCTTCTCCCTTCTGTATCGCGTCAAATGTTCGTCGGCGTAGGAGGAGATCATCTCCCCACCGACCTCTATCGTTCCTCTCTCCGGCCTGTCCATGCCGCCGATGAGGTTGAGGAGAGTCGACTTACCGGAACCGGAGCTTCCGCTGACCGCCATGAAATCGCCGTCTTCCACGATGAGGTTCACTCCCCTCAAAACGTGTGTGGCGGCATAATATTTCTCGACATCTTTAAGTTCTATCATTGTCTCCAAGTCCTTTGATCCAGGCTTTCAGCTCCATGCGCCGTGCGCTATGCCCTATGCGTTTTGCTTTGCTCCGTTTGCTGTGCCCTTTGCGCCATGCGTCTCTTTGTTCAGTATCCCGTCAATTCGACATAAGCACGTCCCTTTTCAGTTCCTTCGACTTTGCAGGTCCCCTCCCAGTAGGCCGGTCCCGTGGTGGGCGATCCCGTCAATTCCTGGTCTTTTATAAGGGGAGTGATGACCAGTCTGACGTTCCGGTCTGGGATTACTATCTCCCACTTTGAGGGATAACGGATGCCGGTCTTTGCGGAGCGGTAATGGTCGAGAGCGGCGACCCTGAAGTCGTTTACTGAAAGATGGGCGTAGTCACCATTCCTGAAGACGAATGTCCCCGCTGAAAAGGGATCGAGCGAGCCGTCCTTCCGGCGGAGCAGGTAAAGCATTATTTCGCGACCGTCGTCGAGCTGAATAGAAAACCAGTCCCAGCCGGCCTCATTCTTTGCAAGACTCCTAGAAGACATTTCCCTGTCAAACCAGCTCTCTCCAGCCACCCGGTGGGTGTTCCCGCCGAGAGACAGGCTCCCTTCAGTGGCCATCTCAGGATAGGAGAAATAATAGGAAGCTATGAGGGGGGACTCGGCGGATTTTCTGGAATAGCCGTTTTCCCCATTAAGTATGAGAGGCTTGGAGGGGGTGAGAAACAGATCGATGGAATCGCATCCCGAACGGGCGGCGAGATGCATCTTTTTCATGGTGCCCTCAAGAGTGTTATCTCCGACCCAGACCCTAAGGTTGTCGGCCTCCGCTCCGGCAAAACCGTAAGCGCCGGAGTCGGCCTTTTCCTCAGAACGGAATTTATTGTTGGTTACGTCGGAAATGGCGAAATGTGAAATATAGATGTTATCTACGCCGAAGCGTGATTTGTATTTCCTTTTCTGAACACCTGCTACAAAAAAGGTGACTTCGTAGCCGTATTCATTCCCTCTTTGATCGCTGAGGTGTCCTGTAAAATACCACCACTGAAGTCTGAAGTCCTTCCTGTAATAAAAATCAGCGGGGAATTCGAGTTTGTAGCCCGGTGTCACGTCCCGGTATTCACCGGCACGGACGCCGCAAACCATCAAAATCAGCGTGATACATGCAAGAAGAAGTTTTTTTACCGTCATATAATCCGTGTCACCCAGGGTATCCTTATGCTCCAAGATTCCTGCAACGCCTTTCTTAATAAGTTAGCACGAATCAGCGGTGACAGCAGGCACTTTTTCCACCGGCGTGCCGTTTAATCCCATCTGTTCAGGTGCCCCTTTTCGACGGGATGGGCAATAAGTGTTCGGCCGGAGAACGTCCGTGAAGGCACTGAAGGAAATCACTCCGTCAGTCAAAAATTGCCGCACTTCTTGACGAAAGACGCCGGAGACGCGATAATAACTTTCAAATTCGCGACAAAATGGAGGCTCTTCATGAACGGTATTGCAAGACTCCTCAGGGAAACCGTCGAGCGTACGGCCAGAAAGCAGGTGCGATCGGAAACAGAGGCACTGAGGAAGGCATCGTCCCGTTATCGAAAGACTATTGCCGACCTCAGTTCCCGTCTGAAGGAGGTGGAGCGCGAGGTCTCAGCGCTGCGGAAACAAGTATCGTCAGTTCCTCCGGCAGCTGGTCAATACGAGGCGGGAGGTCACAGGTTTTCTGCCAAAGGTCTGCAGTCACTGCGAAAAAAGTTGGGGCTTTCCAAAACGGAATGTGGCAGGCTCATCGGCGTCTCCGGTCGCACGGTGGGGAAATGGGAGAGCGGACTGGCGCGTCCGACGGAAGAAGAAATCAAAGGTATCGTCTCCCTCCGTAGAACCGGCAAGCGTGAGGTGAATATGCGCCTGGGGAAAAAAGGCCGTATGAAAAAGTGAGTTCTGCCGGCATCGACACCGGTGGTCCCAAGCCGTTGTCATCCCTGATTACCGGCCAATTTCATATTTCCGGGTAACAGTGCAAATTTCCGCATATCCAGAAATGAAACTCCCCCGCTCTGAAGTGGTAGTATGACCGTCCCCTGATGGCCGGTTGTCGCTTCTCTGTCACTGAGGCAATTAAAGACATTAAGGCCGGCCTTCAGATCGAAATATCGTCATGGGCCCCGTGAGTCATTCCGGCTTGCCTGCCGCCGGATTGGGGACACGTTTGCCAGACGGGCGGGAATGTGAGAACATTTAGGTATTACAAAAAGGACATAAAGAAAAGATGAGGCCGGGATCGTATATCTTTAAGGGAGAATAGGAAGGGATAACATGGGAGAAATAGTCCACACGTCACATATTACTATCGTAAGGGAGGAAGGTCCGACCAGGAGAGCGGTGATCGGGGGGTTCGGCGAGCCGGTCTATTATGGTGTCCACGGAGGCATAAAGGAATTTTACAAGGTGGAACCGGCGAAGGAGCACGCGGCCACACTTGACCACATCGTGGCGGCAACAGGAGCCTGAATGATGGGCACACTGGCCACCGTGTTGGCCGGAAAGAAGATCCTTACTACCGCAGACCGGTACAGGGCCGAGGTGGAAGGCGACATTGAAAGCGCAGACAACGTATTGAAGATCACCAGGATACGGGTTGTATATCGCCTGAAGGCTTCGGAAGAACAGACAGGCCCGGCCCGGGAAGCCTTTTCGTCCTATCTCCACCTCTGTCCGGCGGCCCAGAGCGTGATAGGATGCATCAAAATTGAGGACGATCTGGTTATAGAATAAGTTGAATGACGAGGATGAGTATGACCGGAAGAGAAAGGCGCGGCTTGTGCGGCATCTGTCCGGCGGGGTGCTGGGTAAGGGTCACCTATGACGAAGAAGGCAGGCTTGAAAATGTCAGGCCTGACGAGGGGTCCGAATACGGGATAATCTGTAAACTCGGTGAGCATTCCGCCGACATTGTATACAACGAACATCGTCTCAAACATCCCATGCGCCGTAAGGGCCCGAAAGGGACGTATGAATTCGAGCGGATTTCGTGGGACGAGGCATATGAAGACATTACTCAAAACCTCAGGAAGATAAAGGAGGAGCACGGAGCCCGGGCAAACGCGATCTACACGGGAAGGGGGGCGTTTGAGCGTGCCATGTGTGATGTCTATCAGCCCAGGGGCGTTGCCGTCTCGTCGGCCTCCAGCGTGTTATTCCCGTTCGGCTCTCCCAACACGTTGGGGGCGGGTTCACTCTGTTATGTTTCCTTTGCAATGATAGCCCCGCATGTTACGATGGGCAGCATGCTCGTCAACATGTTTTCCGACGTCGAGCAGGCTGAATTGATTGTCATCTGGGGAGCGAATCCGGCCACCGATTCGCCTCCCCGGAATTTCCGCAGGATCATGAAGGCACAGACGCGCGGGGCTCAAATTGTGGTCATCGATCCGAACAGGACCATGACGGCCAGGATCAAGGGCGCGCAATGGATACCGGTCCGCTGCGGCACGGACGGAGCACTCGCTCTAAGCATGTGCCACGTCCTTATCAGTGAGGGAATTTACGACAAGTCGTTTGTCGAGGACTGGACATACGGATTCGATGAGTTTGCCGGGTACGTCCGGAATTACACGCCTTCAGCGGTGGAGGGAATAACAGGCGTTCCGGCCGAGACCATAATATCGCTTGCCCGGCGCATCGCGGAAGCGAAGGGAGCGTCTCCAATCATGTATACCGGCCTCGAATACAGCGACAGCGGGGTCCAGGCCATACGTTCCACTTTGGCGCTCTGGGCCCTTTCCGGCCAGCTCGACGTCCCCGGCGGGAGTTGCCTCAAGATGAAGGGGAGCGAGTTCCCGATCAACAGGGAGGCGCTGGTGGCCAATCCGGACATCTCCGGCGCCCTGGGTCGTGACCGCTTTCCGGTCTATAGTCTTTATCGCCGCGAAGCTCACCCCATGGCCCTGCCGGAAGCAGTGCTCAATGCGAAGCCTTATCCCGTGCGTTCACTGATCATAATGGGTGCTTCCATCATAACCTCGTGGCCGCGCCCGGAAATCTGGAGAAAGACCTTCAATGCCCTCGATCTTCTCGTCTGCATAGACCGGCAGCTGACGGCCGACTCGGCCTATGCCGACATTGTACTGCCGGGCACTACCATGTATGAAATAGAGTCCTACATGAAACAGGGCCCCTATTTCCGGTTAAGGGAACGCCTTGTCGATCCGGTGGGAGAGGCGAGAAGCGATTTCTTTATTGCGGCAGAACTTGCAAAGAGGCTCGGTTACGGGCACCTGTATCCCCAGAACGAGGAGGAGCTTCTCAGGCACGTACTCAAAGGCTCCGGTTTTTCTCTCGAAGACGTGCGTGCCGCCGGAGGCACCGTGAGAGTGCCACACATAAAGATGCAGTACAGGAAATGGGAAAAAGGGCTTCTGCGGCCCGACGGAAGCCCCGGTTTCGACACGCCCACGGGGAAATTCGAGATCTCATCCACAATCTTGAAGAAATACGGCTACAATCCCCTCCCGGTCTATACCGAACCGGGAGAAGGGCCGTTATCGCAGCCCGAACTCCTAAAGGAATTTCCTCTCATATTCAATTCCGGTTCCAGGGTGACGACCGATTTTCGTTCGCAGCATCACGGTGTGCCGTCCCTGGTGAGAGAAAGGCCGGAACCGACAGTTACCATAAATATCCATGACGCGCGGGCCAGGAGAATTAAGGACGGCGAGCGGGTCCACGTAAAGACGCTTAGGGGGCAGGTTGTGATGCGGGCCCTGGTAACGGATAATATCGTGCGCGGGACTGTGGACGCGAATATGGGAGGGGGCGGGCCGGTGGGACCTGAGGCATGGCAGGAATGCAATATAAACGAACTGACGGACCTCGACCGGTTTGACCCCATCTCCGGCTTTCCCGTTTACAAGGCCCTGATGTGCGACGTAGTCAGGACGTCAAAACGGCACAAAAGGGACACCGAAAAAGTCTTATAGTGACAACATGATTCCTTTGCAGGGTGGAAAATGACGAACATAACTTCTGTTACCGATCGTATAGAAGTCACGAAGCTGTTGAGTGACGCCATGGAGGATGAAATCAGGGGAGAAATTCGGAAAGGATTGACCGCCGAACAGAAATCGCTTCCGAGCAAATATTTCTATGATGCCAGGGGGTCTGAGCTTTTCAGGGAGATCTGTCGCCTGCCGGAGTATTATCAGACCAGGACGGAGCTTGCCATCCTGAAGGGCTGTGCGGGCAGCATCATTCAGAATTACCGGGAGGCGGACATTATAGAATTGGGTTCCGGGGAAGACTTGAAGATAAGAACGCTCCTTGATGCTGCCTTCGACTCTCCGGGGGCCGACATATGCTATATACCTGTCGATGTGAGCGAGGCCGCACTCCTGGAGTCGGCAAAGGAACTGTGCAGGACTTATCCGGAGCTCAGGGTGGCGGGAATAGTCGCAGATTTTACTAAACACCTGGAACTGCTGCCGCGGAGAAGGAAAAGATTGTTCCTTTTTTTCGGCAGCACCATCGGGAACTTTGCGGAGGAGAGGCGAATAGAGTTTCTGGGGCGCATGGCCCGACAAATGGAAGCCGAAGATCGCTTCATACTGGGCATTGACATGATAAAACCGGTGGAGATACTGGAAGGGGCATACAACGACAGCCGGGGTGTCACCGCGAAGTTTAACAAAAACATCCTGAACGTCATGAACAGAAGACTCAATGCTGATTTCGACACCGGCAGTTTTGAACATCTTGCCTTTTATAATGCAGATGAAGAGCGGGTGGAGATGCATCTACGGGCAAGGTGCAGCCTCCTTGTTGAAATCGGAGACCTGGGTCTTTGGGTCAACCTCCATGAAGGAGAGACTATCAGGACCGAGGTATGCAAGAAGTTCAGCACAAGCTCGGCCGCAGCCATGGCAGAAGATGCGGGCATGAGGATCGAGGGGTGGCACTCGGACCCCGAAGGCTGGTTCTCGCTCCTGGAACTCTCAGCAGTGAAGCGGGTTTGACAGGGCCGATGCAGCCCACCGCGTTGGTGCGACCGGGAGGGACACGATATTTTGTTGTAATTAAGCCGGGTTAAATAGAAATTGTCATTATGTGATGTCTTTCTTTTGCGAGCTTTGCGGCTTTGCGCGAGGATTGTGTTTTATTCCGGTAAGTCCCGTTGGGTTATAATGAGGGATGACGCAGGAATTGATAGTTGTGGGCGGAGGTCTCGCGGGGTCCGAGGCAGCGTGGCAGGCTGCCCGGCGCGGTATAAAAGTCCTGCTTTATGAAATGAGGCCCGCCAAATCGACCGAAGCACACAGGACGGGAATGCTCGGAGAACTGGTATGCTCGAATTCCCTGAGGTCGGCAGATATTTGCAGCGCGCCCGGATTGCTGAAGAAAGAACTTTCCATGGCGGGCTCCCTTGTCATGGAGGCCGCGCGTGCATCGTCGGTACCGGCCGGTTCTGCGCTCGCGGTAGACCGGAACATCTTTTCCTCTTTCATTTCCGGGAGGCTTTTGGAAGAGCCGAATGTGAGGATAATCAGGGAGGAAGTTACGGAGCTGCCGGAGAGCACTGCGGTTATCGCGACGGGCCCCCTTACTTCCGAGCCTTTGACCCGTGCACTTACTGAAGTTGTCGGCTCCGGTCATCTCTATTTCTACGACGCGATTGCTCCCATCATTGACGCCCAGTCCCTGGATTACGGCAAGATTTACAAGGCGTCGAGGTACGGCAAGGGAGGCGATGACTATCTCAATTGTCCGATGTCGAAGGAAGAGTACGCGGCCTTTTATGATGCCGTCCTGAAGGCCGGGAAAGTAACACCGAGAGGGTTCGAGGAACAGAAGGTCTTTGAGGGATGCATGCCCATAGAAGTGATGGCGTCGCGGGGTTTCGACACGCCCAGGTTTGGCCCGATGAAGCCGGTCGGCCTCCCGGACCCGAGGACGGGAATGGAACCCTACGCGGTTGTCCAGCTCAGATCCGAAAACAGGGAAATGACTGCATATAACATGGTGGGCTTCCAGACCCGGCTGAAATGGCCTGAACAGAAGAGGGTCTTCGGAATGATCGCCGGTCTCGAATATGCCGAGTTCCTGCGGTACGGCAGTATCCACAGAAATACCTTCATCAACTCTCCGCTCTTTCTGAACGGCGACCTCACACTCAGGAGCAGGGCGAACATATTCATGGCGGGCCAGATATCAGGAGTGGAAGGGTATATTGAATCGACTGCGATGGGGCTGATAGCCGGCATCAACGCCTCCCTGGTTCTGAAGGGGAGGGGTCCGGTTACTGTGCCGCCTTCAACATCGCACGGAGCATTGATAAGACATATCACTGAGTCCGGTCAGAAGAACTTCCAGCCAAGCAACATCAATTTCGGTTTGTTTCCTACTCCGGACGGGACCGGGAGGATAAGGGACAAGAAGCAGAAGAAGAGGATGATAGCAGAGAGGGCTGTTGAGGACTGGCGAAGTTATCTGGCGGCAGTAGCCCCGACGTAAAACAGCATGGAAGGGGTACCGGAAAAGTCTTGCAATGAGGCTGCCATGAAAGAACATATAGACAAATTCATGAAGTATCTTGAGGTGCAGAAGGGCGCATCTCCTCACACACTCCGGGCTTACAGAAAAGACCTGGAGGCTTTCAGCACATTTGTGAAAAAGGACGTAAACGACGTGGGGCTGATCGACGTGAGGGGTTTCGTGGCGCTTCAGATGAGGGGGGGACTGAACAAGACAACCGCGGGGCGACGGCTCGCCTCGGTCAGGTCCTTCCTCAAATATATGCACAGGGAAGGATATATTAAATCCAACCCGGCAAAGCTTGTGTCGACACCGAAGACACAGGCGGCCCTGCCGCAGTTTCTGTCTGTTGATGATGCGTTTTCTCTTCTCGAAAAACCGGGCGGAATAGGATTTGTTCAGGCGCGTGACAGGGCGATTCTGGAACTGCTGTATTCGAGTGGCTTGCGGGTAAGTGAGATCGCCGGCCTGAACACCGAAGACGTCAATGCCAGAGAAGGTCTTGTCAAAGTCAGGGGAAAAGGCAGAAAAGAGCGCATCCTGCCAGTGGGTGGAAAAGCGGTCGAGGCCATAAAGTCATATCTTGTGGAGAAGATACTCCTGAAGAGAAAGAGCAGGTCCCTGTTTCTCAACAGGCAGGGCACAAAACTTTCAGAACGTGGTGTAAGGAGGATCGTGGTCAAGTACGCGAGGATGGTCGGCATCAACGGCCGGATCGGGCCGCATACACTCCGCCATACGTTTGCATCTCATCTCCTCCAGGGCGGCGCCGATCTGAGGGTCATTCAGGAACTCCTCGGCCATTCTTCCCTGTCGACTACCCAGAAATACACGCACCTCGATATCACGCACTTGATGGACGTGTACGATAAGGCCCACCCCCTATCGGACAGTGAAGAAGAGTAGGAGGCTACAACCTCTTTACGCCTTCCCGGTATTTTCCCGGTATCCGGCTCGTGTCCGAGTCCGGTTTGCCCGGGGGTGTATCTTCTTCCGTCATTCGCCAGGCAGTAATCGGCAATCCGGCGTCCCGAAAACCGGTTGAAGCCGCCGGCGTCTGAAAGGAAGAATTTCGACTGCAGGGAAGACTGTTTCCGGGATTGAGATATAATGTAATGGTAATGACAGGCAGTGTCCGCATTGTGTAAAATAATCAATTGTTCAACAAGGAGCTATGATGTTTCAGGGTACTACAATACTTTGTGTGAGACGGAACGACAAGGCTGCAATAGGCGGTGACGGACAAGTAACCATGGGCAGCACGGTACTCAAGCATAACGCAAAAAAGATACGAAAGATGTACGGCGACAAGGTAATTGCGGGGTTTGCAGGAGCTACCGCGGATGCCTTCACCCTGTTCGAAAAATTTGAAGGGAAGCTGGAGAAATACAGGGGGAATATCACGCGGGCGGCCGTAGAGCTTGCGAAAGACTGGAGGACCGACAAGATACTCAGGAGGCTCGAGGCCCTTCTTGTGGTTGCCGACCGGGAGCATACATTTATCATTTCAGGAACCGGCGATGTCATTGAGCCGGAGGAGGGAATCGCGGCGATCGGTTCAGGCGGGCCTTACGCCCAGGCTGCAGCGCGGGCCCTTTATGACAACACCGAACTGGATGCCAGGACGATAATAGAGAAAGCAATGACCATAGCATCTGCCATCTGCATATATACCAATGAAAATATTACGATAGAGGAGCTTTCATAGAATGGATACGCTTACGCCGCGCAAGATCGTCGAAGAACTCGATAAATATATAATCGGACAGGACAATGCAAAAAAAGCCGTGGCGGTGGCCCTGCGGAACAGGTGGAGGAGGCAGAGGCTTTCGCCGGAGCTGAAGGACGAGGTACTGCCGAAAAACATCATCATGATCGGGCCGACCGGTGTCGGAAAAACGGAAATCGCCAGAAGGCTCTCCCGGCTTGCCAATGCTCCTTTTCTTAAGGTTGAAGCCTCGAAATTTACGGAAGTAGGATATGTCGGACGCGACGTTGAATCTATGATAAGGGACCTTACCGAGATATCCGTAAATATGGTGAGGCAGGAGCACCTCGAAAAGATAAGGGAGAAGGCGAAACGTCTGGCCGAGGAGAGGCTGCTCGACATTCTGCTGCCCCAGCCCCGCACACTCAGGATGACCGAAGTTGACGAACAGGAGAGAGAACGGACGCGGGAAACGAGGGAGAGGCTCAGGGAGCAATTGAAAAACGGGAAGCTCGATTCCCGGTATGTCGATGTGGAAGTGAAGGAGAAGTCGATGCCCTTCGGGGTGATCTCGAATGTGGGTCTTGAGGAACTGGAGATAAACCTGAAATCGATGCTTGGCAACCTGCTGCCGGAGAAGGCGAAGAGAAAGAAGGTGAAGGTCCCCGAGGCACTTGTCGTCCTGGAACAGGAAGAATCGGGCAAACTTATCGATATGGACAAGATAATCCAGGAGGCGATCGAGCGGGTCGAACAGACTGGAATCGCGTTCATCGATGAAATCGACAAAGTGGCAACCAAGGGGCATGGGCAGGGTCCGGACGTATCAAGGGAAGGCGTTCAGCGGGACCTGCTGCCGATCGTGGAAGGCTCGACGGTAACTACCAAGCACGGACCGGTCAGGACCGAGCATGTCCTCTTTATTGCCTCCGGGGCCTTTCATATGGCGAAGCCTTCCGATCTGATCCCGGAACTGCAGGGAAGATTTCCGATAAGGGTTGAACTGGACGCCCTCGGCAAGGAAGATTTCCGGCGCATACTGACGGAACCCCACAACGCGCTCGTCAAACAGTACACGGCCCTGCTCGGGACGGAGGAGGTCGAGATCGAATTTTCAGAGGAGTCGATCGATGAGATTTCGGAAATCGCCGCGCTGGTGAACGACAAGACTGAAAACATCGGTGCAAGAAGGCTGCATACCGTCCTTGAAAAACTCCTAGAGGACATCTCCTTCGATGCTCCGGAAAAGAAGGGTACGCGGCTCGGCATAGACAGGGCTTATGTCAGGGAGAAACTGGGTGATATCGTCATGGACGAAGATCTGAGCAGATATATATTGTAGGGAATGATATGAATGGCCCGAGGGATTAGTCTTCTTCAGGGAATAAAGTCATCCGGCGCGTTCAGGCCCGCGCCGCGAGGCCTGATGGGCTTGTCCCTTCTGATCATTTCTTTGCTGGTCTTCAGTTCCTGCTCGGGGGTACGCCAGGAAACTCTTCCCCAGTCGACGTATGCGGTGGCTTCCTGGTATGGTCCTGCGTTCCAGGGAAGGCCGACGTCCTCCGGCGAGACGTTCAATATGTACTCCTACACGTGTGCCCACAAGGAATACCCGTTCGGGACGCGCCTTAAAGTCACTAATGCGTCGAATAACGAGAGCGTCGAGTGTATTGTAAACGATCGGGGCCCGTTCGTCGAAGGTCGGGACATCGATCTTTCTTATGCCTGTGCAAAGAAGATCGGTCTGATAGGACCAGGCACGGGAAGGGTCTTCCTGGAGGTCAAAGGGAGGGACATGTCCTATGTCAGGAGCGCCAGGGTTCAGGCCGGGGGAGAGCAGGGGCCCTTCGCGGTGCAGATCGGCTCGTTTAAAGGAAGCACCAATGCGGTCAGGTTGAAGGCCGGGCTTAGTCCTGAATATGACAATGTTTACATCCAGGAAGCGGACCTGGAAGGTAAGAAATATTACAGGGTAAGGATCGGGGACTACGGTGATTTCAATAAGGCGGTGTCGGTTGCCGGGAAATTGGGGCAGGAAGGCTATGAGGCATGCGTGCTTAAGGCCGACCCCCGGAAATAAGACGTCACCGCAACTCTTCCTTTGCACGCCGGCCGGAAAGCGCGCCTCAAATCCTTTTTAAGGTGACAGGACCGGTCGAGGCACTGACTGGTAGACGGATTTCAGCGAACGTTCTGTATTCTGCCGGTTGCCGCCCTCTTATTGCCGCTTGTGTGCCATTCTCTGTGATGTATTTCAGGTCCAGCGCTATTCAAAAAAATCTTTTTTGTGTAAAATTACTGCATGAAAACCTACGATGAAGTAACAGAATTTCACGGGCATTCCTGTCCCGGACTCGCACTGGGTTACCGGGTCGCTCTTCGGGCATTGAAAGAATGGGGAAAGCATGCTGCGGACGAAGAGGTCGTAGCAATCGTTGAAAACAATTCCTGTGCCGTTGATGCGGTGCAGGTGATGACCGGATGCACATTCGGTAAGGGGAACCTGATATTCAGGGATTACGGCAAGCAGGTGTATACATTCATAAGCAGGCCTTCAGGCAGGAGAATCCGTATTTCGGTGGACTGGAAAAGACCTGAGGAGACGACGCAAGAGAAGGCGATGTGGGACAAGTACATGAAAGGCGAGCGGTCCGCCAGGGTCGTTAAATTTGTCCACGACAGAAGGTCCGCCAGAATCCGTCACATTCTGGAGGCGGATGAAAAGGAACTAATGAAGACGAAAAGGGGTAAGGAAAAGCTTCCCCCGGAGGCTGAGGTTTACAACAGCATACGCTGTGAGTCCTGCGGGGAAAAAATGATGGAGCCGCGGGCCAGGATAAAAGACGGAAAGATAGTCTGCATCCCCTGTTTCGAAGAAAAATAGCATGGAAGAGATAATAAGAAAAGCCGAGATACTGATTGACGCTCTCCCTTATATAAGGAATTTTTACGGGAAGACGTTTGTCGTTAAATACGGAGGCGCCGCCCAGGCGAAGGATGATCTTAAGGAGTCCTTTGCCAAGGATATAGTAATGCTTAATTTCATAGGGATTCGCACCGTGATTGTCCATGGCGGCGGTCCGCGAATATCGGCAGTCATGAAGAAGATGGGGAAGATACCCGAATTCATTCACGGGCAGAGAGTGACGGACCGGGAGACCATGGAGATTGTGGAGATGGTCCTCGGGGGTCTCGTAAACAAGGAGATAGTTGCCCTGATCAACAGAAACGGGGGAAAGGCGGTCGGCCTCAGTGGAAAAGACGGCGGGCTGATAACCGCTCGCAAGAAGACTATCAGAAAGATGACGCCCGAAACCGGTGTCAGCGAGATAGTCGACCTGGGGCTTGTAGGAGAAGTGACTTCGGTTGCCCCCGCAGTTATCGGCAGTCTGCAGAAAGACGGTTTTGTCCCTGTTATTTCGCCCATCGGGGCCGGCCCGAACGGCGAGACCTTGAATATCAATGCAGACCTTGTTGCTGCTGCCGTGGCTTCAAGCCTGAAGGCCGAGAAGCTTATCCTGCTTACTGATGTGCCCGGACTTCTTGGCAGGAAGGGTGATGTTCTGTCTACATTGACAAGGACGCGGATCAACGGCCTTATAAGAAACGGGACCATCACCGGGGGCATGCTGCCAAAAATTGCGGCCTGTCTTGAGGCCATCTCGGCAGGAGTGAACAAGACTCACATCGTGGACGGAAGGATACCTCACTGTCTCCTCCTCGAGATTTTTACGAAGGAAGGCGTCGGTACGGAGATCGTGGGCTAGGCCGGTCATTCTATATACGCCACAGGACTACGTCCGGCCTGCCTGAGCCACGTTTTTCGGGTTTATGAGAATCTGCCCCACAGTTGACTATTTAACATTATGCTTTCGTTTGCGTCATTCCCGCGGAGTTTACCCGCCTCCGGCCCCGTCTTTTTTCCCCTGTTTCGTCGTTTGCATGTTAGAAGCCAAAGAGATAAAATTGTTACAGGAGTACTTATATCTCGACGGGATAAACAATCCGGAAGCTTTGATAAGCCGGCCTTTGACCGCCGGAAGATTGATGTCACGGCAAGGGGGAAGTTATGTTTCTTTATCTGGTTCAGCACGCTGAAGCCAAGACTGAACAAGAAGATCCGTCAAGGCCGTTGTCCGAAAAAGGAGTGAAGGACATCACAAAGGTGGCCTTGCACCTGTCGAAGCTGGACTTCAAGATCAGCCGGGTACTCCATAGTAAGAAGCTGAGGGCTAAACAGACGGCCGACATACTGGCCGAATATGTGAAACCATCGGGCGCTACGGCGGAGTCAGACGGGCTGGCACCTATGGACGACCCTTCTGCGTGGGCGGACCGCCTGAAATACCTCACGGCGAGCGTCACCGAAAATATAGTGCTGGTCGGTCACTTGCCCCACCTGGGGAAACTGGCGTCATTGCTTCTCTGCGGCGATGCGGACCGGAACGTAGTCTCGTTCAGGATGGGTTGTGTCACATGTCTTGAGAGAGACGAGAAGGGGAACTGGACACTGCAGTGGATGATAACACCCGGCGTGGTGGTTTAACCGCAAATTCCCGGATGCTCTGCATCCCGGGGTCCTTTGAAGTTGCTTCCTCTTAATCCCCTTGAGGGAGGTCCTGGATTCCGCTCAGTTGTGTTGCGGTAGTTCATTAAAACGATGTCAGAGTTGCATCCCTCCTGATCCGTCATACCGTCTTAAAAAAGGGAGTCGCGTAAAGGTGCCTTTACGGCAGGCAGTACGTCAGTCGGCGGCTTCCGGGAAGATAAAACCCCCGGATATGTTTTAAAATACTGCGGTGAAGGCAAAGAGAAATCTTATCGTAGTCGGCGACAGGGTTTTGATCGACCCCGACGAGAGAGAGAACAAGACAAATTCCGGTCTTTATCTTCCGGCTACCGTCAAGGAAAAGGAAAAAGTGATGAGCGGGCATATCGTCAAGGTGGGGCCCGGTTATCCGGTACACGATCACACTGTAATTATGGAGGAACCATGGTCTCCGGCGAACAAACTGGAGATGAGGTACATGCCTCTGCAGGCTGTCGAGGGAGACTACGCCCTCTTTCTCAGGGATGCCGCTGTCGAGATCGAGTTTGAAGGCAGGAAGTACCTTATCGTTCCCCATTCCGCGATCCTCGCTTTGGTGCGCACCGAGATCGCCGAATTTACGGAAAGGTGATATGGAACCGGTGGGCGGGATGAACATCCGGATTTGCGGCACGATATGCGGGTGAAGAGATGAGGGGAGTTGTGAAGGAGGTCATCGAGGCCTTCGATATTCTGAAAAAGCGGTTCAGGGGTTATGAAGAACGCCCACAGCAGTTTGAGATGGCAGGAGAGGTATTCTCCTGCCTCAGGGATAAAGAGAACCTGCTTGTCGAGGCGGGCACCGGTGTCGGCAAGTCCTTTGCCTATCTGATCCCTGCGGTCTTGTCCGGTGAAAAGACGACGGTATCTACGGCGTCCATTGCCCTCCAGGAGCAGCTGGTGCGCAAAGACCTCGCCTTTCTTCAGAAGGCCCTTCCCCGCAGTTTTTCCTTTGCCCTGCTGAAGGGCAAGAACAACTATCTGTGTTTGCAGAGGGAGAGAGAGTTCTCCGGTGCGGGGGAGGACTATCGGGTCTTCTGCGAATGGGCATCGGGCACCGGGACGGGCGACAGGGACGAACTATCTTTTGTTCCGCACTTCTGGCCATTGGTCTGCGGGGATTCCGACGACTGCAACTCCGTTATGTGTCCATATTATGGAGACTGTTTCTATTACAGACATTACAGGCGCCTCAGAGGAACGGATATCCTTGTGGTTAACCATCATCTCCTGATCTATGATCTGCTTTCCGGTTGCAGCCTGCTACCCCATCACAGTCTTCTCGTTGTCGACGAAGCGCACCAACTCGAAAACGTTATCTCAAACGTTTACGGCAACAGCCTCACCCGTTCCCGGCTGTTATGGCTGCTTTACCGTCTCCGGGGGCTGAAGATGTCCGTCGACCATCTCTTTGCACCCGTTGACCTTTTTTTCAGGGGGAAGGAATTGCCTTTCAAATCCCTGTTTCCAATACCGGATTCCGTTGTCGGGGAGTTGAAGAACCTGAAGAGTCTACTCGACCTCGATAAGGTCGTCGGCAGACTGGCTCTGAAGGCGGAATCACTTACAGGCGACGAGATGGAAGACCGGGTCAGGACGACCATTACCTGTGCGTCCTCTATCGATGCCGTCATGGATGACTTCATCGGGCAAAAAAACACAGAACAGATCTACTATCTTATCGGAAGCAGGGCGGGGATGGAACTGAAGAGCAACATGGTAGAATGCCGGCAGCCGTTTGAAGCTTTGGTGGACGGCTACGATAGTGTGATCATGACGTCAGCCACGATGGCTGCAAACGGCGATTTCGGGTTTGTAAAAAAGAGGCTCGGTATTGCGGGACCGGGGCAGGAGACAGGTCCGGTGTTCAGGGAGATGATCGCCGGATCGCCCTTCGATTTCAGGAGACAGTGCCTGCTTTATATCGACAGGGACCTGCCGGCTCCTGCCGGGGGTGACGGTGAGGAGATATGGAAGGAGGCCCTGCCGGTCATCGAAGGACTCGTTCGGGCGTCGAAGGGCAGGGCGCTCGTACTGTTTACTTCTTACAGGCACCTGAACTACGTCAGAAGTAATATCGATATCGATTATCCTTTCAAGGCCCAGGGAGACAGCCCGGCCGGCAGGCTCGTCGACTGGTTCAGGACGACTCCGGGGGCCGTCCTGCTCGCAACGGCCACTTTCTGGCAGGGGATAGACATAAAAGGGGAGCAGTTGAGTCTCGTGATTATCATGAAGATGCCGTTTGGGTCGCCGGGCGAGCCGGTCTATGATGAGAGATGCAGAAGGCTGGGGAAGAGGTGGTTTGCCGATCTGGCGCTTCCCTCGGCCATACTTACGCTGAGACAGGGGTTCGGCAGACTTATACGGAGCACGGAGGATCACGGTGTTGTCGCTATCCTCGACGCGAGACTGATGGTGAGTTCTTACGGGAGCACGATAATTTCTTCACTGCCCGAAACGGGGATTGTACATTCCGTCCGGGAAGTCGAAAGTTTTTTCGAAGAGAGGTCTGAGACTCCGCCGACGGTCGGGGGGAGGCAGCGGCCGGGAAGGAGAAGTTCCAAGCTGCTTGAAAAAACCGTCTCAGGCGTTGAGGGCAAAGTGCGCGGAGGAGATAACTGACGGCAGGAGACCGGAACGGAAATTCCCCCTTGGAAAAGGAGGAGCGGGGAATTTCGGGAGGCGGCAAAAAGGCGCAACTCCTTATTTATGAAAAATGGGGGGAGGAAGCTTTATGACAGTAACTGCAATGGTTGTTCTGATTATCGTAAGCGCCGTGATCTGCGGGGCCGCGGCCTGGTCCTTATCGGCCTGGCGTCAGGAGAAAAAATCGGCGGAACGATTTTCGGGCATGGAGAAAGATTACGCGGAAAGGATTGCCGAACTCGACGGCCGGGCGAAAAGTGCGGAAGCGGTCGTCGGAGAGCTGAGGCAACAGGTTATTCAGAAGGACGCCGCAGCAGACGAGATAAGACGGGAGCTTGACGGCGAGAGGCGTACGAGGGTGGAGGCGGTCACGAAGCTTGAGGAGGCCCGGCGCAGCTTCGATGAACAGAGGGCACTGATGGAGGCCCTGAAGAAAGAAATGACGGACACCTTCAACGCACTCTCCTCGGCCGCCCTGAAGAGCAGCAGTGAAGACTTCCTGCGGCTGGCCTCGGAGTCGCTCGGGAAGGTGGCTGCAGAGACCAGGGGCAAACTGGGCGAGCATAAGGCCGCGATGGACGGAATGATAAAGCCGCTCTTCGAGACCCTGAAACGTTACGAGGAGCAGATCAGGACAATGGAGGACAGCAGGCATAAGGCATACGGCAGTCTTTCCGAACAGTTGAGGACGCTGGCGTCAACGCACGAAAACCTCCAGCGCGAGACCAGCAATCTCGTGTCTGCCCTGCGGAAGCCCCAGGTGCGTGGCAGGTGGGGCGAGATGCAGTTGAGGAGGGTGGCCGAACTCTCGGGTCTGTCCATGCACTGCGATTTTTCCGAACAGCATTCCGTCGACACCGAAAAGGGCAGGATAAGGCCGGACATGATAGTCCACCTTCCCATGGAAAGGGACATTATCGTCGATTCGAAGGTCTCCCTGGAGGCGTACCTCGACGCCGTATCCGCCACCACGGACGAAGGGAAAAAGACGGGTATGGAAAGGCACGCCCAGCAGGTGCGGACCCATATGAACAAACTGGGGTCCAAGGAATACTGGAGCCAGTTTAAACAGTCGCCGGAGTTTGTCGTGCTCTTCATTCCGGGCGAATCCTTCCTGAGCGCTGCGCTGGAAGTGGACAACGCCATTCTGGAAGACGGTATCCGCAAGAGGGTGATCATCGCTACGCCGACTACCTTCATTGCGCTCCTCCGCGCCATAGCCTACGGCTGGCGGCAGGAACGGCTGACAAAGAACGCCCAGGAGATCAGTTCTCTGGGAAGGGAACTCTATGAGAGGATCGGCACCCTGACGAAATATTTTGCCGAGATGGGGGGTGCCATTGAGAAGACGATAGGGGCCTATAATAAGATTATCGGTTCGATGGAGGCCAGGGTGCTGCCCTCGGTGAGAAAATTCAAAGAGCTTGGCGCCACGGGCGGCGAGGAGATAAAGGCCCTCGAAGAGATAGACCACAAACCGAGGAGTTCGGACCTCCTGCAGGGAATTGAAGAGGACTAGCCTGCATTATTCGTGGATGTTCAAGGCTGGACAGCGGCCCCCCGGCGCCATCTCTGGCGCTTCTGCGGTGAAAGCATTTTTCCCTTTACAGCTATGATGAATTTTATTTAAACTGTTTCGGGCGGATCGGAAAATTCACACCAGCCGTCTTTTGGGTTTCATTTTTCGACAAATGGGTCTGGAAGCGCCTTTTTTGGGGATTGAGAGTTATCTGAATGGAACGCGAGGGTGTTCCATAATGGCGGTAGCCCGTCCACAATTCGGGTCAGGAGCAGAGACTGCTTTATCGCGTGCAAAGCGGCAAAGTTCGCAAAGATAGGATGAACGCTTCTACAATGCTTCTATTTAATTTTCGTCATTGACAAGAAATTTTCACAAGCCGTCATTCCCGAGGTAGTAATCGGGAATCCACTTTTTGGCAAGGTTTTCCCGGTTGACTTATCCTTGCCATGGACAGGACCGGGATGTGGATACGCATGCAGGAATAGCCCAGATAATTCTTGATGTCATCGGATGTAAGCTCGGCGGAAAGGTCCCTGGTAGTATCATCGGCCGCATAAGCAAAGAAACGCTCGACCCAGTCGAGGTACCCGTCTCGGTGCGGTAGGAATAATGCTTGAGCCTGAGCAGCCTTTTCATCCCGGAAACTCCTGAAAGTCCAGCCGCGCTGCGAGCGGACTAAAGGGGAGTTGCGCGGGGCACTCACCCGATTAGCATCAAAATCAATATCGACTTAAGGTATACTTAAGGTATAATAACTATATCATGGAGTTTGAATTTGATTCTGCGAAAAGCAAAATCAACAATAAGAAGCATGGTATTGATTTTCTTGAGGCACAAGCTTTGTGGGGTGATCCCGACTTCATTGAGATTCCCTTAAAGACCGTCGACGAACCGCGATTCTTGGTGATCGGGAAGATTTCAGAAAAACATTGGTCGGCAATTATTACTTATCGAAGCGAAAGGGTTCGGATCATGTCGGTACGGCGGTCCAGAAAAGAGGAGGTTGAAATATATGAAAGCTAAAGAAATCGACAAAAAATTTGATGATAGAGAAGATATTACAAAATATCTCGATATGTCAAAAGCACGAAGGCCCGAACAGGAACAGAAAAGAGTAAATGTAGATTTTCCATTGTGGATGATTCATTTATTGGATAAAGAAGCAAGACGCCTGGGTGTCCCGCGGCAGTCCATCATTAAAGTTTGGATAGCGGAGCGTCTTGAAAAAGCATCCTGAATTTATCCGATGCTGGCAAACCACTCGTGCGGATGCCTGATAGCCACGCACAGTTCTCTCGTTAGCGAATAAACAATCAACAAAATAGAGGCATATAAGAGCCTGGTCGAAGCGCGAAAACGGTGCTCTCGCTGCACATGGAGAACCTGGAGAAACATAGGGAGCGGCCCTTGAACTGTGAGTTTCTGCAGTGTGATGGTGCCCAGAACAGGAGGCTGTACGGGCTGCGCAGCAGGATCTCATCGCACACCTATAAGAAGCCCAGTCATGGACGAAAGGAGGAGGTTATGCGCATAGCGGGGATGCTTTTTCTGGTTCTGTTTATCCTTACCGCCCCTGCATACGGGGCCGATATCAGGCCGGTGGTGACGGAGGTAACCGATCAGCGTTCGACGGGTCAATTCTTTAACAATCTAAAGATCAAGATCAAACTGCTTGGTGACGACGCCTCTTCAATCCGGGCGATCAGAACGTCGGTCAGTAAGGCTGTAGATGACACGGGCCGTAAGCTGCTGACTGACGAGAAGAAGGATGGTCAGTTTGAAACGGTACAGGAAGGCAGCGGGCATGCTGAAACGACTCTGAAATTGAAGAATCCGGCGCGAAAGGCGACGGTCGTGGCAGAGATTGCCGGAGAGATCGAACTTTTCATGCCCGACCGCGACCCCGCAGCCACCGTTTTGATCGGTGGAATACTGAAGAAGACGGGCAAGCCGCTGGATGTACCATCTTTGGCGAAAGCCGGCGTCAAGGTGACCGTCTTGACCAGGAAAGAATATGAGTCGCTAAAGAAGGCTGAAGAGAAAAAGGCGAAGGCGGATAAGGGCCTCGAACAACTTGCCGTGAAGGTGTTCGCCGGCCTCTTCGGGGCATTTTCTCAGGTGGGAGATAACGACGTGGTCATGAAAATCAATGATCCTTCAGCCAACCTGATCAATATAGACACAGTGGATAAGGAAGGTGTTGAAATCAATAGCAGTGGCAGAATGACTTTTCACAACTGCGTGATTTTGAAATATGACAAAGCACTTCCTTCGGATGCTCGGCTCAGAATATTCCTGAAGACGAAGAAATCGGTCGTCTCCGAGCCGTTCCGGCTGGTGGACGTCGCATTGCCTTGAAACGCGGGGCGTAGCGATTCGGCTGATACGCCGGGGCAACCAACTTTGATAGAACCCAAGCTTTAGAGAGGATAAAGACGGCCGGCAGTTTCCCCGGTCCTGGAAACCTCAGTCGGCCATTAGTAATATGATCATGTGCTCACTGGAGAGGGAAAAAAAGGTCCATGAAACGCTGTGAATGGGCCGATAGGGGCGAACTGGAGAAATCCTATCACGATCATGAATGGGGAGTGCCGGTTCACGATGACAGGCTCCTGTTCGAGTTTCTTACCTTGGAAGGTGCACAGGCAGGGTTGAGCTGGTCAACCGTTCTCAAAAAGCGGGAAGGCTACAGAAAAGCCTTTGACAATTTTGATGCCCGGAAAATCGCCCGATACTCTGAGAAGGACTTTGCCAGACTGCTCACCGATCCGGGGATCATAAGGAACAGGCTTAAGATCAGGGCTGCTATCGCCAACGCTGCGGCCTTCCTTCAAATACAGGAGGAGTTTGGAAGTTTTGACAGTTACGTATGGCGGTTCGTGGATGGACGACCTGTTCAGAACTCGTGGAGAAGGGTGACTGAAATTCCCCCCAGTAGCCGGGAGTCCGACGCCATGAGCAAAGACCTGCGGGAAAGGGGTTTGAGGTTCGTCGGGACAACAATATGTTACGCGTTCATGCAGGCCGTCGGCATGGTAAATGATCATGTCACGGGCTGTTTCAGATACAAGGAACTCAGGAATAAGCGGGACACAACCACGCTCACACCGAATCGGCGGAAACCGGGATCCGGTGACGGTGTTCAGTAATACCGAAGATTCAAGTAAATTTTCTCACAATCCAGAGAAGAACGATTGCTCCTACCGTCGCCGTGACGAGTGAACCGATGAGACCATAGGAAGAGACGTGGAGGAGCCGGAAGATGAACCCCCCGACCAGCGCGCCCAGAATCCCCACTACGAGGTTGCCTATTATGCCGAACCCGTGTCCCCGGATCAGCTTGCCCGCAATCCAGCCCGCCGCTGCGCCGATGATGAGAAACCACAGCCAATGCATGAAGACCTCCTCTCAGCCCACTTTATTCACAAATGTTCCTGCGTGGCGAAAGGACAAGTGTTTGAGCGGTTTTACTTGCCCGATATTCAGACACTATGTATCCCGAAATAAAAAGGGCAAGTTCCTCGGAGGTCGTAACGACCGAGAATGAGCGAAAATACTATGTCCTTTCGCGTCTACCACATTTCATGAATAATCCGGGTTAATGAACCCGACAGCATCGCCGGCATTGACGGCCGGGCAGAGGGCCCCCGTCATATTCTCATACTGCTTTGAGTCTGTTGTGAATCGGCCGGATGTACGCCCGATTATTGCCGCAGCAGCCGGGTACGGGGAAGAAACGATTACGCCGTTTCCGTCTCCAGGCCGGGGGGGCATTCGAGCTTTTCCCTGCCGAAGGGGGAGAGTTGCCGAAGCTCCCTGATAATAGGCGGCACGATCTCAATGACCCTGTCGATCTCCTCTTCCGTGTTGTAGCGGCTCAGTGAAAACCTCACCGAACCGTGGACGGCGGTAAAAGGAACGCCCATCGACCGCAGGACGTGGGACGGTTCCAGCGAACCTGACGAGCATGCCGATCCAGAAGATGCGCATATGTTGTATTCGTTGAGCCTGAGGAGGATTGCTTCGCCCTCAACATACTCGAAGCTGATGTTGGTGGTGTTCGGCAGTCTGTTGTCAACGTCGCCGTTTACCCGGGCGTCAGGACAACACTCCGTGAGGCCCTTCTCCAGTTTGTCGCGCAGTCGGCCAAGATAGGACATTTCCCCTTCGAGGTCTGATCCCGCGAGTTCGCAGGCCTTGCCCAGAGCTATAATGGAGGCGACGTTCTCGGTGCCCGCCCTTCTCCCCCGCTCCTGGTGCCCTCCTATGATATAGGGAGAGAACCTGGTCCCTTTCCTCACGTAAAGGGCGCCTACGCCCTTTGGCGCATGAAGTTTATGTCCCGAGAGCGTGAGCATGTCGACCGGCGCCTTCTTTACGTCAATAGGGACCTTTCCCGCCGCCTGGACGGCGTCGGTGTGGAAGGGGATTTCCCTTTCCTTCAACAGGCCGGCGATCTCCTCAACCGGGAACAGCACTCCTGTCTCGTTGTTGGCGAACATTATAGAAACCAGGGCCGTATCATCGTCGACAGTTTTCATGAGGAGATCAATATCGAGCTGCCCTTTCGAGTTGACCTGCAGATAGGTTACCCTGTGTCCCTTCCTTCCCAGATGCTGGCAGAAGTTCAGGACGGCCGGATGTTCCACGCGTGTCGTGATGACATGTCTCTTCCGGGGCATGGTCCCGACAGCACTCATTATGGCAGTGTTGTCGCTCTCGGTGCCGCAGCTTGTGAATATGATCTCTTCCGGCTCCGCGTTAATGAGGGAAGCAACCTTCGACCGCGCATCCTCAATTCTCTTGTGGATCTGGCCCCCGAAAGTATGCATGCTCGAAGGGTTGCCGTAGAAGTCGGTCAGATAGGGCAGCATCTCCTCCAGTATCTCGGGGGCAACGCGTGTCGTGGCGTTATTGTCCAGGTAGACCGGTTTCATTGGTACGCCTCCACCACGATATCGTCGCTCACGAGTTCCCTGAGCTTTTCCTGCATTCCTTTGATCGTGACGTCAGACATCATGCAGCCCGTGCACATGCCGCGCAGCGCTACGGTAACTTTGCTTCCTTCTATATCTATCAGCTCTACGTCCCCGTTGTCCGCCTGAAGTCCCGGCCTTATCTCGCTGTCGATGACCTCCTGGATAAGGGCGATCTTGTGAAGGTTGGTAAGTTTCTTGGGCTTTGCCGTTTTTTCAGGAGCCTTCAGCGACCAGAGGTCGGTCAATATGGCCTCAATGTTTGGCACGCATTCTCCGCAGCCGCCGCCTGCCTTTGTATAATTGGTGATTTCGTCGACCGTGGTGAGATGGTTTTCCATCGCCACCTTGCGGATCTTCTCCTCGGTCACGTTGAAGCATTTGCAGATAAGGTTGCCCTCCTCATGCTCCGGAGGGGCTTCTCCCTTCAGGTTCGCTACCGCCGCTTCTAGAGCCTCCCTTCCCATCACGGAGCAGTGCATTTTCTGCTCGGGAAGGCCGCCGAGAAAGTCGGCGATGTCCTGGTTGGAGACGTTCAGGGCCTCGTCGACGGTCTTGCCCTTGATAAGTTCGGTCAGGGCCGATGAGCTGGCTATCGCACTGGCGCACCCGAAGGTCTGGAACCTGGCGTCGACGATCTTTCCCGATTCCTTGTCGATCTTGAGGTAGAGTTTGAGTGCGTCGCCGCAGACGATGCTTCCGACTTCACCCACGGCGTCGGCGTCCTTGATCTCGCCCACATTCTTCGGCTTGAGAAAGAAGTCTTTTACTTTTTCGGTATATTCCCACATAACTTAATTTTTACATAGCCCCCCAATGTTGTCAAATCAGGAAACTGTATGAAAATTCCGTTGACATCGCGGCCCAAAGATAGTATAAGAGAGATAAAATATCGCGTCTTGAGAGGAGGAAGGCCATGGCTACTTATGTGATACTGAGCACACTTACCGACGAGGGAAGGAAGACGATCAAGAGTAAGCCCAAGCGGATACTGGAGGTGAATAAAGAAGTCGAGAAGATGGGAATCAAGGTTAGAGAGCAATACGCCCTCCTCGGTCCCTATGACTTTGTGAGCATCGTGGAAGCAAAGGATAATGAAGCCATTACCAGGATGTCGGTTGAAATCGGCGCAAGGGGATCGGTCCAGCTCCTGAGTCTTGCCGCTATGCCTGTCGCCGATTTCGTAAAGAAAATCAAATAGAGGCATTAAAAGCAGTTAATAAGGCCCGTATTTAAAGCCTGGTATCGTCGTCCTCCGCTTGATCCCGAATCAGGTCCGGGACATAAAAGAATTGTTTATCTCTTATCGGATAACGCGGGTATCGTTCGTCCCGGGGCGAAGGAGCTTTTTTATCGCAAAGATTATTGACAAAAAAAGACGAATAGTGTTTAATAGTTTAATTTATTAGTGACAACTATAAAAAAGATTGAAGATAAGGAGGAAGAAATGAGCGTTAAAGCAGACGTCGTACTCGATACCAAGGGGATGAATTGCCCGATGCCGGTGTTGAAAACCAAGAAAGCGATAGACGGCTTGCAGTCCGGACAGGTACTTGAGGTTATCTCAACGGATCCGGGTTCAAAGTCCGATATTCCGGCTTTGCTGAAGAGACTCGGACATGAACTCATGGAGACAAAGGAAGATGGCAAGGTCATAGAGTTCTATATAAAGAAGAAGTAGACAGCCACTGTTTATAAAAACAAAAAAAGCCGGAACTTCCGGCTTTTTTTGTTTTGCAGGGGGCAGCGAAAGTCGCCGGCTGGCGTGAGAATGATCGGCAGGAATCCGGGATTGGAGTCTGTATAAAGAGTCCCTCCGGCCGGACAATTCGTTTTGCATGCGCCGGGCGAAGGCCTGTTGACAGAGGACTCACCATACTGTTTTAATAAACCGCCATGATAGAAAAGACTGAAAAAATATGGATGGATGGCCGGTTCGTGGCATGGGCCGATGCGAACGTTCATGTCCTTACTCATACTCTGCATTACGGTCTTGGGGTGTTTGAGGGTATACGCTGTTATAAGACTTCGAAGGGCTCGGCTGTCGTTCGCCTCGACGAGCACGTCAGGCGGCTTTTCGATTCCGCCCGCATTTTCGGCCTTGAAATCCCTTTTTCCGGGGAAGAAATCAGGGCGGCGGTGCTCGAAACCATAAAGGTCAACAGGCTGAAAGAATGTTATATCAGGCCCCTCGTGTTTATCGGTCATGGTTCGATGGGCGTGAATCCCGACGACAATCCGGTCTGCGTTGCTATAGCCGCCTGGCCGTGGGGGGCTTATCTCGGGGACGAGGGACTTACGAAAGGGATACGGATTAAAGTGTCGTCTTTTACACGCCACCATGTCAACGTGGATATGACCAGGGCGAAAGTGTGCGGATACTACGTGAATTCCCAGTTGGCGAAGGCCGAGGCGATCATGTGCGGGTGCGACGAGGCACTGCTGCTCGATACGGAGGGATATGTCTCCGAGGGCAGCGGAGAAAACATATTCATTGTCAGAAACAACCGGCTGAAGACCACACCCCTGACTTCCATACTCGAAGGGATAACGCGCGACAGCATCATGCGTATCGCTGCCGACAGCGGGATACCGGTGATTGAAGAGCGCTTTACCAGGGATGAGGTTTACATCTCGGATGAGGCCTTTTTCACGGGTACGGCGGCGGAGATTACGCCGGTCAGAGAGGTTGACGGAAGGACAATAGGCAATGGAAGGCGCGGCAGAATTACCGAAAGACTGCAGTCAATATTCTTCGGCGCCGTCAAGGGGAAAAACAGTAAATACGAGTCCTGGCTTACAAGGATTTGAAGGGTACCCCGAAAATAAAATAAAAAAGAAGGCCCGTTATAACGGGCCTTCTTTTTTATAAAGAATCTTTTTCCAGTATGTCACTTCTTATGGCACTTCATGCAGTTGCCTTTAACGCTGAAAGCCTTTTCTCCGTTATGGCATGTACCGCACTCCTTGCCTTCGCGCATGGCTGCCATGGTCAGGGTGGTCTTCTTCATCGGGAAGATCTTGGTGTGGCAGTCATTACATTTGAAACCCTTGTCGGCATGTACTTGACCGCTGAAGGTAACGTTACCCATTGCGGCATTTTCCCATACAACAGTCTTGCCCGGCGGTACCGCGAATGCGGTCGCTACGAAGGCAAGGGCTACTATGAATGACAGAAGTAATACCTTTATCTTCATTTCTTCACCTCCTTTCATATGTAATTTATTCAGTCCTGCCAAACAGGCGATACTTTAAAAGCTTCTGTCCGAAGAAATGCGACAGACTCTAAAAATATAATGCAAAAAGTAGTCAGTGTCAAGAAAAAATTGCGGAGAATCGAAATCGGTCGTCAGATTGCTTTATTAAAATATAACGTGTTAAAATTTCAAGAAAAATCGGGAGAAATACGATGGTTGAAGAGATCCGCATAGGCCTGACATTTGATGATGTGCTGCTGCTTCCCGCAAAGTCCGATGTGCATCCCCAGGGCGTCGACATTCATACGAATCTGACGAGGAACATAGAGATCAACATTCCCATCCTGAGTTCGGCAATGGACACTGTCACCGAGGCGGCCATGGCCATAGCGGTGGCAAGGGAAGGGGGCATAGGGATTATACACCGTGCCATGACTCCCGAGAGGCAGGCGCTTGAGGTCGACAAGGTGAAGAAATCCGAAAGCGGAATGATAATCGATCCCATAACGGTCTCCCCGGATGCTCGTATTTCGGAGGCCATGGCTCTGATGGAGCGGTACAAGATTTCAGGGGTGCCCGTCACCCTGGGGGGCAGGCTTATCGGGATACTTACAAACAGGGACCTGCGGTTCGAAACGAAGGTAAACAAGAAAGTATCGGAAGTGATGACGAAGGAGCGGCTGGTAACCGCTTCAGCCGGTACGACACTGGACGACGCAAAGGCGCTGCTGAACAAATACAAGATCGAAAAGCTTCCGATCGTCGATAAGGATTTCAATCTGAAGGGTCTTATCACGATCAAGGACATCGAGAAGCGCAGGAAGTACCCGAATTCCTGCAAAGACAGGCACGGGCGACTGATGGTAGGCGCAGCTGTCGGCACGGCCGACGATACCATGGAGCGGGTCGAAATGCTTGTCAGGGCCGGCGTCGATGTTATTGTGATCGATACGGCCCACGGACACACAAAATCGGTTATTTCGACGCTGAAGATGATTAAAAAGAAGTATGGTACGGAAGTGATCGCAGGGAATGTTGCAACCGCCGAGGGGACCAGGGATCTTATAAAAGCCGGAGCCGACGCCATCAAGGTCGGGATCGGCCCCGGATCGATTTGTACTACCCGTATAATTGCCGGCACCGGCGTTCCCCAGATGACTGCGATCAGGGATTGCTACGCTGTTGCCGGAAAGAATAATATTCCCCTGATCGCAGACGGCGGGATCAAATATTCAGGAGATATTTCAAAGGCCCTTGCGGCCGGAGCGAGCTCGGTCATGATAGGCAGCCTGTTCGCCGGTACGGATGAATCGCCGGGCGAAACCGTCCTGTACCAGGGTAGAAGCTACAAGGTATACCGGGGTATGGGCTCCATAGGGGCCATGGAACAGGGGGCGAAGGACCGCTACCGGCAGGAGGATGTCGAGACGAAGAAGCTTGTTCCCGAGGGAGTCGAGGGCAGGGTGCCCCACAAGGGCTCGCTGTCGCAGAGCATCCATCAGCTGCTCGGAGGACTCCGCTCGGGCATGGGATACTGCGGCGCGGCAAGTCTGCCCGATTTCAGAAGGAAGGCCAGATTTATCCGGATTACCAATGCAGGGCTGAGGGAAAGCCATGTACATGATGTCATCATAACGAAAGAGGCCCCTAATTACAGGCCGGAGTGGTAATCACGCAGATGTTATCAGGTCTGTCTGCCTGGCCCCGCATGATAAGGAGTTTCTGTTTAGTGACGGTTATTTCGCCGCCCGGCAGGATTCTCTGTTTCTGGCAATATTCCGGAAAAAAAGGAGAATTTTGAACCACTATGCTTGAAGACAGGATTCTGGTACTGGACTTCGGATCGCAGTATACGCAGCTCATTGCCAGGAGAGTAAGGGAAAGCAGGGTCTATTCGGAGATATATCCCTTCAATGCACATATTGATAAGATCAGGGAATTTGCCCCGAAGGGCATCATTCTTTCGGGCGGTCCGTCCAGCGTGTATGATGCACAGGCCCCTTTCCCGGATACCGGGATATTCGAGATGGGCATTCCGGTCCTGGGGATATGTTACGGCATGCAGGTGTTGGCTCACTGTCTGGGAGGCGTAGTGGCGAAGGCTGCGAAAAGAGAATACGGGAGCGCAGGACTGACCGTCGATGACGATAGCGATCTGCTCTGGGGTATTTCCGGGGAGACGAAAGTCTGGATGAGTCACGGCGACAGGATAGAAAAACTCCCGCGAGGATTTACCGTCTCGGGACATACCGGGAACTCTCCGGTGGCAGTGATGGCGGACCGGCAAAGGAGATTTTATGCCCTCCAGTTTCATCCTGAAGTGGTCCACACCGCCGAGGGATCAAGGATATTGCATAATTTCGTACACGGGATCTGCGGCTGCGGACACACGTGGGAAATGGCATCGTTCATAGACTGGTCCGTTGCCGATATCAGGTCAAGGGTCCGGGGCAAGAAGGTAATATGCGCCTTGAGCGGGGGCGTAGATTCCTCCGTGACGGCTTTGCTGGTGCACAAGGCTGTGGGGGACGCGCTGACGTGCATCTTTGTGGATAACGGCCTGCTGAGGAAGGGCGAGGCCGATAAGGTTAGGCGGACATTTGAGGTCCACTTTCGGGTCAGGCTGATCCACGTAGATGCGAGGGAGAGGTTCCTCGACAGGCTGACAGGTATTTCGGAGCCGGAAAAAAAGCGCAAGATCATCGGCAACGAATTTATCTCGGTCTTTGAGGAGGAGGCCAGAAAAATAAAGGACGCGGAATTCCTCGCGCAGGGTACGCTCTATCCGGACGTGATCGAAAGCGTGTCCTTTAAGGGGCCTTCTGCCGTAATTAAGAGCCATCACAACGTGGGCGGACTCCCCGATGTCATGAAGCTGCAGCTGATCGAGCCCCTCAGGGAACTGTTCAAGGACGAGGTGAGGGTACTGGGCAAGGAACTGGGACTTTCCGAAGACATCAGTTGGAGACACCCTTTCCCCGGTCCGGGACTGGCAATACGCTGCATCGGTGACATTACGGCGGAGAGGCTGGAAATCCTGAGAGAAGCGGACGCGATTGTTCTGGAAGAGATAAAGGCGGCGAAACTTTACAGGGCGATATGGCAGGCCTTCGCCGTTATCCTGCCCATCAAGAGTGTGGGGGTGATGGGTGATGAAAGGACTTATGAGAACGTTGTGGCGGTGAGGGCGGTGACCAGCCTTGACGGGATGACCGCCGACTGGGCCCGCATACCTCCTGACGTGCTGGGAAGGATTTCGAACAGGATAATCAATGAGGTGAAGGGTGTAAACAGGGTTGTGTATGACGTTACGTCAAAACCCCCGGGAACAATAGAATGGGAATGAGAGGCGGCTTCCTCTTCACACCCGCTCTCTTTTTGTGGAATTTTAGCAGGTTCAATGGTCACAGAACGTGGACGTCACGGTATATCTGAGAGAGAAGAAGGAACTTGTCGATTCCTTTTTCCGTGATTATTTCAAAGGGCCGGGAAGGCCTTCCGTGCTTCGGGAGTCGATGCTGTACTCCCTTTTTGCGGGTGGCAAGAGGCTGCGTCCGATACTCGCGCTGTCGTCCTACGAGGCCTGCGGAGGCAACTGCGCGGACATCGTCCCCTACGCCTCTACCCTGGAACTTGTCCATACGTACTCTCTTATCCACGACGACCTGCCGGCGATGGACAATGACGATCTCAGGCGGGGGAAGCCGACGAACCACAAGATGTACGGTGAAGCCATGGCAATACTCGCGGGTGACGCACTTTTGACCGAAGCCTTTTGTATTTTGTCGGATCCCGGACTCGGGCGGGCGATATCGGCGGGGAATCTGCTGAATGCCGCATCCGAGATAGCGGGGGCCTCGGGATACCGGGGAATGGTGGCGGGACAGGCCCAGGACATTCTTTCGGAAAACGGAGAGCCCAACGGTGAGGTGCTTCAGTTCATCCACGGCCATAAGACGGCCTCTCTTATCCGGGCAGCGGCCAAGACCGGTCCCCTGCTTTACGGCAGCGACGGCGCTGCACGTGAATCCCTGGCGCTTTACGGATACAAGATCGGACTTGCCTTTCAGGTGATCGACGATATATTGGATATCGAGGGTGATGAGAAAGAGACCGGCAAGCCGGTGGGCTCTGATGAAAGGATCAACAAAATGACATATCCGCGACTGTACGGGTTGGAAAAGTCCCGCACCATGGCCGGGGAGCTCGTTTCGGAAGCACTGTCCGCCCTGGAATTATTCGATGGCGGAGCGGACCCGCTGAGGGAAATCGCCCGTTATTTACTCAAAAGGAGAAGCTGATGTTCCTTGAAAAGATAAATTCACCGTCCGACCTGAAGGCGCTCAGTTCGGAGGAGCTGAAGGTTTTAGCCGGAGAGCTTAGAGAAGAGATAATCCGCACTGTTTCCGTAAACGGCGGTCATCTGGCTTCCAATCTTGGGGTGGTTGAACTGACTATTGCCCTCCATCGTGTATTCAATTGTCCCGAGGACAAGATAGTATGGGACGTCGGACATCAGTCATACAGCCACAAGCTCCTCACTGGAAGGAGAGAAAGGTTTTCCGCGATCAGAAAGGAAAAGGGAATTTCAGGTTTTCCAAAGATTTCGGAGAGTGAATACGACTCTTTCGGCACGGGGCACAGTTCGACCTCCATATCGGCTGCGCTCGGCATTGCGGAAGGCCGCGACAGGCGGGGGGAGGACTTCAAGGTTATCGCGGTGATAGGCGACGGGGCGATGACGGCCGGTCTGGCCTTCGAAGGACTTAATCACGCGGGACATCTGAAGAAGGACCTCGTGGTGGTGCTGAACGACAACGAAATGTCGATATCAAAAAATGTCGGCGCACTGTCTGCATATATGAACAGGATGCTTACCGGCGAATTTTACCGCAGGTTCAAGAAGGAGACGAAGTCCTTTCTTGAGGGCATACCGAGGTTCGGGGGGTCGGTGGCGAAAATGGCCCAGAAGGCGGAAGGGACGCTCAAAGGTCTTATTCTTCCGGGCATACTCTTCGAGGAGCTGGGATTCGAATACGTCGGACCGATCGACGGGCACAACATCGAGATGCTCACTGATACGCTGAAACGCATAGGGGCGTCCAGCGGCCCGACCCTGGTCCATGTAATAACCCGTAAAGGAAAGGGGTATGAGTTCTCCGAAAAAGACCCCTGTATTTTCCACGGGATCGGACCTTTCGAACCCGAGACCGGATCCGAGATAAATTCAAAAGACGGGCTCAGTTACAGCGCCGCATTCGGCGGGATGCTTTCGGAACTCGCCGGCGCCGACGAGAGAGTCGTAGCGATATCGGCTGCGATGAAGGAGGGGACAGGTCTGGAGTGCTTTGCGGAAAATTACCCCGACAGGTTTTACGATGTCGGCATAGCGGAGCCTCATGCCGTCACTTTTGCCGCAGGTCTGGCGACCAGGGGGCTGAGACCCGTTGTTGCGCTCTATTCAACCTTCCTCCAGCGGGCCTATGATGAAATCGTCCACGACGTGTGCCTTCAGAAACTGCCGGTGATTTTTGCAGTGGACAGGGCCGGCATAGTCGGCGAGGACGGGCCGACTCATAACGGTCTTTTCGATCTCTCATTTCTGAGGCACATTCCAAACCTTGTGGTGATGGCGCCCAGAGACGGCACCGAATTGGGTCTTATGCTCGAATTCGCGATGAAACTGGATGGTCCCTCGGCCATAAGATATCCGAGGGGAAAGATACCCGGCGCCGTGGCTTCCCATTCACCGCTTGTCCTCGGAAGGGCGGAAATACTGAGGGAGGGCGCCGATATAGCGCTGGTTGCGGCGGGAAGCAGTGTGTTGCCCTCGCAGAAGGCTGCGGAAAGACTGGAGAGACTGGGTGTGAACGCCCTCGTGGTAAATGCGAGATTCGTGAAGCCCCTGGACAGGGAGATCCTCTTGTCGGTGGCCGCCCGCATACCGAGGATCATTACGATAGAGGAAAATGTGCTGGAAGGCGGCTTCGGAAGCGCGGTGCTTGAGTGTATCAGCGATGCCGGATTGACGAACGTCTGGGTCAAGAGGCTGGGTATCCCGGATGTTTTTGTGGAACAGGGCACGCCTGCGGGACTGAGGGCGAGGTACGGTATCGATGAGGAGGGAATATTCCTCGCGGCTTTATCAATGATCCGTGAACATACATTCAGTCATCGAAGTTGAACTGAGGCTGCACGGCAGCCCCCGAAGGGACACCGGAAAAGTCTTGTAATGACGAGATGATTTTATCTGTCTTCCACATCCTTTTCAGCTCTTTCCGGGAGTCTCCTGGAACAGTAGACGTCGCTTTGCGGGTTACACAAAGAAAGAATGTCAAATAAGGAGAGGCTGGACAAGGTGCTTGTCGACAGGGGCATCGTTAAGAGCAGGGAGAGGGCTAAGGCGCTCATTATGGAGGGCCGGGTCTTTGTGGACGGAAGCAGGGTTGCAAAGGCCGGTGCTCCGGTGTCTGCAGACGCCGATGTTGCGGTTAAGGGCGCCGACATTCCCTTTGTCAGCCGCGGCGGCCTCAAGCTTCAGGCCGCACTGGATTTCTTCTCCATAGATCCCTCGGGGGCCGTTGCAATGGACATCGGCTGTTCTACCGGCGGCTTTACAGACTGCCTTTTAAAAAGGGGGGCACGGAAGGTCTATGGGGTGGACGTGGGATACGGGCAGTTCGACTGGACTCTCAGAAAGGACCCGAGGGTAGTGCTGTTCGAGAAAACGAATATACGCTATCTGGACAGGGATGCCGTCGGGGAGCCTGTAGACCTTGCGGTAATCGATGTTTCCTTTATTTCACTTTTGAAAGTGTTGCCCAGGGCTTTCCAGTTCCTGAAGGAGAACGGAAGTGTTCTGGCGTTGGTTAAACCCCAGTTCGAGGTCGAAAGGGGAAAGGTAGGGAAGGGCGGTGTAGTAAAAGACGAAGCGGTGCGGCTGTCCGCAGTGGAGAAGGTCCGGCGGGGAGCCGAAGAGACGGGTTTCAGCGTTATCGGGGATTTCCAGTCGCCCCTGCCGGGACAGAAAGGCAACAGGGAATACTTCGTTTATCTGAAGAAAAAATGAATACGGAACAGAAACTTATAGGACTGGATCTTTCTATTGTCTCCCCCGATGTAATATCGGTACTTATCGAGGATGCTCCCGATCCCGGCATCTTTGAGGAAATAGCCAGGGCAAATACTTCGCGTCCGGAGGTTCTGGGACTTCTCATCGATTGTCCCCATACGCCGCCCCCGGTAAAGGATTTTATTGCGGGGATCGCCGGCGCTCCGGTTACGCGAAGGTCGCCGGCTCCCGACAATGAGAGGGCGAAGAGCGAGAGCCTTATGCAGAAGATACAGAAACTGGGTGTCTCGGCACGCGTTCAGCTGGCCCTTAAGGGGGGAAGAGAGATAAGAGGCATACTCGCCAGGGACCCGAGCAAGGAAGTTGTCCTGAGTGTACTGGAGAACGGAAAGATTACCGAATCCGAGGTCGAGCTGATCGCGAGAAACCGTTCTGCCATGGAAGAGGTGCTGAGAAGGATTTCCAAGAACAGGGAATGGATGAAAAAATATGCAGTATTGTCCGCTCTCGTTACGAACCCGAAGACGCCGGCCGGAATCGCCGTAACCTTTGTGAGCGGCCTGAGGACCCGGGACCTTTCGGTACTTGAAAAAAACAGGAACGTGTCGGAGGCGGTGAGGATAGCCGCAAAGAAACTCCTCCTTGCCCGTCGGCCGGGATGATTTTACGGTAACGTCACACCTGGAATTTCTGTAATTCCGTAAGAAGGTTAAGGGCTTCTTCCTTCAGGGAGGTGATCACCGCGTTCATATCGTTCGAGGAGCCTATAAGATTATCGGTTGTACTGCGGATCTTCTCCATGGACTTGACTATCTCGATGCTCTTCTGCTTCTGTCTTCCGGTTGCTTCAGCGATCTGGCCGGCTTGCTGCGTAACATTTTCAGTAACGGCGGCCATCTGTCTACTCCCGCCCTTCTGTTCGTTGGTCGCAGTTCTCACCTGACTGGAGAGCTCCTTTACCTTTTCAGTGGCTTCCGTTATGAACTTTCCGCCCTTGTTCTGCTCGGCAATTGCGAGAGATATCCTCTCCGTCTGCTCCGTCATCCTCTCGACAGAGTCGGTGATCTGCTTAATGACGAAGGCTTCCTCCGCCGTTGCCCTCTGAATCGCCCGTGCCATGTCCGTGGAAGCGCGTGAACTCTCAACGATATCTCTCAGGGCGTCATTTACGTCCTGTACCAGCTTCAAGCCCTTCTCCACAGTACCGATACCTTCAGACACTTTATCGATGCTGGAGCGGGTAACGTTCCGGACAGAAGTGATAAGCGCCTCTATTTCATTGGTCGAGACAGATGTCTTCTCCGCCAGACTCTTGATTTCATCGGCTACGATGGTGAACCCTTTGCCGTGTTCTCCGGCCTTCGAAGCGAGGATGGCCGCGTTCAGTGCCAGCAGGTTGGTCTGGTCGGCAACGGTGTCTATGACGGTGAGTATCTTCCCTATGTCTTCGGTCTTCTTCCCCAGGAGGTTTATGATGTCCGACAGGGCCGTGACGTTTTCTCTTATGTTTTCCATGCCTTCAATGGCCGCGCTTGAGGCGTTCATCCCTTTCTCGGAGGCGTTTGTCATGACTGCCTCTGCAAGACCCACCGACTCGCCGGCCCTGTGTTCTATGTCCCTGGTGGTAGCGTTCACCTCCTCAATGGACGTCGCTATCGCCTCTGAGGAAGCCGACAGAGTGTCGAGGCTTTCGGCTATCTGTTTGACGGTCGAAATCATTTCCTCCACGGATGATGCGGTATCGTGAGCTGTCTCATTGAATATATCGGCGTTCTCAGCGATTCTTTCGATAGAGGCGGTCATCTGCAATATCGAAGACGAGGTGTCCGCGGCCGACTGTGAAAGGTTCTCGGCCCCTTTTGCCACACTCGATATGGAACTGTCCATATCTTCTATCGCGGAGGAGGTCTCTTCTATGGCGCTCTTCTGGACGTCGACTACAGACAGGACACCCTGGGATGAAGAGGCGATGTTCGACGTAACACCGGATACGCTGTCCGTTATATTCCTTATTTTCCCGATCATGTCCTTCAGATTAAAAGCCATGCGGTTTATCGCCTTTCCCAGCGAAGCCACTTCGTCATTGCCCTTTATGCCGATTACGTGCGTCAGGTCGCCGTCGGCTATCCTGTCGGCGACCTTTTCCATGGCCAGTATCGGCCTGGTGATAAACCTCGATATCGAGCCGTAGACCAGTCCGACGGACAGCAGGAAACAAAAGCCGGATATCCCCAGCGCCCACTTGAGAAGCTCGTACAGCTGCTCATGTATCGTCTTCAGTTTCACGCCCAGTCTGAGCGCTCCCACAATCTTGCCTTCCGGACTGAGCAGGGGAAAAGAGAGGTCGTAAAATGCGCCGGTTGTCTGGACCAGTTCCTGCTTGCGGGAGACGGCGTTAAGCGAAGCCTTGTCCTTCAGAGTTTTTCCGACGTTACCCTCCTCATTATCGAACAATATCCGGCCTTCAGCGTCTGTGACCAGTGCGTAGGCGATGGCCTTGTCGTTCGTGATGAGTTCCTTTAGTTTGTCGTTTACGCCTTCCAGAGAGTCTACGGGAACGCCGAGGCTCAGCACCTTCCCCAGGTCCCTCTGCAGGCCCTCTCCCACCGCCTGAGTTTTTGCAAGTATTGCCTGTCTGTATTTGTTGGATGCTATATAGGTCAGAACGGCGGTATTGATGCCGAGTATTACGAAGAGGACTACAGCCACCACGAAGGTGGCCTTCTTCTGCAGGTTCATGACGGCCACTACTTTATCACCTTTGTGGCGGATGTCAGGAGGTCGAACGGGACCTTGAGCCCCATGTTCATGGCCTCCTTCAGGTTTACTATCATGTCAACCTTTTTCGGTGACTCCATCGGAATAGAGGAGGGCTTTGCCCCTTTCATCAGTCTTGCGGCAAGCCTGGCGGCCTCGCGGCCCTGCTCGTAAGGGTTTGCAGCAATCGTCAATATCACGCCCTGGTCTTCCTCGCCGCCCATGGTCGAGGCGGTCGGTATCTTTTCCCTGCGGGCTATGGCCATGATGTTATCGACGCAGTGCATGGCGGCGCAGCTGGTGGTCAGGAACAGTGCGTCGACATTTGAGATCTTTCGCGTGTCTTCCGCCCTTCTTATGTCGAACCGTACCGAATGGAACCCGAACGAGCTTTCAAGTCCCTCTATCTCCCTTGCCTGTATTACGGTATCCTTCTCTGAAGCGTTGAAAACGACGCCCAGCTTTTGGAAATTGTCGATGCTCTTGAAATTCTTTACCAGGCTTGTAAGTGGAATTTTCGAGCTGATACCGGTAACGTTGCTGCCTGCAATACCTACTGCCTGAGGATCGAAAACACCGGCGAATACTACCGGTATGTCGGAGGTTTCATTCAGGACCGCTATCGTAGCCGGAGCGCCGTACGAGACGATAACGTCGGAGCCTATCGCGACCAGCTTCCTTGCGGCATTCGTCCAGGACATGGGCTCCGGGGCAGGGCTCTGGACTACGACCTGGGCTGTGTCCGGATCGATCCCCCCTGCCTGCAGAGTCTGGGCAAAGGTCTTCTGGATCTCCCTGTAATAAGGGACGTTTCCGGTCATTATAACACCGATCAGCTTCTCCGCGGCTGCGGCACGAGGCGGAGCCAGAGACAAAACTGCCGCTATAAGGAGAAGGATCCCGTGGTAGAACACAGTCCTCGAACGCATATGTTTCATAGTTCGGCCACTAAAAGTTCTTTGAAAGAGATATCAGTACGATGTGCGCCCTTCCGTCCTCTATGTCGTCGAAAGGATTGTCATAAACATCGTCGAAATAAGTATATTTATAATCCAGATTTAATGCAAATCCGCTCTTCAAATCATAGCTGCCGGAGAACGAAGCGACCGTCTCCCTTACCTTAATGTCGGAAAAGGACGCTATCGACTCCGGCTGAAGCAGGTCGGCACTGGACGGTGTAAACCTGCCTTCACTTATCGTATAGGCGATCCCCGAATTCAGACTCAGTCTCCTGTGAGGCGTGTAATTAAAATTGGCCGAGTAACTGCGGGCGAAGTCCGCGTAGGGGACGCCCCGGTCCAGGACCGCAGGCACGCCGAGTGCAAAGTCTGCCAGATGGTAGACGATGTCCTGTTCCACCTTGTTATGGATGTAGGCATAACTTGTCGAAAGAGAGAGGTTTCTGGAAAGGAGAAAAGTGACGACCCCGAGCACCTTGTCCCTCGTCACATCCCGGTTTTGCGGAGTACCGTCGAGATAATACGTCGGCACGTCCACTTCAAGATCATGCCTCTTTTCTTTTGCGAGGTCATAGCTGACGAGGGCGTTGATCTGGGGCAGGGGTATCCAGGATACGGAAAGTCTGCCCTGGTTTGAATGGTCCGGTTCTATATTATAGGCAGGGCTGGAGTAAGCCATATAGGTATATTTCGCCTTCAGGTTCAGGTTCCTGACAATCCTCAGAGCCGTCGAAAGAGAGGCGATGTGCCTTTCCGTAGACTCGGGGAGGTCCCACGCATCGGCGTGCTCCCGTCTGATGCGATTGTATGAGTATTCAGCCCAGAAAGTGCCCCCCGGAAATGCCCTGTACCGGGCGCTGCCTGACACGTTGTCAGTGATTGACGAAATGGCGGGTTCCACCTCGTAAGTGGTGAAATTGGACGGGTCGGATACGTCCGTTATGGTGACGAAGGAAGGAGTATCCTCGTCGTTTTCCTTGTGCCGGTACTTCACGAAGATCGCGAGGTTGGTGGCGGCCGTCCAGGTTACCTCGCCCGCACCAATAAAATAATCCTGCTTCGCTCCACTGTCCCTGTTTTCCCTGTCTATCTTGGAGAAGGTCGCCGATGCAACAAGCGCGCCGGTGTAAGACGTGTGGATCCTGACGGTGTTCGATGAGCCTTTCAGTTCGGAGAACTGGTTGTGGGGATAGAGGCCTCCCGGTCTCACAATCTCATCGCCCTCCATAGCGGTCAGGTACCTGTCATAAAGGACCTTGCCTTCACCGACATTGAACCGCTTTTCCCCGTGTGTTATCTCGATCTCGACCGGACCGAAGTGGCCGTTTGCACCGACCGTAAAATTCTCGGTCGCCAGGTCCACCCGACGGGATTGAGAAACTCTGAGACGGCTGTTGAAATATCCCGCTCCGAGCAGGCTTCTCTGCTGCTCCGTTCCGTCTTTGTATACCAGATTGCCGTCTGCAAAAAGGTGGAAGGGGTAATTAGGCGCTTTAAGCCTGAGGAACAGGTCATTCATACTCGTCTTCACGCCGTAGTTTACGCCGGCGTCGCGAGCGAAATAGGCGTCCTCCAGAAGCGAAGAAGGGGGGACGCTGGTGTCGGTTCCGTAATCGAGGGTGATATTTTCAAGGTTGTGGTAGAGGGTCCTGTCTATTCCTCTGAAAAGAACGATATCCTTATAGGCGTAACCGATATCCGCGAAGTAGTCTTTCCTGTTCCTGAAATCAAGGTCCAGGTGGTATCTGTGAGGGAAATCGAACCCGCTCAGGCCGGCGCCCAGTGAGACCGAATCGTGGAGAAATTCGAATTCGCCCGCATTTGGAGAGTCATTGGAATCCGTGAAGGTATATCCCCCGAAGAAAGACCCGTGAGGCTCAAAGACGGGGAAGGTGTAGGCATGGCCGCTCTCCGCCGAACTTACGGTTTGTCCCCCTGCCGGGTCCACAGCTGTGGAATCGCCGCTCTCGGCGTAGCCCCTCGTTCCCGCCATAAGAATAATCAAAAAAGCTGCAAGCAGTATTTTCTTCACTTTCCCCTCCTCCCTCATTGTAAGAACCTCCTGCCGCTCGCGGAAGGTATGTCGGACCCGTGTATCTGGGAATGACAGTCCGTACATCTGGTATAGAACGCCCCTTTTGAAATGAGGCCGGCACTTGAAGTCGCGTGACCTGGGTGGCACTGCAGGCACAGGAAGGGCTGTCTCACTTTCAGCAGGTTGTTGTTAACGGAGCCGTGGGGACTATGACATGTCCTGCAGTCCTCTGTATTCTCGGCGTGTTCGTATACAAAAGGGCCTTCCTTCTCCCCGTGACACTGGGTGCAGGTCTGCTTTACCGTCGGCTTTCTGAGAAGGTCGTCGTCGATCGTCCCGTGGGGGTCATGGCAGTCAGTGCAGAAGACCCTTTTTTCCGGAACCGGATGATGGCTTGGAAGAGAAAACTCCGCCTTAACATCCTCGTGGCACTTCTCGCACATCCTGTCGGTGTCCCTCGGCTTTACCTTCAAATCGGGGCCGGCGTGGATATTGTGGCAGTCTTCACAGGCAACGTCATTTATCGCGTGGATGCCCGCATTCCAGTTGTGCAGGTTGAAAGTGGCGTTTGCAGTGTGGCACTTGAGACATATGAGAGATCTTGCCTGGGCCGGGAGGGCTTTTATATCGATAAGGGTCTTGTAATTGCAGGCCGTCTGCTTCCCCTTCTTCGCGTCCCTGGCCACCTTTTCAGGGGTAATGCCCTCTATAGCGAGACTTCCGGGACCGTGGCAGGACTCGCAATTGACGAGCGGCAGGCCGGACTTCTTCGACAACTGGGCGCCCATTGTGCTTGCGTCAAAGTTGCGCTTGATGGCGTCATGATAATGGCAGGCCGAGAGGCAATTTCGCGTCCCTACGTAATTGGCGTCGAGTCTGCCGGCTATCATCCGCTCATAATCCTTCATGGGTATAATGGGCTTGGAACTTTTGAGCGACGCACAACCGGAAATGACGAAGAGTGCTGCGAGGGCGATATAAAGGATGTTACGCGGTCTGATCATGTCTCCCCCCAATTTTTTTAATGAGGAATAATAAAGATATTTCGCACATATGTCAATACGCCCGTTTGCGTCCGAAGCGTGGAAAGCGGGAAGGCCCCATGTGCTAAAATACAGCTGAGGGTACGTGCGGTTGAGGACGGCCCGGGTGGGACAATGGCTAAGGTCGGACCGAAATCAGGAGAAGGGCTGGAGACAGAGGAGAGGCGGAAGACGAGAAAGCCGTCTCTTTACAGGGTGTTCCTTCTGAACGACGACTACACGACGATGGATTTTGTCGTGTACATACTTGAAATGATCTTCGGAAAGTCGCCTGTCGAAGCCGCTCAGGTGATGCTGCACGTACACAAAAAAGGAGTGGGACTGGCCGGCGTGTACACCAGGGAGATAGCCGAGACCAAAGTGCAGGCAGTCCATGAACTGGCCAGGGAGAATGAGTTTCCCCTGAGGTGCATAATGGAGAAGGAATGATAAACAAGGAATTTGAACTTACCATAGAGGCCATAATACGGGACGCAAAGGCCAGGAGACATGAATACCTGACAGTGGAGCATATCCTGTTCGCCGTGCTGCACGACGAGCTGGGCATCAGTATCATTACGGCCTGCGGCGGCGAGGTGCCGAAGCTCAAAGCGGAGATAGAATTTTATTTCAGGGAGCACGTGTCCAGGGCGGAGGAAGGGTCCGACGCCTATCCGCAGCCGACACTGGCATTCCAGAAGGTTTTTCAGAGGGCGCTCCTTCACACCAGTTCGGCGGAAAAAGCGGAGGCAGACGCCGGCGACATACTGGCGTCCATATTCCTGGAGAAGGATTCCCAGGCAGTCTATTTTCTGAAATCGGAGGGGATCGAACGCATCGATGTGCTGAATTTCATATCACACGGCGCGGCGCGGTTGTCATCCGAAGGCGGCGAGGAAAGCGACGATGAAGAGGGGACCCAGCAGGAGGTTGAGCAAAGACCGGCCAGGGACCCGTTGAAGAGTTTTACTGTGGACCTTACGGAAAGGGCGGCACAGGGTGACATAGACCCCCTGGTCGGCCGCCGGCCGGAGCTTGAGCGGACGGTGCAGGTCTTGTCGAGGAGGCGGAAGAATAACGTTATATTCGTGGGCGAACCGGGGGTGGGAAAAACCGCCATCGTGGAAGGCCTGGCCTTGAGCATCCGTCATCGTGCGGTGCCGGCTGCACTGGCGAAGTCGAAGATATATGCGCTCGATATGGGAGCGGTCCTGGCCGGCACGAAATACCGCGGCGATTTCGAGGCCCGCCTTAAGTCGACTATCACCGCCCTGGAAAAGATGCCGGGCGCCATCCTTTTTATCGATGAGATCCACACGGTGGTTGGAGCAGGGGCCACGAGCGGCGGGTCCATGGATGCCTCGAATATATTGAAGCCTGTGCTGAATACCGGAAGACTCCGTTGCATAGGTGCGAGCACCCATGAAGAATACAGGAATTATTTTGAAAAAGACAGGGCGTTGTCCAGGCGGTTTCAGAAGATCGAGATACAGGAGCCGAGCGTCGGCGAAACGGTCCGGATACTCAACGGATTGAAGACGTATTATGAGGATTTCCACGGGGTTTCCTTTACCAGGGAGGCGCTGAAGTCTGCGGCCGAACTGTCGGCGAAATACATTAACGATAAATATCTTCCCGACAAAGCGATAGACGTCATCGATGAGGCGGCTGCGGTCCTGAAACTCTCTTCACGCTCCAGAAAAAGCGTTGGAGTCAGGGAGATCGAAAAAGTTGTGGCCGACATAGCCAGGGTCCCTTCCAGGACCGTCTCGACATCCGACGTCGAAAAACTCCGGAACCTCGAGGGTGAGCTTGCCAGGATGGTGTTCGGGCAGAAAGGGGCCATACATTCGCTCGTCTCCGCCATCAAGAGGGCGCGTTCCGGACTGGGCTCGGCCGACAGACCGATAGGCTCTTTTCTCTTTACCGGACCGACCGGGGTTGGCAAGACGGAGGTATCGAAACAGACGGCCTCTGTCCTGGGCGTAAAATTCATCAGGTTTGACATGAGCGAGTATATGGAGAAGCATACCGTCGCCCGCCTGATAGGAGCCCCCCCGGGCTATGTCGGGTTTGACCAGGGTGGATTGTTGACCGACGCCATACGGAAACATCCTTACAGCGTGCTCCTTCTGGATGAGATCGAGAAGGCCCATCCCGATATATTCAGTATCCTGCTTCAGGTAATGGATTACGCGACTCTCACCGACAACACGGGCAAGAAAGCCGACTTCAGAAATGTGATCCTGATTATGACGTCCAATGCCGGCGCAAAAGAGATGGACAGGAGCGTGATCGGGTTCGGGGACAGGAGCCGGGACAACAGGTCGAAAGGAGCCGATGCCGTCAACAGACTTTTCAACCCCGAGTTCAGGAACCGTCTGGACGCCACGATTTCCTTCTCTCCGCTGACTGCGGACACTATGAAACAGATCGTCGGCAAGTTTATCGGGGAGCTTTCAGGTCAACTGGCCGGGAAGAGGGTGCGGCTGGTAATCTCCGACGGTGCGTTGGACTGGCTTGCGTCAAAAGGTTACGATCCTCTTTACGGTGCGAGGCCTCTCTCCAGGGTTTTGCAGACGGACATCAAGGACGTGATTTCGGACGAACTGCTCTTCGGCCGGCTTAAAAATGGCGGGACGGTCAGTATCGGCTTCAAGGGCGGGAAACTGAGCTTCAGATACAAGTGAAGACCGCCTTTCCCGCGGAGTCCTTCTGTGCCTGTATTCAGGCTGACTGACGAAATAGTTTTCCCTTCGCCCGATCTGGCCGATGAAGACGGTCTTCTCGCCGTGGGAGGAGACCTCAGCGAAGGGCGTCTCCTGCTTGCCTATTCCCTCGGTATCTTCCCCTGGTATTCCGATGGCATGCCTGTTCTCTGGTGGTCGCCCGACCCCAGACTGGTCCTGATGCCTTCGGAAGTGAAGGTGTCGAGGAGCCTGCGCCAGACCATCAGGAAGGGTACTTACCGGGTGACTTCGGACACAGCGTTTGAAGAGGTCATGAGGAGCTGTGCCTGCGCCTCCCGGCCGAATGACAGCGGCACCTGGATTACAGATGACATGATAGAGGCTTACTGCCGTCTCCATCGGGACGGTTTTGCCCATTCGGTAGAAAGCTGGTACGGAGATGAACTGGCGGGAGGACTTTACGGTGTGTCGCTCGGCTCTGCCTTCTTCGGCGAATCAATGTTCGCAAGGCGAAGCGACGCTTCCAAGGTCGCTCTGGTCAAACTTGCCGAGCGGCTGAAATGCCGGGAGGGCTCGTTCATCGACTGTCAGGTTGTGACCGGTCACCTGGTCAGTATGGGCGCGAGGGAAGTTTCGCGGAAGACGTTTGCCGGCATGCTCGGGCGCGCCCTGAAAGGGCAGTTCCCGCCCGGAAAATGGGAGACGAATGAAGCCGTGTGAGTGTGATCTCACTTCTTCTTCGAAGTGTATTTCTTTAAAGTCGTCCTCAGCTTCCGGACTTCCGGATGTTCCGTAGTAACCAGATCGTTGAGAATATTCCGGGCATCGCGGCCCCTGCTTCCGTATAATGCTTCGTTGTCTTCTTCATCGATCTGCAGGGCCGCCCCCTCGAGAGCCAGGCCGGCGAATAGCCCCCTGCTGCGGGAATAGGAATAGATCTCGGACTTTAGCTGCACGTCGGTGGCGGCGGATGCCTGTCTGCCGACCGGTCCCGCGGCGACGCTTGCGTCGGCGCCCAATGTAAACTTGCCGTGCACTATCCTGTCGATACTCTTCCTGTGTTTGAAGACGAGTATGATGTCGATTGACTCGACCCCCACCTGCCACCCGATGCTCCCGCCTGTCAGCGAAATGAAGGAAGGATAGCTCCACTCGCCCTCCTGATTGCGCACCATCAGGACACCCGTTCCGTAGCGGCCTCCGAGTATGAAACCGGCCTTGATAACTCCGGGGATGATCGCTATGCCGCCGGCATTACGAAGCAGCGCAGGGGGGATATTCTTCTCGGGTATTGATACGATCTGTTGCAGAACCGCCGTGGCGTCTTCGATCTTGGCCAGCTCTTTCCTCTCGGCACGGGCCTTCGGCGGCAGGACAATGGTTAGCAATACTGCAAAAACGACGGTGATACCAAAGAATTTCCTCATGACATTATGCCTCCATCCGAAATGCTATCGACAATCTTATGATTTCACAAAATCGCATCGACTTCAAGAGATATCTCAATCCCACAGTTATACATCCCCTGAAATTTGTCTAATTCGGGGCCGTGGCCGAAGTTTGTCCTGACCAGGCGGCCGGTCCCGAGAGTTGAATTGAACGGCGACGGAAAAAATCCCTTTCCCGGACAGCAGCCCCATCCGGAAAAGGGAGGAAATTGCTGAAGCCGGATATCTGCCGTCTTCCGGCAGAGGATGTTACTGCTTCTTTATGGAAGCATTCTCGATGATTGCCTTATACTTGTAGCCCATCCCGAAATCCTTGTCCTTGTGGAGCGTGCCGGACACTGTAACTACCTCACCCCGTTTGGGGAGATCCCGGGATGTCACAACAAGTTCATAATTGCCTTGCGCGGCGCTGCCGCTGCCGTCCTGCAGATGTATCCAGTTTCTCCTCATGATGCCGGACGACACCTTGACAACCTTGCCTCTGACGACAACCTTGTGCTTGTCAAGGCTGCCGAGCTTTTTATAAATCTCCGCTATCGTGTATGCGTCGGCCCCTTTGGCCTTCCCGACCTCTATTTTCTTCATGGGAGCGACTACACTACCCTTGCTGCCGGGAGACTTCATTGCCCCGGAGGGTTCCGGACTTGCCAGACCCGCAGAAAAAATTATTTTGTCAAATTTTCGATTCAGTGTTTTACTTTCAAACTGTCCCATTTCAATGCCGGGCCTCAGGTGGATCGTCTGCCCCTTGACCACTTTTGCCTTCGGGAAGGCGACCCAGGTCTTATTGCCGCCTCTTTCGAGAAGCACATAGGTGTAGCCGCCGCTGTTCATGGTCTCGACGACCTTGCCTGAGAGCGTGGATACCCCGCCGGCCTTTTTCGATACGGATGAAGATTGCGACTGGGCCGGCTTTTTTTCGGACCCGGCATATATTTCATGTACCGCAAAAAAGCCTATGACAAAAAATATTGTCGACAATACCAAAAACTTTCTCATTTCATCTCCTTATAGTTTCGAAATTTTTCGCAACGTTTTATTATAGACGATGCACTCTCTAATTGCTAACGCTTCGAGTCTTAGAATACGTTACCGTGAGCGCCTCTGAGATGTCAAAAAAATGATAGCCGGACGAAAATAAATACTGATAACCTGTTCCAGGGGAACCGCTCCCATTCTTGGTAAAGAAATGGTGTCGCTGGGCCTTCCCGTGCTTTCGGCGACCGAAACGGCGGTGATCACGGAGGGGACCATGGACGATGCCATGCTTCTCAACCTTTATCTCCGTACAGGCCAGCGCGTCCTTTTTCTGCTCGCAGAGTTTGAGGCGCCGGACATGCAGGAGCTCTACCGCGGGTTATCGGACGTTGCCTGGGAGGAAATAATCGATGAGACGGGATACGTCTGCGTGACCTCAAACGTAGCGAACCCTTCTGTGAGGGATTCGCGCTATGTGAATCTGAAGTGCAAGGACGCCATAGTTGACCGGATGAGATCGAAAACCGGATCGAGGCCGGATTCGGGCCCCGACCGCGGGAGACTTGTGTTTTTTCTCCACTGGCGGGGGGAAAAAGCTGCTATTTACCTGGATACTTCGGGTTTCCCGCTTTCCCGTCGGGGATACAGGAAGATCCCGATGGAAGCGCCCATGCAGGAGACCCTCGCGGCGGCCGTAGTAATGTCCGCCGGTTGGAGCGGCGAGGGCAACTTCATAAACCCGATGTGCGGCAGCGGAACACTCGCGATAGAGGCCGCCCTTATCGGCCTGAAGAGGGCGCCGGGGTTACTGAGGAGTAATTACAGTTTCATGCACCTGAGGGAGTTCGATGCGGGACCATGGGAGAGACTGAGGCGGGCCGCCAGGACAAGCGGAAAAAAATCGATGGCCGGGCGGATAATAGCCGCCGACATTCGCCCGGAGGCTGTCGAGGCTGCCCGAAGGAACGCGGCTACCGCGGGAGTGGAGCATCTGATAGAGTTCAGTGTTTGTGATTATGCGTCGACCCAGGTCCCAGCCGGCGGAGGCATTGTAGTAGTGAATCCGGAATATGGCGTCAGGATGGGCAGAATGAAGGAGCTTGGAGCTCTTTACAACGGGATAGGCGATTACTTCAAACAGAAGTGCGGGGGGTACCGGGGATGTATATTTACCGGCAACCTCGGCCTTGCAAAAAAGGTAGGCCTGAGGTCCTCAAGGAGGAAGGTTTTTTTCAACGGAGAAATCGAATGCAGACTGATCGAATACGAACTCTACGAGGGCAGCAGGAAGGGCGCACAACGCCCAACGCCCTCTGCTGACAGGGAGGAGAGACAAGATGCTTCAACGTGACAAGAGACGAGGCAGGAGACATGCGGAATGGAACCTCGGACTGCTCTTTGATAATGACCGTGATCCGAAGATAGAAGAGGAGATGGCCGAAGTTGAGCGGAAGAGCTACGAATTTATCAATAAATGGAAGAAGAGAAAAGATTATCTCAGGAATCCGGAGATTCTCGGTCAGGCCCTGGATGAATACGAGGAATGGAAGAGGGACTGGGCCGCCGACGGAAACCCCGGTTATTATTTCTGGCTCAGGACTCAGCAGGACCAGAATTCCCCCGACCTGAAGGCACGGTTTAACAAGATTGAAGAATTTAGCCGAAAGATAGAAAACGACATTCAGTTCTTTTACCTGGGCATCGCAGGAATTCCACGGAAGCTGCGGAAGAAATTTCTTGATTACCCAGGCCTTGAGGGATACAGGCATTTCATCGACAGGATATTCGCCGAGTCCGCGCACCTCCTCGGGGAACGCGAAGAGAGAATTCTTAACCTCAAATCCACGACTTCCTATTCCAACTGGGTGAAGATGACGTCCGGTTTTCTGGCCAGAGAAGAGAGGGAGGTGCTTCTCGATGAAGGGGGGAAGGACATGAGGACTTTCCCCGACATATTGAGCCTTATGAACAGCGGGAAGAAGAAAGTCAGGGACTCAGCCGCGAAGGCTTTCAACGATATCCTGGAAAAACATGCGGATGTGGCGGAGGCGGAGCTCAACTCGGTCCTGGCCAACAAGAAGGTCGACGATGAACTCAGGCGCTTTTCACGACCTGACCTCTCGCGCCACATCAGCGACGACGTAGACAGTGAGGTTGTCGATTGCCTCATCGATTCCGTATCGGAGAGATTTGACATATCGGCGCGATATTACGGTTTGAAGGCGCGCCTGATGGGAGTCCGGAAACTGAAATATCACGAAAGGAACGCGGAGTTCGGAAATGTCGGCAATAAATATCCGTATGCGGAGAGCCGGCGGCTCGTTTACAGGGTCTTGAAAAGACTGGACAAGGAGTTCGCGGATATTTTCGAATCTTTCGCAGAGAAGGGCCAGATTGACGTGTATCCGCGCAAAGGAAAGGCCGGCGGAGCCTTTTGCGTTCACCACTGCATCTCCCAGCCGACTTTTGTCCTTCTGAATCATACCGACACGCTCCACGACGTCCTGACACTGGCGCACGAACTCGGACACGGCATAAATAATGAGCTGATCAGAAGGAGACAGAACGCGCTGAATTTCGGTACGCCTACATCGACCGCCGAGGTGGCAAGCACCTTCTTCGAGGATTTTGTCCTGCAGGAGATACTGAGGGGCTCGGACGACGAACAGAGACTGGCAATCATGATGATGAAACTGAACGACGACGTTTCAACCATATTCAGGCAGGTTGCATGCTACCGGTTCGAACGGGAGCTCCACGAAACTTTCAGACAGAAAGGTTACCTGTCCCGGGACGAAATAGGCGCTCTTTTTCAGAAACACATGGCGGCCTATATGGGAGAATCTGTCGAGCAGTCGCCGGGCTCCGGGAACTGGTGGGTGTACTGGGGCCACATACGCTACTTCTTTTATGTCTATTCCTACGCCTCAGGCCTGCTGATATCCAAGTCCCTCCAGAACGCGGTGAAAAGTGGGCCCGCCTTCGTGACAAACGTCAAGGAATTCCTGTCCGCCGGTCTGTCTGACTCACCCAGGAACATTTTCCGTAAGCTGGACATCGATATAACCGGCAAGGCCTTCTGGAACAGCGGACTTGACGAAGTGGAAGACCTCCTCAAAGAGACGACCGCACTGGCACAACGGCTCGGGAAAATATAAAAAAGCCGGCAATAGGCAATAGGCTAGAGGCAAAGACAGATCGGCAAACCGGTTCATGGTTCACCGTCCTGGGCTATCTCCCATGGCCTATAACCTATGGCCTATAACCTATGGCCTATTGCCTATTGCCCGATTTTCAGTTCTTTCAGCAGCCTTTTCAGATCGAATTCCTTTTCTACGATCTCTTTGGTCTTCACGACTTTTTTCTGCTCCCTGATCCGGATTTTGCCGAGGACCGATTCGATTTTTTCCACTGTGGTGAAGGTATCGTCGTGGACCGATATTACGGGGACGCCGGAGAGCTTTGCCTTGCCGATGATGACGTCGTTGGTATACATTCCGCCGGTCAGGATTATGCATTTAGTTGACGTTTCGAGAGCGGCAAGCTGTATGTCCGACCTGTTTGCGCCGGTGATAACGGCCTTATTCGGGGTCCTCCTGAAGTACTTGATGGCGCTGTCCACGTCCATTGCCCCTATGGAGAAATTCTCTATGAAGTTGTCGAGAGCTTCTTCGCAGCAGAGGACTTTTCCGCTCAGTATTTCGTTCAACTGCCGGATGGTGATAGAATCGAGGAGTATGTCCCTGTGAAGGGCCGCAAAGACGTTTATCTTCTTCTTCTCAAGAAAGGGCCTCACATACTTCTTTATGTAGTCGTGGGCGCTCTGCGGCACCTTGTTGATGACGGCGCCGGCAAAATTGTCGCCGAGCAGTTCTTTTGCTCCTATTATGGAGTCAATGGAATCTTCTCCGCTCCAGGGTTCCACGACCAGCGTTTTGGCGGCCAGATAGGAAATGAGCCTCAGGCCGCTGATCCCGAAGAGAGAGCCTTCGAACAGGCTGGCGCCGCCGCCGACAAGGACCACGTTCTTGTCCTCGATGGAATCCAGGGCCTTTTTGACCACATCGAATCTGTCTGAAGGCCTGCCCCTCAGGGCCTTGTTCTGGACCTCGTATGTCACTACAAAAGGCGACACGATGGCGGGGTCTTCCGGCAGTTCAAGGGACTTCCTCATAAATTCCGCATCGGCGTCGATAAGCAGCTTCCCCTGCCTGACGGGGATCCTGCCGATGGGTTTTATAAACCCCACCTTGTACCCTTTTTCTTTCAGCAGAAGGCCCAGACCCAGTGTGACGAGGCTTTTGCCGGAAAATCCCGACATTGAGGCAATGTATAAATACTGCATGCAAACCTCCTCTCAACCGGCCTTGCCGGCATGGGAAAGAATTTTACACTGAGGCACAGAGGTACTGAGGCATTTAAGACAAATAAAAAATTCATGAAAGATGCTCTCTGTGTCTCCGCGGTGAATCTTCTTTGCCGTTTTGTACATGGCTTATCTTTCAGGCTCCTCACCGCCCACTATTATCCTTGCATCGAGTGCCGTCGTCTCTTTTTCGGTTACCACCAGGGGGTTGATGTCCAGTTCCTGAATGCCCGGGAAATCGCAGGAGAGAGCCGACAGCCTGAGTATGGCCTCGACTATGGCATCGATATCGACGGGCTTTTCCCCCCTGGTGCCCTTCAGCAGGGGGAACGAGCGGATTTCATGGACCATCTCCCGGGCGTCGAACACGTCGAGCGGTACTATCCTGAACGAGACGTCCTTGAGTATCTCGACATATATTCCGCCAAGGCCGAACATTATCATATGGCCGAACGTCCTGTCATACGTTATTCCCGTTATGACTTCCTTGCCGCCGGGGACCGCTTCATAAACGGAGATTCCCTCTATGAAAGCGGAAGGCATGAATTTCCTGACGTTCAGAGTAATCTCGGTAAACGCCGCTTTGGCTTCTTTTTTTGAACGTATTCCCAGCTTCACTCCTCCGACGTCTGTCTTGTGCAGGATATCGGGCGATGAGACCTTCATTACAACGGGGAACCCTGTTTTCTCTGCGGCTGCAGCCGCCTCGCCGGGATCGGTCGCCAGATACCTGGCGGGAAATCTGAAGCCGTAAGAGCCCAGTATCATTCGTGATTCGTTTTCCGTCAGGTTGAACCGGCCTTTCTCTGTTGCTTCGCGTATAACCTTTGAGACGGAAGCCCTGTCAGCGACTATTGCGGTGGTCTGGATTTTCTCTCTCCCTACCCATTGGCCGTAGTCCCTGAGCTTCCGGAAAGCCTGGACCGCCGGTTCCGGATAGGAAAAATTCGGAATTGAAGCCCTCTTCAGCTTTTCAACGGAAGAACGCACACTCTCCTCTCCCATAAAGCATGTGATGAAGGGCTTGTCCGACACGGCAGACGACCTCATAACCGCCTCTGCCGCGTCCTCCACGCTGATCGTTGCCTGCGGTGTCAGGATGACGAGAAAACCGTCAATGCGGCTGTCCTCAATCGCGACCTCCAGCACAGCCGAGTACCTGTCGGCCGAGGCATCCCCGATGATATCCACGGGATTGTATAGCGAAGCATTTTTGGGGAGAAAAGAGGAAAGCTTCCCGATCACTTCCCTGGAGAGGGCGGGGAGGGCTATCCCGGATTTTTCAGCGGTGTCGGCGGCGATGATGCCTGGACCTCCTGCGTTGGTGACTATCAGGAGGTTATTGCCGGCAGGGACCTTCTTGCAGCTGAAGGCCTTTGCCGTTTCAAAGAGGTCTTCTATTCCCCCGGCTCGTATAATACCCGTCTGTCTGAAGGCGGCATCGAAGGCGCTGTCGGAGCCGGCGAGCGCTCCCGTATGGGAAGACGCCGCCCTCGCCCCGGCACGGGTGCCGCCGGATTTGACCAGGATGATGGGCTTGACTCTGGAGGCTTCCTTTGCGAGCCGAAGAAACCTTCGGCCTTCCACTACGTCCTCCACGTAGCCGAGAATGATGTCCGTCTCCGGGTCCTGGATAAAGTATTCGATGAAGTCGGTCTCATTAAGGTCGGCCTTGTTCCCGAGGCTTATGAACTTGGAAAAGCCGATCCTGTTCCCGATGGCCCAGTCGAGTATTGCTATACCGAGAGCGCCGGACTGTGAGAAGAAAGCCATCCTTCCCTTCGGAAGCATGCCGGCGGCGAACGTCGCGTTGAGGCTGTTGAATGTATTGATGATACCCAGGCAGTTCGGACCGACAACGTGCATCCCGCTTTCCCTTACGATGGCCTTTAGTTCCTCCTCCCGTTGGGCACCCTCTGCGCCCCCCTCTCTGAACCCGGAGCTTATGATGACCGCCGACCGCACACCTTTATCGGCACAGTCCCTGAGTGCACCGGCAACGTGTTGTGCGGGAATAACGACTATGGCCAGGTCTATTTCGTCGTCTACGCTGTGAATGTCCGGGAATACCCTCGTCCCGAGGATATCCCCGGCTTTCGGGTTGACACCGAAGATCCGCCCTTCATAGCCGAACCTCTTCAGGTTATGCAAAACCGAGTATCCGACTTTTCCTTTGTCATGCGAAGCCCCTATTACAGCTATTGAGCGGGGATAGAAAAGTGAGTCGAGCACAGTACTAATGATACTAAACAATATCGGCGCGGGCAAGTAAGAGGCAAGAGGTAATAGACAATAGGCAAGAGGCAAAAGGCAATAGGTAAAAGACGGGATTTATGTTTGACGGCCCACGATTTACGGTCTCTGTTTTCGTTGGCCATAGCCTGTTCCCCATCACCCGCGTTGGCTGGGAAATCATTATTTATAAGGGGAAAGGGATGAAAGGGTGATAAAATACTTGAATATTAGCTCATATTTTTTTATCATGTAGACATTATGGATACGCCGGACTTCCGCAAAAGGGTTGAAGATGCCCTGGAGAGGGTGAGAGCAGGCCTGAGGACCGAAGGCGGAGACATCGAACTGGTGGATGTGAAAGACGGTGTCCTTTACGTCAAACTCAAAGGCGCATGCGGGACCTGCCCCATGTCGGCTCTTACCATGAAGAACTGGGTCGAGACCAGCATCAGGAAGGAGATCCCGGAAATAAGAAATGTCCAGGCGGTATAAGTTCGGAGGCATACTTTGAATGACATTCGGCCGGCCGGCGTAAAGGCGGTGAAAATTTTACCGGCGGTCCTCCTGGCTGCAATTCTTCTTTTCCCTGCAGTGTCCCTTGCACAGCCTGAAGTCACTGTGGAAGGAATCCGTTACTGGTCATATCCGGACTATACGAGATTGGTAGTAGACCTTTCCGGCAACACCGGGTTTTCGAAGCATCGTCTTTCCCACCCCGACAGGGTTTTTTTCGATATCATGGACAGCCGGGTCGGCCCGGCCCTGAAGAGGAAAATTGCCGTCGGAAACGGAATGCTCAGGTCGGTGCGGACCAGCCAGTTCGGTAAAGAAACGGTCAGGGTCGTCCTTGACCTCGGAAAGATCAGGGACTACAGGGTGATCACCCTGGACGACCCCGCCAGGGTCGTCATAGATATCTATGGCCATCCTCTCCGGTCGGGGAAGAAGATAATAGTCATAGACCCTGGACATGGCGGACACGACCCGGGGGCCATCGGCCCCAATAACCTCTATGAGAAGGACGTCGTCCTGGACATTTCCCTGAAACTGAAGAAGATACTTTCGGCCAATCCTAAGTTGAAGGTGTATCTGACGCGGGACAAAGACGAATTCATTCCGCTCGAAGAGAGAACGGCCATCGCCAACAGCAAGAATGCCGACCTTTTCGTATCCGTCCACGCGAATGCAAGCAACAGCAAAGACGCCCGGGGCGTCGAAACCTACTTTCTGAACTGGACTGACAACGAGGAAGCCATAAAGGTTGCGGCGCGCGAGAACCAGATTTCTCTGAAGAACATGAAGAATATGAAAAAGGATAACGATGTGCTTGACATCATGCTGGGCGATCTGATGCGTGAGAACAAGAGGGACCAGTCTCTCCTTCTGGCGAATTATATTCAGAAGACACTGGTAGATGAGCTGAGCAGGGAATATCGCGGAATAGTAGACCTCAGCACCAAGTGGGCCCCTTTCTATGTGCTCTTCGGCGCACGGATGCCCTCCGTTCTGGTTGAAGTCTCTTTTATAAGCAATCCACATGAGGAGAAGCTTCTTTCCAGGACGCGCTACCGCGAGCACCTGGCGAAATCGATCGCGGACGGGATTGAAAAATATATGTCGAAGGCCGGCCCGCAGACGGTTGCCGGGGTCGGGAGCCCGTTTGATTCCAGGAAGAATTAAGCCCGAAGCAAGGATTATCCTCTACGTTCTCTTCGTCATCTTCCTGTTCGTGGTCGCAGATCTCACTGTTTATCTCCTGATCATGGCCGTGCTGGCCCTGCTGCTGGTGAGAATCCCCTTCAGGACGGTGAAGGCGGGATGGATACCGATAAGTATTTTCCTTTCTTATACGTTTATCAGTAATGTGGTCGGCAGGCCGGGGAAGATAGTATTTTCCTGGGGACCGGTGACTCTCACCGGTGAGGGCATCGATATCGCCGCCGTAAGGACGCTCAGGGTCCTGTTCATGATAGCAGGCGCCAAGATCATGATGGCTTCTGCAAAATCCGAAGAGACCATCGAGGCCCTCGGAAGGCTCCTGGGCCCCCTGGAAAAGATCGGTCTGCCCGTAAAGGATTTTTTCGAGACGATGGGTCTTACGGTGAAGTGTTTTCCGGTCCTGAAGGACATGGCTCTCGAAACATACAGGGAAAATATGAAGACGGCTGACGCGAAAGGCTTCTGGGGCAGGGCTAGAGTAATTGCTGCCTTCCTCCTGCCCATGTTTGTAAAAAGCCTGCAGTCGCCGGAAACCTTTTTTGAAAAAGGAGAAGTGAGAAGTAAGTAGTAAACAGGAAATAGTGAATAGTGAATAAAGCCTGTCTCAAAATCGGCTTTCAGGAAAATCCGTCACCCTCGCGAAGTTTACCCGCCCGAATCACGGCGGGTTACCCGCCGCGGCGGCGCCGGAGGCGACCAGGGGCGGAAGTCCATTTAAACCTTGAAAAACATGGATTCCCGCCTTCGCGGGAATGACGCACGCGAACTCATAATGTTAAATAATCAATATGCTTATCCGGTTGACACAGAATTGGCCTGATCTGTCATTCCGGCTTGTCCGGAATCTTTCTTTGTTTTCAGAAGGATTCCCGACACGTTTCGCTTGCGGGAATGACAACGTGCTGTATCAACCGGATAAGCATAATAATCAATTGTGAGACAGGTTCTACTTACTATTTACTAATAGCTACCAGCTGATTATGAAACTTGATCTGCTTATAAAGAACGGGGTGGTCTATGACGGGGGGAAGACTCCTCCCTTTTCGGCCGATATCGGGATATCCGGGGGAAAGATAACATTTGTCGGGGAATTCCCCGGAGAAGACCCGGATTTGACTATTAACGCCCGGGGGCTGGCGGTCTCTCCCGGTTTTATCGATACCCATGCCCATTCGGATTTCACGCTCGTTGCCGATCCCCGCGCCGAGGGCAAGGTCTGTCAGGGGATAACCACCGAGATCAACGGAAACTGCGGGATGTCGGCAGCTCCGCTTTCAGGAATGACGCGGGAAAGAAGAGAAGGAGACCTGGTGGAACTGGGGATCCGGGAACGGTGGACTACCCTGAAAGAATACTTTATCCTCCTAGAAAGCAGGGGCATCGGCCTGAACATCGCCGTTCTTGCAGGACATGGAAATATTCGCGGTTCCGTCATGGGGTATGGGGACGGGCCGCCTTCGGGGCGGGAGATGCTTGACATGTCCGGCCTGTTGAAGGAGGCGACTGACCAGGGGGCTATCGGCCTCTCTACAGGTCTTATCTATCCTCCCGGTGTTTACTCGGATACAGGGGAGCTTGTGGAGCTGTCGAAAATTCTGAAAGAAAAGGGGCTCATTTATACGAGCCACATGAGGAGCGAAGGAGACGGCCTGTTGGAGGCCGTCGGGGAAGTGATAGAGATAGGGCGAAAGACCGGTGTCAAAGTACATATTTCGCATATCAAAACGGCCGGCGAGGTAAATTGGTATAAGGCCGGGAGGGTCTGCGCCATGTTGGAAGAGGCCCGGCTGTCGGGGACGGCGTTGACCTGCGACCGCTATCCGTATATAGCATCGAGCACCGATCTGGACGCCATCCTTCCTCCCTGGGTTTATGCAGGCGGGAGTGAAGAAGAAATGAAAAGACTGAAAGACAACGCGACGCGAGCGAATATAGTAAAGGAACTGACCGGGCAGGTCCTTTCAGGTGAATACTGGAAGCGGGTGACAATCTCTTCGGTTGTATCAAAAGCGAACAAATGGATGGAAGGGAAGACATTGGCCGATATCAGCGGTAAAATCGGACTGGATGAGACAGATCTTTTGTTCAGGCTGCTCGTCGGGGAAAACCTCAGGGTGGGGGCCATATTCCGGTCGATGAGCGAGGATAACCTCAGAAAGTTTCTCTCCCTGCCTTTTTGCATGATAGGCTCCGACAGTTCTGCCAGGTGCTTCGACGGCCCTACGATGACGGGGAAGCCTCATCCGAGGACCTTCGGCACGTTCCCCCGGTTTTTCGGGAGATATGTGAGGGAGGAGAGACTTATGGAGCTTTCCGAGGCCGTATACAGGGCCACCATGCTGCCTGCGCTCACATTCGGACTGGCCGGGAGGGGACGGGTGGCGGAGGGCATGTGGGCCGATGTCACGGTCTTTGATCCTGAAAAGGTCCTGGATGCCGCTTCCTTTGATGAACCCTTCAGAAGGCCGGAAGGCATTCGCTATGTCCTGGTAAACGGGGTCCCGGCCTTATGGGACGGCACGGTAACGGGGAAACTCGCCGGCAGGGTTCTGCGTTTTAGAGACCGCAACAAGTAATAGTATATAGTAAGTAGTAAATAGTTAAGGAGAACCTGTCTCAAAATCGACTTTCAGGAAAATCTGTCACCCTCGCGAAGGCGGGGTCCATTTTAAACCTTGAAAAACATGGATTCCCGCCTTCGCGGGAATAACGCAAACGGAGTCATATTTTAGATAGATTCTGGTAAAATCGGCGGGGAGCTGATGGCTGATCGTCCTCTTTGAGCTTGCCCGCCTGTAACTTGCGGGCCTGCCGGCTTACAGCTTGTTGCCATGCCTTTCTTTATAATTCCATTTGAAATTTTCATGGCTTATTGCTATAATTAATTAGCGAACCGTTTTTTTACTGTCAAAGAGTGGGCATTCCCACTCTTTTGTTTTATATATGGAGGAAGAAGTAACAAAGATGATTACCGGACTCGCCGACTCGGTGGCGTCGCAAAACGGCGTCCGCGTGGTCGATGTCGAGATTGCCGGGAGCTTGAGGAAGCCGACTGTGAGAGTATTTATAGACAAAGAGGAAGGTGTGACGCTCGACGACTGCGAAAGGGTGAGCAGGGCTTTGTCTGCCGTTCTCGATGTGGAGGACCCTATACATTCGCCTTATGTGCTGGAGGTATCCTCGCCCGGG